>JAZUPI010000001.1:0-25622 GCA_045605085.1 Acutalibacteraceae bacterium
AAAAGCCCAAGGTAAGCTATATTCACCTTGATGAAATGGGTAACTTTATATGGCCTGTTCTTGATGGCGAAAAGGATATAATTGAAATCGGTAAGCTTGTTAAAGAACGTTTCGGTGAAAAAGCCGAGCCGCTTTATGAACGACTTGCAAAATATATCCAAACCCTTGAAGGCTATAAGTTTGTAGAGTTTAAAGAATAAAAATAACCGCAGAGTGTTAACGAAAAACATTCTGCGGTATTTTTTATATAATTGTTACTTCAATTTCTTTTGGATAGAAGATAACAGGCTCTTTTCCTTTTTGTAATTCACAAATTACTTTACCGTATGGTGTAAGAAGCTCTGCTTTTCCGGCTTCTAAACCAAGAAGACTCGGTGAAAGAGTAATTTCCTTCATACCTGCCTTGGTTATTTCTAACCCCATTAAAGCTTTTGGTAGTGAGTAAAGGGGAGTTCCACCCCACGCGTGACTGTGGTCAAAGGCGTAAGTTGGTTCGGGCGCTATAAAGCCTTCGACCAAGCCCTTTGGACATTCTTTCACAGGCTCTTTCCAACGGTTTAAAACCTGAATTGTATATTCATCTCTTAAACCAAGTCGGTATATTGCTTCAAGTAGGTAGTGTAAGAAATAGGGTTGACAATCCCCCTCGATTTCGTCTGCCATTATTTTGTGAATAAGTCCTTTTGCCGTTTCGTCGTCGCATACGCCAAAGTGCGCAGCTAAGATATTTGCGTGCTTCAGGTAATAACGCTTGCTCGTGTTTTTGGGCATCCATTTCCACGTTTCAGATGCTTCCTCAGGCGTATTAAGTCCCATAAAATATAAGCCATTTTCTTTGTCAAAGAGGGTGCTGTTTATAGCCTTTTGAACACGCTTTCTTTTATTCTTACAGGCTTGTGCTTTAGCTTCAATTTCAAGAATATTAAATATCTTTTCTGCAAAGCCTAAAGCACCAAAGTAAAACATATTAAGACAAGTTTGCCCTAATGCTTTTGGTGGGTGATGCATAGAAATTTCGTCAATAAATATCCAGTCTATGAACATATAGTCTGGTGGATTGTCAATAAGACCGTTGTCACCAAGGTACGTTTCAAAACGCTTTAAAAGAAGCTCTAAGCCCTTTTGACAACGTTTGAGAAGACTTATGTTACCTGTTGCCATATACACGTCATAAAGCATTCTCACCCATATTAAGCTGTACGTTGTGTGGAACATCCTGCCATTTTCTCTTTCTAACATAATAGCTGTACGCACAAGATCAAATTCAGCAAGACGCATATCACCAAACGAAAACATAGTCATAAGACTTTCTATGTAATAGTCGCCTGTGCAAGCCATAGGCTCGCAATGTCTCGGACTGTCAAGGTGGTGTGTCTGACGACAGATTTTAAGGGTATGCTTACAGGTGTCAAGTACTGCATTGAGGTCGTGGTCATATGTTACGGTTTCACATTCTTCATAAACAGGGTAGTGGGTTTCAATAAATGAAACCGTGAGCTCTGCGTTGTCAGACGAAAGATTTTTTATATCCAAGGTAATGTTACCTGCGCTATGCATGTAAAAGCCTCTGTAATCACAGCTGTTATTAAGAATAATTTCTTCTGTAGAGCCTTCTTCGCTCAGCTCTCTGCAAGTAGCTTTAACCGATATTTCTCCTTGTGTCTCACTCTTAATATGTAAAAAGCCTGCCCATATTTTATCAAGCTCAAGAAATACTGTTTTTTCCTCAAATGGAGCTAAAAGGATGTTGCTGTTTTCACAAAACAATTCTTTTTCTTCTCTTACAGGGATAGGTGTAGTTTCCGTGTTCCAAATGTTTTCAATAATTTGGGCGTTTACGTATTTGTCAGCATTGATTCTGCCGTCAAATGATGTAACACCTGTATACGCTCCGTTTTTCCTTGCAAGCCAGCTTTCGTCTGTGTGTATTTCTTGTTTGGTGCCGTCTATGAGGGTAACAATTGCAGAAAGCATAAATCCGCCGTGACCTTTTGAATATTCACAAATCTGTGAAGGTAACGCTTTCACACGTGCAAAAAATTTAAGGTAAGGAGCGTTTGGCTCAATTACTGCTTCAAATGCATAATGATTTTCACGAACGGTTTCGTTACCTATGAAATCACCACCCACACAAGCAGGACCGGTAGCAACAATGTTGTCGTTACAATATAGCTGGAAAACACAATCACCACTAAAACGTAAAGAAGCAGAAACTACCTTTGCCGGGAAATTATATTCTCTCAGAAAATCTGCAACGACGAATTCACTTTCTTTGTCGTTATCAAGTGCACTGTAAATATTATGTGGCTCGTTACCGTATTCGCTCTTAGGAAGCCATATCCATTGTTCTGTATGATTCATAAAAGCACCTACCTTATATGATTAGAGTATAGCATAATATTTTTTTGCAAGTTGTACCGAAAAAAGATATCATTCATAAGAAACGTATTTTGTGGTGTATCCTATTCGGGCAAAATAAGTGTTGATTAAGGTCTTAATTTCTTTTATAGTCGCTTTTGCAATTTTGTGGGATTTAGGATAATCCCATAAATTAATGGTATCAATTTCCACCGTTCTCAGTTCTTCGTTTAATTCAACAGAAAGCCAAAGACCATGGTCTTCCCATTTCAAATAAATATAGCCATCTTCAAAAATGATGTCCCTATGCTCCATTTTTTTGAAGCGTTTTTTTAATTCAGCGTTATCAGAAATCAAATCTTTTTTTACCATTCTCCAAAAACTCCACAGGCTTTGTTGGGGATCTGCATCTTCGATGGGATCAAGCGTATTTGGTGAATCAGCAAAAGTGAGCTTGTTGTTAAACAAATATTTCCGAATAATTCTTATACCGCGGTTTTTTACGGGATATTGAAAACCTGTATATGGGATTCGCAGACTGTCGAACGTACAGATTCGTTTTTCTAAATCTACCACACAGGGAAGTCTCGTTGTATCAAATCCGTCTCCACCGTTTTTACAAACCACATCAAACAAACTTTTTCTCAAATTCTCATCTACTTGTTTGGCGAATATCACAATTACGGTAACACGGTTTAATGGAGCTTTTTTTTGTGTTTTGTCAAGAAAAAGATGCTTCTTTTTGCCCTTTAACGCCTTGGAATTTACTAAGGCAGAATTCACGATCGACAGGTATTGGCTTTTATCCAGGAAATCAATATGGTAAACTGCAATAACCTTCTCAATTCCGCATGAACATGTCGTTAATGGAGCATCGCTTTTATATCGAAGTGTTTCGGGATGAGGAGAAATGGAAGAATGCTCATATCCCTTGCCAAAGTGATTGATTCTCTTCTCAACTTTTTGCGCTGAAAAAGATGTAGGTAACGTAAAACATTTTCTTGCAGTATTGTGACAATGTAACATTCCTAACCAAACATCCATTGCCATCAACAAAACAAAATTCTTAATCAGAAATATCGAAAGGCTACCTGCTAAGCCTATACCGACAATGAGCTTTACTTCTTCCGAAACAAAATTTAAATTTGCAACGATAATGATGGGAGCAATAAAGCCACCAAGAACAACTACATAAACAAGAATTCTGCATAATAACGCATTTTTTAAACGCGGGAAATTCAAACAGCTTACCTCCACATAATACACACCGAGCCACTCGTAACTCTTTGCATACATTTATCACATCAAGTGCGAAATCTTTTGATTTTATCATCGAAGGATTTTCTTTTGTCACTATCAGCTCTTGAACTCATTATACTTCCTAAAAGTAAAAAGCGCAAGGCAAAGCCTTGCAAAATACTTCTTCACTATTCACTGTTACTTAGTACTTCCAAAAATCCTATATCCTGAAGCGTAGAGAATAGTGAAAAGAGAATAGTGAAAAGTGGTAAAATCCCCATTCTTACGAATGAGGATTTTTGGTTGCGGAGAGGGGATTTGATGGGCTTTGCCCATCATTCGCAAGCAAACTTGCGAACACCCAATTATGTTCGCTTTCGGCGAGGATCGGTTCAAATCTCCTGAATAACAACATAACAAAAAATAAAGGACACCCAATAGGGTATCCTTTATTATTGGCATTGACTACGCTATTTGATACAATTCGTCATTTTTACAACTAGTGTTGCATTTTTCTGTATCCCTTATGTGTTTATTTATCTTATAAGAAAACCAACCTGTTTTTACCTTTTGTCGTACACTTCAAAGTCTTGACAAAAAAGGAAGGTATGTTATAATAAATTAAGTTAAAAATATATTTAATGGAACCAGCTGTCTGCAGAGGATTTTGGTTCCATTATTTTTTTAAAAAATAAATATGGAATAAAAAGGAGATAACCTTATGGAAATACAATTACAGGAACTTATTGACCAGATTAAAAAAGATGGTGTTGCAGTAGCAGAAACCGAGGCAAACAACATTGTTGATTCTGCAAAGGCAGAGGCTGAAAAGATTATTGCCGATGCAAAGGCACAGGCAGAAAAAATTCTTGCTGATGCTAAAATCGAAAATGAACGAATGGTGAAGTCAAGTGATGATGCTATCCGTCAGGCAGGAAGAAATCTTCTCATTTCTTTTAGAGAAAGCGTTACAAGAGAACTTAAAGCCATTGTTGGTGAAACTGTAAATGCTGTGTATTCACCTGATTCATTAGCACAAATTGTTATAAATGTTGTTGAGAGTTGGGCAAATAAGCCTGATGTGGAGAACATTGAAGTTATTTTAAACAGTAACGATGTGGAAGTTTTGGAAAAAACTGCATTTTCTTCTCTGAAAGCAAGAATTTCAAAGGGTGTTACTCTTAAAGCTAATGATAATTTTGATGGTGGATTCCGTGTTGCAGTTAATAACGGTGGTGCATATTACGATTATTCTACTGAGGCTGTTGTGGATATGATGTCAAATTATCTCAGTCCAAAGGTTGTTAAACTTTTGAAAGAGGCGGAATAATTATGTCAGAATATTATTTGATATCACAGTTGCCGTCTTTGGATGGAATCAGTGAAAATATGTCGTTACCGATTACGGAAGAACGTTTTTTTGAGTTGTGCAATCAGGTTGCAGGCAAAAGAATACAGAATGAAATCAATAAAATGACTATTTTACCGTCAAAAAATTATGAAAAATCAAGTTCATCTTTAATAGAAAAATGGAACAATGGTGAAAGAAATTTACGTCTTGCTCTGGCAAAGGTGAGGGCAGACAAGATGAAGAAGTCATTTGATGCAGAAAATATTCCGTTATCAAATGAACTTATAAAAACAGCAAATACTGCTGTTGAGATTGAAAGTCCTCTTGAAGCAGAAAGATTTCTTAATAATTATCGTTTAGAGTTTTTAGAATCTCTCAGACCAATGGATAATTTTTCAGAGGAATTTGTGTATTATTACGGACTTAAATTGAAACTGATTTCACACATAAAACAGTTTGATACAAATGCTGGTGAAATCGCATATAAAAATATTTACAACTCCATTATGAATGGAGATAGGTTGGAGGCTATATAATGACCGTAAATACAGGAAAGGTTGTAAGCATAAACGGTAACCTTGTGTCTGTTGAATTTCAAGGCAATGTTTCAATGAACGAAATATGCTTTGTTAAAGTTGGTGGCACTACACTTAAAAGTGAGGTTATCCGTATAAAAGGTAATATTGCACAGATTCAGGTTTATGAAATGACTGACGGTATTAAGTGCGGTGACGATGTTGAATTTACCGGTGATATGTTGTCAGCAGAACTTGGTCCAGGCTTGTTGGGTCAGGTCTATGATGGCCTTCAGAATCCATTACCTGTATTGGCAGAACAAGCAGGTTGGTTCTTGGAACGTGGCATTTATGCTGACGGACTTGATTCTGAGAAAAAATGGGAATTTACACCTGTTGCAAAAGTTGGTGACACCTTACGAGCAGGTGAGTACATCGGTACAGTTCCCGAAGGCCCATTCACCCATAAAATTTTTGTTCCGTTTTATCTTCTTGGAAAATATATATTAAAATCAATCGTAGAAAAAGGCGAATATACGGTAAAAGAAACAGTTGCAGTTTTAACTGACGAACGTGGACGAGAAATCTCTGTTTCCATGTCCTTTAAATGGCCTGTAAAACGAGCTGTTAAATGTTACAGCGAAAGATTAGCACCAGTCGAAACAATGGAAACAAAGGTGCGACTTATTGACTCATTCTTTCCTGTGGCAAAAGGCGGAACATATTGTACTCCAGGACCATTCGGTGCAGGCAAAACAGTGCTACAGCATACAACTTCAAAATATGCAGATGTTGATATTGTTATAATTGCCGCTTGTGGTGAACGTGCAGGTGAAGTTGTTGAAACATTGACAGAATTCCCTGAACTTACTGACCCAAAAACAGGTCGTTCACTTATGGAACGTACAATTATTATCTGTAATACTTCATCAATGCCTGTTGCATCTCGTGAAGCTTCAGTTTATACTTCAGTGACACTTGCGGAATATTATCGACAGATGGGACTCAATGTTCTTCTTTTGGCAGACTCAACATCTCGTTGGGCACAGGCGCTTCGTGAAATGTCAGGACGACTTGAAGAAATCCCGGGTGAAGAGGCATTCCCTGCATATCTTGAATCGTATATTGCAGCCTTTTATGAACGAGCAGGTTATGTTCGCTTGCCTGACGGAAGTACAGGTTCTGTCACAATCGGAGGTACGGTTTCTCCGGCAGGCGGTAACTTTGAAGAACCCGTGACACAAGCAACATTAAAGGTTGTTGGAGCTTTTCATGGATTATCCCGTGAGCGTTCAGATGCAAGAAAATATCCTGCTATTGACCCACTTATTTCTTGGTCAAAATATAGAAGTGTTATTGATAGCAAAAAATCAGATTATTGTAAAGAATTTCTTCATCACGGAAACGAAATCGGCTCTATGATGAAGGTTGTCGGTGAAGAAGGTACAAGCATTTCTGACTATATAATCTATCTTAAGGCAGAAATGCTTGATGCAGTTTATCTTCAGCAGAATTCTTTTGATTTGATTGATGCAAACTGTGGTACTTTGCGTCAGCGATATGTTACCGACAAACTTATAAATGTTTTGGGTAGTGAATATGAAATAGACAACAAAGATGATGCTCGTAGTTTTCTTAATCGTATGCGTCAGAAATTTATCGACTGGAACTATACGGAATTCTGGAGTGATGCATTTAAAAAGCTTGAGGCAGAAATCGACACATTATATAAAGAAAAGAACGGTAATTTAGGCTTCGATGCTGAAACATTATTTAAGGATGGTGAGTGAGAATGAATAAAGTTTTTAATCGAATTGAATCAATCACCGGTAACGTTATTACTGTAAGAGCTAATAATGTTCAGTATAAGGAATTGGCTCAGATTAACACTCGTTTCGGCAAATCACTTGCTCAGGTTAATAAAATTGAAGGAGATCTTGTTTCTCTTCAGGTTTTTGCAGGAGGTCAGGGTGTCTCAACAGGTGACGAGGTGCGATTTTTAGGTCGTGAAATGCGTGTTTCATTCAGCGAAGACTTGTTAGGTCGTATTTTTAATGGTTCAGGTGAACCAAGAGATAAAGGACCAGCACTTACAGAGAATATGAAGCCTGTCGGCGGACCGTCTGTTAATCCGACTAAGAGAATTCTTGCTAACCGAATGATGAGAACGAATATCCCTATGATAGATATGTTCAACACTTTGGTTGTTTCGCAGAAATTACCTATTTTTTCAATTTCAGGTGAACCATATAACCAACTTCTGGCGCGTATTGCTATGCAGGCAGATGCAGATGTAATTGTTCTTGGTGGTATGGGACTTAAATACGACGATTTCCTTTATTTTAAGGATGAACTTTCTCAGGGTGGAGCATTGAGCAAAACAGTTATGTTTATTCATACTGCATCTGACCCTACTGTTGAATGTATGATGATTCCTGATATGGTTTTGGCAGTTGCAGAGCAGTTCGCTTTGCAGGATAAGGATGTATTGGTATTACTTACTGATATGACTAACTTTGCTGATGCCATGAAAGAGATTGCAATCACCCAGGAACAAGTTCCGTCTAACCGAGGTTATCCCGGCGACCTTTATTCACAGTTGGCTGCTCGTTACGAAAAGGCTGTTGACTTTGCAAATTCAGGTTCAGTTACTGTTCTTGCAGTAACAACAATGCCCGGTGACGACGTAACACATCCTGTACCTGATAACACAGGTTATATTACTGAAGGACAGTATTATCTTAAGGGTGGTCGTATCGAACCATTTGGTTCTCTTTCACGACTTAAGCAGAATGTTAACGGCAAAACAAGAAAAGACCACAGAGCACTTATGGATGGTATGATTCGTCTGTATTCTTCTTATAAAGAAACGTTAGAAAAGAAAAACATGGGCTTTTCAATGAATAAATGGGACGAAAAACTTCTTAAATATGGTAGCCTTTTCGAAAGCAAGATGATGGACTTGTCAGTTAACTTGTCACTTGAACAATCCCTTGATTTGGGCTGGGAGATATTAGCTGATTGTTTCGAAAAAGACGAAACCGGTATAAAATCAGACCTTACTGATGAATTCTGGCCTAAGTAAGGAGGATTAAGGTGGCAAAAATCAAATTAACAAAAAATGAGTTAAAGGTACAAAAAGATGCTCTTAAAATGTACCGGAGATATTTGCCTACTTTGACACTAAAAAAACAACAACTTCAAGCAGAAATTCGTACAATTGAAGCAAAAGCTAAAGCAGTAAGAGAAGAAAAAGAGAAACTTGAAAAAGGTTTCAGAGATTGGATTGCTGTTTTTAGTGAAAAGGATGTTTTCCCTGACGGAATAATCACTGTAAGCAATATCCGCAAAGGAAAAGGGAATATTGCAGGTGTTGCGATTCCGACTTACGAGGGAGCAAACTTTTCAAGAGGAGATTATGATTTGTACGAAACGCCTTTATGGGTTGATATTGCTGTAAATCACATGGAAAGAGCAATGTCACTTGATTTGGAGGCAGAAGTGTTAGATGAACAAGTGAGACTTTTGAATGCAGAACTTCTTGCAACCAGTCAAAGAGTCAACTTGTTTGAAAAGGTAAAAATCCCTGAAACACAACAGAATATTAAAAAGATATCGATTTATATGGCTGATCAACAGGTCAGTGCCGTAGTTCGTTCAAAGATATCAAAACGCAAAATTGCTCAACGAAATGCTGAGACTTCCCGAGAGGAGGTTTATGCATTATGATAGTTCCTATGAAAAAAGTTTCTCTCATTATTATGGGAGATAAAAAAACAGAAACACTTAAAAAGCTCGGAAAACTTGGAATGATTCATATTGAAATTACTGAGGGCTCGGGTGACCATTTAAATGAGCTCAAAGAAAAGATTTCTTTGCTTGAAAGTGCAGTTTTTATTCTCGGAAACAAAAAAGACACTGAGAGTGAAGCATTAAGTCTTACTGATGCGTTGAGAATTGCAAATGAAATATCTTCTTTGACAGACGAAAAGAAAAACTGTCAGGCAGAAATGATTACTCTTAATTCAGAACTTGAACGACTTAAAAGTTGGGGTGAGCTTGAACCTGCAAGTATCAAGGATTTAGTAGAAAAAGGCATTGATGCTTCATTTTATGAAATGCCTGAAAATGAATACGAGTCCTTGGGAGAAAATGTAAAAACCGTTAAGTTGTCAGAAAGCAAAAACTCCGTAAAATGTATGTTGATTAAATCGGGATTCGAAGGTGAAAACGAAATCGTTGCATCACTCAATAGTTATAAGCTAGAACTACCACAAATGTCCACGGAAGAAATGCGGCAAAAGGTATCCAACCTTGGTGACCGGATTAAATCATTAGACGAAAAAATCCTTTCTTACGGAAAATATACAAAAGCACTTAAAAATGCTGTAAAAGCTTGTGAAAAGGAAATAGAATTTGAAATTTATGCAACCGGTATGGTAGATGAACAACTGTCTGATGACAAAAATGTTTCAGTTGCACATTTCAAAGGATATATTGAAACTGAAAACCTTGACAGATTAAAAGAAACAGCAAGAGCCAATTCTTGGGGACTTCTCGTGGAAGAACCGACACAAGAAGACGATGTGCCAACTAAACTTAAAAACAATAAGTTTGTAAGCCTTATTTATCCGTTAACTGACTTTTTAGGTGCAGTTCCGGGATATTTCGAGTATGACATATCAGGTTGGTTTCTGGCATTTATTCTGATTTTCTTTGGTATTATTTTCGGTGATGGCGGATACGGACTATTTATCTGTGTTGTTGCAGCAATACCAATAATAAAATCACTTATTGCGAAGAAAACAGTTCCACCAACATTTTTGCTTATAGGACTTTTAGGCTTGTCAACGGTATTGTGGGGAATGCTGACATGTACCTGGTTCGGACTTTCTCCTGAACAAATACCACAGTGGCTTCAGAATTTGTCAATTCCTGTAATTTCAAATGTTTATGAAGACAGAATATGGCATCCATTCTGGACAGAAGGTGATGTAGGGCTTACCACAGCACAGAATTTACAGATTTTCTGTTTCTCGTTGGCACTTGTTCAGTTGACCATAGCACATATAAAGGGTGCGAAAAGAAATATAAAATCACTTAAAATGCTTGGTGATATAGGTTCAATATTACAGCTTTTTGGAATCTACTATCTTGTATTAAGCCTTGTGGTAAATCCTGAAGTGTTCAGTTTTTCACTTGTAATAAGCGGTATTCCCGTGGGTACAGTTGCACTTATCCTTATAGGGTTAGGCTTCCTATTAAGTTTTGTGTTTTCAAATTACGAAGGAAACATTGTAAAATCTATACTTGCAAGTCTTACAAATATTGTTTCTGTCTTGCTTGGTGTAGTTAATGTTTTCTCGGATATAGTTTCCTATATACGACTTTGGGCCGTCGGACTTGCGGGTGCTGCTATTGCTGCCACTGTAAATGAATTGGCAGGACCACTGCTTGGAAACTTCTTATTTATGATTATTGCAATTGTCCTTTTAGTATTTGGTCACGGACTTAATATGATATTAAATGTCCTGTCCGTTATCGTTCACGGTATAAGACTTAATACATTAGAATTTTCATCGCATCTTGATATGTCCTGGAGTGGACATAAATTTAAACCATTTAATGAACAAATAGATTAAATCACAAAGGAGAATAATTATGAATTTCGGATTATTAGGAACATCTTTGGCAATGGGTATTGCTGCAATTGGTTCAGCAATCGGTATCGGTATTGCCGGTCAGGCATCAATTGGTGCTTGGAAAAAATGCTATATGAGTAATAAGGCTGCACCGTTTATTCTTACAGTTTTTGCTGGTGCACCTCTTACACAGACAATTTACGGTTTTCTTTTGATGCAACAGATGAAATCTTCAGATGCAGACCCTGCATTCTTAATTGGTCTTGGTATTGCATCAGGTCTTGCAATGGCTTTCTCTGCAGTATTCCAGGGTAAAGCAGGTGCAGCAGGTGCAGATGCATTGGCTGAAACCGGAAAGGGCTTCTCACAGTATATTACAGTCGTAGGTCTCTGCGAAACGGTTGCTTTGTTTGCGCTCGTTTTCAGCATGGTAGCACTCGGATAAAATAAAAGTATAGTTGATAAACTAAAAAAGCGTTGCAAGAGGGGTTGGTAATTTCCCAAATGCAACGCTTATGCTTTATATATGGCTTAGATTCTACGATTTTCGCAGTAAAACAACGATACCACTATCGACACAAATTGTATCAATAGTGGTATCTGATTTGGTTGCGGAGAGAGGATTTGATGGGCTTTGCCCATCATTCGCTACGCGAACACCCAATTATGTTCGCCTTCGGCGAGGGTCGGTTCAAATCCCCCCAAAAACTCACGTGAACAAAAAAACAGAGGTTACCAAAAGGTAACCTGTATTTATTGGTTGCGGAGAGGGGATTTGAACCTCCTCTTGCCCTCTTGCGGTACCCAAAATCGTCGGTCGCTCCTGTTCGTCGCTGACGATTTTGACCGCTACGCCAAGCGACTCTCCCTGCATCCGCCACAGGCGGCGGTCGAGTAGCTTGCCCCGGGAACCCGTCGGTCAGGACTAAAATTTACCTGGAACAAAAAAACACAGGCTACCAAAAGGTAACCTGTATTTATTGGTTGCGGAGAGGGGATTTGAACCTCCTGACCTCCGGGTTATGAGCCCGACGAGCTACCAAGCTGCTCTACTCCGCGATATATACTCTCTCTTGAGTGCTTGGTGATTATAACATTATAATTATATGTTGTCAAGTGTTTTTTATACATTAGTTTAAAAAAATCTGATTTTTACAGTATGATAGACGAATTTTTTGTAGATGAAATGCGTTTGAAAGTATTTCCCTCAAGTACGTTATATTATTTTATTTTGCAGGTGGAGCGTTCATTACAGAATCCATAAGAGAAGGGGAGCAACAGAGTTTATACAATCAAGCTTGTAGTCTGCAAGTCTGCGTTGCACAAGGTGCTTGGGTACATAAACCTTACCTGAAATAAGGTGAAAATAGCTAAAATCATATTCACTACCTCCACAACGTGCAAGAGCATAAGTAATAACTCTTGGACAAACCCTCTATGTGTTGAAGTCGTAACAATAATGTTCTATCAATTGTACTTTTTACCATCAATAAACATTTAATTATAAAAAATATATATCAACTATCTTTGTTCTTGAAATATAATTGTTTTTATGGTACTCTTTTACATGAACTCAGATATTTTTAAGGGGAAAACGTTATGATAAAAAAGTATTTCAAAAAATTTAAAAAGCTGGTTAACCTTATAGCACGTCGCAGAATTAACAAGAAGGATGCTGAAAGGTTAGAAAATAAAGATATGACCGTTATTGCTTCTAGCTGTATTGGTTGCATCACCCTACACGACCTGGGTTGTAAGTTCAACAGTCCGTTTGTTAACCTGTATATTGCAGCAGAAGGCTTTGTAAAGCTTCTAAAAGACTTTGACCACTATATGAACAGTGAGTTTACCTTTATAGAAACAAAGGAAAGCTATCCTGTTGCATTGCTGGACGACGTTGAAATTCACTTTATGCATTACAGAGATGCCGAACATGTAACTACCGAATGGAACAGACGTAAAGAAAGAATTGACCTTTCAAACTGCT
This sequence comes from Acutalibacteraceae bacterium, assembly GCA_045605085.1. Lineage (GTDB taxonomy): Bacteria > Bacillota > Clostridia > Oscillospirales > Acutalibacteraceae > DTU089. Next base: position 13,093 of record JAZUPI010000001.1, read on the forward strand.
TTGTTATTTTTACAGACCGTGACGGCTGTACAAAAGAAATTCTTCAGGAATTCGACAACCTACCATATGAAAACAAGGTTGTTTTTACAAACAAGGAATATCCTGATATTAAGTCATCCTACTACATAAAAGGTTTTGAAAACGAAGAGTCTGTAGGAAGATTGTATGAGTTCACCGGCTGGAATGGCAAAAGACACTACGATGCTTTTGACTTTGTTTCATGGTTTAATAAAGGCAAGAAATAAAAAAATGTACCTGCTCCGTTACTAACAGAGCAGGTTTTCTATGATTACTTTATTTTTTTACGCAGTCAACACAGGTGTTTTCTGTAAGCATAATTTCAAATTGCATTACGCCACCCTCATCAAGATAGTGCATGTTGGTTTCTGTTGCCCTTGCAACGTAGCCTTCACCAACAATAACAAAGTAACCCTCCATTGTGGTTTTCTTACCGTCAACAGTTGAAGTGATTACAACGCCTGCAGGAGTTTCTTCCCAGGTAGCAGATGTATCACCCCTGAAGCTTGCAGTACCGTCATCCTTCAGCTCGCAAACAAGCTCGTCACGGTTACTTGCGTTGCACCAAGTACCAAGATATTTGCTTTCGGCATATTTACCGGGAGCTTTTTGGGTAGTTGTTTCAGACGTGGTTGTAGGCGTATCTGCCTTTTTGTTGTCCGTACATGAGGAAAGGCAAACACAAATAAACACTATCATTAAAGCAAAAGCAAGCTTTTTCATTATTTCACCTTCAAAATCTTTTTTACAATATTATCAATTGCAAGATGAATTGTCAAGGAAAGAACGTGTAAATAGGAATCTTGCATAAATAACTACCATAAATTTGGACAAATATTCCGTTGTTTGAATGTTGAATTGGTGCTAAAATGAATTGGTATAATCGTGAAAATATATTGGAAATACAATTTTTGATATGATCATATTTTTTGAAAGGGTATTTTTTATGACAAAAGCATTAAAAAGAAGCTTATCCATTCTTCTTGCTATAGTAATCATCTTCAGCTTTGCATATGTAGGGCTTGATGAAGTTGATTCTGGTGAATTGTTTGTTGTTAAAACAAAAGCTACAACAATAGCGGGTTCAGACGAATGTGGTAATGATTTAACATTGGCGTTAGACAACGTCGGCTATACAAAGCGTTGGTACATTGTAAATGATAATGTTGGTCCGTATATTTCTTGTACAGTGAAAGCTGACGGTACTATTGATCTTTCGGAGTTTGTTCTTAACGGAAACTACGATTTGCCTATTTATCTTGAGATTCCTGAAATGCTCGACGGTTATAAAGTAACGTCTGTTGGTGAGAATTTGCTCAAGTACAATGGTTTGATTTATACAGTGAAAATTCCGGATACAGTAACAACTATTGGTAATTCCGCATTCTATAATTGTTATAATTTAAGAGAAGTTAAGCTTTCCAATAGCCTTACCGAAATACCGAATAATTGCTTTCAATATTGTATGTCGCTTTCTCGGATATCCATTCCAAAAAGTGTGAAAAAAATCGGAAAATACGCCTTCGGTGGATGTGCTTATTCGCCTTACGTTAATTATACAGGATCTGTATGCGAGTGGAATAATATCAATATAGGTGCCGGAAATACATCATTGGATAATGCTGAAATTAATTATGCAGGTGCAGCACACGTGGCTTCTGATTGGATTATAGACAAAAACGCAACTGTAAATTCTACAGGTTTAAAGCACAAAGAGTGTACAGTGTGTGGCATCAAGCTTCAAACAGCAGTAATCCCACAGCTTAAGCCTGCAACACCGAAACTTTCAAGCGTAGCAAATACACCAACAGGCGTTAAATTCACTTGGGGTAAGGTAACAGGTGCAGACAGCTACGCTGTATATCGTAGAACCTACAACGCTTCAACAAAGACATGGAGTGGTTGGGCAAATATTGCGAAGGGTGTAAAAACTAACTCTTACTTAGATACAACTGCAAAGACCGGCACATATTACATCTACACAGTAAGGGCAGGAAACGAAGCAGGCTATAGTGGCTACAATGCAACCGGTCTCAAAATATATTTCCTCAGCACACCAACACTTGCATCGGTCACAAACTCAAGTGCAGGTGTAACAGTAAAATGGGGTAAGGTAACAGGTGCAACAAGCTATGTTGTATATCGCAGAGCCTACAACGCAACAACAAAGAAGTGGAGTGGCTGGACAAATCTTGGTAAAACTACGGCTACATCATTTGCAGATAAAACTGCAAAATCAGGTAACTATTATATTTACACAGTAAAGGCTCTTGCAGGTACATACACAAGTGCTTATAATACAACAGGACTTAAGACATATTTCCTTTCAGCACCTGCTCTTTCAAAGGTAGCCTCAACAACAAGTGGTGTTAAATTCACTTGGGGTAAGGTAACAGGTGCAAGTGGTTACATCGTATACCGTAAGACCTACAATGCTTCAACTAAGAAATGGAGTGGTTGGTCAAAGCTTGCAACTGTAGCAGGTAACTCAAAGGTAAGCTACGTTGACAAGTCAGCTAAGAAGGGTACATACTACGTCTATACCACAAAGGCTTATTACGGCAGCTATACAAGTGCCTACAATACAACAGGCCTGAAGGTTAAGGATATTTATTAATATTTAAACAAAATAACAACGCCGTCCTCTTACGGGAACGGCGTTGTTATTTATAGCGAAGCCTTCGGTATGAATATAGTTTGCATTTTGCTTGCATAAATGATAAAATTGTTTTAATAAATCAGACATTAAATGGGTGTTAAAGAATGAAAAAAGTAATTGTTATAGGCTGTCCCGGAAGTGGTAAAACCACTTTTGCAGAAAAGCTGCAAAATTGTACTGGGATACCATTATATTATCTTGATGCAATCTGGCATAAGCCCGACAAAACCCATATTACACGAGACCAATTTGACGAAAGAATAAAAGAAATATTTAAAACAAACGAATGGATAATAGACGGAAACTACAGCAGGACAATTGAAGTGCGGCTTAAAGAGTGTGACACAGTCTTTCTTTTCGATTTACCAACACAGGTCTGTATTCAAGGTGCAAAGGCTCGCGTAGGCAAGGGTAGGTACGACTTGCCTTGGTTGGAAACAGAATTTGACCCTGAGTTTGAGTCATTTATTAAAGAGTTTCCTGGAACGACTTTGCCTAAAATATACGACTTAATTGAAAAATACAAGACAGAAAAAGAAATAATCATTTTCAAGTCGAGAGAAGATGCTGATCGATATATTGAATCTATATCTTGATTCAAAGTAATAAAAGAAATATAATATTTTTGGTGATTAAATGAATACATATTTTAATGAAATAACCTCTAAACCTATGAATACAGTTGACGGCAAGGTTGTTTGCAAAATACCTGTAGGTGCAATGTGTGGTAATGGTGATTTGGGTGTTGTTTTTGACAATGATGAAAAAAACCTTATTATTCATATTTCAAAGTGCGACTTCTGGAAATTTTCTGTTGGCGCTCACGGTGATGGTGGCATAAAAGCAGTTGGCGATTTGATTATTGAAAATGTTGATTTAGAGAACTACAATATCAGGCAATATTTCGACAAAGGTCTTCTCCAGTGTAAGTTTGGTGATACCGAAATTGAATTTTTTGTTGCACCTGAAAACCTTATCTGCTTTGAAATAAAAGCACCTAAGAATCAAGAGGGTAAAGCTGTAAGAATCAAACTTCCTGACACATGCAATTCACACAATTCAGTGGTTGAAGACAAGGGTACAGTGTGCCACTCCCGTAAATTTTGTGGTGATGAGGTAAGCAGAGAATCTGCAGTTTCAGTTTGCCTGAAGGAGCATTTTTCAAATATAACTGATGACTATAAAGTTGGTCGTTACGGTGTTTCAGTCGTAACAAACTTTGACGCAGATGACTATGTTAATAAAGCTATCGAAATGGCATTGAACTGCGACTACGACGAAGCTAAAAAAGCTACAGAAGCAAAGTGGAAAAAGTTCTTCTCTGCATCAAAAGTAACTCTTGAAGATAAGGTTATAGAAGGCTTTTATAACTCAAGCCTTTACCACCTTGCAGGGTGTATGGGTAACACCGGATTTCCACCTGGTCTTTTCGGTAACTTTGTGACTGATGACTTTTTCCCTTGGGCAGGGGACTATCATATGAATTACAACTACGAAGCCCCCTATTATTGCATCTTTTCTGCAAACCATCCCGAGCTTTTCGACGGCTATATGACACCTGTCAATGAGATGAAGGAAGAAGCAAAAAGGTTTGCGAAATTGTTTAATTGCAGAGGCTATGCATTTCCTGTAAGCTTTGGACCTAAAGCCCTTGATCTTTATACTCAGCCGGATTGTAAAGAGCACGGCATACTTTTTCTCGGTCAGAAAAGCCACGCTGCCTATGCATGTGTAATCCCCATAATGCATTGGTTTTCAACCTACGATAAGGACTATGCCCTGGAAAATTATTACGATTTCATTTTAAATACGGCAGTCTTTTGGGAGGATTACCTTGTTAAGAAAAACGGCAAGTATATACTCAAAGGTGACGCAGCCCACGAAATCCCATATTACCGTGGTAAAAATTTTAAGTACATTACTCACATAGGTCAGGTGAATACGGTAAACGCTATAAACTCTCTTGGACTTGTGAAAATGTTGTTTAACGCTGTCTATGATATGGCAAAGGAGCTTGGGCTTAACGCAGAGAAATACGAATTGTGGGAGGATATTATTGCTAATTTAAGTGATTTTCCCACGTTTATCAAAAAGGGGAAAAGGTGCTTCCGATATTCAAGTTTTGGCATACGTTGGAGAGATGACAATACAGTAGGTCTTCAGCATATTTACCCTGCATCGCAGATTGGCTTTAATTCCGGTGAAAAAATTCTTAAAATTGCCCGAAATACATATTTCATCAATGACAGACGTCTTGATGACAATGGCTCAAATTCATATCTTCCTGCAGGTGCAAGAATAGGTGTGAATCCCACTTTCCTTATTGAAGGTATTCGTCAGAATATTAAAGAATTTGCACTTCCGAATAGGCTTTTCCGTCACCATGGTGGTGGAATTGAGCACCTTACAACAGTGCCAATAACCATTAACGAAATGCTAATGCAAAGCTACGAGGGAGTAATAAGACTTTTCCCTTGCTGGGACAAAAAGTCGGACGCGTCCTTCGAAAACCTTCGTTCAGATGGTGCTTTCCTTGTTTCTGCACAGCTGAAAAACGGTGAAGTAAAATCGCTTGAACTTAAAAGCCTTAAAGGCAGAGCTTGTAACGTTGAGTGCCCGGGTATCAAAACAGTTTTACGTAAGGCAGATAATGTTCAGGTTGAGTTTAGCAAAAAAGGAAACATAATTTCCTTTGAAACTGACGAAAACGAAGAATATGTTCTTATTTAAAAAACATAGTTTTAAAATAATTATGGAACGCCTTTTTGGAGTTGTATTAGAAAGATGAACTTAAAGCTGAATATACTTCAAAACTTCTGAGCGTTCTTTTGGATGGTATCTTAATGACCGTTTACAATAATATTGAAGTGCTTGAAAAGTAAAGCTTGTAAAATAAACAAGGATTTCTTGAGGTGTAAAAATGAGTGACGAATGTTTGATTTGTAAAGCTTCGTTGGAATATCTCAACTCAGATATAGTAATGGAATGTGAGATTTGCCATAAAAAAGAAGGTAGCAAAACAAGGTGTGTTAATGGTCATTATGTTTGTAATGAATGTCATACAAACGGAATGTATGATATTTTTTCGTTGTGTTTAAACGAAAAGTCAATAAATCCTGTGCACATACTTGAGAAAATGATGTCACTTGAGTTTTGTCATATGCATGGACCTGAACATCATGTAATGGTGGGTGCGTCTTTGCTTACTGCGTATAAAAATGCAGGTGGATTTTTAAATCTGGGAACTGCTCTTTCTGGAATATACAAGAGAGGAAAACAGGTTCCGGGCGGAGCATGTGGCTTTTGGGGTGCTTGCGGTGCAGGTATCAGTGCAGGAATGTATGTATCAATAGTAACAAAATCAACACCCTTAGCAAAGGAAGCTTGGGGGCTTTCAAACCAAATGACCGCAAGAGCCTTAAATGCAATTGGTCAGAACGGTGGTCCTCGTTGTTGTAAAAGAGATTCTTATCTTGCAATTATTGAAGCAGTTTCTTTTACCAAAGAAAAATTAAATGTTCAAATGGAAATTGAAAAGGTTGTTTGCTCTCGTTCAAGAAAAAATAATCAGTGTATTAAAGATTTTTGTCCCTTTTATAAATAACAAACAAATTACAACTTGTAAAGGAGTCGCAATATGAATTTTGATATAAAAAACTTTAAATGGACAAGAGAAGCCATGGATTATTCAATATCTGATGACAAAATAGAAATCATTACAAATCCGCATACTGATTTATGGCAAAGAACATACTATCATTTCAGAAACGACAACGCACCTGTATTACAGACGCAGACTGATGAAAAGTATTTCTCATTTGTTGTCAAAACCGAATTTGAAAGCAAACACAGATTTGACCAATGTGGAATTGTTATGTATCTCGATAGTGAAAATTGGCTCAAAGGCTCCATTGAGTATGAAAATGACAGTTTTCAGCATCTTGGAAGTGTTGTTACAAACAACGGATATTCTGATTGGGCAACTACTGAAATTGATGCAAGTATAAAATCAATGTGGTATCGATTCAGTCGTCGTGAAGATGATTATTGTATTGAATGTTCTGAAGATGGTGTTATATTTAAACAAATGCGTGTATGCCATATGTGGAATGGTGGTGGCACAATCCGTTTTGGTATTTATGCTTGTAGTCCTGAAGAGTCATCATTTAAAGCAACATTTACAAATATGGAAATCACAGAGTGTAAATGGTTAGCTCACGATGGTCAGCAACCGGACCAAAATTAACAAATTCAAATTTACATAGTGAAGTGTTTGTAATATGAAAGATAAAGATTACTTTTTGAGTAAGGCTCAGGAAAATTTTCCTGAACTGAAATTTTCTGATCTCACTCCCCATATAACTGAGTTCGTTGGTTCGGATGGTGACAGTATTCTTCTTGATCTCGGGGAACATGGTGTGGGGCATTTCTCTTTTGCTTTTGATAGAACTGATGTTTTTGTCGATGCGCCTGTTCGTTTGAATATAAAGTTTGGTGAAGATATCAGAGAAATCAATGACGATTTTTCTCAATACAACGGCATTCTTTCAAAAACTTGGTTGCAGGAGGAAGTTATCAATCTTGATTTTCCACAGAAAATAACTATGCCAAGAAGGTACGCTTGCAGATACATAAAAATAATGGTGGATAGAACCACCCGACCAATAAGGCTTTTTGATTTTAGCTTCCGTGCTTCAACAAGTGCTGATGCATCTGTGCTGAAACCTGTGAACACGGAAGATTCTTTGTTGAATGAAATTGACCTTGTTGCAACAAACACCCTTAAAGAATGTATGCAGACCTTCTTTGAAGATGGTCCGAAGCGTGACCGACGTCTTTGGATTGGTGACCTTCGTCTTGAAGCTCTTACAAATTATTATACATTCAAAAACCTTGAAATTGTAAAAAGATGTTTATATCTTTTTGCTGCAGGTGAATGTAATGAATTAGGCTTCTTGCCGTCATTTGTTTATGAAACTCCTTATTATCATTCAGGAGCAACGCATATTGAGGACTATGCACTTTTATATGTTGTAAGCGTGTGCGATTACTACGAACACACAGGGGATATGGATGTTGTAAATGACCTTTTGGGAATTTGTAAATTACAGCTTGAAAGCTTCAGAGCCACACTTGACGAAAATCTGATTGCAACAAAGCAGGAGGGCTGGTTTGCTTTTATTGACTGGTGTCCGGGTCTTGAATGTATGACTGCATTGCAGGGTGTATATATTTATACACTTGAACGTTTTGTGAGATTGCTGAAAGTAATAGGTGATAAGGAGTATGAAAAATACTGTTTTCTCATTTCCAAGGTGCGTTGCGCTTCCAAAAAACACCTTTATGATGAAAGTAGAGAAGTGTTCGTAAACTCTTTAGATAATGCTCAGTTCAGTGTTCATTCTCAGGTCTGGATGATATTGGGTGGTGTGATAACCGGAGAAGAGGCGAAAAATCTTCTTGTTTCCTGCCTTGATAACAAGGAATTCAAGCAACCCGTTACACCATATATGCGCCACTATGTTATTGAAGCTATGCTAAAGCTTGATATGAAGAATGAAGCAATGCGATATTTAAAAAAATTCTGGGGAGGTATGGTTGAGCTTGGTGCAGATACCTTCTGGGAAGCATATATTCCCGAGGATCTTGAATTCTCACCGTACAAGGATAGAATGATAAACAGCCTTTGCCACGCATGGAGCTGTACGCCCTCGTATTTTATTCGTAAATATGGCTTGTAATTAAATCACATATAGACATAAAAACACCTACTTTGCGAAATAGCGATGAAAAGTATGCGCATGTTATGGAAATTCTCTAGCAGTGAGCAGAAGGAAAAGAAGTTTCTGAAGAGGTTCAAACAAAATCTGAATAAGGGGTAATCATAATGAAATTTATTAATGTAAAGCAGAATAAAGAGGTTTTCGGTGACGGAATTCATGATGACACAAAAGCCTTGCAGGCTTGCATTGATGAATTGAAAGATGGTGGAATTGTCTATTTCCCTGATGGTACATACCTTATTTCTGGTGCTTTGATTTTCTATTCATATCAGTATTTGAAATTTTCAGATAATGCAATTATTTTAAGAAGCGATAAAAGCGAACCGCTGACAAGATATTTGCTGGCTTCTTATTCCGAGCCGGAATGGGGCGAATACACAGGTACCCACGATGTTGTGATTTCAGGCGGTATCTTTGACGGTAACAAAAACCTTGATGAAAGAATAACCCTTGTGAATACAGTTCATTGTAGTAATATTACCATTGAAAACTGCAGATTCCGTCATTGTGCTCATTGGCATTGCATTGAAATTAACGGGACAGAAAACACAACAGTTCAAAACTGTGTTTTTGACGGTCCCTCATACACATTCAAGACCGACACTCTTTTCAACGAGCAGATTCAGCTTGATATGTCACGCGATGGTTCATATGGTCCTGTTTATAACTGCGTTGGTACTCTCATTGATTTTAAGAGTGATGACACAGTCTGCCGTAATATAGTAATCAGAAACAATGTTTTCAAATGTGACGGCTTCCCCGGAATTGGTCACCATGGTGACATTGACCACCATAATATATTTATTGAAAATAATGTATTTGACGGACCATCGGGAAGAATCGGTAAAAGCCGAGGCTACATTTTCTTCAGACCAATGGTTTATAACCTTACTGTCAGAAATAATGCTTTCATTGCTCCCGAGGAAACCGACTCACCAAGCTATGGAATTATTCTTGAAAATCCCGATACTAATGCTTTAACAGCAGAAGATAACATCTTTATAGGAAAAATCGATAAAGAGGTTATTTTAGGGGAGTGAATAATGTAATTAAAAACAGAGTGCCAACTAATATACTTGATTTTTCATTGATTGCAATTAAAACATACAGTATAATAATATCGTAATTTTATATAGGGGGTGAGTGTAAATGAAATGGGATTGTATCGAGATGATTAATGACGGTATGAAAAACTCCTTGAATAGTTACACTCCACTTAAATCACTGTGTTGATGTTTTAAAAATGGATTTGACTTAAAATCCACAGAGACTCATATTTATTCTGCTTTTGTCTGGTTCTGAGTTGATAAACTCATTTTGATGTTTATTAACAAAAACTTGCTTTAAAGCGGAGAAAGCAAGCTGTTTAAATGGGCAAAATTCAGGTGGTTCGAGACCTTTATTTCCCTCAATTTCTTGTATGAAAAATATAATGAGGAATGGATAAAGGACCTTGCGAAGATAATAAAAGAGCAGGGCTTTGACTATAACGCTATAACTGAATCCTGGAAGAAACCAAGTCACAACTGGCTGAGAAAGACCCATATAGTAAATATTGCTATGATGCTTAAGAGTAAGGCGGTTTCCCACGAGTTGTTGGGTGAAGAATATACGGACAACTCCATATTTTAAAAAGAGACCAAACGACCTATATGCATTGCAGATGGGTTCATTACTTTTCTCTGTTCCGATTGAATATGAAAAACAGATGCGTGAATATGTAAAAAAAGGAGTAGAACGCAAATTCCCATACTGTGACTATCAGTTTATACCGAAAACACCTTGGAATTACGGTTATATCGATGATGATTTTGAAATAAAATACAACGGTGTTGCTACTGTTCCCTTTTCTCAGGATACCCCACCTATAACAGTAGAGGCAAAAATGCAACAAATTAACTGGGGCCTTAAATTCCCATACAAAAGCATTGCAAGAAAAACACCAAAATCAAGAAATCCGATTTCAGAAATTCAAAAAATTAAACTTTGTCCGTATGGCTGTGCGAAACTTCGTATGACCGAAATGCCGATAATCGGTAAGTAAAAACCAAAAAGGTCTTCAAAAAGTTATAAGTTACATATTGAAGCTGATTAATAAATTTTAATTTAGCGAGGTAACAAACATAACTACATAACACAGAAACGCAGTGAGTATTATGTCACTTGCGATTGAAAAAAGGCTACATTGTGCTATAATTATTTTAACTAATCGGAATTCAGGAGGACTTGTTTTTATGAAGATAACCTTAAAATCAAAAATATTCGGAACAATTTGTCTCGTTTTGGGCATAGCTTTTGCAGTTGTCGGTTTGTATTACTACCACATGCAATATCTCTGCTTTGAATATACACCGCTTCAGTTTATTCTCGCCTTTGTTGTTTGCCTTGGCGGAGCATTGCTTTCGATACCACTGAGCAAAAAAGAAGATAAAAAGAAAACAGCATTGAATGCAGTTTTAACGGCCTTGGCTTTTGCTACAATTCTTGTTGGTGGCATGTTTTTGATAAATGTCGTAATCGGCAGCGGTGAGCTTGAGTTGGCAGCATTGGTTGTTCCCGTGTTTCTCACATTCATCATCACATCTGTTATGGCTCTGCTTTGTGTGTTAAGAATATTTAACAACAAAGCTTTAAAAATGATTCTCTCCCTACTTATTGTTATTGGATTTCTCTATGGAAGTCATTCGTATATCAAATCGCATATTTACGTTATGCTTTACGAAGATTACATAGCACCTGTACCTGTTATATCAACAGAATCAAAAGAAAAGAATGATGATAAAATGATTATCGGCGATTTTTATGTAAGCACAACCGGCAATGACAACAACAGTGGTACAAAAGATTCACCGTTTCTGACCATTGAAAAAGTGGTTGAAGCTGTAAGAAATACAGATAAAGCAGGCAAAAAGGGAATTACGGTTTGCATAGAAGGCGGTGAATACCGTATGTCTTCTCTCAAACTTACCAAAGAGGATTCAGGCACAGAGGAATGTCCAGTAACATACTGTTCTTATAACGGTGAGGTTATTATCAATGGTGGTATAACACTTAATACCGTTGATTTTAAAAATGTAAAAGGTTATCCCGAAATTGCAGAAAGACTTTCTGCCGATGCTCAGGAAAATGTTATGGTTGTTGACCTGACAAAAGCACCCTATTCGCTCACAAGCGATGATTGGGGTAAGATTTATGCAATCGGCTCTTACCATACGGCAGATAACTATGACGGCGATTATACGGGTCCTCTTTATTGCGAGCTTTTCGTGGATGACATAAGACAAACTCTTGCAAGGTATCCCGACAATGATTATCTTTATACCGAAGAGGTTGTAAAAACAGGCTTAGGTAAGGAATCTGACGGCTCGCTCACAGAGGTTAAGGATTGGTATGAAATCCGTAATCCCGAACCGGATATTTACAGGGTTAATCCTGAGCTTGCAAAGAGAATTTCAGGCTGGAAAAACCTTGATGACGTGTGGATGTTCGGCTATTGGAAGTATGATTGGGCAGATGCGTCAACTCCTGTAAAAAGTTTTGATAAAGACACTCGTGAGCTTACGCCTGGATTTGTTAGCCTTTACGGAACAAAAACAGATGCACCGTACTATTTTTTCAACGTTCTTGAAGAGCTTTCTGCACCCGGAGAGTGGTATCTCGACAGAGAAAACGGTTTGCTTTGTATGTGGGAACCTGAAAGCAAGAATAACGCAGAAATCATTCTTTCGCTCTCGCTCAACCCCGTAATAAATTCCGAGGCAGATTACATCACCTTTGACGGGTTAACCGTAAAAGGAACACGAAGTGACGGTGTGCTTATAACTGCCAATAACAATACCGTTCGGAATTGTCTTATAAAAAACGTTGCAGGTAACGCTCTCGTTATGAACGGTAGCAACAACCTTGCATATAATAACGAAATTACCCGTACAGGAAAGGGCGGAATTGTTATTACCGGTGGCAATACAGAAACGCTTACCCCCGGCAACAGCAAGGCTGATAACAATTACATCCACGACTGGTCCGAAATTTACCAAACCAAGTCGGATGCCAAGCGGTCTTAGGAAGAC
>JAZUPI010000002.1:0-17351 GCA_045605085.1 Acutalibacteraceae bacterium
TCATCCTCTTTACCGTCGGCTTCAATTCTTACTTCGTAATTACCTTCGGCAATAAGCTTTGCTGTTTCGTTAATTTTCTGAACAGGTGAAACAATGGTCTGAACAAAGAAAACACCCGAAAGCGCCACGAAGAAGATCGCAACAAGATACACAACCAGAATAATTAAAGTAAAGGCGATAATCTGTCGGTCTATACCCTTCATAGAAGAAACAAACCTTACAGCGCCTGAAAAGTTACCCTCAGTTGTCTGCGGAAAAACCATAGCAACACTTACAATATGTTCACCGTTTTTGTTGAAGCCAAACCATTTACAAATGCCTGTTGTTGCAATTTTAGCTTCCTTAACATCTTCCATATCGTTGATATTTTCATCACATTTAAAGCCTGACGAGGATACAACGACAACACCCTCTTTGTTAATAACCTGAACTTCTATTCGTGATTTATCTGAGAAATTATCTACAAACTCTTTTGCTTTTTGCTCAAATACATCGTCACTACCGTCCAGATATGGAGTAAAGAACGTTATTACCGTTTCATTAGCGTAGTCGGAAAGGTATGAAACAACGTAATTTCTGTAGTACTGAACAACAAACAAAACACTAGTAGCAACCAGTACAAGAAGAATGAGTGCAGTGATGAGTAGCGTATTTGTAGCCCAACGTTTTGTAATGCCCTTGAGAATTTTCTTTTCCTCCGATTTACGAAGCTTAGGAAGAATTTTCTTTTTATCATCGGTAGTTTTTTCTTCACGAGCTTTAAGAATTTTTTTGGCTTCATCAACGTTAATTTTTGAAATCTTTTTTAAATCAATGGTTTTCTTTTCCATCACTTACCCTCCTTCCTATTGTTTTTGCTTGTTTCTTTTTATGTAATTAAAGCCACTTGTAACCCATACCCCAAACAGTAACTAAATGCTTAGGGATAGATGGCTCATCTTCAACCTTCATTCTTAAACGTCTTATATTTACGTCGACAACCTTTTCATCACCGAAATAAGACTCACCCCAAACCTCTTTGAGAATGTCTGTTCTGCTGAGTGCTTTACCCGGGTTAGAGAAGAAATATTCAATAATCTGAAATTCAACCTGTGTTAATTCAATTAAAACGTTGTTTTTATAAAGTGTTCTGTTTCTGAGGTTGAGTTCAAAAGGTGCAAGTGTAATTTTGTCTGCGCGTACAGGCTGAACAGGCGTCTGTGTATTCATTGCAACACGACGGTAAACACTGTCCACTCTTGCCATAAGCTCAGATGGTGAAAATGGTTTTGTAATATAATCATCAGCACCCATCAAAAGACCTGAAACCTTGTCCATTTCCTGTGTTTTCGCAGTAAGCATAATAATACCAACGGTGCTACTCTGGTTTCGTAAAGTCTTGCACACCTCAAGACCATCAACGTTTGGCATCATTATATCAAGTAAAACAACGTCAAACATACCATTTTTGGAATTATAGATATCGATTGCCTGTTGACCGTCACAAGCCTCTGTAACCTCGTAGCCTGCCCTTTTTAAAGTTATAGCTATTATTTCGCGAATCGCTGATTCGTCTTCTGCAATAAGCACTTTTTTCATAAATACGTCCTGCCTTAGTTAATTTTTATAAAATAGGTGGATATTGTTTCGTCAGTTATTCCGAAAGTATACCCTACCTCAGTTATCTGATAATAGTAAACACCATTTTCGTTTTCTGCCAGAATATCACCAAGAATTTCATTCTCGGCAACTTGTTCTCTATACGCTATAGAGAACAATTCATCCGACATTTCCTTGGTTGCTTCGTTCCATTTAAAAAACAACAACGCCTCACGTAATGAATCATATTTAACGGTTACCTTGTTACCCCAATTAAAGTGAAGCATATAGTGATCGAGTGGATTCAGCAACGTTGTGATAGTGTCAACACTTTTATCGCCCTTAACGTTATTCCACACCAACAACGACAATGTGTAAACATCTGTTGAGTTTTTTATGTTAAATGTTTTTTCGTCACCATAAAGCTTCGTTAATGATGGCACCTCAAGTAAACCATCATTATCAATATCCTGACAAGCAAGAATTGAATTACGAAGGTTTGTAACCGAAGGCTTTTCAAACTCTTTTACCGGAACATTGTGTCCTGCGTCCCAGTAAACCATTTCAGTAAAAATCATTCGGTCATTTTTTACGCAGTCAATAAAAATTCTTGTTAGTGGCTTTTTGTCAAAACTACCAATGTCACTCTGAATTTTTGATACTGATGTTATTGCGCTATCAAGGACAGTTTCCGCATATTTTTCTAATTGATGACTTTTGGTAAGTGTAAACATACGCAAGTATGATTTCTGCACTGCAACCGTATCATCAAGATATATAAGCACAAGGTCCTTGAGTCCGTCACCATTAAAGTCAAGAATTGTTTTTGCATTACAGTACTCATTGCCAAGTGGATTAAGTGTATACACGTTTGCTTCGTAAGAAGAGAATTCAAACACACTGACAATCTGAGAGGTTTTACTGTCAAGAAGTGACCAGGTTACGAAAACCTCAAGAAGATCGTCTTTATTCAAGTCAACAAAATCCACGTCATAAACGCCACTACCTGCACCTTTTACATCTGAGATTATGCCCCATTCATTGTCTACACACTCCATAACAGCCATTCTTACAGAGCTATCTACAGATGATGAGTCAGAATAGAAAACAAACGCCTCTTCTATTTCGTCGTTATTGATATCTTTCAAAACGAACGACGTCTGATACTCACCTGCAACGGGTGTTTTCAGCTGAAGCTTTGTATCCTTCATCAGATTGTTGAAGGACTTTTGTACCTCACCATTTTTACCCGATTGTGTTGGTGGGAAAATAAGGCTATCTACCGAGAAAAAGTCAAGGGAGCAACCCGAGCAGGTTATAATTACAATAATTGCAAGAATCAATGAAAATAATCTTTTAACTGTCATGTTGCCTCCTTTGTTTTTCACAGAATTTCTACTTTGTTTTTACTGAGCCTTAAGGCTTACATCGACGGTATAGGCACCGTAAACCCAGCATGTTGGACTGTTTACATTAACAACAGCCGGTATTGTTTTCCTTTTACCCTCTTCGAGAGTTACTGAAGACAAGTCAACGTCAATAAGAATCATATCTTCCGTAATACCCTTCAAATCCTCCTCTGTACCGACAACAACAATTGACTTATTAAGGTCAGAAATTTCATATTGGAGCTTTTTAGGGTTATTGACTTTTATTTTCGCTTTTGTTACCTTCATATACTCTTGTGTGTAATCATCAAGATTTACACTTACTGTAAATTCATTAATATCTTCCGAAACAAGAGAAGTGTTTTTGGCATCGAAGGTGAAGGTGTTACTTGTTGGTGACAATTCTTTAAAGTTAATTGAACCAACAACGTACTCTGATATTTTATCGAAATCGTCAACAACAATATTAAACTCTGCACTGTTTGGTGTGATTGAATATTTAAGTGGATTCAACACAAGACTGTCAGGTGCATTTTTGAAGGTAACTGCTGTATCAAGTGATTTGATTTTAAGAATAGGGATAGTAACAACTACGTCCTCTATGCTCATTGAAAGATATTCAAAATCACTTTTGTTTGCATCATCATACGGTAAAATCTTTGTTTCGGCAGATTTATTTGAAGTAAGAGGACCATCGAGAACAAGCTGAGCAACAACCTTTTCGATTCTGTTAATCTGAGTTGAAGGTCCGGTAATTGTTACAGATGTTTCAGAAAGATTGATGTCACCACAGGTATAGCCTTCATCTGCAATATCAAATTCACTTGTAATTATTTCAGGCTCAATAACAAAATTAGAAGTTTTTTCAGTATCAAAATACACTTCAATGGTTTTTGTTGAAAGAGATGAAATGGTGTATGGTGTATTATCCGAGTCACCTTCAGCCTTCAGCTGAAGTGTATACACACCTGCAGAATCAACTGACGTGGTCTGTGCAACAACTGAAATATCATCAGCTGAAAGTGATGCTTCAGAAATCTGATATTTCTTACCCTTTACTGTTACGTCAACAGTAAACTCATCGTTACCGAAAACGCGAAGATCAAATTGTGACGGCACTGCATCGTCTATTGTAACCTTAACATCTTTTATAACTCGTGTTGTTTGTGGACTTGCAGTAATTGAAACAACAAGCCATATACACAAAGCAGCAAGAAAAGAACATAAAAAAGCAAATTTATCGTTTTGGAAAAGGGAGTTAAACGTTCTTTTAGTCTTCATCTTTTCCACCTCCACGTTTTCTTGATAACTTACCTGTCAATTTGTTCTTTTTCTGTTTTTCTTCCTTATCGTTCTTGACTATAAACTCATCGAGAAGAACCTCACGAAGCTGACCGGTTGTTATATCTCTGAGTAATTTACCATTTTTAGCAACAGATATGCCACCTGTTTCTTCTGAAACAACAACAACAGTTGCGTCACTTTGTTCCGACATACCGATTGCAGCTCTGTGCCTTGTACCTAATTCACTTGCAAGTGACGTATTCTGTGTAAGTGGTAAAATGCAACCTGCTGAATAGATTCTTGCGTTACGAACAACTACAGCACCATCGTGAAGAGCTGAGTTTTTAAAGAAAATACCGTTAAACAATTCAGTAGATGGTTTCGCATCAATCAACGTACCCGTATTTGAAATCTCCTGAAGAGATGAATCCTTTTCAAACACAACAAGGGCACCTGTTTTAGTTTCACTCATATCGGCTGCAGCTTTACAAAAGCTATTTACTGTTTCTGTAACGTTCTTTTCGTAATCAACACCATTTTTAAAATTAAAGAAAGAAATATCTCTGATAGACTGTCTACCGAAGCTTTCAAGAATTTTTCGAAGCTCAGGAGCGAAAAGAACAACGAGAATCAAAAGACCATTCTGGAACAAAACCGTGAAAAGATACTCGCTTGCTTCCATATTAAGTAACTTTATTGCAGCGTACACAACGAACAACAAAACAATGCCCTTTATAACCTGGAAGGTACGTGAACCACGTATGAGTTTTATCAACTCAAAAATAACTATGGTTACGAACAAAATATCTAACAGGTCTGACGTAAAATTAAAACTGAATAGCGCACCTGTGATTTTATCTAACAAATTGTAAATAGTACTCAAAACTGTTGCTCCTTTATATTTTAACTATATAGAAAGTCACTATAATCCAATATATAGGTAATTATATCATATTTATTTATTAAATGCAATTTTTTCAACTAAATTTAACAGAATATTTATATCTTTTTTTGTGTTGTAAAATGAAGGAGAAACACGAACCGTTCCCGTTTTTGTCGTCCCCATAAAATTATGAGCCAAAGGGGCGCATTGATAACCACCACGAACAGCAATACCATTAACGTTTAACACACTTGAAATTTGCTCGCTATGATACCCTTTTACGTTAAAGCTGATTACAGGTGCACACGTTTTTGGGTCATGTTCCTCTCTGTATAACACAACATTTTTCATATTCTTCAAGCCGTCAAAAACATCTTTTGCAAACCGACTCTCTTTTTCGAAAATAATATTTATTCCTACGTTATCAACATATTCGACGCCGGCACGCACTCCACAAATTCCAGGCACATTCAATGTACCACTTTCAAGCCGTTCGGGATATTGTTCAGGCTGATGTAATTCCAGTGAATTTGTACCTGTCCCTCCTTCAATCAAAGTATTAAAAGGAAGGTTTTTGTGCAAGATTGCACCTGTTCCCATTGGCCCCAACAGGCCTTTATGTCCGGGTATACAAAGGCAATCTATGCCCTGGGCTTTCATATCAATACTAACAACACCTGCACCTTGTGCACCATCAACAAAGAAATACGCACCATTATCGTGGGCAATTTCCGACAGGTCCTTTAACGGAAGAACGTGACCAAACACGTTAGAAACTGACGTAACAACACATAATTTTGTGTTTTTTCTTATAGATTTTTTAAAATTTTCCACCGTTTTATTAACATCATCATAAACGTTGAAAACGGTATATTCAATCATTCCTCGCGACTTTAATTTATGAAGTGGACGAACAACAGAATTGTGTTCAAGTGTTGATATTACAACGTGGTCCCCTTTACTGAGAATTCCTTTAATAGCAACGTTTAATGCTTCTGTGCAATTAGAAGTAAAGCTTACAAATTCTTCACCATAACCATTAAAAAAGTTATTAATATAAGACCTTGCTTCAAAAATTTGTTCAGCTGTTTGTACGGACAATTCGTGCCCACTTCTTCCTGGATTTGCACTGAATTGCGTCATTGCCTGATTAACGGCAGAAATCACCTCAGGTGGTTTATAAAAGCTGGTTGCGGCGTTATCAAAATAAATCACAAGAAATCCCCCAAATCAATTGTACCCTTTACCTTTATTCCGTTTTTTCTTAAGATTTCAAAACATCGTGAATCAATGTTATTAACATAAATAACATACCCGCAGCCCTCATCATTTTCAGGGTGAGGATTACGGGTTAAATAAGCTTTATATCCATTTTTCTGTAGCAAGTCGCGCCCCTTCATAGCATACGTGACAGAGCCGACTCTGATACCTTTTTTGCTCATAAAAAAACCCTTCCATATTATGTGTGCAGTAGCCTACACCTTGTACATAATATGCAAGAGCTTTAAATATGTTTACTTTTCAATAAGGCAAACACAATGGGCAGATATGCCTTCTTTTCTACCTGTGAAGCCCATTTTTTCTTCCGTTGTTGCTTTTACGTTTACACAATCAATATCAACCTGTAAAACATCTGCAATATTTTTACGCATCTGTTCAATATATGGTGCCATTTTTGGCGCCTGTGCTATAACAGTTGCATCAATATTACTTACTTTGTAGCCCTTAGAATAAATTAAATCTACAACGCTTCCTAAAAGCACAAGACTGTCTGCACCTTTATACGCAGGATCAGTATCAGGAAAATGTTTGCCGATATCGCCTAATGCAGCTGCACCAAGTAAGCTATCGGATATGGCATGCAACAAAACGTCTGCATCTGAATGACCCAACAGTCCTTTTTCATACGGAATATTAACGCCACCTATGATACATTCCCTATTTTCTGCAAAAGCGTGTACGTCATAGCCGTGACCAACTCTTAACATTAAATCACCTTATTTTACAAGATTTTCAAGACAGGCAAGTCTTACGGATGTTGTAAGCACCTTAACTGCCTGAGAAAGTACAGCAGGTGTTGGGAAGGTTGGTGCAATACGAATATTGCTGTCAGATGGATCCTTGCCATATGGGAATGTTGCTCCAACATTAGTAAGTGTAACACCAGCTTCTTTGCAAAGCACACCAACACGAGATGCACTACCACCTGTTACATCAAGGCTTATGAAATAGCCACCGTTTGGCTCGTTCCATTCTGCTATACCAAGACCTGCAAGATCTGAATTGAGTGTGTTAATAACAGCATCAAACTTAGGTTTAAGAATTTTAGCGTGAAGCTGCATATGTGCCTTTATGCCGTCGAGATTCTTGAAGAATTTAACATGACGAAGCATATTTACTTTGTCGTAGCTGATTGATTGAATTGTAAGTCTTTTGAGTATTTCTTTAATATTTTCAACAGATGCTGCAAGGCAAGCAACACCTGCACCGGGATATGAAATTTTAGAGGTTGATGCAACCTCGATAACCATATTTTTATTTCTTTCAGGGAGCACGTCAAAAATGTTAAGAAGCTCATCTGTAGTGTCTGTTAAATCGTGCACACAGTAAGCGTTATCCCAAATAATTCTGAAATCTGTGCTTACGTTAAGGTTTGCAATTCTCTTAACGGTTTCTGCAGAGAACGTGATACCCTGTGGGTTTGAGTATTTAGGCACACAGAACATACCCTTAACAGAGCTATCCTTAACAGCCGCTTCAATAGCATCCATATCGGGGCCCTCTGCCGTCATAGGAATATTAATCATTTCGATGCCGAAAAACTGACAGATTGAAAAGTGCCTGTCGTAACCCGGAACAGGGCAAAGGAATTTAACAGTACCCTGCTTTGACCAAGGCTCAAAGCCTGCACCCTGGTACATACATTGTGAAACGTAATCAAACATCATAGAAAGGCTTGAGTTACCACCAACAATGATATTTTCAGGCTTAACCTCCAAAAGGTCTGCAAAAAGCTTTTTTGCCTCAGGGATGCCGTCAAGAACACCGTAGTTTCTAACATCAAGGCCATTTTCACATTTAAAGTCACAGCCATCGAGTACGCTGAGCATTCCGTCAGAAATATCCAACTGGTCTGCACCGGGCTTGCCTCTTGACATATCAATATTCAAGCCCATCGCCTTAAGGCTATCGTATTCCTTTTTTACAAGTTCAAATTCTGTCTGCAGCTCTACAGCTGACATTTCAAGATAAGATTTCTTCATAAAAAACTCCATATCCAAATAATATTCCAAAGCATTATACCAAAACATTTATGTTTTGTAAACACAAATTTACAACATAAAAAATTATATGTGCTTTATGGTATTGTATAATATTCGAAAATAATGTATAATGTTTCGGTAAATTCTAAAAAAGGAGTTGTTTTTGTGGCAAAAAAGCTTGCTGTAATCGGTGCAGGCGCATCGGGTCTTGTTAGCGCAATTGAAGCAAAAATTGAATACCCAAAAGCTGAAATCACTATTTTTGAGCGCTTGCAAAAGCCGGGCAAAAAGCTCCTTGTAACAGGCAACGGAAGGTGCAACTTTGCAAACGAGGACCTTTCCCCCAAGCACTTTTACGGAAACAATGAATTTTTACGAGGTGTGCTTACAAGCCCACACGCAGATACAGAAAATTATTTTCGAAATTTAGGCGTACTCGCCTACCACGAGGACGGTCGCATTTACCCTCGCTCACAGCAAAGCGCCACAATACGAGATACGCTTATAAGCAAAGCTCTTTCGCTTGATATAAAAATTGCAACTGAGGTATCTGTTTTAAGCATAAAAACAAACGGCAAAGGCTTTAAAATCAACGGTGAATACTTCGATGCAGTTATAATCGCAGGTGGTGGAAAAGCTACCCCTGTACATGGTTCAGATGGCTCCTGTCTAAAGCTTTTAAAGGATATGGGCTATGAGGCAACAGCGCTTTACCCTGCCCTGTGCGGACTTACAACGAAAGAAAAATTTATTAATTCCTTAAAGGGTGTACGAGCCGAAGCAAAGGCCATGCTTTACTCAGGCGATAGGCTTCTCGGCGAGGAGCTTGGCGAGGTACAATTTACTGAAAATGCTATTTCGGGTATCCCTGTAATGAACCTTTCACACCTATGCAAAAGCAACAAAGCGCTTTGCCTTAAGTTAGATTTATGCAATGAGCTTTCAGAAAGTGAATTGAAGGAGCATTTTAGAGAAGTGAAGACTTCTTCGCCCGATGCTAAAACAGAGCTTGTGCTTTCAGGTATTGTTAATATTAAGCTTGGCTACGCTATTATGAAAATGCTTAACATTAAAGCAGAAACTATAATTGGTGCTCTTACACAAAGAAGCATTGAGCAAATTATTGACATATTAAAATGCTTCGAAATAAGCATTACGGGCACAAAGGATTTTAACAGCGCACAAATCACCTGTGGTGGTATAAAAACAGAGCAAATAGACGTTAAAACCATGATGTCCAAGCTTCACCCGGGTCTTTTTATATGCGGTGAAATATTAGATATACACGGCGATTGTGGTGGCTACAACCTGCACCTTGCCTGGACAACAGGCAGAATTGCAGGCAACGGTGCAGCAGAGTTTTTAAAGGGATAAGCTATGATAAGATTAAACGAATTAAAAATGCCCTTGGGAGCAACAGAGCATGAGGTTATGATGGCTGCAGCAAGGGTTCTAAAAATTAAACCTGAGGATATAAAAGGCTTTTCACTTGCCAGGCGCTCTATAGACTCAAGAAAAAAGGATAATATTGTACTTGTTTACTCTGTTGAAATCGAAACAGATTTAAACGAGGACAGTATACTTGCCCCATTTGCCCCTAACAAGGCCTTTAAAACACAAAAATACGTTTACCAGCAGCCCGAGGCAAAAAGAAACTTTGACCTGCGACCTGTAGTTGTTGGCTTCGGCCCTGCAGGTATGTTTGCTGCGCTTACCCTTGCAAAAGCAGGGCTCAGACCTATTGTGCTTGAACGTGGTGCAGATGTTGATGAAAGAACGAAGGACGTAGATATTTTCTGGACTCAAAGAAAGCTAAACACCAGCTCAAACGTTCAATTTGGTGAGGGTGGTGCAGGTACTTTTTCTGACGGCAAGCTTACAACGGGCATTAAGGACCCTCGTTGCAGAGAGGTTTTTTTACGCTTTGCTGAATTTGGTGCACCGGGTGAAATACTTTACTCTGCCACACCACACATTGGTACAGACAAGTTGAAAATTGTTGTTAAAAACTTAAGGGAAAAAGTAATTGAGCTTGGTGGCGAGGTTAAATTCAACACAAAGCTTGTTGATATTATTACTGCAAACGGTTTTGTACAAGGCATTACCTACGAAAATGCAGATGGTACAACAACAGATATTGAAACAGATGCACTTATACTTGCCATAGGTCACTCTGCAAGAGATACCTTTGAGCTTGTACATAAAAAAGGGCTTGAAATTACACAAAAGCCTTTCTCAGTAGGTACAAGAATTGAGCATCCGCAGGAGTACATTAACAAAGCACAGTATGGTGATATGTGGAATTCACCTCTTTTACCAGCAGCAGACTACAAGCTTGCCTGCCATCCACCACACGGCAGAGGTCTTTACACCTTTTGTATGTGCCCTGGTGGTACTGTTGTTGCAGCTTCCTCCGAGGACGGTGGTATGGTTGTTAACGGAATGAGTGAGTACGCACGAGATAAAGAGAATGCAAACTGCGCTTTGCTTGTAGGTATTGAGCCACCCTTTGACACTGACCACCCACTTGCAGGAATGTATTTGCAAAGAGATATTGAGCAAAAGGCGTTTAAGCTTGGTGGTGGCGACTACACGGCACCTGCACAGCTTTTGGGCGATTTCCTTAAAGGTCAAGCATCTACAAAGCTGGGTTACGTTAACCCAAGCTGCCCTACAGGTGTTACCCCAACGGATATACGCAAGGTTTTACCTAAAAAGGTTACAGATACTATTGCAACTGCAATTTATAAGTTTGACAAAAAGCTTAACGGCTTTAATTTATACGACGCTGTGCTTACAGCACCCGAATCAAGAAGCTCATCGCCTATAAGAATTATGCGAGATGAGTTTTTCCAGGCCACAAGGCTCAGAGGTCTTTACCCCTGTGGCGAGGGCGCAGGCTACGCAGGTGGAATTGTTTCCGCCGCAGTAGACGGTATAAGGTGCGCAGAGGCTGTACTAAGCGGAGAATATTAAGCATTAAAAATCACCTTAAGGAATACACTTCCTTGAGGTGATTTTTTTGTTTTACAAAACACTTAAAATAAACGTGAGTATGGTTTTGTTTATATCCACCTTGGTGATATCCTTTGGTGGTGCATTAGGCGTTACACAGGCAAGCGTTAACGTACAAACAGAAAAGCTCTTGCCCATATACTGCGTAGAAACAACTGAAAAGAAAATTGCCATAACCTTTGATGCCGCCTGGAGTGCTGAGGATACTCAGGAATTAATACACATACTTGAAAAGCACAACGCCAAGGCTACTGTTTTTTGTGTTGGGGACTGGGCAGAAAACAACAAAGATGCCGTAAAAGCCTTTTATGAGAATGGCCACGAAATAGCAAACCACTCCGACACACACGCAGATTTCAGCAAAGCGAGTTCACAAGAAATCAAGCAAGAAATTGAAGACTGTAACAAAAAAATTGCAGAGATTATCGGCAAAAAGCCTTTACTTTGCAGGGCGCCAAGTGGTGCGTATGACAACAAGAGTATTGCTGTTTGCGAAGGCTTAGGAATGAAAATGATTCAATGGGACGTTGATTCACTCGACTGGAAAAAGCTATCCGTTGAGGAAATGTATTCACGAGTTACAAACAAAGTGCAGAATGGCTCAATTTTACTTTTTCACAATGGTGTTGAAAACACCCCCGATGCACTTGACAGAATTTTAGAAAAGCTAAAAAAAGACGGCTACGAATTCGTAACCGTCAGTGAGCTTATTTATTGGGATAATTATGAAATTGACCACACGGGGAGGCAAACTCAAAAGTCATAATCCCATCTGAAATTTTGTGTTGCATAGAACATAGGCACACCATACTCGGAGTGGTTTACCCCCACAACACCGATACCGATATTGGTAAATTCGTCATAGAGCATATTTTCCCTATGCCCCTCTGAATTATACCACAAATCGTTGAAATAGTACCCATTCACTACGTTTGCCAAAGCTATATTTTCGCCTGCACCATACGGTGAAAAACCAAATTTTTCCAATCTATCGGTAAACTCTTCACCATTTGGTGAGGTATGGTCAAAATAGTTGTTATCTGCCATATCCTTACTGTGGTAAAGCGCCATTTTTGCAAACTCGGTATCATAAACAAGAGGATTTTTACCATTTATAGCCCTTGTTGCATTCAAAGCGTGGAATATAAGCTTTTCCTGTGTTGCGAGGTTGGAATCTAAATACATCATTTTTGTTTCGCTCTGTGTTGTTGCATACAAGGCATACGGATAATCTTTGTTGAAGGCCTCCTTGTAAGCTTGGAATTCAACACCATCCATACTATAAGCTTCCGATATATTGTTAAAGCTGATTACCTCAGTAAGGGTAATTTTAACACCTCTGGAGGTAGTATAAATACCCTCCACACCATTTTTATCTGAACAAGTGAAGATGGCAAGATTCTTATAATCACCTGCATAAACATAATATTTTACTGTGCCACTTGGAATTTTATCAGTAAGTATTTCTGTAGGGGCGCCGAAGGCTGCTGTTAATTTAGCAATACTATCGCCAAACTTCACGGATTTTGAGTTTACGGTTATTCTGCCTGTTGCATCCTCTGCCAAGCCACAGCCGCTACAAACACCATTTACAAAGCTATGCTCAAGCTTTGGAAGTGTTCTTGTTCTTTTTATATTCTTTGCCTTGCATAAAGAGGTTTCTAAACCGCTCTCCTTGCAGGTTGGTGCTTTTTCTGTCAGCCAACTTTCAAACTCCAACACCTGTGGCAAAATAATACCTGCTGCGCATTTTAGCACAGAATAAGCATCTGTATTATTTATGCTGCCGTTAAAATCGTAGTCGGCAAGCACGGCAGTTTCGGCAGGCAAGGCTTTACCCGATATTTTTGAAAGCACCCTTTGAACATCATAGGTGCTTACAACACCATCGCTGTTTATATCGCCTAAAACAAGGCTTTGGGCGGCGCTTGTATTCAGGCAAAATACACTCGCTAATAAAACAACTGCTAACACAACGGAAATTAACCGTTTCATAAAAAAAGACCTCACTTTAATAATCAAACGATTTCCAAGCTTTATGTTTGTTTACACATTAATTTTATCACAGCAAATTAAAATTAACAATGTACAAAAGCAACAAGGAAATTGTTAAAGTATTGTTATAAAGTCCGTAATTATTATTTTTTCGCAAAAGTGGGCAGAGTTATTTGCTCTACCCACTTGTTGTTTGTTAATTTAGTAATTATTAAATATTTCAAGGCTTCTTTGCATAATTCCGTTCATTTGAGCAATGGCAATACCGTAGTTAACAACAGGCACGCCCTGCTGTGATGCAATTTCTAACCTATGCTTCATTTCCTTTTCATTAAGCATACAGCCACCACAATGCACAACAAGGGAATATTTACTTAAATCCTTTGGAAATTCGCCACCCGAGGTAAACTCGAAAACAGGTTCAACACCTGTATATTCACGAATCCATCCCGGTATTTTTACTGTGCCTATATCGTTACACTGACGGTGGTGTGTACAACCTTCACTTATGAGCACCTTATCGCCATTTTTCAAGAGCTTAAGGGCATTTGCACCTTCAACAAGGGCACTAAGCTCACCCTTATACCTTGCCATTAGGATAGAAAATGAGGTGAGCAAAATATTTTGGGGCACTATTTTTGATACCTTGCCGAATATTTGAGAATCTGTTATAACGAGTGAAGCCTTACCTTTAAGAGAATCAAGCGTAGCTGCAAGCTCCTCAGGCTGGCAGCAGACAGAAACTGCACCCTTATCGAGTATATCTCTTATGGTCATTTGCTGTGGCAGTATAAGCCTACCCTTAGGCGCAGACTCATCTATAGGGATACACAAAACAACAATATCCCCTTTATTAATCAAATCAGAAACAATAACCTTTGTTTGAGCATTTTGCTTTGCTAATGAACCGATTTTTTCTTTAAGCTCGTTTATGCCTATACCTTGGGTTGCACTAACAAAAATCTCATTTTGCTTCAATAGTGGTTGGGTGCTGAGCAAATCAACTTTATTGTAAACAACAATATACGGAACTTTTCTATTCTCAAAATGAGAAATCATTTCCTCATCCTTAGGCTGTTTACCTATTACTGAATCTACAACAAGCACAGCAACGTCTGTTTTTGCAAGAATTTCCAATGTTTTTTCAACACGCTTTTCACCAAGCGCACCCTCATCGTCAACACCGGGGGTATCAATAATAACAACAGGACCTATAGGTAAAAGCTCCATTGCTTTTTTTACAGGATCGGTGGTTGTGCCTTTTACATCAGAAACAACGGCAAGGCTTTGCCCTACAACTGCATTTACAACGCTTGATTTACCTGCATTGCGCAAACCGAAAAAGCCAATATGCACCCTTTCGGCTGAAACGGTAGAATTTAAGCTCATAAGCTCCTCCTGCAATAATTAAAATCTGAAATCTCTGCGATTTGAATTCTTAATATCCTCAATATTTTGCTTTGCAATTGCTTTTACTTTTTCGGTTGGAATTTTTTCAAGCTCTGCATCAATAAGCCTGTAGCCTACCTGCTTTGTTTCTTCAGATGCGTAGTCAACTAAAAACTCAGTAAGAGTCATAAGTGCATTCGGATGACAGCAGTTAAGAATCTGACCGTTTTTGCAAAGGCTCATAAATCTATCACCTGTTCGGCCCTCACGATAGCAGGCTGTACAGAACGAAGGAATATGGCCGTTTTCCATAAGCCAACGCACAACCTCATCAAGTGTACGCTGGTCGGAAACGTCGAACTGCTCGGAATCGTGTGGCCTTTCTTCTTCAGTATAGCCACCAACAGACGTACGTGATGCACCACTTATTTGTGAAATGCCCATGTGGAGCACCTCGCCCCTAACCTTTTCGCTTTCACGGGTAGAAATAATCATACCTGTATAAGGAACAGCAATACGAATACAAGCAATAATCTTTTTGAACATATCGTCACTTAAGCCGTTATCGAATACTGTTGGGTCAATATCATCGGCTCTTTTAATACGAGGTACACTTATGGTGTGTGGGCCAACGCCGTGTACAGCCTCAAGGTGCTCGGCATGCATAAGAAGGCCTACAAACTCATACATATACTTTTCCAAGCCGAAAAGTACACCTAAGCCAACGTCATCAATACCACCCTCCATAGCTCTGTCCATAGCCTCGGTGTGGTAGTCATAATCGTGCTTCGGTCCTGTTGGGTGAAGCTCTAAGTAGCTCTCTTTATGGTATGTTTCCTGGAAAAGGATATACGTACCTATGCCTGCCTCTTTAAGCTTACGGTAATTTTCTACAGTAGTTGCAGCAATATTTACGTTTACACGGCGAATTGCACCGTTTTTGTGATTAACACTGTAAATTGTTTTAATACACTCAAGAATATACTCGATTGGGTTGTTTTTAGGGTCCTCACCCGCTTCAATAGCAAGGCGCTTATGTCCCATATCCTGCAAAGCAATAACCTCTGCCCTTACCTCCTCCTGGGTAAGCTTTTTTCTGACAATATGCTTATTTTTCATATGATACGGACAATAAACACAGCCGTCTACACAGTAATTAGAGAGGTACAAGGGCGCAAACATAACAATTCTGTTACCATAGAATTTTTGCTTAATATCGTTTGCAAGGGCATATAATTTTTCAATAATTTTCGGGTCATCGCAAGCAAGGAGCACAGCTGCATCACGGTGTGTAAGGCCTGTGCACTGATAACCGTTGCCTACCTTTTTAGGCTGTGCCTTTTGTAAAATTTCTTCTATAAGCTCATAGTTATTCTTATTTGCCTCGGCATACTGGATTGTATCAAGAATTTCACCATCGTTAATAAATTCTTCTGCCTTTAATGATTTTGGATTATAAACCGCCATAACTATTCTCCTTTTACGTCGCCTCGTGTTATCTCTATTTCAAAGCCGATTTCACGAAGCCTGTTATTTAAAATTTCTATATTTTCTGCACTTTCTGCCCCTGTGTGGAGCTTGTTGTTGTACAGCTCATATTTATCTCTTACCGTTACCGGTGAAAGGTTAGGCATTATAACATTTGCGCCTGCTAAAATGCCTTTTTCTCTGCCACCCTCCTGCACTGTGCCTAATGCTGTTGTTGCAGGTAAAAGTATATTGGGATGCATTATACGAATTATTGAGAGCAGGTAGCAGGTTAGCTCTACACTACCTGTGCTTTCTGCTTTAAAAATTGTGTTTTTGTGAGGTACAAACGGGCCTATGCCACACATATGTGGTTTAAATTCTTCTATAAATTTTAAATCCTCTGCAATGTGGCGCATCGTTTGATAAGGAGCGCCTACCATAAATCCACAGCCCACCTGATAGCCGATTTCTTTTAAGTTATTAAGGCATTGAAGCCTGTTTTTAATGCTCAGGTTAGTTGGATGAAGCTTAGAATAAAGCTCCTCATTTACAGCCTCGTGACGCAATAAGTATCTATCTGCTCCTGCATCAAAAAGCGCTTGGTAGCTTTGTTTCGAGCGCTCACCTAAGGAAAGTGTAATTGCACAATCGGGGAAACGGCTTTTAATTTTTTTAATTAATTCACAAAGAATTTCATCTGTAAAAAAGCCATCCTCACCACCCTGCAAAACAAAGGTACGAAAGCCGATTTTATAGCCCTGCTCACAGCATTCAAAAATCTGTTGGGGACTTAACCTGTAGCGCTCACAATTAGTGTTTTGTGCCCTTATTCCACAGTACAGGCAATTGTTTTTACAAACGTTGCTTATTTCTACAAGCCCTCTGATATAAACTGAATTTCCGTAAACCTGACGCCTCAGCTCTAAAGCCTTTTGGGCAAGGTAAGCTTGTGCCTCGGGTGTTCTCTTATGAAGCAGCTCCTCATATTCTTCTACACTTAATGAATGTGTAGAGCAAAGCTTATTTATTAATTTCAAAAGATGTTTATTCATCGCTTTTAAAGTCGGAGGCCAAGCGGTCTTAGGA
>JAZUPI010000003.1:0-20276 GCA_045605085.1 Acutalibacteraceae bacterium
TGTGTCAAATGCATTCTCCACAATCTGTTTCCAATCTATAGATACATCTGCTAGCGTTCCTACTTCCTCTGTCTTCTCCAAATGTGCCAGGTATTCAATATTTCCTTCCGGTCCTTTAATCGGCGAAAAATCAAGGTTCAACACCTTGAATCCAATAGAGACCGCATAGGATAACACCATCTCAATGACTTCTAAATGAGTGCTCTTTTCACGAACAACACCTTTTTTTCCAACCTTCTCGCGACCTGCTTCAAACTGTGGCTTAATAAGGCACACTGCCTCACCATCCATCTTCAGGAGTTCATACATCACAGGTAAAATAAGCTTAAGTGATATAAAGGACACGTCAACAGAGGCAAAATCAATTTCTTCCGGTATCTGTTCACGGGTTACGTACCTGAAATTCGTTCTTTCGAGATTTACTACCCTTTCATCACTACGAAGCTTCCACGCAAGCTGACCATAGCCAACATCGATTGAATATACCTTTTTTGCGCCATTCTGAAGCATACAATCAGTAAACCCTCCTGTAGACGCACCAATATCCATACAAATACAGTCTTTCAAGATAATAGGAAAATTCTCCATAGCCTTTTCAAGCTTGAGTCCACCACGACTTACGTACTTAAGGGTTGCTCCCCTTACTTCAATAATGTCATCAGGCTTTATATCCCTACCGGCTTTAATTTCTTTTTGGTCGTTAACGTAGACAATGCCTGACATAATTAAGGCTTTAGCCTTTTCGCGACTTTCTGCAAAGCCACGTTCAAACAGTACTATATCAAGTCTTTTTTTGTCGCTCATAAATTCTCCTTAATAGTGCTGACCATACCTTCACAATCAAGCTTATATTGTCTGAAAATTGAATCTGTTTTCCCTTGCTTTACAAAACAATCAGGGAATGCTGTCAAATAAAACTCCGGATAAAGCTTATTTTCAAGCATAACACTTGCAAAGCTTTCACCTACGCCACCACTTTTAACGCCTTCCTCAAAGGCGAACACCTTTTTAACGTTACGGATGGCCTCCATTGACTCTTGAGGAATTGGTACAACAATGTTAAGCTTCACAATTTTAACATTTATTCCATCGTTTTTGAGTTGCTTATATGCTTTATATGCCTCACCAAAAATTCTACCATACGTAACAATGGCAATATCGGCATTTTCGTCACCATAAACATCAAATGATTTACCAGTGCATACGTAATCATCAGGTAATTCGGGCTCTGCGCCTCGTGGATATCTGATTACAGATGGTCCTTCGCTATGATAAAGAGAATTAACAAAAGCACTGTTAAGCTCTGCATAATATGATGGTGAATACACTGTAATGTTAGGAATACCATTAAAAAATGCCGTATCATATATACCGTTGTGTGTTTCGCCATCGTCACCGACAATACCGGCCCTGTCAACAGCAATAATCATTTTAGATTGTTGCAATGCACAATCGTGAAGAAGCTGGTCGTAGCAACGCTGTAAAAAGGTTGAATACACAACAAAAACAGGAACCATATCACTTTTACTTATACCTAAAGCAAAAGGTACAGCATGTTCTTCCGCGATACCCACGTCAAAAAAACGTTTTGGATATTCGTCTGAAAACTTCTGTAAGCCTGTTCCCAAGGTCATTGCAGCAGTAATTGCACAAATTCGCTTATCCTTAGCTGCCTGATTAAATAAAAATTCACCGAATTTTTCCGAAAAGCTGTCCTTACCCTGAGGTAAAACGCCCTCCGAAAGGTCAAAAGCAGGAACTCCATGGAAATCGGACGGTCTTTGTTCTGCTGGCTCGTAACCCTTTCCTTTGATAGTATTCACGTGAACAAGTACAGGGCCATTTATAATCTTGGCACCCTCAAGAGCATTGCAAAGTTGCTGAATATTGTGACCATCTATGGGTCCCATATATCTGATGCCCATATCTTCAAAGAAGTTACTCTGGTACATCATATTTTTAACATTTGTTTTAATTTTGAAAATCTCGTCGGCTGCTTTTCTACCAATTAAAGGAATTTTTGAAACTGCTTTTTCCGTCAATGCCTTAAGTCTGTAATAACCTGACCTTGAACGCATTTTCGCAAGTCTTTTTGCAAGAAGACCAACGTTTTTTGATATAGACATTCCGTTATCATTAAGAATGATAATAAGACGAGAATTTTTCATTCTTCCTGCGTTATTTAAAGCCTCGTAAACAAGACCACCTGTAAGTGCACCGTCACCTATAACTGCAACCGAATAGTCCTTTTTACCACTAACACTGTTAGCAGCTGCAATACCTAAGGCAGTTGAAATGGACACGCTGCTGTGACCACTGTAAACAATATCGTGTTCACTTTCGTTAGGTCTTGAAAAGCCTGACAAACCACCTTCCTGACGGAGTGTTTTGAATTCCTCATACCTGCCTGTAAGCAATTTATGCGCATAAACCTGGTGACCTACGTCCCATATTATTTTATCATCAGGTGAATTAAACACCTTGTGTATAGCAATAGTTAACTCAACTGCGCCAAGGTTTGACGCCAGGTGACCACCATTCTGAGATACTGTTGAGATAATAGTATCCCTGACCTCCTCTGCAAGAAGAGGAAGTTTTTTATCTTCTATTGCTTTAACGTCTGCCGGAGATTTAATTCCGGGTAAAATCTTGTGTTCCATATCAATAATCTCTTTTTGCAAGATATTCTGCATATTCCTTTAATGCCTCATTGTTTTCGAAAGCTTCAAGCTCTTTCATTGCTTCATCAGTAAGCTGATTAACAAGCTCCTGACACTTTTCAACACCAAGCAAGGTTACGTATGTTGTTTTGCCATTCTGCATATCACTACCGGTCATTTTACCAAGCTTTTCTACAGAGCCTGTAACATCAAGAATGTCATCTTTTATCTGGAAAGCAAGACCGATTTTCGATGCAAAGGTTTTAGCTGACTGAATTTTTTCATCGTCTGCATTTGCTGCAATGCAACCAAGGCTACATGCAGCCTCAATGAGTGCGCCTGTTTTTAAATTATCAAGAAGCATTAATGTATCAAAACTTATATCTGGCTTATTTTCGTTTTGGATATCTATTACCTGACCACCAATCATACCTCTTGAGCCTGCATATGCTGAAAGCTCTGCAATTGCTTTTACTGCAACGTCCGACTCATAAAGACCTGCTTTTGCCCATATTGCAATTCTTTCAAATGCAGCAGTAAGAAGACCATCACCTGCAAGCAAAGCCATTGCTTCACCATAAACCTTATGGTTAGAAAGCTTTCCTCTGCGATAGTCATCGTTATCCATACAAGGTAAATCGTCATGTATTAAAGAGTAAGTATGAATATACTCCACAGCCTGTGCCATAGGAAGTGCCTTTTTAACGTCTCCCCCACAAGCGTCGCAAAACAAAAGTGTAAGAAGTGGGCGTACACGTTTACCACCATTCTCAACACTATATTTCATAGAGTCAAAAAGCACTTTATATTCATCAAAATAAGTATCGAAATACTTAAACAAACTCTCGTCTATAAGCTGTAAAAATTCTTGTGTTTTACTCTGCATTATTTTTCTCCCAAAAGTTTTGTAACCTTCTGCTCTGCTTCGTCAAGATATTTACCACACGCAGAAATAAGAGCTGTGCCCTCAGAAAAAAGCTCAATAGTTTTTTCTAAAGGTTGTCCGCCCTCTTCAAGAAGCTTTACTATTTCTTCAAGCCTTAATAATGATTTTTCATATGATTGTTCCATTTTTTATTCCTCACATACTTCTGTTACCTGTGCTTTCACCGTTCCACCCGTAAGCTTTACGGATATATTATCCCCTACGTTGAACTGAGAAATGTTAGTAAGAAGCTTTTCATCTTTATTTACAATAGCGTAGCCTCTGGTGATTACGCCTAAAGGACTTAATGCGTCCATCTTACCTACCAACGCTGAAAATTTTAATTTTTGTGAATCCAGCTGAGCCTGTGTAAGATCTGCAATTTTTTCACTTAAATATAAAAGGTTCCGACGTGTTTCATTAAGCTTTATTACAGGATCTTTAAGTGCTCCACTTTTTTCTATTGCAGAAAGCTTATTTCGTTCTGTAGCAAGTTGGTTTTTCACAAAACTATACAACTGTTGCTTGTACGCTAAAAGCTCACCTTTTAATTCGTTTGCATCAGGCACTGCAAGCTCTGCAGCAGCTGATGGTGTAGGTGCTCGTAAATCGGCTACAAAATCACAAATAGTATAGTCTGTTTCGTGACCTACTGCGGATATCACGGGAATTTTTGACTCAAACACAGCACGAGCGACAACCTCTTCGTTAAATGCCCACAAATCTTCAATAGAACCACCACCACGTCCTACAATAAGCACATCTGCACCATTTGTTGAATTAAACTCTTTTATGGCCTGTGCAATATCTTCAGCAGCACCCTCACCCTGCACCTGCGCAGGTCTTACAACAACCTCTGCCACAGGATAACGTCTTTTAAGAACGTTAAAAATATCCTGAATTGCAGCACCGGTTGCTGACGTAACAACACCAACCCTTTCCGGAAAGAACGGAATAGACTTTTTATGTGCCTCAGAAAACAAGCCTTCTGCTGCGAGCTTCTTTTTCAATTGCTCAAAAGCAACACTGAGAGCGCCCATTCCGTCGGGTTGCATATCATTTATATACAGTTGAAATGAACCATCTCTCGGAAAAAGCGAAACAGTACCGAAAATGAGAACCTTCATCCCATTTTCTAAACTGAAACGCAGTCTTGATGCATTACCTGCAAACATAACAGCCTTTATAGACGCTACTTCATCCTTTATGGTCATATACAAATGCCCACTGTAATGAGCCTTGTAGTTAGAAACTTCACCGGTCACAAATATGTGTCTGAGGTTTTCGTCATTATCCAACAAACCTTTGGCGTAATTATTCAATTCATTAACACTATAAACCTTTGGTGTTGGAGTGTACATTAATTCACCTCTTTGTATATGAGACCTGCGTCAGATATGCAATTCCTGCCGCGTTATCACAAGAAAACTGTGGTTCAGCAAAATACGAATTTTTTATTTTCTCAGAAACCTTCTTCTGAATTATTTTGTTTGACATTACGCCACCTGCGTAAACGACAGGCATTTCACCTATTGTTTCAAGGGCGTACTGTGTCATAGCAATAACGGTATCTGCAATGAACGAGAACAAGAAGTTTGCCACATTCTCTTTACTTTCTCCATCACGTAACATTTTTTCACATTTATTCTGCAAACCTGAAAGTGAACACATACCATTATTCAGTTTAATTTTATTTTTGTAGTTCTTGGTCGAGTTCAACGCTATTTTCTCTAATTCTACTCCCGCAGGGAACTTCAATCCTATAGACACACCTATTCTATCCACTGCCTGCCCTGCCTTTAAATCAGATGATGAAGAAAATGGCGTAGTTTTGAAAGAAATAACGTCATCGGGCTCGCACAACACTAAATCTGTAGTACCACCTGACAAATGGAATGCAAGAAATTTTCGGTTTAAAAGCTCAGTTTTATTCGCAGAATATAACGCTGCAGCAATATGGCCTTGCTGATGGGAAAACCTAAAAAGCTTTACACCAAGACTTTCTGCAATTGCAGTTGCTACGGACTCTCCTACAAGAAAACACGGCATATACGAACCATCTTGTGTTGTTGGCTTAACGGAAACGCCAACAGCATCTATTTTGTTACCACTCTGCGCCAAAAGCTCCTTCAATAAATCAGGGTACGCTTTAGTATGGTGAAAAACAGCATCGCTTTGACGAATCCCTTTTTCGCCCTCTTTTACCGGCAACAGCTTTTTAACTTGAAAAATATCATTACCATCGAAAAAAGCGAAAGATGTAGTATAGTTACTTGTGTCAACACCTAAAAAGCCCATATTATAACTTCTTCGCAACAGTACCAAGAACACCATTAATGTATGATGCATCTTCAGAAGTACCATATTTTTTTGTAAGCTCAACTGCTTCATTAACGGATACACCAGCAGGTACATCTTCAACAAACATCATTTCACCAATTGCAAGGCGTAAAATAGCAAGCGAAACCTTTGGAAGTCGGTTAATTGTCCAACCTTTAGTGTTTTCTTCAATAGTTTTATCAATAATCCCGCAGTTGGATTCAATCTGTGTAAGAATATTCTCTGCAAAGCCATTGATTTTAACGTTTTCTGTTTCCTTAGCTTTTTCGATTATTTCAGCTAACGTAGAATCGTTATCAAAAATTTTCTCGAACAAAACAATAAAAGCCTGTTCTCTTGCTTCACTTCTTGTCATATGTATCTCCTTTAAAATACCGAATGTACCTCAAAAATCAAATTACGTACGTCAAACATTTTTCTTCGTAACGCATCAAGGCAATAGGGTAAATTTTTTCAATTAATAATTATATCATATAAAACACTAATTATCAAGCAATAAAAAAAGAAGAGCAGATAACCTGCTCTTCTGAGATTATTGGGGATTAATAGTTGAAACCACTACATGCATTTACTTCGGACACCGTACCCTTTAATGTGAGGTAACCATCCTTTGCAGCAACTTCATAATTGATGTACTGATTGTATTCAATGATGTCAGCATTCTTTGCATTGTAGTACAATGAAACAGAGCAATCTTTGTATGTAACATCAACAGTTGTAACACCTCTTCTATCCATTGTGTCACGAACCTTTTCTGCAGTAACTACAGGGAATATTGCTGCAGTGAAGCTACTTGTTTTACCACCTTCGATCGGCTTTGGATTTGATTCGTCGTTAAAGCCGATATTAATAAGGATAGCTTCTTTCTTCGCGAAGAAAACATATTCTTCCTCGTTGAACTCAATGCGATTAATAATTTCACCTGATGCAACAACTTCGTCATAAGCGTGGATCACTTCACCTGTTGCTACATTCTTGTAGTAATACACGTGAACTTCATCCTTAGAAGCGTATTTAACAGCAGCTTTTACTTTTTCGTAATTTGAATGATCAATGAAAGAAGCTTTCTTGATGTTTCTTGCACCGAGCTCATTTGTTTCCTCACCTGCTGCTACTGTAACTGTCTTACCGGCAAGATACTTTGCAATTGCTTCGTCAGATTCGATATCTGAGAACCAGATTGATGACAAGAGGTCCTTGTCGAGTTCTCTTGAAACAACCTTTGTGAAACCAGGTCTGTGACCCGCGAGCTTGTTGCTTGTAAGAACACCATTGTAACTCTTGAGAATCTTCTGATACTCTTTAATAAGCATTTCTTCGCTTGTTGTTGCTTCTGTCTCAGGAGCAGCTGTAGTCTCAGGAGCCTTTGTAGTTTCAGGAGCCTTTGTGGTCTCAGGAGCTTCTGTTGTTGTAGGAGCTTCTGTTGTTGTAGTGGTAGGAGCTGTCGTTGTAGGAGCAGCTGTTGTCGTAGGAGCTGTTGTTGTCGTAGGAGCAGCTGTTGTCGTAGGCGCTGTTGTTGTTACCTCATCTGCTACATCCTCAAAATAATTATCGATAAATGGAATGCCTGTCTGGACTTTTTTGCTTGATTGCATTAAGTATGTTGCTGTTGCAAGTTTAATAGCTGTACTTGAAAGTAAACCAATAATTACTGTTGCAGCAAGCACCATAGCCAAAACGCTTTTAAATCTAGCATTATCCTGTGGATTTACGTTAGCGTTATTCTGCGTCTTTTTCATCGAAGTATCCCCCTTGATACCATATAACTTCCAATACATTCTACACAAAACACAACAAAAAGTCAATACAAAATCTGCTAATACTTTTATTGTTTTTCGTATTTATATTTTTTTGTGCAAAACATTTAACTATAGACCTATAATTTAGTTATAATGATGATTGAATTTTCTGTAAATATATTGTAAAATATGTTATCAAATAATATTGTCGCAATTTGTGACAATGTAAAGGAGATATCAATTTATGAAAAAGAGCAAGTTGACAAAAGTTATTGCTATTGTCCTTGCACTTGCAATGTTATCTGCTTCCTTCGGAGCAGTTACGGCAGGTGCATCAAATGCATTCTCAGCATTCAGTAGCAGTGAACCACTCAAGGTGATTATGGCCGATATCATCGACACCATCTTAAGAATCGCTACAGATTTCTTAGCGTCGTTGTTTGGCAATGGTCCGGGGTTCTATGAAACAAACAACCCTAAATCTAATGCAGAACTCGAAGAAAAAATTGCCGCTAACTACTATGACGGTACCGGCAAGGATTTCCAGAAAGAAGCTGCAGCTGATGCAAAGTGGCATCTTGGTTATGCAAATGCAAGCCTTATTCCTGAGGATTACGACAATGGTACATACTACATCGGTGGTTACATCGCACCTGAAAACGGTTTTTCAAACGTTGTTGAAGGCATTGCAGAAATCCCAGGTATCGGCAAAGACGATATGAAGGTAAGATGTATCGCTATCAGCGATGGTTCTGTTAAAGCTGGCGACACAGAAAAAGAAACTGTCCTTTTTGCTGTTATCGACAGCATCGGTGTTACTAACGCTGATATCAAGGACATTCGTGCACTTCTTGCAGACTATGCAAAAGCTCACAACATTGAAGCTATTAACGTTTCATCTACACACTGCCACAGTGGTATTGATACACAGGGTCTTTGGACAAAGAATATTGCAAAGCTTATCTCTAACGGTGTTATCAGTGGTACACAAACTGAAGGCGAGCTTCAGCAGGGCACAAACCCTAAGTACATGGCATGGATGAAAGAAAGAGTTGCTCAGGCCCTCATCAAAGCTCACAAAGATATGAAAGAAGGCGAACTTTCATACGTTACTAAAGATCTTGGTCAGGATTACTTCCAGAACAAGAACCGTCCTACTTCAGGCCAGATTACAGAGTTCAACGAAGATGGTACTATCAATGTATCAGGTAAGAGAAAAATCGCTATGACAAACATTGAGAGATTCATCTTCACACCTGATGATAAAGCGTCCAGACCTACTATGATTCTCAACATGGCTGCTCATCCAGACGTTGCAGGTCTTCCTACAGAATCTAACTCAGGTAGAGAAATCAGTGGTGATTACGTATTCTACTGTGGACAGTACCTTGATAAAGCTGGTTACAACTTTATATTCTTCCAGGGCGCTATCGCTGGTATTTATATGTCTCGTGGCGTTACAGGTGACAACGTAGAAACAAAACAGAGAGTCGAAGAGTCTCAGAGATACGGTTACGAAATCGCTAGACTTGCACTTTCATTAGAGCTCACAGAAGAGCAGGCAAAAAACAACCCTCTTACAAGTGACCTTGCAAAAGAAATTGCAGAGAACACAAAAGAGATTCCTATTCTTGACAGCAACAAAAAACCTGTTCCTGAAATTGCAACACCAGGTAACAACTATACATTCGTTATAGATGCACAGGACAGAACAGTTGATATAGACGAATCAACAAAGGTAATCAAAATTTCAAGCAGAGGCAAGCTCCTTTATGAATTAGATTACGGCTCAGACGCAGAAATCCAATTCAACGAAGAATTCAATGCACACGTTGTTGTAAAAGACAACTCACCTCTCGCTATTATCGTTTACGGTGATGGTACCAGACAGATTGCTGCTCCTAACAAGTATACAATTGCTATTACAGAAAAAGATGGTACCACAAAGGCATATCCTCTTGGTAGAAGCCGTATTGTAACAGCAACAGATAATCGTTACGTTGTAAACGAAGATGGTACAATCTTCCCATACGCACTTGATGTTAATAACAATTTCACATTAGTACTTGATGCACAGGATATGAATGTTGTTTACGATGGTGTTGATTCACCTGAAGATAAAACACATTCTATCGAAATCACAAAAGATGTTGATGGTACACAGGAACGAGTTTACTTCCTTAACCTTAAGCCAACAGACGTTATAGTTAACCCTACACCATCAACATACATTGTTGCAGATGGTCTTACAGGCAACATCATCGCAGCTTTTTCTACTGATGCAAACCAGAAGATTGACTATTCAACAGCAGGAAAGCTTATCCTTCGTGACGCACAGGGTACTGCCCTTGGTGAAATTGAAATTGGTAAGCGTAAGATAGTTACAGCTAACACCAAATTCAAGCTTCTCAACGTTGACGGCGCTCTTACAAAATGTAGAGTTAACCCCCACTACTCTGTATGGTACGAAGATTGGAACAAGACTGCTTATGGCGAGGATAACGTACCAACAGCTGTTCCGGTTGATGCATTCCTTAACCTTTACATCAAGCAGGTTGATGTTCCGATTTCAAACACGCTTATTACAGCAATTGGTAAGCTCAACATGGCAAACTACGTTGTTAAAGCTCATGAAGACGGAACATACTCAACAGTTACAGAAATCGGTTATATGGAAATGGGTAAACAGTTCAAGGCTGTATTTCTTCCAGGTGAAATTTGCCAGGACCTTGTTGCTCTTAACGGTGCTTCTCTTTACAAAGAAAACGCAGTTACAGTTAAACCATTCTCAGACTTTGTAAAAGACGCTAGCAAAACCACAGCTGCTGCTATTTTCAGCAAAGACGTTAAGTGCTTCGGTGTTATGAACGACGCTATCGGTTACGTTGTTCCTGACAACGACTACACAATGGGTGACCCAGCAAACCACTACCATGAGCTTATTTCTCTTGGTCAGCACGTTGGTTCATCTCTTATAAACGGCCTCATTGACTTAGCTAACGAAATCAAATAATCTTTTTCATAAATAGTATATAAAACTCCCCCGTTTCCCTAAAGGAAGCGGGGGTTTCTATATACTATTATATAATATATATTTGCGTGACTATTTCATTCGAATTTTGTCTTATTCACAAAAAAACATAGTTTTATTTCAATATACTTTTGCGATACTCTACAGGAGTGATATTGAAATATGATTTAAAATTTCTATTAAAGCTCCTAAGAGATACATACCCACTTTCAAGTGCACATTGTAAAATCGGTGCATTAGAATTTTCCATAAGATAACAGGCGTGACTCAAACGATAATAATTAACGTAAGAATTAAATGATATACCAACTACCTTTTTGAAGTAACGTGACAAATAGGAATAATCATACCCTATGCTTTCAGAAAGTGTAGACAAAGAACAATCACTATCAAACTTCTCCTCAACGAAAGAGAAAATCTTCAAAAGCAATTTTTCATTATCGGTTATTCGTTCCTGATACGATGCCGTCTTATCAAACATTCCACACAATGAATAAAGAACGCCTTTCTTTTGTGTAGTAGACGAATCAAGAGAAAGCCCCTCCATCCCCTTTATTAAATACTCATCAAGAACAAACTTATTGTTTGTAGGCATTTTTCCTTTTACAACAGTGGCATAGGCTTGAACAAGTCGTGGTGAAAAAATACATAAAACGTGTTCACTTTTTGTTGAGCAAAGTGAATGTATCTGGTTAGGGAAAATAAGTAGTGCTTCCCTTCTCTGTAAATTATACTTTTTTCCATCTATGGTTATTTCCATTTCACCTGAAAGAACAACAATAATCTCAAAGCACTGATGTAAGTGAACAGGGAAACTGAAATCAGTCCCCTTTTCCACCTTAAGATAGTCAGGCGAACCTAAATGCTTAAACTCATAAAACATAAATCGTTTCTCCGAAAAAGTCAAATTTTGTCTATATATTATACCGTCCATTGCGAGAAAAGTCAAATATACTGCAGTAAAATGAAAGTGAACAATATAATTGACGGAGGTTTACCATGAAGTATTATGTTGGTGCCGATTTGGGTACATCAGCATTAAAGCTTTTGCTTGTTGATGCAAAAGGAGCAATAATAAACACAGTCACTAAAGAATATCCCGTTTACTTTCCACAACCAGCGTGGAGCGAACAAAATCCTGAGGATTGGTGGATTGCTTTCAAGGATGGTATAAAGGAATTAATTTTATCTGTCTCCCCTGACGATGTTAATGCCATCGGCTTTGGAGGACAGATGCACGGCTTGGTAGCGCTTGATAACAAAGACAAAGTCATTCGTCCTGCAATTCTATGGAATGATGGTAGAACAGACAATGAAACCGACTACCTCAACAACGTGATTGGTAAAGACAAGCTTTCCTCGTATACAGCAAACATTGCTTTTGCAGGCTTTACTGCTCCAAAGCTTTTATGGTTAAAGGAAAATGAGCCTGACAATTTCAATAGAATAGGAAAGATTATGCTTCCTAAGGACTACCTTAACTATAAGCTTACGGGTGTTCATTGTACAGACTACTCTGACGCATCCGGATTTTTATTACTTGACGTAAAAAACAGACGTTGGTCAAAGGAAATGCTTGAAATCTGTTCTGTTACAGAAGCTCAGATGCCAAAGCTTTATGAGAGCTACGAGGTCGTTGGTTCCATATTGCCCGAAATTGCCTCAGAACTAGATTTACGTGCAGATACGGTTGTGGTTGCAGGTGCCGGAGACAACGCTGCTGCAGCTATAGGTACCGGAACAATTTCCAATGGTAAGTGTAACATTTCCCTCGGAACCTCCGGTACAATTTTCATTTCATCTGACACATTTTCAGTAGATAACTTCAACTCGTTACATTCCTTCTGCCATGCAGATGGTGGTTACCATCTTATGGGATGCATTCTTTCTGCTGCATCTTGTAACAAATGGCTTTGTGATGACATTTTGAAAACGTCTGATTACGCTACAGAACAACAGGATATTACTGATAACGATTTGGGTAACAACCACATCTTCTTCCTTCCATATTTAATGGGGGAAAGAAGCCCTATAAACGACACAGACGCAAGAGGTACATTCACAGGCATACGAATGGACACTCAGCGCAAAGATTTGGTACAGGCTGTTCTGGAGGGTGTTGCGTACGCAATAAGAGACAACCTCGAGATCGCCAACGCATCAGGAATAAACATTAACAGTAGCAGTCTTTGTGGTGGTGGCGCAAAATCACCATTATGGCAAAAGATTTTATGCAACATTCTCAATATACCTATCACAATACCACAAACAGAACAAGGTCCCGGCTATGGTGGTGCAATGCTTTCTATGGTAGGTGCTAAAGAGTACGACAATGTAAAAGATTGTGCAAACGCTTTTGTCAAAGCAAAAGAAACAATTTATCCCGACAAGGATATTTCAGCAAGATATGAGGAACAGTACAAAAAGTTCCGAAAAATATATCCTTCAATGAAAAACCTTTTTAAAGAAATAAAGTGAGGTAATAAAAATGAACGAGATTTTCTCAAACATTCCAAAAATCCGCTACGAAGGTAGCGATAGCAAAAACCCATTAGCATTCAAATATTTCGATGCAGACCGTGTGATTCTTGGCAAAACAATGAAGGAGCACCTTCCTTTTGCTATGGCATGGTGGCACAACCTTTGTGCAGCAGGTACAGATATGTTCGGCAGAGATACTGCAGACAAATCATTTGGTGCAGAAAAAGGCACTATGGAGCATGCTAAGGCTAAAGTTGATGCCGGATTTGAATTTATGTCAAAATTGGGTATTGAGTATTTCTGTTTCCACGACGTTGATATTGTTCCTGAAGCAGACGACATAAAAGAAACCAACAGACGCCTTGACGAAATTTCAGACTACATTCTTGAAAAGATGAACGAAACAGGAATCAAGTGCCTTTGGGGTACAGCAAATATGTTTTCTAACCCTCGTTTTATGAATGGTGCAGGCAGCACAAACTCAGCAGATGTTTACTGTTTTGCAGCTGCACAAATCAAAAAAGCCCTTGATATCACTGTTAAATTAGGTGGTAAAGGCTATGTTTTCTGGGGTGGCAGAGAAGGCTACGAAACTCTTCTTAACACAGATATGAAGTTCGAACAGGAAAACATTGCAAGATTAATGAAAATGGCTGTTGATTATGGCCGTTCAATCGGTTTCACAGGTGACTTCTACATTGAA
This sequence comes from Acutalibacteraceae bacterium, assembly GCA_045605085.1. Classification (GTDB taxonomy): domain Bacteria; phylum Bacillota; class Clostridia; order Oscillospirales; family Acutalibacteraceae; genus DTU089. The sequence goes on from JAZUPI010000003.1 coordinate 13,880, forward strand.
CCAAAACCAAAGGAGCCAATGAAACATCAGTACGATTTCGACGCTGCAACAGCAATAGGTTTCTTAAGACAGTATGGTCTTGATAAAGATTTCAAAATGAATATTGAAGCTAACCATGCAACTCTCGCAGGTCATACCTTCCAGCATGACCTTCGTGTTTCTGCAATCAACGGCATGCTTGGTTCAATTGACGCTAACCAGGGCGACTACCTTCTTGGTTGGGATACAGACGAATTCCCATCCAACGTTTATGAGGCAACATTATGTATGTACGAGGTTATCAAGGCTGGTGGTCTTACAGGTGGCTTTAACTTCGACTCAAAAACACGTAGACCAAGTTACACATTTGAAGATATGTTTCACGCTTATATTCTTGGTATGGACACCTTTGCACTTGGTCTTATCAAGGCTGCCGAAATTATTGAAGATGGCAGAATTGACAGCTTTGTTGCAGACAGATATGCAAGCTTTAACACCGGTATTGGTGCAAAAATTGTAAGTGGCGAAACAACACTCGAGGAGCTTTCTGCATACGCAGAAAACATGGGGGCACCTGAACTTCCATCAAGTGGACGTCAGGAATACCTTAACAGCATTGTAAACACAATTTTCTTTAAATAAGGGGTGCTATAAATGGATTACAAAAAAGCAAGAGAGCGAGCAGCAGCCATTGTTGAGCCTATGACTGCTTATGAAAAAATGTCTCAGTTAGTATACAATTCCCCTGCTATTGAAAGATTAGGTATAAAAGAATATAACTGGTGGAATGAAGCTGCTCATGGCGTTGCACGTGCAGGTGTTGCAACTGTTTTCCCACAGGCAATCGGTATGGCAGCAACCTTCAACCCGGAGCTTAACGAAACTGTAGCAGATGCAGTTTCTACAGAAGCTCGCGCAAAATATAACAAGAGCGTTCAGTTTAATGACTACGATATTTTTAAAGGTCTTACTTACTGGACCCCTAACATTAATATATTCAGAGATCCTCGTTGGGGAAGAGGTCAGGAAACCTATGGTGAAGACCCATTCCTTACTGCAACTATGGGTGTTTCTTACATAAAAGGCTTGCAGGGTGATGGTGAATTCTTCAAATCCTGTGCATGTGCAAAGCATTACGCAGTTCACTCCGGCCCTGAAAGGCTTCGTCACGGCTTTGATGCAAAGGCAAACAAAAAAGATTTGGCTGAAACATACCTCCCGGCATTTGAATATGCAGTAAAAAATGAGGTTGCAGGTGTTATGGGCGCTTACAACCGTACAAACGGTGAGCCTTGCTGTGCCCATAGCGTACTTATGCAGGATATCCTTTTTGACAAATGGGGCTTCAAAGGCTACTTTGTTTCTGACTGTGGTGCTATTAACGATATTTACGAGCATCACAAATATAAAGACACAAAAAAAGAAACTGCAGCAATTGCTCTTGAAAGAGGTTGTCACCTCAACTGTGGTGAAGCATACGCCCACTTAATTGATGCATACGAAGAGGACCTAATCACTGATGAAGCAATTGATGAAGCAGTTTTAAGACTTTACACAATTCGTGTTCTTTTAGGTGAATTTGAGGAAGAAAGACCATACTCTGACGTAGCATACGACAAACTTGACTGTGCTGAGCACAGAGCATTAAACCTAGAAGCCTCAAAACAAACAATGGTGCTTCTAAAAAATGAAGAAAACTTCTTACCAATAAAGGAAAACACATTCAAGAAAATTGCAGTTGTTGGTCCTAACGCTAACTCTACAATTGTGCTTGAAGGCAACTACTTCGGTAACGCTTCAGAACACATTACAGTTGCTGAAGGTATGAGAAGAGTTTTCCCTGAAGCAAGAATTACTGTTGCAACAGGCACACGCCTTTATATTGAAAGGAAAAACGACTGGGACGGCTTCGGTTATATGCGCAGCGAAGGTCTTGCAGCAGCCTCTGAGGCAGATTTCACTCTTGTTTGTCTTGGTCTTGACCGTACTATCGAAGGTGAGCAAATAGAAGGTCTTGAGGACGATTGCCTTGACAGTGGCGACAAGAAAAACGTATACCTTCCAAAAGCACAAATGCAGCTTTGCGAAGAAATTTGTGACGTTTGCGACAACGTTGCAGTTTTTGTTATGTGTGGTAGCCCGGTAGATTTAGGTGAGAAAATCCGCAATAAAGCAAAAGCAATTATCCACGGATGGTACCCTGGTGCATTAGGTGGTCTTGCGGTTGCACAGCTTCTCAGAGGTGAATACTCACCAAGTGGTAAGCTTCCACTTACATTCTACGACGCGAAAAACACCCTTCCTGATATTTGCGACTACTCTATGAAGGGCAGAACCTACCGTTACCTTACAGAAGAACCACTTTATCCATTCGGTTACGGTCTTTCGTACACAACGTTCAGCTATGACAATTTCAAAGTTGTTTCTTCTGATGATGAGAAAATCCGTTTAAGTATCAAGGTTACAAACACCGGTAAAATGGATGCAACAGAAAAGGTGCAGATTTATGCACAATACTCTGATAGCAGAACAGAAACACCAAACTACCAGTTATGTGGTGTAAAGGCAATTGATATTGCTTGTGGTGAATCAAAACAGGTTGAAATAGATGTAGATAAATATTGGCTTAAGGCTGTATTAGAGGATGGCTCAAGGGTTACTCCTGACGGCAAAATTACCTTGTTTGCAGGTGGTCATCAACCTGACGAAATAAGCTGTAAATTATGCAATGACAAGTGTCTTGAAATAACAATAAACTAACCCTGAAGGAGCTGTAAAAAACCAGTGTTTTACAGCTCCTTTTAGTTGATTTTTTTCTATATATATGGTATATTTAATATAAGTATTCATTTTTGAAGGTAAGGTATAAATGAATGAAAAATCAAAATTATCCTTTTTACGAAACTCCAAAAGTCAGCAATATGTGTGATGTTATATCATACTGTGCTGAAACTTATGGTGAAAAAACTGCTTTTAGCTACTTAAAAAAGAATGAAGAAATAAAAATCAGTTACCGTGAATTCTATAATAATGTTGTTTCGCTCAGCGCCTTTTTTATTGAAAAAGGCTTTTCAAAAAAACACATTGCATTAATTGGTGAAAACAGTTACAACTGGCTTTTAACTTATTTTGCCGTTGTTAATTCAGGTAACGTTATTGTCCCGATAGATAAAGAGCTGTCTTCTGAAGAAATTTCAGATATTTTACAAAGAAGCGATTCATCTGTTTTTATCTATTCTCCTACATACAAGGATGAAGCTGTTAGGGCAGCCAATAACATCGAATTAATAAATATGGATGACCTTCAAAAACTGGTTAAACAAGGTGAAAGCATTATCGCAAATGGTGGTAAGTCCTGTTTAGATATTGAGATTGATGACAATGCTTGTTGCACTATAGTATACACATCCGGTACAACTGCAGCACCCAAGGGTGTTATGCTTTCCCATAAAAACATTGTTTCCGACACTGTTGCTACATCTAAAAGTGTTCGGGTTTGCGACCCTTCTTTAGTCACACTTCCTCTTCACCATACATACGGATTTGTAGCAAGCATAACTATCCCAATGCTCATAGGTAGCTCAATTTTTATAAACAGCAGTACGCGAAAGCTTTTATCTGATATTAAATATGCAAAACCTGAATACATAGCTGTAGTGCCGTTGATTGCTGAGACCATATATAAAAAAATATGGAAAAATGCAGAAGCAAGTGGTAAATACAAGCTTCTTAAAAGAATGGTGAAAATCAGTGATTTTCTTTGTAGTATCGGTATTGATTTAAGAAGAAAACTTTTTAAAAGTGTAATTGATGGTCTTGGTGGTAACATCCAGATTATTGTTATAGGTGGCGCACCTATAAGCCCGGAATGTGTCAAAGGCTTCAACTCCTTCGGAATAAAAGCCTTGGGAGGATATGGCATAACCGAGTGTTCCCCTGTTGTTTCGACAGTACGAAACAAGCATTACTGCCCGGAAAGTGTAGGCTCTGTTCACCCAGGAATTGAGGTGCGCATTGTTGATAACGAAATACAGGTAAAAGGTGACACTGTTTTCCTTGGATATTATAGAGACCCGGATGCTACAGAGAACGCTTTTGATAACGGTTGGTTTAAAACAGGAGATCTCGGAAAGCTCGAAAACGGCTTTTTATACATATTGGGAAGAAAAAAGAATCTTATTATTCTCGGAAACGGAAAAAATGTTTCACCTGAGGAGTTAGAGCAAAAAATAGCTGACAATATAGACGAAGTAACTGAAGTTGTTGTATCAGAAAAAGATGGTGTTATTTTTGCCGAAATATATTCAGTTGAGGCTGATAACGAAACAAAAAAACACATCGAAAATAAAATTTTTGAATACAACAAAACACTTCCCTCTTACAAACAAATATCAAAGGTTGGTTTCAGAGATACAGAATTCCCTAAAACCACAACAAAAAAAATCAAAAGAAATCTTAATGGAGAAAATTAAAATGCTCGAAAAACTTATTGAAATTGTTTACCCTTTACTCGAAGATAAATCAATTATAATTAACGAAAAATCTGTTATATTAACAGATTTAGGACTCAATTCATTTGAACTTGTTGAATTAATTTGCGTTATCGAGGATGAATTCAACGTTGAAATTCCCGATAAAAAAATTAAAACTCTTGTTACTGTAAACGACTTAATTAATTGCATAAAAGAACAACAATAAAACTCTATTTTTATCATATTGAAAGGAGGATACCAAAATGAAGCTGACAAAAGCTCAACAAATGATGCTTGATATTGAAAAAGTTGTTGGTGGCTCAATAAATGTAATTTTCGGTACCGTTATCATTGACACGTTGCTTGATATAAATGAAATGAAAAAAGCAATTAACGAAATGTACAGACTTAATCCTGTACTAAGGACACGAATCATCAACAAAAATGGCACCATTGAGCAAGTAATTGAAGATTATTCTCCTCAAGATATCGAAGTAATAGAACTTGCTTCAAAAGATGATGTTCACAATTATGCAAACAAAAATGCTCAGATACCATTTGATATGACCGGTTCTCTGTGTTTTTTGAAAATTTTTGTATCAAAGGATTTTTGTGGCGTAGCCTATAAGCTTCACCATATAATTTCTGATGGTTGGACCCTGTCTCTTATTGCTTCACATTTTGATTCCCTTATTCATAAAAATGAAGTTACTGCTTATTCATACACTGACCACATATCTGCAGAGGATAAATACATTCAAAGCTCTCGATACGAAAAAGACAAGGAATTCTTTATCCAAGAGTTTAAAAAGTGTCCCGACCCCATTCTTCTTTCAGACAAGGAAATTACCGATTTAAGCGCAAGACGCAGAAGCTATACGCTGTCCCAGGAACAAGTTAAATCAATTAAAGAATTCACAGAGAATAACAATTGCTCTGTTTCATCCTTATTTCTTTCTGCCCTCTCAATTTATATTAATAAAATAACCAACAATGCAGAAAAATTTTACATAGGTATTCCTTACCTTAACAGGGTTGGTAATATTGAAAAAAACACTGCAGGTCTTTTCATTAACACCACCCCTACTCTTATAGATTTAGATAATAATATTTCCTTATCACAAAATATAAAAAAGATTGAAGATAGCGTATTCACAACAATGCGTCATCAAAAATTCGACTATGAGGATATTGTTAGACAGTTAAATGACGTGTACAATTTCAACGGAAAGCTGTACGATGTTTTATATAGTTATCAGAATGCTCAGATTTCCGGTGATAAATTCCTTAGCACATGGTACCACAACGGTATGCAAACTGAGACATTACAATTCCATATAGATGACAGAGACAATGCAGGTATTCTCAGACTCCACTACGATACTAAATTTGCAGAGTTTACAGATAGTCAGGTAGATCTTTTACACGAATCAATATGTACTATTGTTTTCAATATAATTGCAAATCCTGATACCAGACTTTTTGATGAAACAATTGTATCCAAACGTCAAAAAAATGAAATTTTTTATAATTTCAACAACACACATCATGAATACGAAGTACCAACAGGCTCAACCATCTACAGTCTGTTCGAGGAAAATGCAAAGAGGAATGCAAAGAAGATATGTATTAAAGCAGATGGCAAAGAGATATCTTATGGTGAATTCCTGCATTTAGTAGAGCAGCTTGACTGTGAAATCCGTAAATACACCAAGGGTGAAAAGCGTGTAATTGGTGTAATTGCCGACCGATCAATTGAGATGTATGCAGCAATTTACGGTATTATCCGTGGTGGTAATGCATACATGCCAATCGGTACTGATTACCCTCAGGAAAGAATATCGTTTATGCTTGAAAACAGTAATTCACCTCTTGCTATCGCACAGGGTAAATACTGCCACCTTGCAGGTGAAAGCTGTATTGATATGACAGCCTTCATTGAGAAC
>JAZUPI010000004.1:0-128553 GCA_045605085.1 Acutalibacteraceae bacterium
ACCTTGTTGAATTCTTCGAATGCTGCAGGGAATTTGTCTGCCATTTCTGCGATTGGCATTGGAGTTCTAACACCAGCAACAACGTCTTCACCCTGTGCGTTTGTAAGGAACTCACCCATAAGGCCTTTTTCACCTGTAGCTGGGTCACGAGTGAAAGCAACACCTGTACCACAGTTGTCACCCATGTTACCGAATGCCATCATCTGTACGTTAACAGCTGTACCCCATGAGTAAGGGATATCGTTGTCACGACGGTAAACGTTTGCACGAGGGTTGTCCCATGAACGGAAAACAGCCTCAACAGCACCCATTAACTGCTCCTTAGGATCAGATGGGAAGTCTTTACCGATTTTATTCTTATATTCAGCCTTGAACTGACCTGCAAGCTCTTTGAGGTCATCAGCTGTAAGGTCAACGTCCTGAGTAACGCCCTTAGCTTCTTTCATTTTGTCGATGAGCTCTTCGAAGTACTTCTTACCAACTTCCATAACAACGTCAGAGTACATCTGGATGAATCTTCTGTAGCAGTCCCAAGCCCAACGAGCGTTGCCTGACTTTTCAGCCATAACGTTAACAACTTCTTCGTTAAGACCAAGGTTAAGGATTGTATCCATCATACCTGGCATTGATGCACGAGCACCTGAACGAACAGATACGAGAAGTGGATTCTCAAGATCGCCAAACTTCTTGCCTGTGATTTCTTCCATCTTAACGATGTATTCCATGATTTCAGCCTGGATATCATCGTTGATCTTTCTGCCATCCTCATAGTACTGTGTACAAGCTTCTGTAGAAATTGTGAAGCCCTGAGGAACAGGAAGACCAATTTTGGTCATTTCAGCAAGGTTAGCGCCCTTACCGCCGAGAAGCTCACGCATTGAAGCGTCGCCTTCTTTGAACAAATAAACAAATTTTTTGCTCATAATTTACCTCCAAAAAATTTAAAATACTATATTGGGTGTATTTAACCATCGATTATTGTAACATATTAATTTCAAGATTTCCATAGTTTTTTTAGAAAAAACCCATATTATGACGATAATTTTTTTGTTTAGAATATACAAGATAGCTGTTTCCTATTTGCTACTTACTATCAACAAAAAACCTTCCGAATTTCTCGGAAGGTTTTTGAAATCAATTATGTTCCCCAACGGTTACAGCCATAAGTGAAATAAGGTTGTAGCCTGTGTCAGTTTTTCTGATTGTAATATCGGCATATTTGTCCGGTTGTGCAGGCTGAAGGCTGCCGTTTGCATCAACCTCAACCTTACTCACACCAATATAGCCTACGCGTAGCTGAATCAGGTCACCTGTTAACTTAGCAGATTCTACTCGTGCAGAAAACGGTGGTGTAACACCTGTAAGTGGCACGTAGTAAACGCCCTTTGCTTCATCATAAGCAAATTCGTAACCATAACCAATAACGCTTGCGTGTACAATCTGGTTTTCGGCACCGAAAAGTGACTGATACTTCTTCTCAACGTCTGCAACAGGTACAACAAGACCTCTTTCAGTTACGTTATACGTGCTTGTTGTAACCTCATCACTCATAAGTGAGCAAATGGCAATATTTCTTAAATCGTCTTTATTAGCAGAGGTTATGTCTGCAAATGATGCGGGGTCAACACCAACAACCCACGTAAGAAAGTCGGTATATTCCTGGTACTGCGCAGTTTCGTCTGTTGGTGGCGCAACAATGTCACGCACAAAGTCAACGACGTTAACAAGCCCTATGACTGCAAGAACCAAAATCAAAAGACCTGCTATAAAAGGTGCTTTTTTCTTTTTGACTTTTTCTTCAATAGTAATAATTTCTTCCATTACAATTACCTACTGTATTTCTGTCTTTTTCTTTCAGTACGTCTTTCAATTGCCTCTTTACGTGCTTTCTCTTTCTGACGTTTTTTCTTTTCTGCTTCCTTCTGGCGAAGCATAAGGTTAATTCTGAAAACAACAATTGTTCCACCAATTACCTGAATAACGTCACAGCCAGTAGCCTGTGCAATTTTTTCTGCAAGCTCTTTAGGACTTTCAGGCGAGGTCTCCAAATGAACCTTTATTTTAAAAAGCTCACGTGTATTAAAAGTGTCTTCAAGCTGTGCAATTACAGCATCTGTAATACCCTCTTTACCAATCTGGAAAATAGGATCAAGGCCATTTGCTTCAGCTCTTAATTTTGCTCTTTCTTTACTTGTCATAATATCTCCTAATTATTCCTTTGACCAGGTTGTGCCCTCGCGTGTATCAAGAAGCTTGATGCCTTTTTCGAGAAGCTCATTTCTGATTCTGTCTGCCTCTGCAAAGTTTTTCTCTTTCTTTGCTGCTGCTCTTAAAGCAATCTGCTCTTCAACGTAAATTGTAAGCTCATCCTTCTCGCCCTGAGGCTCCTCGCTCTTTTCGGCAAGCATTTTTGCACCTTCAATAAGGTTAAGTGAAAGAACTCTGTCAAAATCGTTAAGAAGGTAAACCTTGGTTTTGTCGTTTGTGTTTGCTTTAAGCACATCATAAACAGCAGTAACTGCCAAGGAAGTATTTATATCGTTATCAAGCGCCGCTTTGAAGCTACCCTGAAGCTTTTCAACTGCTGCTGCGTCTAATTCATCTGCATCGTTAACCTTAAGTGTTGCTATCTTCTTAAGAAGCTTTTCGTATGCAGTTGCTGCACCGTCAAGGTTTTCGTATGAGAAAACAAGCTGTTTTCTGTAATGTGACTGTAAGCAGAAGAAACGGTATGCAAGTGGATTGTATCCCTTTTCCTCAAGAAGAGAAACAGTGAGGAACTCGCCCTTTGACTTACTCATCTTACCTGAGTTTGTGTTAAGGTGAAGCACGTGGAACCAGAAGTTACACCACTTATGGCCAATAAATGCCTCACTCTGTGCAATTTCATTTGTATGGTGTGGGAATGCGTTATCAATACCACCACAGTGAATATCAAGATGTTCGCCAAGATGCTTAAGGCTGATTGCAGAACACTCTATGTGCCAGCCTGGATAGCCTACACCCCATGGTGAATCCCACTTAAGAGCCTGTTCTTCAAACTTTGACTTTGTAAACCACAAAACGAAATCGTTTTTATTGCGCTTGTTTGTATCCTCTTCAACGCCCTCGCGTACGCCTACCATAAGCTCTTCGATGTCATGCTTATTGAAAACGTAATACTCATCAAGCTTTGAGGTGTCAAAGTAAACGTTACCACCAGCAAGGTAAGCGTAGTCCTTTTCAATAAGGCCCTGCACCATATCAATAAACTCTTTAATGCAATTTGTTGCAGGTTCAACAACGTCAGGGATTTTTATATTGAGCTTTTCGCAATCCTTAAAGAAAGCCTCAGTATAAAACCTTGCTATGTCCATAACGGTTTTATTTTCGCGCTTTGCACCCTTAACCATTTTGTCTTCGCCTGTGTCGGCATCACTTGAAAGGTGTCCGACGTCTGTAATATTCATTACACGCTTAACGTCGTAGCCACTGTAACGAAGGTGCTTTTCAAGTACGTCCTCCATAATGTAGCTTCTTAAGTTACCAATGTGCGCGAAGTGGTAAACTGTAGGTCCACAAGTGTACATACTAACCTTACCGGGCACGTTTTCTTTAAAATCTTCTTTTTTTCTTGTAAGTGAATTGTAAAGTTTCATTTTCCTCACCCTACTTCGAGAAATCTATAATTTTTATTGATTGTTTAACGTAAATAACACCTGAAATCACACAAAGCACAGCTGTAATGGTAAGAAGTGCATTTGCAACAACTGAAAGTGGAAAGCTGTTACCAAGCACGCCCACCTCTTCAAGCTCTGCAAGAAGCATAATCACAAGAGAAAAAACCATTTGTGAAACTGTTTTCATTTTGCCATATACGTTTGCTGGAATTACAATGCCCTGACTTGTTGCAACAAGTCTGAAGGAGGTTATTGTAAACTCTCTCAATAATACTATCATAATTATCCACACATTGCAAAGTCCAAACTGCATAAATGCAAGAAGTGCTGCAGTTGTAAGGATTTTGTCTGCAACCGGGTCCGCAAGCTGACCAAAAACAGTCACAATATTTCTTTTTCTGGCAATGTTACCGTCAAGAAAATCTGTAATTGCAGCTAAAGAAAACGCAATCAATCCCCACAAAAAATGGTGTGGAATATCACTTAAAAATAAACCGAGAAAAACAGGTGTAAGGAATATTCTGATTATTGTCAGGATATTCGGAACATTCATTTTACTCATACAGCCTCTCCAATAAGAGAATATTCGTCTCTGTCAAAAATTTCAACGGGTACAATTTCGCCGTCTTCAATAGTGTAGCCTGAAGTAAAGACAATGTTATTGTCAATATCAGGTGCGTCCATATAGGTTCTTCCGAAATAGCTGTCTGTATATGGATCGTAGCCTTCAACAAGAACGTCTACAGTTTTATCCATAAGAGCTTCAAGCTTTTTGTCAACTATACGGAATTGCTGATCCATAATAACCTCTGCTCTTTCAGCGGCAACCTCAGGATCCACCTGATCAGGCAAGTCGTAAGCAATCGTCCCCTCTTCACGAGAATATGCAAAACAGCCCACTCTGTCAAGCTTTGCTTCGTTAACAAACTCAGAAAGAGTTGTAAACTCTACATCTGTTTCACCGGGGAAGCCTGTAATAAAGGTTGTTCTTATAATAATATCCGGAATTTTTGCCCTTAGCTTTTCAACAAGTGCAAGCAACTCCTCCTTACTGCCTTTTCTGTTCATAGCCTTAAGGATTTTTGCATCTGCGTGCTGCATTGGAATATCGATATAGTTACAAACCTTTTCGTTTTCTGCAATAGCGTCAATAAGCTCATCTGTAATTCTGTCAGGATAGCAGTACAAAAGACGAATCCACTGAAGCTTTTCAATTTTGTTTAATTCACTGAGAAGCTCCGGAAGCTTTAATTCGCCATAAAGGTCTTCACCGTATTTAGTAGTGTCCTGTGCAACAAGAATAATTTCCTTAACGCCTTTTTCACAAAGCATATTGGCTTCTTCAAGTATGTCTTCCATTTTACGGCTTCTGAAAGCACCTCTTATGGAAGGAATTGCACAATAGGTACAACAGTTTGAGCAACCCTCGGCAATTTTAAGATAAGCAGTGTACTCAGGTGTAGTGAGAATTCTGCCACCCTCAAGAGGAAGCTTTTCTTTTTCAGGGAATGCGCTATACTGCTCATCGTTGTCAAAAAGGGAATTGCAAACCTCAACAATATCGTCGTTTGCACCGAGACCTATTACACCGTCAACCTCAGGAATCTCTGCAAAAATTTCTTCAGCGTAACGCTGTGCAAGACAACCTGTTACAAGAATCTTTTTAAGAAGTCCATCCTCCTTGAAATCCACCATTTCAAGAATAGCGTCAATTGACTCTCTTTTGGCATCCTCAATAAAACCACAGGTGTTAACAATTACAACATCTGCCTTGTCTGCTTCCTGAACAAGGATATAACCCTCATCAACAAGCTTTTTAAGCATAATTTCGGCATCTACCTGGTTCTTAGGACAACCAAGACTTACCATTCCTACTTTTCGTGACATATTACTCACCTTCAAACTCTCTGAATGCCGACATAATATCGTGATAAGCATAGCCCATTCGCACAAAACGATTGACTAACCTTTTACGTTCTTTTTCGTCATTCAGTTTATTTATATACTTATTTTCTATTATATCTATAATACGCGTAATTGGCTCGTTGTCAAGAGTTTTCAACGTATTATCCACAATTTCAGAGCTTACGCCCTTCATATGCAATTCGTAAGAAATGCGCTTCACATCATACTTTTTTACCTCAAAAAGATGCCTTGCAAAGAAGTTTGCAAAGGCTTCATCATCAAGGTAACCTCTATCCGTCATTTTATCTATTGCACGATTTACGCAATCAACAGGAAACTTCATCTTTAGTTTATTATACATTTCTTTCTTAGAATATGCACGCATGGAAAGATATTGTATACCTTTCTCATAAGCAGAGCGAAAGCCTGCCTCCTCTTTCAAGGAAGCAAGCTCGTCTTCTGAAATTTCCTGATTTTCAGTATACCCTGACGTGTACCAATAATCATCATACAACGTAAGGGTATACTCACCGTCTATGTAAATGTGAACCTTGTTGCCGTTACCGGCTTTAGATGTAATTCTCATTATTCGTCGTCATCAACAGCAATGTCAAGCTTTGCTCGTGCTTTTTCTTTGGTAACAGGCTCTGCAACAACAGGGGCAGCTGCCTCTGCTTCTCTACGGGAAATAGGATTTCTTGCAGAAATAAGATTTTTGATGCTTTCTCTTACTTTGCCTTCAATTTCAGCGCAGAACTCAGGGGTGTTTCTGATATATTCCTTAACGTTATCTCTGCCCTGACCAAGACGCTCCTCGCCATAGTAGAACCATGCACCACTCTTACGAACAATATCCATTTTAACTGCAAGGTCAAGAATTTCACCATATTTGGAAATACCCTCACCATACATAATATCAAACTCTGCCTCTTTAAATGGAGGAGCTACTTTGTTTTTAACAATTTTAGCTCTTGTACGGGAGCCTATAAACTCGTTGCCCGCGCCCTTTAACTGCTCAACTCTTCTTACATCAATACGGATGGTTGAGTAGAACTTAAGTGCACGACCACCAGTTGTTACTTCAGGGTTACCGTAAATAACACCAACCTTTTCACGAAGCTGGTTAATGAAAATAACCATTGTGTTTGATTTAGAAATTGCACCGGTAAGTTTTCTTAACGCCTGTGACATAAGACGAGCGTGCAAGCCAACGTGAGAGTCACCCATTTCACCCTCAATTTCAGCCTTTGGAACAAGTGCTGCAACGGAGTCAACAACAATAACATCAAGTGCACCTGAACGTGCAAGATATTCTGCAATTTCCAAAGCCTGTTCACCATTGTCAGGCTGTGAAACAAGAAGTGAATCAATGTCAACACCCAATGCTGCTGCATAAACAGGGTCAAGAGCATGCTCAGCATCGATAAATGCTGCTTCGCCGCCCATTTTCTGTGCCTCTGCAACAACGTGAAGTGCAAGTGTTGTTTTACCTGATGACTCAGGACCGTAAACTTCAATAATTCTGCCCTTCGGAAGACCACCGATGCCTGTTGCAGCATCAAGTGCAATGGAGCCTGTAGGGATAGCCTCTACACTCATACCGGCATTTTCGCCAAGACGCATGATAGCACCTTTACCAAAGTTTTTTTCTATTTGAGAAAGCGCAGTTTCAAGTGCTTTGCTTTTTTCTGATCTGTCTGTCATTGTTATACTCCCTTCAAAGTGTACAAATGTTCGGTTATGAATGATATTATATATGATACCTTCGTAAAAATCAAGCAATTTTCAAAAAAATATTTGAAATATTGGTCCATATTATGTAAAAGTTCATAAAAACACGGGTTTTATAAAAAAAACACTTGCATTTGCATAAAAAAGGTGATATGATACATTCCGTTGTCTTATGTTTAGACGTAAATTCGAATTTATAAAAACAAACAAGGAGGTGCAGCTCAATGGCAAAATGCGAATTTTGTAACAAGGAAGTTGCTTTCGGCATTAAGGTTTCTCACTCACACAGACGTTCAAACAGAACATGGAAACCAAACGTAAAGAGAGTTAAGGCTATCGTTAACGGCTCTCCAAAGAGAGTATATGCTTGCACACGCTGCTTGCGCTCCGGTAAGGTTACCCGCGCTATCTAAGTAAAATAGGAATTTTACAAAGCAATTCAGCCTCGAAGTTTTTCTTCGAGGCTTTGCTTTTTGTTTTTTACTACAAAAGATCTATTTATTTTTGTGTAAACATTCCAATTGCAAATATCAGAAATATATAATATAATTATGATAGCGTAATTCTCATTAAAATAGGAGTGGTATCTTTGAGAAAGGTAAAAGCACTTTGCTTGTTGCTTGTAGCAATATTTGTTTTCGGTTGTTTTGTCTTCCCTGATAATGCAGCCTCCGTCACTGCTACCGCAACTACCGATATTGTTACGGTATCTCCCAATGATCTTTTGTACGACATATACGATGAAGGCAACAGGAAAGTTGTTGTTATAACAGGCTACATCGGCACCGACAAGAAAATCATTGTACCTTCTAAAATAGACGGCTATACTGTTACGTCACTTACACAATCCTCTTTCGGCGACAGCAAAACTCTTGAATATATCGAACTCCCTGCAAGTGTCGAGTATATTGAACCCGGTGTTTTTGATGCAACACGTACTTTGAAGGAAATTACAATTTCTTCAGAAAACAAATATTACACATGTGTTGATGGTGTTCTTTACAATAAAGATAAAACAACACTTCTTGCAGTTCCTTCCGCAAGAACAGGTAGCTTTACAGTACCGAAAAGCGTTGTTACCATCGCAGACCAAGCGTTTTACTACTGCTACCTTCTTACAAACGTTAAGATGTACAACAACGTACGCTCAATCGGAGCTTACACCTTTGCAATGTGCTGGAACCTTAAGTCAATAAGACTTAGTGATAACCTTCAGAATCTTGGCTATAGAGCTTTTTACGGCTGCAAGAGTCTTGCTGAAATACACCTTCCATACTCTTTAAAGATTATTGGTAAGGATGCCTTTGTTGGTGGCATAGATTCAGACGACAATGTTTTCTACTATACCACAAAGGGTATTTACTTCGTAAAAAACACACCTGCTGAAAAATACGTCAAATCACTTCACTTACCTGCAAAATATATGTTTACGGAAACACGTACCGTCACAGATATTGCAACAAACGTTGTACTTCATGACTCTGCAGGTGCTTTCCCGAAAACAGGGAAAATTGACCTGTCGGTAAAGGTGTTATCAAACAGTACTTATTCAGCTTTACTTCCATGCAGATATTCAAAAATGTACTCTTACAAAATAGCATTTTTAAAAGATGGCAAGGAGTATAGTCTTCCCCAAGCAAGTGTTATTCAGTTCAAAGGTCTTTCAGGCGCAATCCCGACTGCCACTAAGGTATACCTTTTAAGAGACAGCAAGCTTGTTGAAAAAACAAGGGCTCCTCAATCTGCCTTTATTGGCACATCATTTGCATACCCCGACACCTTCGTTGTTACCACAAACAAGGACTTCTCACTGAAGGGTGACATCGACGGTGACGGTACGCGTTCTATTTACGATGCACGCTTCGCTTTGTGCCTTGCTGCAGGTCTTGTAAAAAAGAATGTAACCTCTGCTCAGCTTACAACAGCAAACGTTGATGGCACATCAGGCATTCAGACAAGCGATGCTCGTGAAATTCTTCGTTATGCTGCAGGTATTAAATAATATATAATTTTTTGGGAGGAAATAGATATGATAGGTTTAGGAAAGTACAAAGCCAAAATCAACAACATGTTTTTCAAGGGAGATGCAATCTTTGAGCTTGAAAACGAAAACGGAAAATACGAAATGGAAATCGAGCTTGTCGGTGCAGACTTCGGTATGCCTGACTTCGAGCTTTCCGACGTAAAAGAGGATGGCAACACACTTACAGCAAAGGCAACAACCTCTTTGCTTCCAGGTAAGGACATTGACGTTGAATTGACCTTTGAAGATGATGTTTGCAACGGCTTCCTTAAAATTCCGTTTATCGGTAAAATCAAAATCAAAGACGCAGTAAAAATCTAAACAAACATTTATGCCCCTGTTCATTGGCATTCAATGAGCAGGGGCATTATATTTATGTAAAAACTTAATTCGAGTAGTAAACTGTTTTACCCTCTTCAACAGAGCTTGTAAGCCAGGTATTACCACCAATTATGCAGTTATCACCTATTTTTGTGTCACCACCAAGAATTGTTGCATTTGCATAAATAACAACGTTGTTGCCAATGTCGGGGTGACGCTTAATATCCTTAACAGGATTGCCGTTTTCGTCAAGCTTAAAGCTTTTTGCCCCCAAGGTAACGCCCTGATAAATCTTGACTCTGTTACCGATTGTGGTTGTTTCACCAATAACAATACCTGTACCATGGTCAATGCAGAAATATTCGCCAATGGTTGCTCCTGCGTGGATGTCAACACCTGTTTTTTCGTGGGCAAACTCCGTCATAATACGAGGAATGAGTGGCACCTTAAGTGTGTAAAGCACGTGGGCAATTCTGTATATTGAAATAGCGTAAAAGCCCGGGTAACAAATAAGCACTTCCTCGTGGCATTTTGCTGCAGGGTCCCCCTCGTAAATAGCTTCAATATCTTTAATGAGAAGCTTTTTAACATTTGGAAGCTCGTTTATGAATTTGTCACAGATTTCTGCAGGGCTGCAACACATCTGTGTGCCATTAAACTGGCAAGCCCCTTCAATCTGTGCAACAAGTCTGCTATATATATTCAAAAGCAGCTCTGTCTGAGAAAGAACGTTTTCGCTACCCTCACTATGCTTAAAATAGTTAGGGAAAAGTAATGATTGCAGGTCCTTTATAACCTTTATAACTTCTTTTCTGTTAGGAATAAGCTGTCTGTCTTTGTCGTTTTTCAAAAAACAGCTATTGCTTATTTCTTCAAGGCTTTTAACCGTGCCTGTTATAAGTCCCATTGACGCTAAAAACTTATCCATAGTTTACTCCTCGTAAAGTGACGCAGACAAATATCTTTCGCCTGTATCGGGCAAAAGTGCCACAATAATTTTATCTTTATTTTCCGGACGTTTTGCAAGCTCCTTCGCTGCACAAACACACGCGCCTGAGGATATACCTACTGCAACGCCTTCCTCTGCTGCAACCTGCCTTGCGCAACAATATGCATCCTCGTCAGCTACGTCAATTATTTCATCATACACGTCTTTATCAAGGCAATCAGGAACGAAATTCGCACCGATACCCTGTATGCCGTGAGGTCCTGCAACACCTTTTGTAAGTAAAGGTGATTTTGCAGGCTCGACACCGACGATTTTTATATCAGGATTCTTCTCTTTTAAAAACCTTCCTGTACCTGAAAGTGTACCACCCGTACCTATACAAGCAACAAAAACATCAACGTTTCCTTCGGTAGCCTGCCATATTTCAGGACCTGTGGTTTTATAGTGAGCAAGTGGATTTGCTTCGTTTGAAAACTGGTCAGGAATAAAGGCGTTTTCATATGAATTTTTAAGTTCGTTTGCCTTCCCTATGGCGCCTTTCATACCCAACTTGCCGTCTGTCAAAACAACCTCTGCACCGTAAGCCCTTGTAAGTGCTATTCTCTCTTTACTCATAGTATCAGGCATTACAATTATGACCTTGTAGCCCCTTGAGGTGCCAATTGCTGCAAGTCCTATGCCTGTGTTACCGCTTGTGGGTTCAATAATAACAGAGCCTTCCTTTAACAAACCCTTTTGCTCTGCGTCAAAAATCATTTCCACAGCAGGTCTGTCCTTAGCGCTGCAGGTAGGGTTAAAGCACTCTAGCTTACACAAAAGGGTTGCGCCTAACCCCTCTTTTTTTTGTATATTTGAAAGCTGTAAAAGAGGTGTATTCCCTACAAGCTCTGCTACACTTTTATATATTCTCATAAAATCGCTTCCTTTTAGAATCATATGTGATTCTGTTACGTTATTTTATCATAAACAAAAAACTATTACAAGTAACAAAATAACGCCATATATCCGTTATTCTTTTATTATTTTCCTTGTTTTTCAAAAAAATTAATTTTTGTGCCTTAATAAGACAATTATCGACACAAGATATATGTATAATAATAACCGAAGAGCACAATATGTGTCTTAATTCAGCAAAAAATTATGAAAAGGAGTTTTTATGATGACATTTAATCAGATGTTACTTGCAGCCCAAATTGAATATCATTGGTGGAGAATTCGTTCTTTGAGAAAAAAGAGTGCCACTACCGTGCAGAAAAAGCTGGAAAAGCTTTCTGCCGCCGAAAATCTCCACAGATACAAAGCTGAAAAAGCTTCGATTGAATATGAAATCACCGTAGGCTTGCGAGATTACAAAAGCATATGGATATAAACCAATCCACATTCCACTCTGCAGAATCGTGCTATTGCACGATTCTGTTTTTTTAGTATTCTTTGCATTCCGTTCCTTTGTATGATATAATATGAAAAAAATTTGTGGAGATGCCTTATGAATTTCAATCTTGACGAATTTTCTGTATGGGAAAAGCTTAAAAACTCAAAAGAGCCAATAGTTATGTACGGTACCGGCAACGGTGCCGATAAGGTACTTGACGTTTTATTAGAAAAAGGCATTGAAATTTCAGGTGTCACTGCAAGCAGTACGTTTGTTAGAAACAGAAGCTTTCGTGGCTTTCAGGTAATGCCACTGTCATATTTTGAAGAAAAATTTTCGTCATTTACGGTAATTGTTACCTTCGGCACATCTATACCTGACGTTATGGAAAATATTTACAAAATTGCAGAAAACCACCAGGTCCTTGTACCCGTTGTACCTGTAACAGGCACAGAGGTTTTTGACAGAGCTTTTCTTGAAAAGCACCAGGAAGAAATTGACCTCGGCTATAATCTTATGGCAGATGACTTTTCAAAAGAAATTTTTGCAGGCTACGTAAATTTCCTTTTTGGTGGAGAATTAAGTGTTTTAAAGGAAATAACAACTCCTGAAACTGAAGCATTTAACAATATTCTTAAGCTTTCACAGGAAGAAAGCTACATTGACATTGGCGCCTACAG
This sequence comes from Acutalibacteraceae bacterium, assembly GCA_045605085.1. GTDB lineage: Bacteria > Bacillota > Clostridia > Oscillospirales > Acutalibacteraceae > DTU089. The sequence goes on from JAZUPI010000004.1 coordinate 12,641, forward strand.
AGGTGACACGGTAGACACGTTTTTAAGCTACACCAACGGAAAATATTCCAACATTGTTTGTGCTGAGCCCGACACAAAATCATATAATAAATTAACAGCACATTGCAAAGACCTTAAAAACTTTAAAGCCTTTAATGCTGCCGTCACAGACATTGATGGTGTTGTGGGCTTTTCAAACGTGCACGGCAGACAATCTGCCATAGGTGGCGACCACCCCACAAGCTCTGTTACACTTAACACCTTGTGCCGTGGCATTGCACCTACCTACATAAAAATTGACGCCGAGGGTAGCGAACAAGAAATTATTTCTGCAGGTGTAGAAATTTTAGCAAATTACAAGCCAAAATTGAACGCAGCAGTTTACCACAAATGCAGTGACATTTTCGCCCTGCCATTACTCATAAACAAAGCAAATCCCGACTACAAAATACATCTCAGACACCACCCGTACATACCTGCGTGGGATACTCTGCTTTATTGCGTATAATTCGACAATAAAAAATAATTTTATACATTTTTAAAAAATTATTGACTTTTTCTATAATTGTATATATATTAAGTCTTAGTAAATTAATATTTCGTGTCAGCCGTCACGGGTTCAAGCTTTGTTGATGCCACGGACAAAACAAAAATTCACCAATTTGAAGAAAGCATTTTTAAATGCTCTTTGGGTAGGTGGTTTTTTCTTTTGAATGAAATAATTCGTTCTATTACTTTACAAGGGGGACCATCATATGTCCAATAACATTATCGAATTAAAAAATATTTCCGTTGCCTTTGATGGTCAACAGATTATTGAAAATATGAACTTATATATCCGCGACAAGGAGTTCATTACCTTTTTAGGCCCCTCAGGTTGTGGTAAAACCACTACTCTTCGTATGATTGCAGGCTTCCAGGAGCCTGACTCAGGTGACGTGCTTTTTGAAGGTAAAAAAATAAATGGTGTGCCACCACACAAAAGACAGCTTAACACTATTTTCCAGCGTTATGCTCTTTTTCCACACCTTAACGTTTACGAGAACATTGCTTTCGGCCTTCGTCTTAAGAAAACTCCTGAAAAGGAAATCAAGGCAGCCGTTACCGAGATGCTTGAATTAATTAATCTTAAAGGCTTTGAAAGAAGAAATATTTCCTCTCTTTCCGGTGGTCAGCAGCAACGTGTTGCTATTGCAAGAGCATTGGTTGTTAAACCTCGTGTCCTTCTTCTTGACGAGCCACTTGGTGCACTTGACCTTAAGCTTCGTAAGGATATGCAGGTTGAACTTAAAAACATTCAGACGCGTCTTGGCATTACTTTCATTTACGTTACACACGACCAGGAAGAAGCGCTTTCAATGAGTGACACAATCGTTGTAATGGACTCCGGTGTTATTCAGCAGATTGGTACACCTACTGACATTTACAACGAGCCGAAAAACGCTTTTGTTGCAGACTTCATTGGTGAAAGCAACATTATTGAAGGCGTTATGAAGGACGACTTCTGGGTTGAAATGGCAGGTCACAAATTCAAATGTCTTGATAAGGGCTTTGGCGTTGATGAAGAGGTTGACGTTGTTGTACGTCCTGAGGACGTTGACGTTGTACCTGTTGACAAGGCTATGATTTCAGGCGTTGTTACCTCCATCACCTTCAAGGGTGTTTATTACGAAATAATTGTTGAAATCAAGGGTTTTAAGTGGATGATTCAGTCAACAGACTATCAGTCAGTAGGCTCTACAATAGGCCTTATTGTTGAACCTGATGCCATTCACATTATGAAAAAATCAAGGTACTCAGGCCTCTATGGTGACTACAGCTCCTTCAGTGAAGAGTTTGACGAGCTTTCAGTTGCAGAGGTTGAAGATGACGAGGAGGAATAATTCCCACCAAAACTTTCGAAAGGAGTGCTTTTGATGAACAAAAAATCATCTCTTATGACAAAGCTTGCAGGCGCTCCGTACATTGTTTGGGCAGCATTATTTATAATTGTTCCTCTTTGTATGGTAGCCTACTACGCTTTTACAGATAAAACCGGTGCATTCACCTTCAGCAATATGGCTGAAATCGGTAAATATGCCGACACCTTTATCCTTTCCATATGGTTAGGTCTTTTAGCAACTATCATATGCCTTGTTATTGCATACCCACTTGCATACATCATGGCGTCAAAAGGACCTGAAAAGCAAAGCACTATGACAATGCTTATTATGCTTCCTATGTGGATGAACTTTCTTCTAAGAACATATTCATGGATGACTATTCTTGAGGATAATGGTCTTTTAACAACCACCATTAACTCTGTAATAGACTTCATAAACAATACGGTGCTTGTAAACAGTGCGTCAGGCTTCGCCTTTGACCCTGTGCACCTTATTAACACACGTGGTGCAGTTGTTGTAGGCATGGTCTACAACTTCCTTCCTTATATGATTTTGCCTATTTACACCGTAATGCTTAAATCTGACCGTTCTTTAGTTGAGGCAGCTCAGGATTTAGGTGGCAACAGACTTGATGTATTCAAAAACGTTACAATTCCGCTGAGTGTTCCCGGCGTTGTTTCAGGCTTTACAATGGTGTTTGTTCCTAACGTAAGCACCTTCTATATTTCACAGAAATTAGGTGGTACAGGTACAATCCTTATAGGTGACATTATAGAAACACAATTCCAGACAGCCAACAACTTTAACCTTGGTGCGTCACTTTCCTTTGTGTTAATGATTCTCATATTCATCTGCCTTGCAGTAATGAATCGTTTCTCTGATGATGACGGAGGTGTGATTATATGACGAAAAAATCTTCCTTCGGCTCTACCCTTTACACAATTCTTGTGTTCTTGTTTTTGTACGCACCTATTGCCGTGCTTATTCTTTTCAGCTTCAACTCAGGTAAAAGCACCTCTGTTTTTCAGGGCTTTTCACTATATTGGTACAAAGAGCTTTTCAATGATGCAGCAACACTTACTGCATTTAAAAACTCTATGATTGTTGCTGTGGTTTCTTCTATAATTTCTACAATTATGGGTACTGCTGCTGCAACAGCCATTTTCGGCTACAAAAACAAGCTTTTGAAAAGCAGTGTTATGACTGTAACTAATATTCCTATGATGAATCCGGAAATTGTTACAGGTATCGCTATGATGCTTCTTTTCGTGTTTGTTGGCTCTCTTTTTGGTCAGACAGGCACCTTGGGCTTTGCAACCCTTATAATTGCCCACACCACCTTTGAATTGCCTTACGTAATTCTTAACGTTTTACCAAAGCTCAGGCAGACAGATCCTCACCTTGCAGAAGCTGCACAGGACCTTGGCTGTACTCCGTTTCAGGCGTTTTTCAAGGTTGTGCTTCCTGCAATAATGCCCGGCATCATATCTGGTCTTATGATGGCTTTTACGCTTTCTGTCGATGATTTCATTATCAGCTACTTCGTTAGTGGTACAACCTCACAGACCCTGCCTATACGTATTTTCTCTATGACAAAGCGTCGTGTTACACCTGATATGTACGCCCTTTCTACTCTTATCTTCCTTGCGATTCTTGTGCTTCTTGTGGTTTCTAACCTCATAAGCGCTCACGGAGATAAAAAGCTTTCTAAAAAAGGCGGTGCAAAGAAATGATGAAACGCCTTTTATGTATACTTGTGGTTCTTCTTATAGTTCTTTCAAGCTTAGGTGTAGTTGCGCTTGCAAGCGAAGAAAAAGATTATTCTCACCTTAAGGGCACCGAGATTAACGTTTACAACTGGGGTGAATACATCTCCGACGGTGCAGAGGGTACCTTAGACGTAAACAAAGAATTTGAAGAGCGTTACGGCATTACCGTCAACTACACAAACTTTGAAAGCAACGAAAATATGTATAACAAGCTCATTAGTGGTGGCGCCAACTACGATGTTATTATTCCATCGGACTATATGATTGCAAAGCTTCGCGAAGAGGGCTTGCTCGCAGAGCTTGATTTTACTAATATTCCTAACGCAAAATATATTCTTTCAAAATACAAAGGCTTGTATTTTGATCCAGAAGATAAATACACCGTTCCTTATACAGTTGGTATGGTAGGACTTATCTACAACACCAAAATGGTAAAGGGCACCCCTGACAGCTGGGGTTTAATGTGGGATGAGCAATACGCAGGTAAAATACTTATGTTCAACAACCCACGCGACACCTTCGGTATTGCACAATTCCTTTTAGGTCAAAGCATAAACACTAACGATTTAAAAGATTGGGATGCAGCTATACAGAAGCTTAAGGAGCAGAATCCTCTTGTTGCCAGCTACGTTATGGACGAAATTTTCGGCAAAATGGAAAATGGTGAGGCTGCAATTGCTGCATACTATGCTGGTGACTTCCTTACTATGTACGACGAAAACCCTGACCTTGCTTTTGTTTACCCTAAGGAAGGCGTAAACTTCTTTGTAGACGCTATGTGCGTACCAAAGAATGCACAAAACAAGGAGGCTGCAGAGCTATATATCAACTTTATGTGCGAGGAAGAAATTGCAGTAGCAAACGCAAATTATATATGTTACGCTTCCCCACACGCCCTTGTTCTGGAGTCTGACGACTATGATTTAAAGGGTGATCCTATCCTTTACCCTGACGAAAAGGATTTACCTAAAACCGAGATTTACGAAAACCTTGATTACGATACACAGCAATATATGACTATGCTGTGGAACGAGCTTAAAATTGAAGGCAACTCAAACCTTGATGCATATATAGGTCTTTCCGTTTCTCTTGTGCTTGTGGTAGTGTACCTTGTATACAAGTTTATAAAAAAGAAAAAACGCGAAGCGTATTATTAAAGTGCAATATGCAGAGTGCAAAGTGCAAAGTTAAAAGCCTTGAGATTTTTCTCAAGGCTTTTATTTATTATATATCACCTGTTTATTATCCACTAAAAAGGGAGAACCAATGCTGAATTGGCTCTCCCTTTTGTCTTTACCATTCTCTCATTATTTCTGGGTTCTGGAAAATTTCGTCCAGCTTTTTAATGAAAGGCATTACGTCGTTAAACGCGCCTATTCTGTGATCAAACATAAGTGTAATAGGTAAAAGCTTTTTAGTACCTATATCAACTACACCCTCTTCATTCTTAAAAGCGTAGTCCGTATCTCTTATGCTACCCATAGCCATTAAAAAGGTCTGTGGGTAAAGAAGTGGCGTGTAGGTTACATTACCATTAAGGCCTTCGTAAAGTGGTCCCCAGTTTGTAAGACACACCGAGCCCTCGTTAAGCTCTTCCATTAAAAGAATTGAGCCATCTCGTGGATTGCGGTAAAAGTGGTCTTTAATTTTTGCCACCTTGTGCTTTCCCACATAGCCGGTTACAGTCTGAGCAATTGTAGGAACAAATTCACCTGTAAGCAAAAGACCTATTGTACGCTGAGCAATAACCTCAAAAAAGACTTTGTCCAAATCGGTTTTTTCAAGCCTTTTCATAAGGTCATCTATTTGCTCTGCAATCTCTTTAAGAGTTTTGTTCTCTGTTTCCCTTACTTTTAAGGGGAAAGTTTCCCCATCCTCTAACACAACGGGCATTGCAACGTCTATGTGTTTTTTTAGCACTAAAGTTCCACAAGATGATGTTGAATTATATTTGATGTGTGCATTAAGCTTAGGCGCTGCCTTCAAGCCCTCTGAAAGCACCTTCATCATTATTGTGTTGAAGGATAAATGGTAGCCACAGGTTGCCTTTAAATTCTGAAACTCCTCCCAGAATTTTGTAAGATCAGCCTCATAGTTGTAGCCACAGGTAGGAATATTCTTCTGTGCCTTTGTAAGAATGTAGCCCGACACCCTTTGTCTGAGAGTGAAATACTTTACTGTATCGCCCTTTTCAGGTCGACCTAAAGCACCATTTATAAAACTTTTAAAGTCCATAATTACTTATCCTTTTGGTTACTTGATTTATTAAGAATTGAAACTGAAAAAATAATTATACCAATAACAATAAAAATACCAACCATACCGGCAACAGAGCAAAGAAGTGCTTCGCCGATATTTTCTGTAGAGAAAGCAAGTCCTTCTACTGTGCCTTTTGCTGCTTCGGATACAATAATTTCTGTAGGGCCGTCTGCTCCACCAATTATACCAACTGAAGCTGAAAGTTTTTCTGCAAGAGCTCTGAACATATTTATACCCCCTTATTAATTACCAAAAAAGCTAAGAATCATACCACCAGCAATAACTGATGCAACCTGACCGGAAACGTTAACACCTGTTGCGTGCATAAGAAGGAAGTTCTGATTATCTTCTTCAAGACCTAACTTATGAACAACACGTGATGACATTGGGAATGCAGAGATACCTGCAGCACCAATCATTGGATTGAACTTCTTTCCTTCCGGAAGGAAGATGTTGAGAAACTTTGCAAAAAGAACGCCACCTGCTGTATCGAAAATGAAAGCAACAAGACCAAGACCAAGAATAAGAGCAGTTTCCCATGTGAGGAAATCCTGTGCGTTCATATTTCTTGCAACTGTGATACCAAGAAGAATTGTAACAAGGTTTGCGAGTGTTTTCTGTGCTGTTTCTGAAAGTGAATCAAGAACACCACATTCTCTGATAAGGTTACCGAACATAAGGAAGCCGATAAGAACCGCAGACTGTGGTGAAACAACACCTGCAATAACAGAAACAACGATTGGGAAAAGGATTCTTGTTTTCTTTGAAACTGCCTTGCCTTCGTATTTCATACGAATCTTACGTTCTTTTTTAGTTGTAAGAAGCTTGATTACCGGTGGCTGTACCATTGGAACAAGAGCCATGTATGAGTAAGCAGCAACAACAATAGCACCAATATACTTTGAATTTAAAGCAGTTGCAACGAAGATAGACGTTGGTCCGTCTGCTGCACCGATAATAGCGATTGATGCTGCTTCGTTTATTGGGAAGAACAAGGATGCAACTGAAAGCGTAAAGAAAATACCAAACTGAGCAGCAGCACCGAAAATCATAAGCTTAGGGTTTGAAAGCACAGGACCGAAATCGATCATAGCACCGATACCGATGAACAGAAGCAATGGGAACAGTTCGTTTGCTACACCGGCGTTGTAAAGCACTTCAATTGCACCATGCTCTGAAATAACGCCTTCAGTAAGTGCAAGCGGAAGGTTTACAAGAATTGTACCAAAGCCCATTGGTAAAAGAAGCGTAGGCTCCATATCCTTTGCGATAGCACAGTAAATAAGAATGCCGCCTATCGCCCACATAATAAGCATAGGTATAATTTCGCTTGTGAAATCCATACCCATAATGGCTTCAAAGATACTGATAATTTTAGTACCTAATTCCATTAAAGTTTCCATAATTTTCCTTCTTTCTGTTTTTTTCTTGTTTGACATTATAAACCACATATGGTATCTTAAGTAAACTACTTAAGATGAGGTGATAAAATGAAACAGGAAACCAACAATCAGTTACGTAACAAAATAAAAAATTGCGTACTTGTTTCTCTTTTTACTGCGATAATTGCAGTTTCTTCATTTATCACTATTCCGGCACCTATACCATTGACCCTGCAAACGCTTGCTATTTTTTGTAGCCTGTCCATTCTTGGTGGAAAAAAAGGTTTTTAAACTATTGTCCTTTATATAATTCTTGGTGCAATAGGCTTGCCTGTTTTTTCCGGTTTCTCAGGTGGCATAGGCCATTTGCTTGGCGCAACAGGTGGTTATATTTTAGGTTTTATCCTTACAGCACTTGTTTACTTTATAGTAACAAGGCTTTTGGTAAACAGCAGCTGGGCAAAAGCTGTTGGACTTTTTGCAGGCCTTTTAGCTTGCTATGCCTTCGGCACCTTCTGGTACACATCTGTTTACTTAAAGGAATCAACTGTGCAAACCTTTGTTTCATCCCTAAGCATATGCGTTTTGCCCTTTGTAATACCCGATTCAATAAAAATATGGGTTGCTCTTTTAATTGAGAAAAAAGTTTCACCAATTATAAAGTAACTTATTCTGCTTCCCTTTCGGGAAGCAGATTTTTTTATTTTACAATACCTTCAAGGAAGTTGATTTCTCTTACCTTTGTATCTCTGTCAATTCTGAAGGTCTTGATTTCGTGCTTTTTAATATCAAACCAGAAGCCGTTATCGAAAAGCTTTGACATTAAATAACCCTTAGAATCATCAATTCCCTTAGTTTCGTAAAGTCTTACAATAAGGTCACCAGAGCCGTCCTCACAGCGTTTAAGTGCTGTAATCTGAACGTTGTCAAGGTTAGTGTAAAGGAAGCAATCCTTCTGTGGAAGCTCGCCCTTATGGTAGCTTTCAGGCACTGCAACAACGTTATTGTTGAAGATGTGAGCCTCTTTAACAACGTCACTGCTTTCTGCTTCGCCACCGTGAAGGTAAATTCCGTAAGAGAAACGGTTAAGACCTTCATCTGTAAAGTTAAAGTCAGCTGCAGGTCTGTCTGAATAGTGGTCTGCAAAGATTACGTTTCTGAGTGCTGTAAGACGAAGCTCTGCACCGGGACAATCGTAGCTGTACTTTGAGTCACTCATTACTGATAAGCCGACTCTTTTACCATCTTTAGTAACTGTAAGGTCTGCCCAGTTAAGTGCAGGCTCCTCGTCACCGTCACAAGGTCTTTTAATAAAGCCACAAGGAATTTCGTAGGTACTTACTTCTTCACTTCCACCAACAGGGAAAGCAAATTTAAGTAAAGTGAATTTCTCCTGCCACATTACTTTACAATCAACCTTAAGCGTTTTCTGATTCTTTGCAAGAATAAACTCCTGAGTGAGGTATGAATCGTTAAATTTGTGCTTCGTACGGATAACTGAACGAAGAGCGCCATTTTCTATACATTCAATGCTTACAAGCTCCATAAGACCTTTTACCTTGTGGAATTTGAAAACGTTGTGTGCCCAAGTGTCTGTTTCTTCGTCATCAATAACAGTAGGAATTGCAAGGAAGTTTTCACTTGCCAGATCAACACCTGTTTCTTTATCCTTAAGACTCTTAATAAAGCCTGTTTCTTTGTCGAACTCAACGCACATATATTGGTTTTCCATAAAAAACTCTGTTGAGCTCTCAAGCTCCTTAGTAGCTTTTGCGTCGTGGTCCATTTCAAGCCAGTATGTGTTGTAGCCGAATGCAGGTACCTTTGCAAGGAACATTGTGTCAAGGTGGTCATCATTTGAGCGTGATGAACGCACGTTCTGGAAGGTTACCTCGTTACCGTCGCTGTCAACAACAGATTTTGACGGATGGTACATTCTTACAGGAATCTCAACGTCGTATGAATGTGGGTTAAACACAACTACAGGTCTTGGGAACTGGTCTGCACCTGTGTAATGTCGTGTTTCAAGCACAGGGTCACTGACACCATCTACCCAAGTATCTATTTTTCTTGCAATTCTGAGAACTGCGTTGTTGTAGCTTTCAGATGCAATATTTAAAGCGTAGCCCTCTGACTCTTTAACGTCCTCGTAGCTTTCCATAATAGAGCAACCACAAAGAATATCATGGAACTGATTAAAGCAAACCTTTTTCCATGCATCCTTGAATCTTTCTGTAGAAGGCTTTGAGCCTGTTACTATAGAAGAAATTGTATCCCACTTTTCTGCTGCTGCAAGAGAATTTTCAGCCTTACGGTTAAGTGCCTTAACAAGTGAGGTTGCACTATAGCAACCACTTGCGTGATGCTGTAATTCATCCTTCCAGCTTGGAATATCAAGGAAGTCGTTGTACATATCATAGAAATAATCATCAGGAGATGAAAATTCAAGGTCATTGAAGCCTTCTCTTTCAAGGTTAGCCTTTAAGTATTCAATGTCACCCTTTGTAGGTCCACCACCGTGGTTACCTACACCGTAGAACATCATCATTCCATGCCCTGTTTCTTCAACACGTTTGTTAATGTCCTCAAGCTTTCTGTCTATAGATTCTTTTCCGTGCGCGCCATAGCCGTCAGGAATTCTGTAAGTAAGAACACGAGAACCGTCTGCGCTGTCCCACCAGAAAAGGTTTTCAGGAATTTCACTGTTTTCGTGCATACCGGGACGGTGCATAACGTATGAATACATTCCTGCTTTGTTAAGGAGCTGTGGCATCATAGCATTGTGACCAAACGAGTCAACATTGTAGCCCGTTTCACAAATTTTGCCGAATTTTTCATAGTAATAAAGCTGACTATAAAGTGCCTGACGTGCAAAGCTTTCGCCTGATGGCATATTGCAGTCCGGCTGTAACCACCAACCGTTAACAGGCACCCATCTGCCTTTTTTTACCATAGCTCTTATTTCTTCAAACATCTGTGGGTCAATTTCTTCAACCCACTCATAGTATGCTGCTGATGAGCAAGTAAAAACAAAATCGTTATATTCATTTAAACGGTCAAGGGCACTTCTGAAGGTTTGAAGAACTTCAGCACAGCCCTCCTGCCAACGCCAGAGCCAGATTGGATCAAGGTGGGCATTTCCTATTAATTTAATTGATTTTGACATTAGATTTCGCCCTCCTCTATAAAGTTAAAGTATCTGCCTAACCAGTAAGCAAAGGTATATGGATAGCAACCCTCTACGCAAGATGCGCCACCACTGTCTTCATCCTTGAATTCAAGTGGGTTTCTGTCATACTTAGAAATAAAGTGTTCATCGTTAGGGAGAAGACATGAGGTTTCTTTGTAGCCACCAAGTAATTCCTTCTGTGGAATATCTCTACGGCCAGTAAGTGAAACCTTTGCAGCAAGTCTTGATACATTGAAACGATAGAACCATGTTCTGATTTTCTCTGGATCAGGCTTTGCATTTTCAGGGTCACTAAGGAAATATGGAAAATCGTAACCGGGGTTGTATTCCGGTGCAAGAGAGTATCTCCAGCTTCTGAACGCAGCTCTGTATTTTTCAAGGAGCTTTTCGTCCTTTTCAAGTGTACAAAGACCCCAGAGCGAAAGTACGGCAAGCATATGGTCACCGTACATAATTTCTTCTCTATCTTCCACACCACCTTGAATGCTTACGTGGTGGAAACGGTCGTAATGCTTATATGTTAAATCAGCATAACCTTTTTCAATAAGCTCATCGTGAGTTTTTCTGTAAATGCCCTGCTCACCTGTAATGTGCATCGTTACATTGAGATACATAAGCATCTGACCTGCGTTAAGACAAGCATCTGCCCAACCTCCGGGAGTGTTGAAATATTCAAGATTCCACTTTGCCCAGGTTGTATATTCACCGTTTGCTTCGCGAAGAGCGAAGTTATTGTTAATCATATGCATTGTGGTGTTTCTTGCAGCTGTCTTTAAAAGCTCGTCATACTCAGGGTCCTCTCTGCCCAAAAATTCGTGAGCAACAAGAAGATGCATATAGTGATGTGTTATTTCGTCACTACTTGTGTCACCCTTATACGTAATATCTGTATCTTCATTACCTTTTTCCGCATAGAATTTGCGAAGTCTTTCAGGAATTGGTGCATCTGCCTTAACCTCAAGACCAACAATCCCTTTTTCACGAGCATCTGTTGTATTGTTACAGCTTGCTGTTGCACCATTCTTCTTGTAGAAAAGACCGTCGTCAGGCACAGGCTCGTCTTTTGTATGGTAGCTTCTTGCAACGAAGCCGTCACCTCTACCTGAAATGTACATAAGAAGAAGGTTAGCTTCACTTGCCTTAATAGCACTTGCACGTGCCTTTAAAGTATCCTCGTGGTATTCACCTAAATCTCTCTTAAGAGTTGCGTAACGGAAAATTTCACCCATTGCGTGAGCAGATGAAAAGCTACCGTCGTTGTCGCTGCTGCCGTAAGGAAGAATAGAGTCAAGGTTACCTGCCTCTGAAAGATACTTCTGACTGTACATACCGTGTCTTGAAACATACTTGTGAGACTCCTCTAAAAGTCTTTCTGCCTTTTCTTCCATAGACATACGTACCATTGCAATATGTGTTGCACCATTATCAGTAAGCACCCACACACCTTCGTCACCATCAGAAACAATGGCAGAAACGTTGTTATCCAACAAATCTCTGTGTGCGCTGAAATGCATTACAACATCTGTAAGAGTTTCTGCGTTTGGATTGTAACGTGTTACGCCACCGTTTGAGCCGTACCACATAATGTCCCCTGTACCGTGACAAAAGCACGTATAATCTTTTTTGCGTTGTGGAAGCGGATATGGGAAATCCGAAAGGTCAGGCTTCTGTGACCTTGTTTCAAGCAACGCCTTCGGCACCTCAATATCGAACTTTTTGAAATGTTTTACTACCCTTGTAAGTTGAGGGTAAAGTTTAATTGCTTCGGGCATCATAAAACTCCTTTATTACATATTAAACCAATTTTTGACATATACATTCTAACAAATGCAGAAGTAAAGTTCAATATATAATTTAAAATAATATAATTAATTACATAATGAATGAGAGATCTGTCTTCCTGGAAATTCCAAAAAGGCAAATCTCTGATAAATCGTTATAGAAAAAATCTAAAAATCAGTTAATTTCGACCTGCTGATAAACAATCCCCTCACGCTCGTGAGTGTAGGTAATGTGAAGAATATTACCCTGTGCCACCATAGCAGGATAGCTGAATTCGTGGTCACCTGTTGTTGGTTCGCAAGTAAAAATTTCGCTGAAGGTGTCACCACCATCTGTAGATGCCATAAGCACAAGTGGTGCTCTGTCACCCCAGTTTTCAAAAATAGGGTTCATAATGAGAACAAGTGTGCCGTCGTCCATTTTTACAACATCTATGCCACTGTTAGGGTTACCCATAGGTGTTTCATACGCCTTGCACCAGGTTTTACCCATATCCTTACTGTCACTTCTGTAAATATGACCTGCGTTTGTTCTTATGAGCATATGAAGACCCTTTTCATCCTCCCAGAGTGTAGGCTGAATCATACCAACGGTTTTACCGTTTTTCTTTGACCTTAAAACAAAGTTAGAATGTGTAAAGGTCAAACCATCATCCTCTGAAATATCCACAAAGCATTTCCAGGATTTTCTCAGAGATTCCTTTGATGCAGGGGCAACAACCAAGCCGTTCGAGAGCCTTATTGCCTTATTTTTTACAGGACCTCTGCCACCATCCTCATCACCAGGTACAAGTACCTTTGGCTTTGAGAAGCTTTTACCTCCATCAACGGAAATTGAATAATACGTTACCCACTTTGGAATAGGCTTCCCATACTTGAAATAAAGAATAATTTCACCATTTTCCCTTAAGAAAAGAACAGGGTTCCAATGTGGCAATGCCTCACCATCCACGTTAACGCTGTATGGCTGTGCCCACTTTCCGTTTTCGCGCACGCTCACCCATATTTTAACGTCATCGTTACCCTCTTTTGTACCACCAAACCAAGCAGCAATCACATTACCGTTTGGAAGAGGTAAAACAGTAGAAGCATGACAGCTATCAGTTACTGTTTTGGGTGGATAAATAAATTCATTAACAAGCATTTTACCTTTCATTTTTTCATTCTCCATATAAATCAAAATATTTTATTTTTCGTTTTTTTGTACATCCATATAGTCGAAGGCATTCCACGCACCCTCGTCTTTTTCAGGCTTATTATCGTAGCCTATATCCATAACCCTGACAACTCTCTGTGAAGGGTCCTTTTTACGGATTGTTTCGTCTTTATCTATGATGTAAAGCTTATCTGCGTAAAGGTCGGCAGTTGTACGTATAAACGACGGAAAGCCTCTTTCTTTTTTGAGCTGCTTATAGATTTTATAGTTAAGCACATAACGTATTGTACCAAAAATGATTCCTCGGTTTATGATATACGCACCCAACACTAATAGTAAGCAAATTTCCGAATTCATCATAACACAGGAATAAATAACGCCAATAAGAATAAATATGGGAGCAAAGCCTCTACCCATTTTCATATAGTTTACACCCAAAACGAAAATAACTATAACAATGTTATTCACAAAGGAGTATATCGAGCCAAAGCCTGACGCCATAACAGCCAGCATCATAAGGAAAACGAATATGGGAAATTCCTTTGTCGCGTAGGCTACGTTTTCATTCCACTTGTACATAAGCTCACGCTTTTCGTCAAAGGAAGATGTTGAAATATCGTTATGCAAAAAGATGATTTCTCTACCAAAAATCGTCTTACCATACCTGTAGGAATCCTTAAGCTTTTTGGGCTTTTCTTCCTTGGCTTCAACAAGCTTACCGTCATAGCCCACGTCCATTCTTATAGGCTCTGTCGTTGCTTTTTTACTTGCATTCTGGTACCTTCTGACTTCTTCATTTCTGATGTCATCTGCAGAATTAAAAGGGTTAAAGGACACTTCATTGAGGGTTTCGTATTTTGATTTTTCCTTATCCTTAAGGTAAATTTTATCAGCATACAGGTCTGCCGTATTTGCAATAAAACTAGGAAAACCCTTGCGTTTTTCAAGTTCTTTATACACTGTATTGAAGTTATATATACACTTAAAAGCAAAGAAGCTCGGCACCAAACCTACTACTGCTGTTATTATAGCAGCTCCTAAAACAGCTTTGTTTTCAGAAAGTGGCAAATAAAATCTTAAACAATTCAGAATCGCACCCAAAAGTACCGAAACGTACGACGTATAGTACCATTTTTTAGAGAATATTCCACCTATCAGAAACAAGCCTGAGGTTCCTGCATAAACATAGAAAAACGGGTCCTTACACGCTAGCAGACTAAGAAACGACATAACCGAAAGCAAAAAGCAAATGAAAGAGAATTTTGACACTTTTTCACTTGTTTCACGCCAATGCGTCATCATATCTCTACATTGTATTACGTCGGCTTCAGGCACGTACACCGTCTCCATATTAAGCTTCATTTTGCCACCACCCTTTATATAAAAATCAGGTCACTTACAAGAATCAATAGCCCTCTCCCTGTTCACTTTTAGCAATTGCAACAATTCGGCTTGTGCCTAATCTTTCTGCACCGAGAGAAAGGAATTTTTCTGCATCATCAAGGGAGCTTATGCCACCTGCCGCCTTCATCTTAACGTTTTCACCAATGTGTTCAGAAAACAATTTAATATCCTCAAAGGTAGCGCCTGCAGTAGAAAAACCTGTTGAGGTTTTAATGAAATCTGCACCTGCTTTTGTCACAATTTCGCACATTTTAATTTTCTCGTCATCAGTAAGCAAACAGGTTTCAATAATTACCTTTAACACCTTACCGTTACAAGCTTTTTTGATTTCCAGAATTTCATTCTGTATAAGGTCATATTCTTTATCTTTAAGCCAACCAACGTTTATAACCATATCAATTTCGTCTGCACCATTTCCGATAGCATCCTTTGTTTCAAAAACCTTGCAGGCAGTAGTGTTGTAGCCGTTTGGAAAGCCTATAACCGTACATATTTTAAGTTTTCCCTCACAGTAATCTGTACACTGCTTAACATATGATGGTGGTATGCAAACACTTGCTGTGTTAAACCTCATTCCGTCGTCACAAATTGCTTTTATCTGCTCCCAGGTTGCCTGCTGCTTCAAAAGAGTATGGTCAACATGGTTTAAAATATTTTTAAGCTCCATATAGGTACCTTCTTTCCATAATTCTTTTTACATTGTAGCATTTTTATCTAAAAAGGTAAACAGTATTATTAAATTATCATACTATTTAATAATTGATTTAATGATTTTCTTGTGTTATTATTTAGAATGTAGTTTTATAGTATTTTTTATTTTAAAAGCATTAAGGTGATTTTTTTGAAAAATTTACTTGTTATTTTCGGTGGATGCTCAAGTGAATACGAGGTGTCTTTACGCTCCTCTGCATCCGTATTAAGAAATGTTAACAGAGAAAAATACAACGTACTCACATTAGGTATTACAAAAGACGGCAGATGGTATTATTATACCGGTTCAATTGACGATATTGAAAACGGCAGTTGGGCTTCAGGCAACGAAATATGCCCTGCAGTTATTTCTCCTGACAGAAATGAAAAATGTCTTTTGGTAATGAAAGATGGTTGCGTAGAAAAAGTTAAGCTTGACGTTATCTTCCCTGTTCTTCACGGCAAAAATGGTGAGGACGGCACAATTCAGGGACTTTTTGAGCTTGCAGGCATTCCTTACGTTGGTTGTGGCTTACTTGCAAGTGGTATGTGTATGGACAAAGCCGTTACAAACACTTTAGCAGACGCTGCAGGTATTGCAGGTGCAAAATGGTCTGCCTTCACAAAAACAGAATATTACTCAGGTAACGTTAACCTTGATCCAATTATTGAAAAACTAGGCTTCCCTATTTTTGTAAAGCCTGCAAACGCCGGATCCTCCGTTGGTATATCAAAAGCACACAACCTTGAAGAATTAAAGGTTGCCCTTGACGTTGCTTTCGAGAATGACTATAAAGCAGTCCTTGAGGAAACACTTGTAGGTCGAGAAATTGAATGTGCTGTTATGGGTAACGAAAACCCTGTTGCATCTTGCATTGGTGAAATTCTTCCTACTGCAGAATTTTACGATTACGAGGCAAAATACATAGATAATTCAACAGGTCTTGCAATTCCTGCAGACCTTCCTGAAGAAGTAAGCGAAAAAGTCCGAAAGGCCGCTGTTCACGCCTACAAAACAATGGGTTGTGAAGGCTGCTCACGAGTTGACTTCTTCCTTGCAGACGATGGCACTTGTTATCTTAACGAAATCAATACGTTACCCGGCTTTACCTCAATTTCAATGTTCCCTAAGCTTTTCGGTCAGGTCGGCATCGAGTATTCAGTTCTTATAGATAAACTTATTGAATATGCCGAGGAACGAAACAAATGAGAAAAGTTGAAATAGAATTTGTCAGTGAGCAGCAATATCACGATGACAGAGAAAGCAGTAAGCTTAAAGCTCAAGGCACTATGCAGGAAATTGACGGTATAAAAACAATTTCCTACACCGAGCCCGACAACGAAATGGGTAAATGCGAAACCGTTGTAAAGGTAATAAACAACCATTTTATTGAAATGAGCAGAAAAGGCGTTTATGAAACAACCTTTCTTATTGAGGAAGGAAATACTCATTCCTGTATTTACAGAACACCATTCGGCGAAATGAATATGGATATTGTGGCACAAAGGGTAAACGTTCAGATTCCTGATGTTTCGGGAAAAATTCTTCTTTGCTATACACTGGAAGACAATGGAGAAATTATTGGTGAAAACAATCTTTTAATGAAAATAAATGAGGTTTAAATATGTCTAAATTAGTAAAAAAAGCTGAAGAGCAAATTATCAGCGCTGTAACCGATGCTATAAACAAAAATATTTCAGACGGAGTTTTTGTCGATGCAGACATTCCTGCATTTAAAACAGAAATCCCTGCAGACAGAAACAATGGTGACTACTCTGCAAACGCTGCATTTATGCTTTCAAAGGCTCTCAGAATGCCACCAAGAAAAATTGCTGAAGAAATTCTTAATAAAATCGATCTTGATGGTACTTATTTCAAAGAATGCTCCGTTGCAGGTCCAGGCTTCATCAATTTCTTCTTAAAGCAGGATTTTTATGCAGACATTCTTCTTGACGTTGATACTTGTGGTGACGCTTACGGCAGAAGCGACTTCGGTAAGGGTAAGAAAATAAACGTTGAATTCGTTTCAGCAAACCCAACAGGCCCTATGCATATGGGTAACGCACGTGGTGGCGCTTTAGGTGACTGCCTTGCTGCTGTGCTTGACTGGGCAGGCTACCAGGTAGAAAGAGAGTTCTACGTTAACGACGCAGGTAACCAGATTGACAAATTCGCTCTTTCCCTTGACGTACGTTACCAGCAGATTATTAATGGTGAGGATTCAATCGAGCTTCCTGAAGACAGCTACCACGGTGACGATATAAAAGTTCTTGCACAAAGCTATATTGATGAGTTCGGCACAGGTCTTCTTGAGCTTTCCGAAGCAGACAGAAGAAAGTCTCTGGTAGAATTTGCACTTCCTAAAAACATTGCTACTATGAAAGCAGCAATGGCAAAATACAGAATTGACTACAACACATGGTTCTCTGAGCTTACGCTCCACAATGGTGGCGAGCTTCAAGAAACAATTGATATTCTTACCAGGAACGGCTACACCTACGAAAAAGAGGGTGCCCTTTGGTACAAGAATATTGAGGTGCAGACAGAAATTCTTAAAAAGCAAGGAAAATCACAGGAATATATTGATAACCTTGAGCTCAAGGACGACGTTCTTATCCGTCAGAATGGTAACCCAACCTACTTCGCAGCAGATATTGCATACCACAGAAACAAACTCGAAAAACGCGGCTTCGACAAGGCTATTGACGTATGGGGTGCAGACCACCATGGTCATGTGGCACGTATGAAGGGTGCTATGGAGGCTGTTGGCATTGACGGTGACAGATTAGACGTTGTACTTATGCAGCTTGTTAACCTTATGAAGGACGGCAAGCCTGTTAAAATGTCAAAAAGAACAGGTAAAGCAATTACCCTTGTTGACCTTCTTGACGAAGTACCTATCGACGCAGTACGTTTCCTTTTCAATATGAGAGAAGCCGGCTCTGCAATGGACTTTGACTTAGGTCTTGCTATTGAGCAGTCTAATCAGAACCCTGTTTACTACTGTCAATATGCACACGCAAGAATCTGCAGCATTCTTAAAAAGCTCGCAAGTGAAGGCATTGTTTCAAGAGAGGTTTCAAAGGACGATCTTGCACTTCTTACAAGCGACGAAGAAACAGACCTTATTGCACATTTAGGTGCTCTTACAGGTGTAATTGTAAACGCAGCAAACACATATGATCCTGCAAAAATCACACATTACGCAACAGACCTGGCAACTAAATTCCATCGTTTCTACAACGCACAGAGAGTTATGGTTGACGACGAAGCACTTATGCAGGCACGTATTTTCCTTTGTGTATGCGTACGCAACACAATGAGAAACGTTCTTTCAATGCTTAAAATTGAAACACCTGAATCAATGTAATGCAAACCAAAACCCCATTGAATTTTTGAAAAATTCAATGGGGTTTTTTTATTTAATAAAGATTGGGTTGGTCCAAGCCTTATTCCCGTTTTTATCGATTACTGTCGCACGAATATATTCATATTCGCCCTTAAGGTTATATTCTGCACAGGTAAGTGGCTCACCCTCTGCAACAACCATTCTTGACGGATGCTTGTCACATTGGAAAAGTATTTTTTCGCACTCACTCGCTTCTACGTGTGCAACACCTTCGTCATCAACATAAAAGTCTTTGATTTCCGGTCCACAGGATGAGTAAAACTTACCTTCTTCTAAAGCTTTAAGGATAGCCTTAACATTGTTTTCAGCGTTAACCATTACCCAACCACAGCAATGCTGGTACATAGCGTGGCCGTCATCTGTAGCAACGGCAAAAATTTTATTACCCTCACCCAGAAGCTCATCCCAATACATACCGTTGTCGGTATCCATAAGATTTTCAATAGCACAACCACTGTTCCATATTTCAAAAGCAAAATTTCCTTTTAACTTGTCAAAATACTTTGTAGGCGTTGAGCTCCATTGAGGATGACAATAAATTGTAAGATTGTTTTTAGCATGAGCTTCATCCAGATACTCCTGAAAATCCTCCTGGTTAGTTGCCTTGCCACTCGGCATCTCTTCGTCCTGCTTGTAGCCGTTTGATTCATCGTCCGGACCTATGAATACAGTATGAAACGTTCTGAAGCCATTCTCTCTTACAAAGGTATTATCAAACTCCATACCGGGAATTATTGTGATTTCAACATCCTCGGCAAAGTTTTTGAAGTTATATTTTCTGTGATCTGTAATTGCAAGAAAATCGTAATTATTTTCCTTATGAAGTCGAATAACCTCTTCAGGTGTACCGTCACCGTCCGAACGTGTGGTGTGGCAGTGAAGACCACCCTTAAGCATTTTTCTTTGTTCTATGAAAGCTTCTTGTCTTTTCATAATTATTCCTCTGTTTTATCTGCCTTTGCAGTTTTGCTCCTTACAAGCCATGCATTAGGAAGATATCTACCTGTAGGCATATCTGTAGATGGTTTGTTAATAAGCTCACCTTTGTAACCGATTGTTGATGAAGAGCCGCCATCGCATGCCGCTGCATTAACTGCACCATATTCAAGAAGAACATCTGCACAGTCTTCCATAGTTGCACCAATAGAGTGACCAACCTGTCTACCGTCAACAACAAGCATAAGTACAACGCCGTTTGCACACTGTCCTATTGTTGTACGTGGCTGAAGTCCCCAACCTGCAGAGTCCTCAACAACCTTCACACCATTGAGAATAAGTGTTGGTCTGAACTGCATACCATCACGGATATTGTACTGCTCCCAGTTATCGGTGCCACCGACAATTAATCTATCCTGAGTATCGAAGCCTATAAGGGTGTACTTTGACTTATACTCACCCCAATACTCGCCCTGAGAAACACACATACCTGAAATTTCACCACCAAGGCTTACTCCACCTGTGTCTATGAAGCCCGAGGCATTCATGCCAACAATTGCATTCTCTTTTTCAAGGTAGTCAGTAATGAATTCACCACGTGAATTTTTATAATCTGTAGCGCCAAGGAAAACTCTTGACGGATCGTCAACAATTACAAGCTTACCTCTGAAGTTTGTTTTGTGTATATCAAGAATAACTATTCCTTCTTCAACGTTATTAGCATATACAATATTACCTTTAGAATCAGGCTCGCCTTCAACAAGTGCCTTTTGGTCAATAACATCGCCGAAAGGATTATTCTTCCCTTCTGTTTTATGAACGTCAGTAAAGCCCATATCCTTAATGTCTACCCTTTGTGACATAACACTTTCAATAAGCCAATCCGGGAAAAAGCTTGTTGCAAGCCACGTGTGTTGGTCTGTGCTCATTGCAGTTTCTATCCAGATATTTCTCATTCGCTGAATGGTAGGTATGTTACCAAATGCTACAACAGAGTAGCTTGTCACAGTAATAAAGAAAAGCACTGATAAAATAAAAATCACTATGGTACTGTCACGCATTTCTGCCTTTTTTTTCATTTTAATGCGATCTTCCTGTTTTATTTCCCTTGCTTTATATGGACGCACTTCGCTTACACCATAATTAAGGCGATCAAGATCGATATTTTCTTCATTGCTTTTTTCGATCATACAAGCACCCTTTCCTAAACATATTTCTACATATTATAACATAAACAGACGGCAAATACCACTATTTGCCGTCAATTTACAAAAATTTATTATTTGTTATCTATATACCTACAAGCAGCCAATGCAGCAACAGCACCGTCTGCAGATGCAGTTGTAATTTGGCGTATGCTCTTCTGACGACAGTCACCTGCTACAAAAATGCCTTCAGTTTTGGTAACACAGCTTTCGTCGGCACCAAAATAGCCGTTAACATCAAGCTCTGCTACTCCTGCAAAGGATGAGTTTTTAGGTTCAAGACCAATAGCAACGAAAAGGCCGTCAACCTTAACCTCCCTCTCACCTGTAACAGTATTAAGAACAACGCTCTCAAGCTGGTTTTCACCCTTAAGCTCTTTTACTGTAACCTCTGTCATAAGCTCAACGTTTGGTTTGTTAGAAAGGATTTCCAATAATTTCTTTTCACCGGTGAAAAATGCAAGATTCTGGAAAACATATACCTTTTCACACAAATCTGAAAGAAGTACAGCCTCCTGAAGTGCAGAGTTTCCTCCACCTACAACGCCTGTAACCTTATCCTTAAAAAACGCACCGTCGCAAACTGCACAATAGGAAACTCCGTTACCAACAAGCTGATTTTCGTTAGGAAGCCCAAGCTGTCTGTGGTGTACACCAACAGCAATAATAACTGCCTGTGCTTCAAAAACCTTATTATCTGCAAAAACAAGCTTCCTGTTGCCTTCGTCTGCAATGCCTGTTACCTTTTCCATTTCTACATCTGCGCCCATTGAAAGCACCTGGTCGAGAAGCTTGTCAGCAAACTCGTTACCACTCATTTCAGGAATGCCGGGATAGTTTTCGATTTTTGGTGAAAAAGTAACCTGACCTCCAAAGGTAGACTGTTCAATAACAAGTACGCTCTTTGATGCTCTTAATGCGTAAAGTGCGGCAGTAAGTCCTGCAGGACCTGCACCTACAACTATAATATCGTACATATAACTCACTCCGTTCTGAAACAGGGTTGTATCCTTTAGATACAACCCTGTTCATATTAAAGGCTTTCAACAAATTCTTTAACTGCAGGAAGGTCTGCAATCTTCGTGAACTCGTCACCCTTCTGAATAACAAGTGTTGGTGCCTGCTTTAATTCAAGCTTTGTTGCGAATTCCCTGTTGTCTTCAACGAAGAGCTTTTCGTATACAACACCCTTTTTGTCAAGAAGCTGTGCAGCTATCTTACATTTAGGACAAGTCTTTGTTGCGAAAAGAATAAACTTTGAATCTCCGTCAACCTTTACGCTTTCTTCCTTGCACTCACATTCGCAATGTGCATGGTCAACTACTCTGTCCTCTTTTTTGAGGTGTGAGTTTGCAATATCGTAAACCTTTCTGTCTTTGAACTCCTGTGCCTTACCATCATTAAAGTTCTGAACAGGACGGTAGTAACCTGTAATACGGCTGTAAACCTCTGTTGCATTGCCACATTCAGGACACTCGTAAACTTCACCTGCAATGTAACCGTGGTTGCAGCAAACTGAATATGTTGGAGATATTGAATAGTAAGGAAGTCTGTAATTCTCAGAAATCTTCTTTACAATTTCTGCAGCTGCCTTCCAGTCAGGAAGCTTTTCACCAAGGAATGCATGGAAAACAGTACCTGATGTGTAAAGTGTCTGTAACTCGTCCTGAACGTCAAGAGCTTCAAAGATATCTGCTGTGTAACCAACAGGAAGGTGTGAAGAGTTAGTATAATATGGTGTGCCGTTATCCTTAGCAGTAATAATTGCAGGATAGTGCTTTTTGTCGTGCTTTGCAAGACGGTAAGTTGTTGACTCTGCAGGTGTTGCTTCAAGGTTGTAAAGGTCACCGTAAAGCTCCTGATAGTCTGAAAGTCTTTCTCTCATATGGTTGAGAACGTCTTTGGCAAATTCCTGTGTTTCTTTAGTTGTTAAATCCTTACGGAGCCACTTAGCATTAAGACCAACCTCATTCATACCGATAAGTCCGATTGTTGAGAAGTGGTTTGCGAATGTACCTAAGTATCTCTTTGTGTATGGATAAAGTCCTTCATCGAGGAGCTTTGTAATAATATCTCTCTTAACCTTAAGTGAACGAGCAGAAACGTCCATAATCTTATCAAGACGTCTGTAGAAGTCTTCTACGTTTTCTGCAAGGTAAGCAATTCTTGGAAGGTTGATTGTTACAACACCGATAGAACCTGTTGACTCACCACTACCGAAGAAGCCACCACTCTTTTTACGGAGCTCACGAAGATCAAGACGAAGACGGCAGCACATTGAACGAACGTCGCTTGGCTCCATATCGGAGTTAACGTAGTTAGAGAAATATGGTGTGCCGTATTTTGAAGTCATTTCGAAGAGAAGCTTGTTGTTCTCTGTTTCTGACCAGTCGAAATCTCTTGTAATTGAGTATGTTGGGATTGGATACTGGAAGCCACGGCCGTGTGCGTCACCCTCGATCATAATCTCGATGAATGCCTTGTTAACCATATCCATTTCTTTCTTACAATCGCCGTAAGTGAAGTCCATTTCCTTACCACCTACGATTGCAGGCATATCCTTAAGGTCTGCAGGAACGGTCCAGTCAAGAGTAATGTTTGAGAATGGGGCCTGTGTACCCCAACGGGATGGTGTGTTTACACCAAAGATGAAGCTTTCAAGACATTTCTTAACCTGCTTGTAGTCAAGGTTGTCTACCTTAACGAATGGAGCAAGGTATGTGTCGAAGGATGAGAATGCCTGAGCGCCTGCCCACTCATTCTGCATAATACCAAGGAAGTTAACCATCTGGTTACAAAGAGTTGCCAAGTGGCTTGCAGGTGAAGAAGTAATCTTACCGGGAACACCACCTAAGCCTTCCTGAATGAGCTGTTTTAATGACCAACCTGCACAGTAACCTGTAAGCATTGAAAGGTCATGAATGTGAATATCACCATTACGATGAGCGTTTGCAATTTCCTCATCGTAAACCTCTGAAAGCCAGTAGTTAGCAGTAATTGCGCCTGAGTTAGAAAGAATAAGACCACCTACAGAGTAAGTAACTGTAGAGTTTTCTTTTACACGCCAGTCTGTAACCTTAACATAGCTGTCAACAAGCTCCTTATAGTCAAGGATTGTTGATTTCATATTACGGATTTTCTCACGATTCTTTCTATAAAGAATGTATGACTTAGCAACGTCAGCGTAGCCAGCCTGAACAAGAACTGATTCAACACTGTCCTGAACATCTTCAACAGCAACAAGATTGTTTGAAATCTTTGGTTCGAAGTTAGCTGTAACCTTAAGTGCAAGGAAGTCGATTATATTGTCATTATACTGTTTGTTGCATGCTTCAAAAGCCTGCTTGATAGCAATAGCAATTTTTTCAATATTAAAATCTGCGATTTTGCCGTCACGTTTAATTACCTGATACATAATTCTCCTTCTTTCTCTTTTTAATTTTTGGGATATCTGCCGAAGGGGCCACTTCCCCTTGGCGGTGCGTAATTGATAATAACAGATATATTGTCACTTGTCAATACCAAAACACAATATATTGTGTTGTTTTTTTAATTTTTTCGTTCTCGACACAATATATTGAGTAGTTTTTGTTGAAATATAGCAATATTGCACATATATTTCAGCTTCGTTTTGTACACTTTTACTCTATGTTGGTAAATATCGAAAAATTGACCACTATATCTTGTGGTTGGAAACACAATATATAGTGGTCGAAAAATCATAAAAAGTATATACATATTATATCTTGTGCTCAGATTCCCCTTAGCTGAGCACCCGGAACATATCTTTTTACAACGTCTAACATCTGCTCCATTTCCATTTTAGATACGCCTTTGCAAGAAGGGTCGATAAGGTTACCTGAATCTACAAAATTCTGCAGGAAATATTTAGGTGCTCCCTGTATCCATTGTGCTAATTCTTCCATAGATTCAAGCGTATGGAAATTGCCTGTTACAGTGGTTCTGAATTCGTAATCTACAGTGCTGTTTTTCAAAAGCTCAACGCTTTCTTCAACAGGCTTCAAGTTGAAGTTTTTGACACCTATCGTGTCACTGTAAAGTGCTTTTGAGTTCTTAATATCCATAGCAACGTAGTCAACTAAACTCAGTTCAAGAATACCCTTGAGTTTCTCAGGAAAGCTACCGTTTGTATCGAGTTTTACAGAGTAACCAAGCTCTTTGAGTTCGTACAAAAATCGTTCAATATCCTTTTGTAAAAGTGGCTCTCCACCTGTTACCGCAACGCCGTCAAGAACGTTTTTGCGTTTCTTTAGGTGAGCAAAAATTTCTTCCTCTGTAAACTCATCTTCATCCATTTCAGTAACAAGTAAGGCATTGTGGCAGAATGGACACTTAAAGTTACAGCCACCGGTAAAAACTGTACATGCCGTTTTCCCCGGGAAGTCGAGCAAAGTTAATTTTTGAAATCCTTTTATAATCATTCAATCACCCATAGGTTCTATAATCATATACCTGTCATAAAAATTATATATCACTTTTTCGTCAAGTCAACCCACTTTGCCTAAAATAGCAAATTTTTCCTGTTTTTTATTTAAAATCGTATATATATGCCTTTTTTATTATAAACAAACTATATTTAGTGTATTTACATTTGGAAATGTTTGTGATATAATAGCGTTACTAATAGTGTATACTAAACACAATTATGGAGGAATTTATCATGAAAGCAAAAAGAACACTTGCTGTTTTACTTGTAGCAGTTATGCTTCTTGTTCCGTTTTCAATGCTTGGTTTTGCTGCAGGCGAATCAATCGTTAGCGGACCAATCAAAACAGCATACACCGACAACGAATATTTCAATCCTCAGGGACTTGTAATTTCTGTTAACGGTAAAGAAATCACTTACTCACCCACAAACACAAAGTTCAAGTTCGTGCCTGGCCTTAACGAAAAGCTCACAACAGCTATTCCAAAGATTCCTGAAGGCAGCACAGTAGTTGAAAAAGACGAAAACGGCTACGACAAGTACACAGCTAACGTTGACGTTTACTACAACGAGGTTAAGGTTGGCACTGTTAACGTAGACGTTGCTCACGTTTGGGGTAAGGTACAGTACATGGACAACAATTACCATGGTCGCTTCTGTCAGGGTTGTGGCATTGTAGATGAGTTAACCTTCTCAGCACACAACGTTAAAGAATATATCCCTAACGACGACGGTGGATTATTCATTCAGCAGTCCGAGTCTGGTGAATGTGTAGATTGTGGTCACCTTATCACAAGAAAAATCCCCGGAACAGAGAAATTCAACACAGTATTCAGTGGTAATTTCTCAGACTTGGAAGCTGAGCTTCTTACATACGTTTCAACTATTCTTGTTGGACTTATCCAGTTCTTAACAGGTTTCGGTAGCTAAGGAGGTTACAGTAATGAGCAAAAAAATATTATCAATAGTTCTTGTTGCTGTTATGCTTTTCAGCTTCACAAGCATTTGTGTAAGCGCTGAAGAGACTCAAACAACTCCAGCACCAGAACTTTCATTCTCTTTAACTCGCAGAATTTCAATCGATGCAAAGCAGTTCCTTTCTGTTGACGGCGCTCTTTCCTCAGGCTTCAACGTTGACATTGACGTTATTGATAAAGAAATCGCTGCTTTAGATGGTGCAACAATAGATTCTACTGTAACAATTACAGAAATCAGAGCACAGAGACAGGGCGATATGCCTTGGGTTGTATACGATGAAGAAAAGCCAGAAGAGTTCTTTAAGGTTTTTGAACTCATCGCAGAAAAAGAAGGTGATAAGCCATCAAAGCCATCTCTTCCTTTAGAAATCGATTTCCGTATCGACTTCACACACAAAGAAGTTTTTGGTAAACTTGATTACCAGATAACAATCAACGGTTTCTCACAGGCACCTAACATTGGTATTGACCTTGGTGACTCTCTTCCTGTTCCAACACCTATCGTTGATAAGGCTAACATTCCTACCTTCCCAACCTGCCAGGACTACAAAGTCAAGGTTGCTTCTGAAAAGAAAGAATACCTTGACTCCGAAAAAGTCGAGCTTGATGGTATTGTACTTGACATTACAACAACTTCAGGTGAAACAGGTACAGTTACATATGCTCCTTCTAACCAGCACTTGTTTACTTGTGTTCCTGACAAAAACGAAAAGCTTACAGTGGACGTAAAAGAAATCGCAACATACTTTATGGGCGAAATCAACGTTTCAACTGTTCCTGTACGTGTTATACACGATATGTCAAAACATCCTGTAAATATCACTACAGACAGATATTCAGAAAACAAACCCGGTTACCACGCAAACATCTGTAACGGTTGTGGTAAAGTTTCCGAGCCAGAGGCTCACGTTGTAGACGACAACGCTTGGGTAGACAATGGTGACGCAACTTTCACAAGCAATGGCACAGCATCTCAGCCTTGTAAGATTTGTGGTGCGACACTTACAAAGAGCGTTTTAGGTTCTGCACAGTACAATGTTACTTTATCAAACTACCACTTCCTCCTTGTAGTATTTGACTACATCAACTTGATTCTTCGTTTCATCGACGGAGCTTTCCCAAACAGATAAATTCCATAGATATAACAAAACACCCACATAGCTTCCTATGTGGGTGTTCTTATTTTCAAAAAAGAGAGAGTAATCACATACTCTCTCTTACACTATATAATATGTATATATTATCTTATAACACCTTGCTTTATTGCAGCCGTCTTTACTGCTTCAGCAATTTCAAAAGCGACGCTTCTGTCTAATGCCAACGGAATTATGTTTTCCTCGTTCAATTCCTCCTCAGGAATATGATTTGCAAGAGCATAGGCTGCTGCAAGCTTCATTTCTTCAGTAATTGCAGTTGCACCACAATCAAGGGCGCCTCTGAATATACCGGGAAAAACAAGTACATTGTTAATTTGATTAGGAAAATCCGAACGACCTGTACCAACAATTCTTGCACCTGCATTTTTGGCTTTATCAGGCATAATTTCAGGTGTAGGATTTGCCATTGCAAAAACTATAGCATCCTTATTCATAGACTTAACCATATCTTCGGTAAGGATGCCCGGTGCTGATACACCAACAAAAATGTCTGCATCCTTTATTGCTACACCAAGGTCTCCTGTAAGCTTTTGTGGGTTTGTTATCGATGCGAGCTTTTGTCTTTGCTCCCCTAACTCATCATCATCGGCAGAGATAATGCCCTTTTTATCTACAAGCACCATATTACCTGCACCTGCAGTAATAAGCATACTTGAAATTGCAGTACCTGCAGCACCAAGACCATTAACAACAATCTTAACATCCTTAATATTCTTGTTAACAACCTTCAAAGCGTTAAGCACCCCTGCCAGAACTACAACAGCTGTACCGTGCTGGTCATCGTGGAAAATAGGTATATCACAAAGTTCTTTTAACTTCTTTTCAATTTCAAAGCATCTTGGAGCAGCAATATCCTCAAGATTTATTCCACCAAAGGAACCTGACAACAAGTAGATTGTTTTTACAATTTCATCTACATCTTTTGATTTGATGCAAAGTGGGAAAGCATCTACGTCGGCAAAGGCTTTGAAAAGTGCACACTTACCTTCCATAACAGGCATACCTGCTTCGGGACCGATATCACCCAAGCCCAAAACAGCTGTACCATCTGTTACAACAGCCACAAGGTTACTGCGCCTTGTAAGTTCAAAGGACTTATTAACGTCATCCTTAATTACAAGACAAGCCTCTGCTACGCCCGGAGTGTACGCAAGAGACATATCCTCCCTTGTTTCCACAGGACAACGGGAAACTACTTCTATTTTACCCTGCCACTCATAATGCTTTTTAAGTGATTCTGCTTTAATATCCATAATTATTCCTGATTTGCCTGCATTTTAAGGTAAGCGTTAATGAAACCGTCAATGTCACCATCCATAACAGCGTTGATGTTACCATTTTCAAAGCTTGTTCTGTGGTCTTTAGCAAGGGTATATGGCATAAACACGTAAGAACGAATCTGGCTACCCCAAGCAATTTCCTTCTGAACGCCCTTAATATCACTGATTTTGTCAAGATGCTCACGTTCTTTAATCTCAATAAGCTTAGATTTAAGCATACGCATAGCAACCTCACGGTTCTGATGCTGGCTTCTTTCAACCTGACAGGAGCAAACAATACCTGTAGGTATATGTGTAAGACGAACTGCAGAAGATGTTTTATTAACCTTCTGACCACCTGCACCGGATGAACGATAAACGTCCATTTTGATATCTTCAGGAGCGATATCTACTTCAATGCTGTCGTCAATTTCAGGCATAACCTCAAGAGATGCAAAGGAAGTGTGACGTCTACCGGAAGCATCGAAAGGAGAAACACGAACAAGTCTGTGGATACCACTTTCACTCTTCATATAACCGTAAGCGTTTTCGCCTTCAATAAGAATAACTGCAGATTTAAGACCTGCTTCATCACCATCAAGGTAGTCAAGAGTTGACACCTTAAAACCATGTCGCTCACCCCAACGGTTGTACATACGGAAAAGCATCTGTGCCCAGTCCTGTGCCTCTGTACCACCTGCACCTGCGTGGAAGGTAAGAATTGCGTTATTAGCATCATACTCACCTGTAAGAAGTGTAGAAAGTGTCATAGCATCAAGCTGTGAAATAAACGTGTCTACACTTTCACGACATTCTGAGAAAAGGCTTTCATCCTCTTCTTCGTTTGCAAGGTCAATAAGGGTAAGTGTATCCTCAAAAGTTGCCTTTAAATCATCATATGCTTTAATCTTATTCTTAAGAGATGCCATATGCTGAGTGATTTTCTGTGAACGCTGAACGTCGTCCCAGAAACCGTCTTTTGCACTTTCTTCTTCCAGCTCAGTAACCTCAGCCACCATTTTTTTAAGACCAAGAGCCTCTGCAAGGTCAATAAGCTTACCTTCATAGCTGTTAAGTTCAAGGCGTAATTCTTCAAACTGAAGCATATTCATATTCCTTTCAAAAGTTAATTGATTACATATTTTTACAAATAATTATTATACCTTAATATACTAAATATGTAAAGAAGATATTTTTAAAATAAAAATTTGAATTTTAAAATTCCCAATTCCTAACGCCTAATTCCTCACTAAAAATGCAGAAGGACGTTACCTTTCGGCAACGTCCTTCCGCTGTGGATGTGGGGTGTGAAAGAGAAAGATATGGCTTATATAAACTCCGTAATTTTACGGAGAATATATCAAATTAATAAAAAGGCATATTCACACTACCTGTGTGGTAACCTTTTCAACAATAACGTCGTCAGGCTTAGAAATACGGATAACGTACTCGAAGTATTCTTCTGTTTCGCTTTTTGCCGTATCTGCTTCAATGCCTGCTTTTCGTATGGCGTCTACTGCGTGGTTAAGAGTATTGAGAAAAATTCTCATATCCTTATACCCTCTCATAGAAGGCTTGTTTTTGGACTTTTTTCTTCTCAGGGCATCTGCAACAAGCTTTTCCGTTTCACCAACCGTCAAATGACGCTCTATAATAATATCAAGAAGTCTGCCTCTTGTTGTGTTATCAGGCAAGCAAAGCAACGCCCTTGCATGCCTTTCCGAAAGACCTGCATATGCAATTCTGTCGCGCATTTCCTCCGGCAACCTTAACAGTCGTAATTTATTGGATAAGGTTGACTGCGCCTTACCTAGCTTCTTAGCAATTTCTTCCTGAGTAAGACCATGTAGCGTTATGAGCTTTTCAATGGCAACAGCTTCTTCGAAAAAATCAAGATTCTGACGTTGAACGTTTTCTATTATCGCAAACAATGCAGATTGCTCGTCCGACACGTCCATAACGACACACGGTATTTTTGTTATGCCAACCATTCTTGCAGCACGAAGTCTGCGTTCGCCTGAAATTAACTCGTACTTTCCATCCTGCAAACGACGTACGTTTATAGGCTGTAAAATACCGTTTGTCCTGATTGAAACAGCAAGTCCTTCAAGCTCGTTAAAATCGAACCTGACTCTTGGCTGGTGGGGATTCGGTAAAATAATATCGTGTTGTAAAAGCTGAATCTGGCAATTAGCTTTATTTTTTGTAGTACCTTTTAGCATTGGTTTTCCTTCCTGCATTTTATTTTCCGTATCCCTCTCTGTGATTACACTATACCACCACAGAGCAAAAAAATAAAGCATTTTCGGTCGGGGTAAATCGACTGAAAATGCTTTGTTTCTATTGTTTTATAAAGGTTTTTTGGCGATTTGTGCAGATACCCTTGGGTACTTTGACGGAACGTGCGAAATCTTTTTCACTGATATTATTGCTCTTTTGTCGCCACCAGGCAAAGAAAACTCATTTACGTTATGAACTTTACCACCCAAGGTCTTTAAAGAGGTGGTTGCACCGTCAATTTCATCAATTGCTGCTGCACCCTTCAGGGAAAGAAATTCACCACCAACCTTAACGAAAGGAAGCGTATACTCAAGCAGTACCCTGAGCTCTGCAACTGCTCTTGCCGTTGCAAAATCGTACTGTTCGCGAAGCTCAGGCTTTTTACCTGCATCCTCTGCCCTCATATGAATAATTTCAACGTTGGTAACACCCATTTTTTCTGCCATATCTTCAACAGCCTTAAGCTTTTTGCCTGTTGAATCTAGCAACGTAACCTTAACCTGTGGATATGCTGCTGCAAGCACAAGTCCAGGGAAGCCGGCACCCGTACCCACGTCTATAACCTTTTGACCGGGTTTAAAATCGGCATATTTACCCACAAGCAGACAATCAAGAAAATGCTTCAGAGCAATTCCTTCATCATCTAAAATGGTTGTAAGATTGATTTTCTCATTCCACTCTCTCAAAAGAGTGCCATAAATACTAAGTTTTTCACCGAGGGCATCGTCAATAACAATACCGTATTCTTCGCTATGTTTTTTTAATATCTCAATTATAGACATATTAACCTCTGTAAAGCTTCATTATTTCTCTTACAGGACCTGCAAAGCATTCTGCAAGAGGTGGCAATGGATTTTCGTTCTTAAGGAAATCTGTAAATACCATACCCTTGTAATCATTTGCCATCTGGAATTTTGCAATGGTCTGAATAAGCTGTTGCTTTTTATCCATATTAGCAAGATAAGTACAATCTTCAAAGAACACTTCTACCTTGGACGTTGTTTTTGCACTTACTGTAACCTGAAGAGCCTTGCCACATTTTTCTACCTTTGCAGCTACCTCTTTACCGTTAACCTTAACCTTAACTTCACCTTCAACAATGTCCTTAAACTTAATAACATATGTTCTCTTTTCAGGTGCAACAGAGCTGTCGCCCTCTGCTTTTTCAATCTTGAAGGAAACCTTTGAGCCTTCTTCTGCAACAGTAAATGCAGTTTTTAGGTACTCACCGTTCTGATATGAAAGTGTTTCACCATCGTCCTCGTAAAGAGTAAAGGTGTTGTTTCCTCTGTAAACCCAAAGCTCAAGTGTTTCAGGGTTGGAGCAATCGTTAGTCCTGTCGTTTGCACTCATAGGAATAATTGCACCTGCCTTAGCAAGTACAGGCATAGCTTCAATATCACGATACATCTTAATAAAGTGATTGCCGCTATAAATTCTGTCTGTGAAAATATCTGTATATCTTCCTTCAGGCACCCACACGTTTACACCTGCAAGGTTTGTGTCTGATGAAGTATGCTCTGTAATTGGTGCAACAATAAGCTCTGTACCAAAGAAGAACTGATTTTTGCATTCGTATGAGCGCTTATCGTCAGGGTATGCGTAGTACATAGGCTCACAAATTGCTCTGCAATCCATATGTGTACGGTAGTTCATTGTGTAGATATATGGAAGAAGCTTGTGTCTGAAACGCAAAGCATCCTTAGCAATTCTTTCAACAGGTCCACTGTAGTTCCAAGGCTCTTTGCCCATAAACTCATTGTTTGTTGAATGAAGTCGCATAACAGGACTGAACACGCCAAGCTGCACCCAACGAAGGTAAAGCTCGTCGTCCTTCTTGCCCATACAGTGACCACCGATGTCGTGGCTCCACCAAGGGTACGCAATGTTCGATGCAGTAGCAGTAAAGCCCGGCTGGAAGTCAAGACTTGACCAGGTTTGTGTTGTGTCACCACTGAAACCTAACGGATAACGCTGACTACCTGCACCACAGAAACGTGAAAGTATAAGTGGTCTGTGGTTATTCCTTGCGTTATCAAGGAAATGATAGTGGTTAAGAGCCCACAATGGATCTAAGCCGGGAACTGCAGTTCTTGTACCCTGCTGCCAGTCAATCCACCAGAAATCAACGCCCATTTTTTCAAATGGATGGTGAAGAATATCGAAATAGTTCATTGTGAACTTCTTATCAGTAATGTCGAACTTAACAGGCTCTTTTTTCTCAGGGTCCTGACCCATTGCTTTACACATATCCTCGTACTGATCCTCGAACCAACGAACACCCATTGATGGATGAAGGTTAAAGGTTACGCGATAGTTGTCATCCTTAAGCTTTTTAAGGAAGCCTGCAGGATCCGGGAACAAATCTGTATTAAAGCTGTAGCCGGTCCAACCTGTTGACCAGAAGTCGTACACAAATTCCATAAAGTTTTTGTGCGGATGAATCTTGTGGCTATCTTTACCGAACTTATCTTTAATATCAACCCAGTGCCAGTCCATATCTACAGTTGCAACTGTAATCGGAATTTCTTCCTCTTTGAATTTATCCATAAGGCTGAGGTATTCACTTTGTGAATATGCCTTATATCTGCTCCACCAGTTAGAGAGAGCATAACGTGGAATAAGTGGCACCTTGCCTGTTAATTTATATAAGTCTGTAGTGGCACCAATATAGTCGTTGCCATAAGCAAAGTAATACTCGTCTGTACCCTTATGCTCTCTTGGAAGAATTGAGCCATCCTCCTTAAGCACAAGAGTTTTACTGTCATCAAGGATTGCCACACCATTACGTGAGCAAACACCATCGTTAAGTGTAATAACGCCAGCAGTAATGTCAAGTGTACGGCAAGTACCCTTCAGGTTACCTGCTGTGTAGTTTGTTACAACCCTACCATCACGAAGCTTGATGCGAAGCATTTTCTGTGCTTTGAGCGAATAAAGGAAGTTTGCCTTTGTTGTTTTAATTTCTATAGTATCCCTTGACTCATTAACCTTAAATTCAGGCTCACAGAAATCACGGAACCACACACTTTGTGTAGGCTCGTCGCAGAATTCTCCTTTAGCTTGCACCTCTACACGCAAAAGACAAGGTGTAATAACCGTAAATCTTGTGTTTTTACGTACAATTACATGGCTTTTATGTGCCACAGGAGAGCATTCAATTTTAAATCTTTTCGCAAATTGTTCCATAGTATACTCCTTTTGTCGAAATTATCCTGATATTATAATACATCATATTACTATTAAAGTCAACAAAGGCATTTCATTCCAATATAACCAAATAGTAGCCTCTTTTTTCTACACTTGCTATCGTTGACAAAGTATGCGCTATTTGGTAAAATTATTGTTTGTGAAGGAGATGTTTCTATGATTTTCCAAAGAAAAATCGGCTTTGATAACAATATGTATCTCGAAAAACAGTCCGAGCAGATTTTAAAGCGTGTTGACGATTTCGGTGGCAGACTTTACCTTGAATTAGGTGGTAAGCTTTTCGACGATTTCCATGCTTCACGTGTTTTACCGGGCTTCAAGCCAGACAGTAAGCTTCAGATGCTTCTTAAACTCCGTGAGCACGCTGAGGTTGTTATTGTTATATCCGCAAGTGACATTGAAAACAACAAAATACGCCGTGACCTTGGCATCTCTTACGACAGTGACGTTTTAAGACTTATGGACGCTTTCACAAGTGCAGGTCTTTTTGTTGGCAGCGTTGTTATTACACAATTTGATGGTCAACCATCAGCCCTTAAGTTCAAAGAAAAGCTTACAGGTCTTGGCATAAAAGTCTTTATGCACTACCCTATTGAAGGTTACCCATATAACGTAAAGAAAATTGTAAGTGAAGAGGGCTTCGGCAAAAACGAATATATAGAGACATCACGCCCTGTAGTTATTATGACTGCTCCGGGTCCCGGTAGTGGTAAAATGGCAACGTGTCTTTCACAGCTTTACCACGATAATTTAAGAGGCATAAAGGCAGGATACGCAAAGTTTGAAACCTTCCCTGTATGGAACCTTCCTCTTAAGCACCCTGTTAACCTTGCCTACGAGGCTGCAACTGCAGACCTCAACGACGTTAATATGATTGACCCGTATCACCTTGAAGCATACGGCATTTCTACAGTTAACTATAACCGTGACGTTGAGGTTTTCCCTGTACTTAACGCTATGTTTGAAAAAATTGAAGGCGAAAGCCCATATAAGTCACCTACAGATATGGGTGTTAATATGGTTGGCTACTGCATTACAGACGACGCACTTTGTTGCAAGGCTTCTCACGAAGAAATAGTAAGACGATATTTCACAACACTTTGCGACAAAAAAATGGGTCAGCAAAATGACAAAACAATCGCAAAAATTGAAAGCTTAATGAACCAGGCAGGTATTTCTGCAGAAAGTGTTCGTCCCGCAGTAAAAGCAGCCATTTCCAAAAGTCAGGAAACAGGCAACCGTCCTGCTGTTGCAATAGAGCTTCCTAATGGTGAAATTGTTACAGGTAAAACAAGTGACTTGTTAGGAGCTGCATCTGCTGCAATACTTAACTCTCTTAAGGTTGTTTCCGGTATTGATGACAAGGAACTTCTTATTCAGCGTGAGATTATTGAACCTATTCAGGCTTTAAAAACAGGCATATTAGGTAACCATAACCCTAGACTTCATACCGACGAAACACTTATTGCCCTTACAAT
Organism: Acutalibacteraceae bacterium; assembly: GCA_045605085.1. Classification (GTDB taxonomy): domain Bacteria; phylum Bacillota; class Clostridia; order Oscillospirales; family Acutalibacteraceae; genus DTU089. Next base: position 48,493 of record JAZUPI010000004.1, read on the forward strand.
GAGTGCAGTTACTAATGAGAAAGCAAAAAAAGCCGTCGACGTTCTCAAGGAGCTTAAAGGCAGCGAAGCACACGCAACGGTAATTCTTTCACAGATTGACCGTGACACCTTCAGAAAATTAGGTATCAACCTCACCTGTGAGCCTCACCACGAAAGCAAAAAGCTTTACCATAAATAATATTCCGCAAGGCATAGCATATTGCTATGCCTTGTATTTTTTTGCGTTTTGTGTTAAAATTTTTTCATCGGTTTATGGAATCAGGTGCAAATCCTGAACGAGCCCGTCGCCGTAATATGCAAACAGTTCTTTTCTATCAGCAGACCGCAAAGCTGAGAAAAGCCATTGGCTAGCGCCGAGAAGGCGAAAAGAATGCATAAAGTCGAAATACTTAACCGATAATTACCTTTTCTGAATGCGAGCGCCTGAATGAAAAGGGACAAAAAACATTTCTGATAAAGGAGAAAAAACTATGAAAAAAACAAACAACAAATCCTTGTTGTCTGTTATCCTTTCATTTGTGCTTATTGCGGTTATAGCATTTACAATGTTCGGATGTACCGGCAACAAAAACACAGACGAAACTACTACAGAGGCTACTGTACAAACAACAGAAGCGAACGTACCCGTTGTTATAGGTGAAGGCGAGGTTCAAATAACCTTCACCGTCACACACAAAGATGGTACAACAAAGGTCTTTACTGTCAACACAACAAAAGAAACTGCCACAGTTGGTGAAGCTTTGCAAAAAGCAGGGTTAATATCAGGTGATATTGGAGACTATGGGTTATACGTTAAAACTGTTGACGGAGAAACTCTCGACTACAACACCGACGGCATGTATTGGGCTTTTTACGAAAACGGCGCATATGGTGCAAAAGGTGTAGACCAGACAACCATTGACACAGCAGTAAAATATGAATTCAAAGCAGAAAAGTAAAGTACACATTAAAGAAATCGCCATTTTTGGTATGCTTGGTGCTTTGATGTATGCTTCCAAGGTCATCATGGAGGCTTTACCAAATATTCATCTTATAGGTGTGTTTGTTGTTGCAACAACAGTTGTTTACAGAAAAAAAGCATTGTATCCCATATATATTTTTATCTTTCTAACGGGACTGCTTAACGGATTTGGTACCTGGTGGATACCCTACCTTTATCTGTGGGCTGTGTTATGGGGGGCGGTTATGCTGTTACCCAAGAATATTGAGGGGAAAAAAACAGCACCTTTGATATTTGCTGTTGTTTGCTCGTTGCATGGCTTTTTGTACGGAGTTTTGTATGCACCCTTTCAGGCTATTGTGTACAACCTCAATTTTGAAGGTACACTCGCGTGGATTGCAACAGGCCTACCATTTGACATAACCCACGGCATAAGTAATTTCATATGCACATTGATACTTTCGGTGCCTATTATAACTGTACTTCGTAAAGCAGAAAAAATGGTTAAATAATCCAAATGAGCTGTGAAAACCACAAGTTTTCACAGCTCGTTTTTTATTATATAAACTTAATAATAATCAGCACAAGCACATTACATAAAAAAATCATGTCCTTTGTGAGCTTTTGCTTAAGCAACACCTGTGTAAGCAAATCCCCGTTCACTTTAGCAGTACGATATATTTTTCGCATAAGGCTTATGTAAAATTCTTTGGATTCCTTACAAACACTCTCATATTCTTTTCTCACAAACTTATACTCCCATATACTTTCCGTAACTATACCATAAACCAGGTATAAAACAGAGTGCACAAGCAACACAATGAAAAATTGTATTTCTCCTTTTCTGAAGAACATATATAATTCGATAGCGCTTAAAAGCACTTGCAAAGCAATAAACACTTTGTTTGCACATATAATTCCTTTAATATGCTTTTTCATACTAAAACAATCCCCCATTATACTTGTACTGAATTTTAAATATAAAAGCGCACCCTATAATCAAGCCCGCAGAAAGAATAACAGTTCCTGCTGATTCTATAATCTTTATTGATGGAAAAAGAGTCGTAATTGCACTTACCACAACGGGAATACCCATAAGCATAGTAGCTTTTCCCATCGCCTTGCAATACCCTTCTCTATCTACAACATTTGTGTAATGATAGGAATGTATAAGAGAAATGTGACCTTTACTTATTGCAAAGCCTGTTGCGGAAAGAAGAACACCCACAGTAAGCAAACCAATAAACTCGGTAGTATTTTCAAATGACACTGTTGTTACGGCGCTATCTATAAAATAAATGAATGTAGGTATTGCGGCAGGAAGCAAAAGAACACAAAAAATCACAGAAACAACTATCATCTGCATCTTTTTCTTCTTCACAACCTCTTCCTGTGATTTCATAGCACCAATCACATTTTTCTCTGCAATTTCGGATAAATCCTCATTTTCTATGGGTTCCCCTGCAAGCAGTTCATTTACACTCACTCCGAAAAATTCACTTAAGGCAACAAGCGAGCTGACATCGGGATAGCCTTTGCCGGTTTCCCAACGGGATATTGCTTTGTCAGAAACATGAAGTTTATCTGCCAATTGTTTTTGTGTCAAATTCTTTTCCCTTCGCAAAAGGGAAATAAATTCACCGCATTTCTTTGATGTCATAAATTCACCTGCTTTCTGATTTTATTTTATCAAAAAGCAAAATGCCGGTCAATCTATGAATCGTAGAATCAGCAATTATCGGAGAGCAAGCACAATCCAAGGGATGATAAGCTATCGCATCACAACAGCTTCTTTTATAATCAACACGTAGCGTTCCAAAATTTTGAATTTTGTATTTTGAATTTTCAATTTCCCGCGAAGCTCTGGCAACTGGCATCTGGCATCTTTACAATCGCAACGCAGTTACGAAATTTTGAATTTTAAATTTTCAATTTCTCACATATTCCTTCTCCAATGAAACAAATACTGTTGTGCAATCCCCTGTGTTTGTTTATATTCTTGCGGAAAGCCACCAGGATACAATTCCGCTAAAATACGCTTAACCCATACGTCAACAGGGAATGCATCCACTCTTCCGAAGCCGTAAAGAAGTGCGCACTGTGCAACCTTTTCGCCTACACCGTTAATTTTAAGAAGCTCTGCTTTTGCTTCGTCAAAAGGTAAAGTTTTTACTTTTTCAATATCAACCTCTTTTGATGCTATCTTTCGAGAAGCATCAATAATGTACTTTGCCCTGAAGCCTGCACGAAGAGGGGCAAGGTCGTCTACAGAAAGCCTTGCAACAACCTCTGCCGACGGAAAAGAATAGCTATCCCCTACTTTTTCACCAAAGGCTTCACAGAATCGTTCAATTATTCCCTTTATGCGAGGAATGTTGTTGTTTGCAGAAATAATAAAGGAGCAAATCGCCTCCCATTCATCTTGCTTTAAAATTCTTATGCCGGGATACGTCTTACATGCAGCAACAAGACTTTCATCCGTATAAGATGCAAGAATTCTATTGTAATCTCTATCAAGATCGAAATAGCTTTTCCACAAGTTTTCAAAATCTTCAATGGACGTATCGTAAAGGGTAACGGTTGTTCCTTCTTGCCCTATTTTTAAAAGCTTCCCCTTAACAACACCACACCACAAGCCATTCTCATCCTTTTTCCAACGGAATGCTTGTCCGCAATCTAACGAAAGTGCAATATCAAGGTTATCTGTGTTTTCTAAAACTACGTTTTTTCCACATGCTTTAACGTTCATTTTTATCACCAATATTATCATATATCATAGGGTGAATTTAGTAAAGTTTTTTTCTCAACCTATTTCGGGAAAAATTGGCTTTTTCTCCTTTTTAAACAGTATTTTGCTACATTTTTTGTATTGTTTTTCTTTGTTGATTTTCAACAACGAATATTGATCTTTTTACCTTTTTTTGCCTTTCCATTTTGTATAATTCAAAAACTTTTCAACAAATCGTATATTCTGACCTATGGTAAATTTTTGTCAAATAAATTATAGAAAACGTCGAAAATCCACCTGTATAGCCTGTTTGGTGGGTTAGTTGTAGACATTTTGAACACTGTTTTGAACAATTTCAGACGAAAAGTCTATTATACTTTTTGTATATTTTTCGGCTAGTCATTTTCACAAACACCTCTTCGGATTATTTTTAAAAAGGAATTTCGTTTAATTTCAAACAAGAAAAAACCATTATAGATTGACGCTTTTTTAACAAAATTTACTCAATAATCTTTTCCACCACTTTTTGTATAAAACAACGAAAATTTATCATTATATATATAAAAAATTCAAGGAGTGGTTTTCAATGATAAAAGGTGTAAATAAACAGGTGCTTGAAATAGTAGAAACGCAGAACGGTTTTTTTGAAAAAGCAATCTTTTTTGTTAAGCCCGAATATAGTGGCGTTTCCGAAAACAAACTTCGAGAAAGTGCAAAAAAAGAAATGGAAAGCGCCGGCTCTCCACCAAAACAAAGGAAACATACTAACAGAAGCATAAAATCTGCTCTTATTCTTGGTGGGTGCTTTCTGTTAGGGTTAATTATTGGAATTATTTCTGCAGGTACGTTTTAACATTGTATTTTTAGCGAAATTATGTTAGTATAAATTCACTTTAAATGTAGGAGACCTATATGAGATACAAACATATTTTCTGGGACTTTAATGGAACAATAATTGACGATGTAGGCAATGCCTTAGGTTGTGTTAACGACTTACTTGACAGAAAAAGCAGACCTCACATCACCCTTGAGGATTATTATAACTATGTAGAAACACCAATAATTGGTTTCTACAGACATATTCTTCCACCCGAGGAATTGAACTTTGAGGAAATTTCAAGGGATTACCACAAGGATTATGCAAAAAGAATAGACGAAACCCATCTTGCAAAGGGTGCATATGAGCTTATGCACTCTTTAAAAGAGAAGGGCGCCCACCAATACATAATTACAGCCAACATTTCAAGCGAGGCTCAGGAATTGGTTGAGAAATTCGGAATTAACGATTGCATTGATGTTATTCTTGGTGCAGACAACACCCTTGCAGAAAGCAAAACACAGAGAGCGAAAAATTTTTTTGATTCCTTAAACATAGACAGAAATTCCGCCATCTTCATCGGCGATACTCTCCACGACCTTGAAACAGCAAATGCTTTGGGAATAGATTGCATACTTGTTTCCTATGGTCACCAGGGGCGCAGACTTTTAGAAAAGCATTGCGCCTACGTAGTTGATTCCATGGCAGAAATTGAAGAAATAATCTACGATAAGCGTTTTGTGGACTTTCATACACATTCCACCTGTTCCGACGGTACGCTTACACCAACAGAACTTGTAAAGCACGCAAAGAAAAACAATCTTTCTGCCTTTGCCCTTACAGACCACGATAGCGTTGATGGCATAAAGGAAGCTCTTGACGCCGCAAAGGAATATGACATAGAATTTATTCCCGGCATAGAGTTTTCTGCCGCAGATGATACAGAAACACACATAATAGGTCTTTTTATTGACCCTGAAAACGAAACACTTTTAAAAACAATTCAAAAGCTCAAAGATAGCAGAAAGCGCAGAATGGAGGATGTTTGCGCAAAGCTTCGAAAACTGGGTTTTGACATCACCCACGAAGAAGCGCTACAGGTTGCAGGTGGTAAATTTGTAGGCAGGGCACATATTGCAAAGCTTATGGTAGACAAGGGCTATTGTCAGACCGTACGCGAATGCTTTGACAAATACATCGGCTTAGGTAAACCTGCTTATTCTGAGAAAAACGAGCTTACTGCAGAAGAAGCAGTCCGTTCAATTAAGGCAGCCGGTGGTTTAGCATTTTTAGCCCACCTTAATCAGACAGGCTTTGACCTTGAAAAACTAGAAAAACTACTTACTCAACTGAAAGATGCAGGGCTTACGGGTATAGAGGGCTACTACCCCGAGTACACAACTGAGCATATTACCCAATACCGAGATTTAGCCCTGAAATTAAAGATTGCACTTTCAGGTGGCTCAGATTTCCACGCAGATATGAAGCCACACATTAAAATTGGCGTAGGCGCGGGAAATCTTTCAATTCCCTACTACGTACTCGAAAACCTTAAGACAATAAAAAGAAATTCTGATTAAAATTTTAATATATGACAAAAATAAATCCGGACAGAGTATTTCTCCCTGTTCGGATTTTTATTTTGGAGATATTTTATGAACAGTAACATCCGTCTTGAAGCCAAAAGATTGCTTTCCCACAACACGTTGAGGCTATTTTTTATTTCCTTTTTTAGTTTTGTGTTTCGATACTTATCCATTTTATGTTGTGGGTATGGAGTATTTTTAATATATAACAGCTCATTGCTATCCTTTATATCAAAGGAATACGGCTATACGTTAGCATATTTTCTTGCCTCTCTCATATCGGTCACCTTAAGCTTTCTGACATTGTCCTTTGTCTCGTCAGTGAAAATGGGTGAAGCCTTTGCATATTTCACCCTTGCAAATGGTGGAAACGGAAGATTTTTTCATCTTTATAAATTTCTTACTCCACAAAAGAGCATAAAAGCCCTCTTGTTTTATATAACAGTCACAACAAAGAAGCTTTTATGGTGGATTTTCTTTCTCTTCCCTGCCCTGATTTGTGTCGTATGTGGCTACTATTTGTACCAAGGCAGAATCTACGTTAACGAAATCAATTTAATAATTTCCACAGGCTTTTCAATTATACTTGCAATAGCTTTAGTAATGGTAAGAATATGTTCACTCAGATATTCTGCAGCACCCTATTACCTTTGTCTTAACCCGAATTTGAAAATAACTGATTCAATAAAAAAGAGCATCAAATTCACCGACGGTTTTTTAAGTGAGGGTGTTTTATTGGAATATTCTTTGTTAGGTTGGCTTCTGAGCTGTATTTTTGTCTTGCCCTTATTCTACGTCGTCCCATACGCAAAGCTCGTAAGAAGCGTTTACGTAACAGACGTTGTTTTCTCAAAAGCATCATCAAAAACAAAATACCCTATAATTATGTCAGCATATAAATCAACGCCATAATCAAAAGCTCATCCGCATTTTCTTCCGAAAGAAGCATAATCAAAGATAACAACAGCGCTTTATCACTATCCATATTAATATCCGTCATAGCACTATTGAAATCCTTAATTGGCTTTTGGGTTGTTTGCTTGTCTTCTTTTTCAACCTCACTCTGCCGTTGACCAAGGTACCCCTTAGGCATAGGAATGTGCTTGGGCTCCTGTGGTGCAGACGGAGGCTCAGGCTTTTCGTTTTCTTGATCTAGTCCTGCAGATTGACGCGCCCTTTTTTGCATTTCCTCTGCGCGACGTATGGCATCATTCTGCATTTTCATAATTTCATTGTACGTGTAATCTGCCACTACATTATCCCCCTTTCCCTTAAAAGAGGAAGCACACTGACAAGTCTTACCAGCTTCATTGCCTCGTCTGCCTTTTGTCTTTTTTCTTCGGAAAGCAACGGCTTAAGCGCATTTATAAAGGCAAGTCTTTCATCAGGCATATTGAATGCCTGTAAAATTGGTGCAAGGGCAGAAAGCTGAGATAAATCAGGCATACCCAAACCCGACAAATCGGGTATATTGGGTATGCTTTTTTGTTTTGGTAGTGGCTCGTTTTTGGGTTGACCGGTATCCTGTGTGGAATTTCCCAAAAAGCTTGAAGCAACGTTTTTTATATTTTCCATATCCTCAGGCGTAAGGGAGTTGAGTATTGCGTTCAAATCAAAATCAGCCATTGCCCTTTCCTCCGAAAAACTTTTGGAAAAGTGCTTTTGCTGCATCACTGTTTAAAATTGCTTTTGTCTTTTCCTCGTCTGCTAAAAGCTCTTTTATTGATCTCGCCTGACTTTCGGACAAGTTTTCATCAATAAATTTATTTACTTCCCCTTGAGATGCAGGTGCACCATCACTTGTTTTTATTTTTTTATAAAGCTCATTAACGTCGATTTTATCTTTTTTACCCTCACTCATTGAAATCACCTACTCAAAAATATATAATGTAATAAATTATATTTTCAGATTGGGTTGATTATTCTTGAGGATATTAGTCTTTTCCGATTCTCACGGCAACAAGTGGAATATTTACGACGCTTTAGAAAAAGAGCCTTCTGCAGAGGTTGTATATTTTTTAGGCGATGGGTACAGAGATTTTGAAGATGCAGAATTTGCCTTTGGCTACCAAAAAGCATTTATTTCCGTATGTGGAAACTGCGACTTCGCCTGTAACGCACCGGTAAGAGATATACGTTCAATAAGCGACACCAAAATTTACGCCACCCACGGTTTTGCAGAAAAGGTGAAATTCGGTCTTTACGAGTTAGAAGCACAGGCACGTAGAGAAAACTGCAAAATTGTACTTTTCGGTCACACCCACGAGCCTCTTTCTTCTTACAAAGATGGTTTATATATCTTCAATCCCGGCAGTATAAAGGACGGGTTTTACGGTGTTATAGATATTACCGAAAATGGCATTATATGTTTTAATAAAAACCTGCTTTCTTATTGACACGTAAGGTTTTTTTCCTTATAATTTTAGTATTATAAAAAAAGGTAGTGATACTATGGATTTTAAAACTTCCACTGCGCTATACCTTATAGCCGGTGCAGTTATCCTCTTTGTTTTATGTCAATCTCTTTTCTTCCTTGTTAAAGCATTCAAGCACGGTAAAGAGTTAGGCTTAGACAAATCAAAGCTTCGTAACGCAATAACTTCAAGTGCACTTTTCACCATTCCATCATCACTTTCGATTCTGGCAACAATTATCGCACTTGCTCCTGCTCTTGGTCTTGTTATTCCTTGGGTACGTCTTTCCGTTATTGGTAACCTTATGTATGAAACAACTGCAGCAGAAGCAGCTATGGAAGCATTCGGTCACCAGGGTGGTATGGCTGTGCCTGTTACAGACCCTGAAACATATGCCGGCATTGCCTGGGTTATGACCTTAGGTATTTGCTTCTCACTTGTAATTCTTCCTTTTGTTGCAAAGCCTCTTCACAAAAAGCTTATTTCTGCAAGCACAAAATCCGAAGAACCTAAAGAAGAAGTAGTTGAAGATGCACCTGCAGATGGCAAAAAGAAAAAAAGAGGTCTTGGTGGTTTCATTAATGACTTCGCGACTCCTGCTATCTTCATCGGTCTTATCGGTGCATTTATTGCACGTGCAATAATCGGTGGTGGTAAGCCTGAAACCTTTGGTGATGGTGCCGGTGTACTTTCAATAATCACACTTGTTGTTGCTATTGTGAGCTCAATTATTCTTGAAATTATCGCAAAGAAGCATAAGCTTACATGGTTAGAGCCGTTTGTTATGCCTATTGGTATGATAATTGCTATGATTGCTGCAATTGTATTCTTCAATGTTCTTCCTGAAGAAATTGCAATGCTTGAATGGAGGGGTTAATTATGTCAAAGAAAACTAAAGCTCCTAAAACATACTACGACAGAGTTCACAGCTGGGGCAGAATTTCAACAGTATCAGCCCTTTGCGTTCTCTTAATGTTCCCTGTTGCAATCTGCCTTTACCTTAACGTTTTCCCACCAATAAGTGGTATTCTTCAAGGTCTTCTTAAGCTTATTCCTACATACTGGACAGTCGCTGTTGTTGAAGTTCTTGTATATACCCCTATGCTTGGCGCAGGTGGTACTTACCTTTCATTCGTTACAGGTAACATTGCAAACCTTAAGCTTCCTTGTGCTATCAGTGCAATGGAAGGTGCAAACGTAAAAGCCAACTCCGAGGAAGGTGAAGTCGTTTCAACAATTGCCATTGCAACATCATCTATTGTAACAACCATTATTCTTGCTGTAGGTATTCTTGCTTTTGCTCCTTTCCTTGAAGACTTTACAAACAGCCCACTTCTTAAGCCTGCATTTGCACAGGTGCTTCCTGCACTTTTCGGTGCATTGGGTGCCGGTTACTTCATTAAGCATTGGAGAATTTCTTTCTTCCCAATTATTATGATGATAATCGTGCTTATCTTCTCACCCGGTATGGGTGCAAGCACACTCCTCTTTGTAGGTATTGTTGCTTCCGTTGCTGGCGCATTATTTATGTACAACAAGGGTATGCTTGATAAAGTAAAATAAAGCAAACAAAAAGACCATCCGTCAGGATGGTCTTAATTTTTCCAATTATTTATTAAAATATTTATCTGCCTTAAGAATCATTACCTGTGTTTTGGAGTCACGGATCTCTCCGTTCATTACCATTTCTACTGCTTTATCAAGTGGAATTTTCAAAGCATTTACAAACTCATCCTCATCAAGGTGCTGTTCCCCTTGTGTAAGGTCTGTGGCGATATACATATATATTATTTCATCCATAAGTGCAGGTGTTGTATACAAAGCACCCATAGGGATAATTTTCTTCGCTTCAATGCCGGTTTCCTCTGAAAGCTCACGAAGGGCAGCTTCCGTAGGATCTTCACCCTTTTCAAGCTTACCTGCAGGCACTTCAAGGGTAACCTTGTTAAGCGCATACCTGAACTGGTTCACAAATATAACCTCACCATTTTCAGTTAAAGGCAAAACGCATACAGCACCAGGATGACGAACAACCTCACGTACACCTTTATTGCCGTTAGGCAGAAGAATTTCATCCCTGAACAAGTGAATTGCTACTCCGTTAAATATTTCTTCTGACGCAAGTCTTGTTTCTTCAAGTTCCATAATAATACCTCGCATTAATTTAATACGATTCTATATTACACCAAAAATCTTTTTTTATCAACCCAATTGAAAGTTTGTGAGTTTATGTATATAATTGATTCGAAAACGAGGTGTTAAAATATGTTTATTTATATTGTAAGGCACGGTGAAACATACGGAAATTTAAATGGTGACGGCTTTGCAGAAACAGACCTTACCCCAAATGGCAGAAAGCAAATAGCCTTTTTAGGTAAACGCTTCAAGGACATACCAATAGATAAAATATACGTGAGTCCACTAATACGAGCAGTAAAAACCGCGAATGCAATAAGAAGCTTTCATTTGGAAACGCCTATTGAAATAAACACACTTCTTTTAGAAAAAGGTACGGCACCTGACTACACAGGTCTTTCCGACACAGAGCTTCACGCCCTTTGTCCTGATGCAGAAATTTCACCACGTGGTTCTTTAGGCGAAGAGGATGACACCGTTGCCTATAAGCGTGCTCAAAGAGTTATTGAAAAAATAAAAGCTGAAAACGATTTTGATGATACAATTGTTGTAGTTGCACACGGCACATTCAACTCATACCTTGTTCTTGCTGCTTTAGATTTTCCATTCAAGGAAAACTTCAACTTTTCCCACCTTAACACAGGTGTAACACTTGTGCAATATCTTGAAGAAGACGGCATTATGAAAACTAAGTTGAAGTATCTGAATGATACAAGTCACCTTGTGTGATAATCTGTTGGGAGTTTTATTGTAAGCGCATTTTGAATTTTACATTTTTTACGCTATTGACTAAACACGAATAATAATGTAAAATACCCTTTGGTAAAATGGGCAGTTGCGGATACGGTTTACCGTAGACGAGGAAAGTCCGGGCATCACACGGCAGGGTAACTGCTAACGGCAGCCGAGGGTAACCTTAGGGAAAGTGCAACAGAGATATACCGCCGATTTTTTCGGTAAGGGTGGAAAGGCGAGGTAAGAGCTCACCGGCGTGGTGGAGACATCACGGCCATGTAAACCCTACCCGATGCAACACCGACCGGGGAGTTTGCCGGACAGCGATTTTTCGCATCCCCAAAGGGTGGCTAGAGTGTTATGGCAACGTAACACGTAGATAGATGATTGCCTTAAACGACAGAACCCGGCTTACATTTTTACCTGAAAGAGGAGAGCTTCTCTCCTCTTTTATTTTTTGTGAATTGACATATTTTGTATTTTTTTGTATAATTCTGTCATTATTTTGTGGAGTGAATAAATATATGTTCGAGGAAATCATCAACAGCATAAGCAATGCCTTATATAGCTATATTTTAATAATTATGCTTGTTTTGGGTGGCTTGATTTTCTGCTTTAAAACAAGGTTTGTACAATTCAGACTTTTCAAAGAACAAATAAAAGCTGTTACAGAAAAGCCTGCAGATGGCAAAGGCGTTTCATCCTTTCAGGCGCTTATGGTTTCAACTGCATCGCGAGTTGGTACAGGTAACATAATAGGTGTTTCTACCGCCCTTTGTCTTGGTGGCTTCGGCTCTGTTTTCTGGATGTGGGTTATCGCCATTATCGGCAGTGCCTCTGCTTTTGTGGAAAGCACCCTCGCACAGATTTATAAAAAGAAAACCGCTGACGGCTCCTTTTCAGGTGGTCCTGCATACTACATAAGCACAGCCCTCAAAAGCAAGCCTCTTGCCGTTATTTTTACACTTCTTCTTATTTTCACCTACGGCGTTGGCTTCAATATGCTTGCAAGCTATAATCTTCAGTCAACCTTTTCAACCTACAGCTTCTACAACCCTGAAACAACACCTTGGGTAATAGGTATTATTCTCGCTGTTGTTTGTGGCTATTGCCTTATTGGTGGTGGCAAGCGTATTATAAACGTTACAACGTTTTTAGTTCCTCTTATGGGCTGCGCGTATATTCTTGTTGCCTTTATAATTGTTGCAATAAATTTCAAAATGCTACCTGATATTTTCAAAATCATATTCACAGAGGCATTTGATTTTGGGGCAATATTCGGTGGTTTTTCGGGTTCCTGTGTAATGTTTGGTATTAAGCGTGGTCTTTTCAGCAACGAAGCCGGTGTAGGCTCTGCACCGAATGCATCTGCCTCAGCAGACGTTAACCACCCTGTTAAACAAGGCCTTGTACAGGTTCTTTCCGTATTTATTGACACTCTGCTTGTTTGCTCTGCATCTGCATTTATGTGTATGTGTTCAGGCGTTGAGCCTTCTGCAGAGCTTTCGGGTGCCCCATACGTACAGGCTGCTCTTAATGAAAGCTTAGGTAATTTCGGACCAATATTTATTACCGTTGCAATGATTCTTTTCGCCTTCACTACCCTTTTAGGCAACATCTATTACGTAGATATGGCAATTATTTACCTTTGTAAAAAAACACCTAAAAAGTGGGTTATGAACGTTTACCACGTTATTGCTGCAGTATTAATTTTTATTGGCGCAGGTCTGAGTGCAGATTTGCTTTGGAACATTGCCGACATAGCAATGGGTGGTATGACAATCATAAACATTCCTGTTATATTTATTTTAAGTAAATACGCAATTGCAGCATTAAACGATTACAACAAACAAAGAAAACAAGGCGTTGACCCTGTTTTTAAAGCCAAAAACATAAATCTTCCACACGATGTAGATTGTTGGAAGTAAACAAGATGCTACGCAGCTTGCAGTTAAGCTTTCCTAACGGTAAGCGAAATTCACTTAATTTAAAAACCGTCTTGAGTTCATTTCTCAAGACGGTTTTGTTATGCAATTATTCGTCAACCTCTACGCCACGCTCTTTTCTGAGCTGTGCAAGCTCTGCAAACACTTTGTTTTTCTTTTCACCTGTAAGGTCGTAGAAGAACAATGGTATTGCACAAAGAAGGAGGCTGATACCTGGTACAATTGTAACAAGGCTGAACATACCGAACTGCTTTGTTACATCAAGGTTCATAGCAATGTTTACTACGCTTTCTGCTTTGCTGTTAAGAGTAGCAACATCAAGGTCAATCAATATGTACATACCGATAATCATAACTGTTGCAAATGCATTACCAATTTTATTTACGAATGATTGACAAGCAGAACCAAGACCTGTATCTCTGAAGCCTGTTTTCCATTCCATAAAGTCAAGGCAATCACAAACCATTGCAAATGATACGTTGTTAATAACACCAAGAGGAATAGCTGAAACAAGCATAAATGGTATGCAAAGAAGAAGGTTCTTTGTTGTCCAACCGATTACAACTGTAAGGCAAGATGCAGCAAAGCCTGCAACACAGGAAACTATCATAATATGCTTATACTCAAATTTCTTGTAAAGCTTAGGAAGGAAAAGCATTGCACCAAACATACCAACTGCTGCACAAATCTGAATAACAAGAGCAACCGTCGAAATGTTTGACTGATATGCCTCTGCTGTTTCAGGCTTTGAACCGATATAAAGACCTGAATAACGAGCAACGTGAGGTGCAGCTGCCTGAAGCATATATCTACCGAAGGAAAGAACACCTGAAATTACAACAAGCATAAGAGGCTTACAGGTAAAAATTCTTTTAAGTGTTCCTGCTTCTCCCGGTTTCTTTTTAGTTGCATTAGGAATCTGAACTCTTTCCTTAATCTTAACAGATTTGAATACAAACAAAAGCATACCGATAACAGCCATTGAAATAGCCATAACAGCAAATTTAAAAGGCTCGAACTCTTTTTCTGTCATATGCTTTGAGAAAACAGAAGTATACATAAAGCCCATAATTATAGGAAGAGCGACTGTAACTGCAGAACCTATACCACCAACTGTTTTACCATAAGAAATGATATTACCACGCTCTTTAGGGTTAGGCGTCATAACGTTTGGCATACTCCAGAAAGGAACGTCACTGGCAGTATAAATCATACCCCAAAGCACATAAACAACAGTAACAAAAACATAAAGACCTATTGTTTTGTTCTGTGTATCAAATCCCGGATTTACAAACATCAATATTGTTAAAACAGCAATCGGGATTGCTGTAAAAACAGGATATGGTCTCATTCTACCCATTTTCGTTGTATGTCTGTCAACAATCATACCCATCATAGGATCATTGATAGCATCCCACACACGAGCAAAAAGCATAAGCAAAATAACAAACATTGCATTGAGTGTAAGAACATTCATATAGTAGTCTGTTATATAGCTTGACATACAGCTATACACAAGACCCTGACCCAAGGCTGCTATAGCATACGCCTGAGATTCCTTTTTAGGAACGTAATTTTTAAGTTCTTGTTTTATTTTTTCCATAGTACCTCACCTTATCCTTATACACCAAAATATTTAACGGCATTGTTGTATGAAATATCCTGTACAACCTTTGAAAGGAATTCAACGTCGTCAGGGTACTTGCCTTCTTCCACAAGGTCGCCTAAAAGCTCACAAAGAATTCTACGGAAATACTCGTGACGTGGGTAAGAAAGGAAGCTTCTTGAGTCTGTAATCATACCAACAAACTTTGAAATAACACCTAAATTCATAAGCGTCTGCATCTGCGTACGCATTCCGTCGTAGTTGTCGTTAAACCACCAGGCAGAGCCAAACTGAATTTTAGATTCTGCTTCGTCGGACTGGAAGTTACCAAGCATTGTGCCAAGCACGTAGTTGTCTTTCGGATTAAGTGTGAAAAGAACGGTTTTGGGAAGACCTGCGCCACAAAGCATTGCATCTAAAAGTCTTGAAAGACTTACTGCAATTTCATAGTCTGCAACAGAGTCGTAGCCTGTATCAGGACCGAGCTTTTTAAACATAATGCCGTTATTGTTTCGCATTGCGCCAATGTGAATTTCCATACCCCAGCCAAGACGGTTATACTCACCTGCAAGGAAAAGCATAAGCTCTGTTTTATATTTATCTACATCTTCTTTTGAAAGAACTTCACCATTGAGCTGACGGCTGAAGATTACGTTAAGCTCATCCTCGGTCGCTCTGTTGTAAGGCACGTAGGTAAATGCGTGGTCGGAAGCACGGCAACCCATTTCTGCAAAGAACTCTATTCTTTCAAGAAGACCTTTTTTAAGCTCTGTAAATGATGTAACCTTTCTGCCTAAAACGTTTTCCAGGGCAACTACCCACTCGTTATAGCCGGGAAGCTCAATGCCAAGAGCCTTGTCAGGACGAAAAGCAGGAAGCACCTTGCACTTGAAAGTTTTATCTTCTGCTAAAAGCTTGTGATATTCAAGTGTATCTGCAGCATCATCTGTTGTGCAAACAAAATTAACGTTACTTTTTTCAATAAGCTCTCTTGGTGTAAAGCCACCTGCTTTAATTTTAGCGTTTGCTTTTTCCCATATATCGTCACAGGTTTCAGGTGAAAGAGGCTCGTAAATGTCAAAATATCTCTGCAACTCAAGGTGTGTCCAATGGTAAAGTGGATTGCCGATTAAATTAGGCATTGCACTTGCCCACGCCTTGAATTTTTCGTATGGTGATTTGTCACCTGTAATGTACTCTTCACTTATACCACAGGAGCGCATACCTCTCCATTTATAGTGGTCGCCACCCAGCCACAATGCAGCAATATCGGAAGGCTGTTTGTTTTCGTAAATCTCTTTTGGTTGAAGGTGACAATGCCAGTCAAAAATTGGTGTATCTTCGCACGCGGCATACAATTTTTTTGCTGTTTCTGTTTTAAGCAAAAAATCTTTATCCATAAATTTTTTCATTACAAATCCTCCGAAAGATTTTTAATAAATACTGTAAATATATTATCACACACAAAAACACATTTCAACTATCATAATGTAATAACATTTTCTGCACTTACTGCACAAAAATTACAAATTCAGGTGCAAAAATTACATTTTCATCATCTTTTCGGTACTGTTTGCTATTATGAATACAGAAAAGGAGATGGTTTTATGAAAACTAAATCTGAAAATTTTGATGATTTAAAATTTTTTTGTATAGCAACATTATCTATTTATTGTTTAGTCTTTGCTCTTTTTGCACTCGGCGCTATTACGCAATGCTTTGGTGATGGTCTTTTAATGCAGCTTTCGGGAATTTTGGAAGGTATTGCAGTACCGTTGTTAATTTTTAGTGGCACACTTTCTCCCATATGGCTTTTAATTACAGTAATATGGTGTGCAGTCGTTTGCAAACAAGACCACACAATCAAGTATTTTTTCAAACCTATAATTATCATAAACATATTGCTTTCACTCATTTTTCCGCAAATTATGATGTCAGGCTTTTAATCAGTTCAAGGAGATGGTTTTATGACAACACTCAAAAACAGCAAATTACTACAAATAATCATTGGCGTGTTATCTGCAGGTATTCTTCTTTTTGCAGGATATGCATTAGGTGAAATGGTTACATTCCCTGAAACTGATTTTTGGAATAAAGCAGAACCCATTATATTCGTGGGATATATGCTGATATATATGGCATCCTTATCAGTTCTTGCAATCATTTCAAAATCTCACAATTTGAAATATATGTATTACCCTGCCTTTGCAATTTGTCTTACAAGTGTGGTATCTGCGCTTGTTCAATGGCGCATTGAAGACTCACTATGGCTTATAGCTATGCCTCTTGCAGAATATTTTGGTTTGCCCGTCCGCACCTTTACAAAGGCTATGGAAAAATTGACTACTTACACCGTCTACGTTGACGATGGTGAGTATTCATATGATTATGAAGAAACACTTCTCCGGGAGTGTGATGCATTGTTAATTTTCATTGTAATTACACTTATTTCTGTAATTGCATACCAGCTTTACACCGAAACAGCAGAGCAAGATATAATAAAAAGACGTTGGCGCATAGAAGGTCCTGCACGCACAGCTTCTATAGCAACAATTGCTTCATATGGTACGTTTATTTTCCTGGTTTTCTTGTGTTATCTTTTACCCCATAGTTTATTTACTGATATATTAGGTGTCTTGCTTGCACCTCTGTGTATAATTGCTACCTTCCTTACCGTACCTGTTACGCTTCCTGTCATACTCATCAGCTATGTGCTTATGGAGGCTATTTCCGAAGGGCGTGAACGCTCAAACCCACGATTATACTTTAATCCACTGGTCATTTCTGCAATAACCATCTGTATTCTCGGTTCGGTTATAATGGTAAAAACTATGTTGTCTTGCTTTTAACAGAACTTTGTAGTAATATAAAATAAAATCAGGCAAGGAGGAACGAAAATGCTCAGTATTGCAATCTGCGACGACGAAAAGCATATATGCGATTATATTGAAAATCGAACACGTAAGCACCTTGCCGTTAACGATATTAATGCAACCGTTTCAACCTTTTATGACGGCACGGATTTACTTTCTGTTTGCAAAGAAAATCCTGCAGAATTTGATATTATCTTTCTCGATATAAAAATGAAAAACACCAATGGCGTTGAGTGTGCAAAAGCTCTTCGTAATGAAGGCGTAAACTCATTAATAGTTTTTGTTACGTCATCTGCCGAGTACGTTTTTTCAGGCTATGAGGCAAAAGCATTCAGATATATTCTTAAAACCGACCTTGAAAACGCCTTTGACCGTGTGCTTTCCGAATGCTTTGCAGAGCTGAAAAAACAGGCAACAGATTTTTACACACTCAAAACCTCATCAGTTGTAAAAAACATTCCTCTTGATGAAATTTACTATTTCGAAAGTAAATTGCGCGTAATAATTGTTCACACAAAAAACGAAGAATTTTCATTTTACGGAAAGCTTGACAACATTGAAAAGGAGCTTGTGGAAAAAGATTTCATCCGTATCCACCAGAGCTTTCTCGTTAATGCAATAAAAATTAAGTCCCTTAACAAAGAGGTTGCGGAGCTCAGCTGCAATGTAAGTCTTCCCATAAGCAAAAGTAAATCTTCTGCAGTAAAGCAGGCGTACCTGTGGTCTAAAAGGTGATTAGTATGATAGATTTTATTGAAACTACACTCTTCTATCTCATAAGATTCTTTTCATCAACTATTGAAATGCTTTTTGCATTTCTTATGATGAATGTATTCTTTGAGAAAAAGTACACTTCCAAGTTACCAATTAAAATTGCTTTTATTTTAAGCTCAGGCATACTACTTGCTTTACAGGAAACAGGTCAAAGTGGTACACTTAAAGCCTTTGTTCAGATGTTGCTGATTTTGTGTGTAGTTTTTGCATTGTATGACGGTCAGAAGCGTTTAAAGCTTTTCTTTTTTGTTGCCTATTCTTTGATTGTCGCACTTTCAAAGCTACTTTCCTACTTTGCCTTTTCTTTTGTAATAGATAAAGCAATCGGCACTATCCCCTACCTTACGCAGGAAAGCTTTTTCTACAGAATTTTGTCCATTGAGCTTCCCAATATTTTTATGCTTGTCATAATTGTTCTTATGGGAATTTTTACAAAATCAAAAAACAAAAGCGTACCACTCAGGTATTGGCTTCTTTTGTTTATAGTGCCTCTTACCACCTTAGGTACACTTACGGTTTACCAGTATTATATTGACCGTCTTGCCCCGGGTGAAGAAATAAATGCCTACATAATCATTTCAACTCTGGGTCTTGTATTTATAAATATTCTCATATTCTTTCTTTTTTCAAGGCTTCAGGATCAATTGGAGCTGCAAAGAAACCAAATTCTTATCAGCACACAAATGCGACTTGAAAAACAATCCTTTGAAAAAATGGAGGAAAGCTACAATAGAACAAGAGAAATTCGTCACGATATGAAAAATCATATATTATCCCTTAAAGGCATTGCAGAAAATGGTAACAAGGACCAGCTTCTGGATTACCTGGAAAGAATGACGGACGCTCTTGAGGAAGCAACTTATATATCTGTAAGCAAGAATTCTGCTGTAGATGCTATAATAAATGAAAAAATCCTTTTGGCACAAAGAAACAACATAGCGACTCATTTTGACGTTGTACCTTTAAATGACAAAAACGTACCCAGCATGGATATATGCACAATTCTCAGCAATGCTCTCGATAACGCTGTTGAAGCCTGTGTAAAAATTGAAAAGCCTGCCGACAGATACATTAATGTAAAAATAACTACAGATAACGGGTTATTTATTTCTGTTGTAAACCCATCAAATGAAGAGCCTAAAAAACGTTCAGGTATTATTGTAAGCAGTAAAAAAGACAAGGAAAACCATGGTTTAGGTCTTAAAAGCATTAAGCGTACCGTTGACAAGCATAATGGCGATATGCTTGTCAAATACGAAAATGGTGTATTTACACTTGTTGCAGAGCTACCTATATAAAAATAAACATCAAGGCGGTTTGCCTTGATGTTTATTTTTTATAGTTTAACTTTAAAAACCAATTTATGTGCAAAATCTGCATTTTCACTTTTTCTGCATGGTGCATGGGCATCATCAGGGAAGAACACCATAAAGTAGCCTTTTCTTAACGCAAGCATCTGGCCGTTTGGCGCATTCATAAAAGCAATGTCGCAGCCTTCCTTAAAATCCTCTGTAATTGTGCAATCACTGAAGGTTGCCCAACCAACGTTTTCCTCGCCATCAACCATAATCTGTACGTCGGCATATTCCTTGTGTGACTCATACTTTATAGGTGAATTATCTTCAACGTTGTACTTTGCTACGTTACACCACATATTGTCGCCGTCGATTTCAATTTTGCCACTGTCAAATGGTGCTTTTAAGAAATCCTTAAGCACAGGCTCAACCTTTGCAAATTTTGAGTTTTCATCAAAATAAAGACTTAAATTTTCAATCTTATCGTAAATCATTCTGCTTCACCAATCATTTCTAATCTTTTTTTCTTTTCATCTGCAGGAAGTGTGTAGTTATAAAGCACTGTCCACAAAATGATTGCTGCAAAAATAATCGGTACTGCCCAGAAGGTTGAAGAAAATTCCATTGTATCGATATCACCAATTAATGAAATCCAAGAGCTTCCTGCAATAGACGCAAGCGTAATATCGTGGCTTATGAATGGTGCTGCAATTGCTTCAAAGCTTTCTGTTACCATAAGAGAAAGCCCCACACCTACAACAGACGCACCTATTACCTTACGGTTGTCTTTTGCAGAAAAAGCAAGCACTGCAACAACAATTGCACAAATTACAACAAGTAAAAGTGCTATTGCAAACACAATTGCAGGTGCAATTAACGGTTCAAGCTTTTCTAACGCATTTTTATCTTTTTCGGCCGAAAGTGCTCTTGCAAGCTCGGCTGTTGCAGATGCGTCGTCGCCGAAAACATCTGCTATAGACAGGTCTATTTTAATTCGCTGAGGAAGCTTTCCATCCTCACCTACAAGACCTTCTGCATAATCGTTACCCATTGCCTGACCGAAGTAAACAAGCACCTGTGTTGCCAAAGAGTCAATACCAATATGAACAAGTGGAACGAAAACAATTATTGCTATAGTGATAATTGCAAGCGCTGCTGCAACAATCTTATAGGTTAATTTCATTGTAAACATCCTTTCGAAGTTTTTTACGTGATTATTTCCAGGAAGAGTTAAGCTGTACTGTTCTGTTGAAAACAGGAGCTTCAGGTGTTGAATCCTTATCAACACAGAAGTAGCCGTTTCTCATAAACTGGAATGAGTCCAAAGGCTTTGCATCGCTAAGACCTTCTTCAATAAGGCAATCCTTAACAACTACAAGTGATTCAGGATTAATTGCGTTAACGAACTCATCGTCAGGAACGCCTGCAGGATCTTCAACATTAAAGAGTCTGTCGTAAAGACGAACCTCTGCCTTAAATGCCTTAGGACCTGCCCAGTGAATTGTACCCTTAACCTTTCTGCCATCAGGAGCGTTACCCCCCTTTGTTTCAGGGTCGTAGGTACAGTGAAGAACTGTTACGTTTCCGTCTTCGTCTGTTTCGTAAGAGTTACAGGTAATGAAGTATGCACCCTT
Source organism: Acutalibacteraceae bacterium (assembly GCA_045605085.1). Lineage (GTDB taxonomy): Bacteria > Bacillota > Clostridia > Oscillospirales > Acutalibacteraceae > DTU089. The sequence continues at coordinate 69,977 of JAZUPI010000004.1, forward strand.
AAGACGCACCTCGTTACCAGGGAAAAGACGGAAATACTTTTTAACAGGCTCTGCCATAAAGTCGTTTCTTTCAACGTAAATTTCTCTGCCAAAGGTTACTGTCTTTGTACCTAATTCAGGTCTTTCCGGATGAACCTCAACTGTAATTTCCTCTGTCTGTCCTTCAGGATAGTTGTCAATAACAACCTTTATTGGATCAAGTACAGCCATTGCTCTTGGAGCCTCTGCGTTAAGCTCATCTCTTACGCAAGCCTCTAAAAGACCGTAGTCAACAACACTGTATGCCTTTGAGACGCCAACCTTTTCAATGAAGTTTCTTATGGCCTTTGCAGGGTAGCCACGACGTCTCATACCACAAATTGTTGCCATACGAGGATCATCCCAGCCTGAAACGAGGTTGTCTGTAACAAGACGGATATTTCTTCTTTTTGAGGTTATGCAGTAGTTAAGGTTAAGACGAGCAAACTCAATCTGTCTTGGTGGCTCTTCAAAACCAATCTGCTCAATAAACCAGTTATAAAGTGGTCTGTGGTTTTCGAACTCAAGAGAGCAAAGTGAGTAGGTTACGCCCTCTCGTGCGTCTGAAAGTGGGTGAGCAAAGTCGTATATTGGATATACGCACCATTTGTCACCTGTCTGGTGGTGGTCAACGTGCATAATTCTGTAAATCGCAGGATCTCTCATATTCATATTTGGAGATGCCATATCAATTTTTGCACGAAGCACCTTTGAACCGTCAGGGAATTCACCGTCGGTCATTCTCTTGAAAAGGTCAAGGTTCTCCTCAACGCTTCTATCACGGTAAGGGCTGTTTTTACCTGGTTCTGTAAGTGTACCTCTGTACTCACGCATCTGCTCTGCAGTAAGGTCGTCGACGTATGCCTTACCGTCTTTAATAAGCTTTATTGCACACTCGTAAAGGAAATCGAAGTAGCTTGATGCGTAAAGGCACTTTTCCCACTTAAAGCCAAGCCACTCAATGTCTTCCTTAATAGACTCAACGTACTCGATATCTTCCTTTGCAGGGTTTGTATCGTCAAGACGAAGGTTACAAACACCACCGTATTTCATAGCAGTTGTAAAGTCGATGCAAATAGCCTTTGCGTGACCAATGTGAAGGTAGCCGTTTGGCTCAGGTGGGAAACGAGTCTGCACTTTTGTGTTGACACCTTCTCTTAAATCCTCGTCAATAATATCGTGGATAAAATTGCCGGCAGTTTCAAAAATTTCTTCCATAATGTATTCTCCTTAGAGTGATTCAATCACTGCGTTTATTCTTTCGTTAACCCTTTCCTTACCCAAAAGATTCATAATTGAGCAAAGGTCAGGTGTATTTTTTCTTGAGGTAACTGCAAGACGAATAACTGTTGAAACGTCACCTACATGGCCCTTGAAGGCATCAGGATTTTTCTTGTATTCCTTAACGTTAGGGGTAAAGCCTAAAGGCTCGCACATATCCTTGATTTTTGAGAACCATATTTCTTTATCGTCTGCACTGTCATAAACTGTAATATATTTTTGGAGGATTGCTTTTGCATCTTCCTTTGCAATATTTTCAGGAAGCTGGAAGCAAGGGATGTAATACTCGTCAAACATATATTGGAAGTACTCTTTAACCTCACACCACTTTGCAATATCCTTTCTTGGCTTAGGACTTTCTCTGTCAATGTTAACAAGGGCTGTTGAAAAAGCCTTGTCCTGAGTAAACACCTTAAAGAAATCTTCATCGTACTTTTCTGCCCAGGCTGAAATGTAACTGTAAACTGTGTCTGCCTTCATAACAGAAATTACGTTTTTGCTGACGTCGTTAAGCTTTACAAGATCAAAAAGACATCCGCTAGGACTCATCTTTTTAAGGTTAAATGGAAAGCTGAAAGCGTCTACTGTGGGGTTTGCTCTGCGCCAATCCTCAAAGTTTGAGTTAAGAAGAGTAAGAAGGTACTCTATAAGACTCTCTTTTGGGAAACCCTGTTCAACAAAATAGCTTACTGCTGCCTCAGGGTCTTTACGTTTTGAAAGCTTACGCTTTGTGCCGTCCTCTTCGTCAATCTTCATAACCTGTGGTGTGTGTGCGTATTTTGGAACACGGAAGCCACAAGCCTTGAAAAGTGCAATGTGCTTTGGCACAGATGAAATCCATTCCTCTCCACGAATAACGTGGGTTGTTCTCATAAAGTGGTCATCGCAAGCGTGTGCAAAGTGGTATGTAGGAATACCATCTGACTTAAGTAAAACCTCGTCGATAATATTTTCCGGCATTTCGATTTTACCACGGATAATATCGTCGAAGAATATTCTCTTATCCTCACTACCGTCTGAACGGAAGCGCAACACGTAAGGCTTCCCTGCTTTTATATTTTCCTCAATCTCTTCAAAAGAAAGATCTCTGCATTTTGCCCATTTACCGAAGTAACCCCAAATAAGAGCATCGCCCTTTTCCTGCTCCTCACGGATTTGGGAAAGCTCCTCTGCAGTACAGAAGCAAGGGTATGCAAGTCCTTTTTGTACTAATTCCTTTGCAACCGTCTGATAAATCTCTGCACGCTGGCTTTGGGTGTATGGACCATACTCGCCCTTTTCCTGATTAAAACCTGTTACACCCTCGTCAAAGTCAATACCGAAGGATGCAAAGCCATTAATAATGGCAGAAACACCATCGTCTATTTCGCGCTTTTTGTCTGTATCTTCAATACGAAGGTAAGAAACGCCCTTTGTTGCCTTTGCAGTAAGCACGTCTACAAGAGCACCGAAAAGACCACCTATGTGAAGATAGCCTGTTGGCGACGGAGCAAAACGTGTAACCCTTGCGCCTTCAGGAAGACCTCTTTCAGGATATTTTGCCTCCAGCTCCTCTACTGTACCACTGATGTGCGGAAACAACAATTCTGCTAACTTGTTGCAATCGTAATTCATAACATATATCTCCATTATAATATATTATAATTAATCATCTTATTATTGCAGAAAAACAAAAAAGTATCAATAGTTTTTAAGAAAAATATTTCCTTTATCCGTAAGAAAATTATTGAATTTTTCTTTATATTAGAATATCATTATAATTGAAGTATAATTTTTAATTGACGTTATTTCAAGGAGACGCTATGGCTGAAAATTCAAAGAAAAAGCAAACACCGAATATTAAGCTTATTAAACGCTTTTTACCTTATTACAAGCAGCATTGGAAAACAATGGTTTTTGACTTGTTTTGTGCAGCGCTCACTACAATTTGTGAGCTTGTTTTACCTCTGTTTGTACGCTTTATTACAGATGCAGCAATCGATGACATTTCCCTTTTAACAACCAAAACAATACTCACCCTTGGTGGTACCTATATCTTACTCAGGGTAATTGATTCCCTTGCAAACTACTATATGGCATCTATTGGCCATATTATGGGTACAAAAATGGAAACTAACATGAGAAAGGACCTTTTCGAGCATTTGCAGAAGCTTTCCTACTCATACTACGACAACACAAAGGTCGGCACAATAATGTCAAGAATTACAAGTGACCTTTTTGACGTTACCGAATTTGCCCACCATTGTCCTGAAGAGTTTTTCATCGCTGGTATAAAGATTATTGTTTCCTTCATTATTCTCTGCTTCATAAACGTTCCACTTACACTTCTTTTATTTGCAGTCCTTCCTGTTATGATGATTTTCCTGCAATACTTCAAAAGACGTATGCGCGAGGGCTTTCGTGAATCAAGAAAGGTTGTTGGTGAATTAAACAGCCAGATCGAAGATTCTCTTTTGGGCATTCGTGTTGTAAAGTCATTTGCTAATGAAAATATTGAAGAAAACAAGTTCAAAAAAGGCAACGAAAAATTCCTTCAAATAAAATCAAGAGTTTACAAATATATGGGCTCACACAGCTCCATAAACAGAGCATCCGAGGGTATAATGTATATTGTTGTGGTAGTTGCCGGTGCTTTTGCGCTTGTAAAAGGTAAAATTCAGGCACCTGACTACATTGCATACCTTCTGTACATCTCAACGCTTCTTACGTCTATCAGAAGAATAATTGACTTTGCCGAGCAATTCCAGAGAGGTATGACGGGTATTGAACGTTTCGCAGAAATTATGGATACCCCACCAGATATCTTTGACAAAGAAAACGCACAGACGCTTACAGTTAAAAACGGTGAAATCGAATTTGAAAACGTTTCTTTCAAATATTCCGAGGAAACAGACGAAGTGCTTAACAACGTAAATATTCATATCGGCAGTGGTGAAAGTCTTGCACTCGTGGGTCCGTCAGGTGGTGGCAAAACTACAATCTGCAACCTTATCCCTCGTTTTTATGAAACAACGTCAGGTACAATAAAAATTGACGGCACCGATATTCGCAACGTTACGCTTAAAAGTTTGCGCGAAAACATTGGTATTGTTCAACAGGATGTGTACCTTTTCTCCGGCACTGTAAGAGAAAATATCGAGTATGGTAAGCCGGGTGCAACAGAGGAAGAAATTCGCCAGGCAGCACGTCTTGCAGGTGCGGAAGAATTTATTGATAAGCTTCCACAAGGCTTTGACACCTACGTTGGTGAGCGTGGCGTAAAGCTTTCCGGTGGTCAGAAGCAAAGAATAAGCATTGCACGTGTTTTTCTTAAAAACCCTAAGATTCTTATTCTTGACGAGGCAACAAGTGCCCTTGACAACGAAAGTGAACACCTTGTTAAACAGTCCTTGGAAAGACTTGCAAAAGGCAGAACAACTATCACAGTTGCCCACAGACTTACAACAATTAAAAACGCAGACAACATACTTGTCATTACAAAAGACGGCATTACAGAAAGCGGTAATCACCATCAGCTTATGGAAAAAGCCGGACTGTATGCATCTATGTATGATATGTATGTTGTATAATTCCATCAGGAATTAAGGGGCTACGCTGTTTTTATAAAAGATGCCAGTCGCCAGCCACCAGAGCTTCGCATAACTTTGTTTATTGAACAAATAAAATTGTGTGATAGCTTTAAATTTTCAATAATTTTAACTTATGAGCAACTTACAATTGCAATGCAGTTCCGAAATTTTCAATTTTGAATTTTTAATAAGGAGAATGTATATGTCATACCCTACCCCTCACATAAACGCTACCCCTGAGGATTTTGCAAAAACCGTGCTTATGCCCGGCGACCCTTTGAGAGCAAAATTCATTGCAGAAAACTTCCTTGATAACGCAAGGCTTGTAAATAACGTAAGAGGTATACACGGCTACACAGGTGTATATAAAGGTGTGCCTGTTTCCGTTATGGCATCAGGTATGGGTATGCCTTCAATAGGCATTTACAGCTACGAGCTTTTCAATTTCTTTGAAGTAGAAAATATTATTCGTGTTGGCTCTGCAGGTGGTATGAGTAAAAACGTTAAGGTGCGCGATATTATTCTTGCACAGGGTGCTTGCACGAATTCAAATTATGCTCACAACTTTAATTTACCCGGCACGTTCGCCCCTATTGCTGACTTTGACCTTTTAAGAAAAGCTGTAGAAAATGCAGAGGAATTAAAACTCGACTACAAGGTAGGTAACGTACTTTCCTCCGATACCTTCTACAATGATGAAGTCGGCCTTTCTGATGAAATGAAATCAACTGCGCTTTGGGGCAAAATGGGTGTTTTAGGTGTAGAAATGGAAGCAGCAGCACTTTATATGAATGCTGCAAGAAGTGGAAAATCTGCCTTGGCTATCCTCACAATTTCCGACCATTTGCTTACAGGTAAAAGCCTTTCAGCTGACGACAGACAAAACACCTTTACCGACATGATGAAGCTTTCTCTTGAAACGGCGGTTAGTTTATAATGAATAAAATTCAACGAGTTTTTCTTATTGTGCTCGACAGCTGCGGCATAGGTGATGCACCTGATGCAGAGCAATTCGGTGACCTTGGGGCAAACACAATAAGGTCAATATCAAAATCACCGAGCTTTAATATAGACACGCTTAAAAGCATTGGCTTCACCAACATAGACGGTCTTTCATATTTAGGTGATGGGACTTTGCTTTCAAGGGTGTCAAGGCTACGTGAGTTATCAAAGGGCAAGGACACTACTATAGGTCATTGGGAAATTGCAGGTATTGTTTCCCACAAGCCGTTGCCAACCTTCCCCCAAGGCTTTCCCCAAAGCTTTATTAAAGAATTTGAAAAAGCAATAGGAACACAGGTGCTTTGCAACAAGGCTTATTCAGGCACGGAGGTTTTAAAGGCCTTCGGTGAAGAGCACATAAAAACTGGCAAGCCTATTGTTTATACGTCTGCTGACAGCGTTTTTCAGATTGCTGCCCACGAGGACGTAATTCCACCTGAAAGGCTTTACGAAATTTGTAAAATTGCAAGAAATTTACTTCGTGATGATTTAGGAATTGGCAGAGTTATTGCAAGACCTTTCGAGGGTGAGTTTCCTTTTAAACGCACCCCTCGACGCCACGATTTTTCGTTAGCTCCACCAAATGACACCGTGCTTGACGAGCTTAAGGCTGAAGGCTTTGACGTTATAGGCGTGGGAAAAATACACGATATTTTTGCTGGTAAAGGGCTTACTGATTTTGTGTTTACTGAAAACAACACGGATGGTATGAAGAGAACGTCGGAATACCAAAACAAGGATTTTACAGGTCTTTGCTTTGTTAACCTTGTAGATTTCGATATGGTTTACGGTCACAGACGAGATGTGGACGGCTATGCACAGGCAATTAGTGAGTTTGATTGTTGGCTTAAAGACTTCATCAATAATATGAACGATGAAGATGCTCTTATAATAACTGCAGACCATGGATGCGACCCGTCTTTTTCGGGCACAGACCACACAAGAGAGTGTGTACCATTTATTCTTTACAGCAAAAAAATATCCCCCGAAAATCTTGGCACAACAGACGGCTTTACTTTTGTTGCACACACAGTAAAAGCCCTTTTGAAAGGTTGATTTTATGGAAAACTTTGAACTTTTACAATTGGCTATTAAAGCAATGGAAAGCTCCTATTCCCCGTATTCACAGTGCAAGGTAGGTGCAGCTCTCCTTTGTGAAAACGGTAAGGTTTTTACAGGGACAAACATTGAGAACGCTGCCTTTTCCCCTACTGTTTGTGCCGAAAGAGTTGCTTTTTTCAAGGCAATATCTGAGGGTGAAAAAAGCTTTTCTAAAATAGCCGTCGTTGGTGGTAAAAACGGTATTATTAAAGGCATTTTTGCCCCTTGTGGCGTCTGCCGACAGGTTATGAGAGAATTTTGCAATGATAATTTTCAGATTCTTTTAGGCAAAAGCGTCACAGAATTTGATCTTATAACCTTAAACGAGCTTTTACCCTTTTCATTTTCACCCAAGGACGTGAAGTAATATGAGAATGTACGATATTATAAAGAAAAAACGTGATGGTGCTGCCCTTTCAACAGAAGAAATCAATTTCTTTATAAAAGGCTACGTTGACGGCACTATACCGGACTATCAGGCATCTGCCTTGTGTATGGCAATTTTCTATTCAGGTATGACGGAAAAGGAAACTGCTGACCTTACCCTGAGTATGGCACACAGTGGAGATACCATTGACCTTTCGCAATTTGGTATGCTTACAGTTGACAAACACAGCACAGGTGGTGTTGGTGACAAAACTACGCTTATTGTAGCACCTATTGTTGCATCACTTGGTTGCATTATGGCAAAAATGAGTGGCAGAGGCTTAGGACACACAGGTGGTACAATAGACAAATTGGAATCTATTGAAGGCTTTAATACTCAGCTTTCTGCAAAAGAGTTTTTTGATACCGTAAACAAAACAGGCCTTGCTGTTGTAGGTCAGACAGGAAACCTTACACCTGCCGACAAAAAGCTTTACGCCCTTCGTGACGTTACTGCAACTGTAGACAGCTTACCACTTATTGCATCAAGCATTATGTCAAAAAAATTGGCAGCAGGAGCACATACAATAGTTTTAGACGTAAAATATGGCTCAGGTGCTTTTATGAAAACACCTGTAGATGCACAAGCGCTTGCAACCGAAATGGTTAAAATCGGCAACAACTGTGGCAGAAACACATCTGCAGTTATTACTAATATGGACGTTCCTTTAGGCAACAACGTAGGAAACGCCCTTGAGGTAAAAGAGGCAATAGATGTGCTTCGCGGCAACGGACCTGACGACTTGAAAACAGTTTGTCTTGCCCTTGCTACACAAATTGTTTCCCTCTCAAAGGGGATTGATAAAAACCAGGCACAAGCTCTTACTGCAAACGCCCTTGAAAGTGGCGACGCCTTCCAAAAATTCAAGGAATGGATAGGTGCACAGGGTGGCAATACAGAATGGATTGAAAACACTGCGCTTTTCCCGACAGCTACACATAAATATGAAATTAAGTCAACCTCAAACGGCTTTATTTCCCACATGGATGCAGAAAAAATCGGCATATGCGCCGTAATGCTTGGAGCAGGCAGAGAAACAAAAGCCGACGAAATTGATATGAGTGCAGGTATTGTTATGCAGAAGAAAACAGGTGATAAGGTTTGCGTTGGCGATACTATAGCAACCCTTTATACCTGCAAGGAAAGCGCAATTAAAAACGCAGAAGGAAAATTTCTTGAGGCAATAAGCATTTCAAATAAGAGGCTTGAAAACCAAGATTTAATTTACAGAATAATATAAAAAATGCGCAGCCGAAGCCACGCACAAAAACACATAGCTCAACACTTTATAATTTCAACAAAAATAAAAAGCTTCTTCATATACGAAGAAGCTTTTCTGCGTTTTTGTAATATATTTTTTCTTTTTCGCTTTCTGAAAGGTCAAGGGTTTCTATCATACCTATATCCCATGAGGGTGCGTGCCAAGGACAGTCGGATCCAAAAAGAAACCAATCCACACCTTTTTTATCAAGTATTTTCTGCGCACGAGGCTTAGGCATTGACGCGTAGCCGAATGCAGTATCAAAATAAACAGGAACGTCACAAAGGTATTTTATTACATCTTCTCCCATGTTAGCCGATCCCCAATGAGCGCACACCATTGGCGAATCTATCCACTTAGCTGCCTTTCTCAAGCGTTCGGGTGTTGCATGGTATGGTGGTGGGTAACCAATATCCTCTCCTGCATGAAAAAGAACAATAAGACCTAATTCCGATGCCTTTTTGTACAAGGGCTTCATTTTTTCATCATCAACAAAAAATTGCTGATATTCAGGGTGGAATTTTATCCCCTTTACACCTGCAGCCTTAATTCTTTCAAGCTCTTCAAGGGCATTTTCTGCCCAAGGGTAAACAGAGCCAAAGGGTATAAGGCTTTCGCTTTCTAAAGAAATTATATAATCGTTTACTGCCTTTTGTTGTTTTTCATTTGTTGCAATGGCAAGGACAACACTTTTGTCTACACCATCCTTTTCCATAAGCTTTACAAGCCCCTCTGCAGTACCATCTGTTTGTGGAATAAGCCCCCCACCAAAAAAGCTTAGTTTTTCCATAGTTGCGTTTGCAATCTTAGGAGGGAATGCGTGAGTATGAAAATCTATTATCATTTTTTCGCCTTCTTTTAAATTATAAGAAATATAATAATACTGTTAGCAAAAAAATTCAATATATTAAATATCTCAAAAATTATTACGGAATGGTGGTGGGTAGTTCTTTTACCTCTTTTCTTCAGTTGGTGAGAAGAAAGTTTTAATAGATTAGATAACAGATAAATATGCTAAAAACTCTCCACTTCGTTTAATAATGATTTGTTGATTTTATCAACTTTATGTGATATACTTATAGATGCGACACAACTTAATTTTGGGACAGACTATAAGAGAAGTGTTTTTTATTTCGGTAAAAACACATTCTCTGTTTTGGCGTTCTCTTGTAGTTTGTCAAAAGTTGTGTCGCAGCAAGTGGAGTTATGTGTTTTTCGTGCGTAGCTTCGGCTGCGCATTTTTTGTTTTTAGGGGGAATATTCGTGACAGAACAGGAGTTTAAAAGAGAGTTGGAGTTATACAAGAAAATGTATCATCTTATATTTAATACAGTAACTGATGTTATTGAGAAATCAGACGATGATATAATAAAAAAAACTTTAATACAGGCACAACAAAAAGCAGAAGAATTGTATATACAAGGATAATCAATTAAAATAAATAGCTACAAGCTTACTTATAAATGTAAGCTTGTAGCCTTTAATTTCCTGTGAAGTTTTTGCTTTGTAAAAGTGAAGTTAAGTTTGCCAATATCACTTGCGTAGCAAACTTCACTACGAAGTAACTTCACTCACTTTAGTGAACTTCACTTGCCGTCAGGCAAACTTAGTTTTGTAACAAATATGCATTTGTTACAACCCCAATTCCCTTTTAAGGTTTCCACCAAGTATTGCTGCCTTTGCCTCTTCGGTTATAGGAAGATTTTTAATTCTTTCTATTGCCTTTAACGTATAGTCCGCATCCTTGTATGGAAAATCAAGACCAAAAATACTTCTTTCGTAGCCTGTCTGATGAATGAGTGTGCAAAGGTCGTCATCCGTTAAAGACCAGGCACCCTGACGAATATTTCCCATATCGTCTGTTTCCATACCAATGCTTGTCCAGCCTGCAAAGGTGTTATGTATTTCTCCACGGGAATTGTTGTTCATTATAAGAAGTGCTTCCCTGAAAAAGCTGTAGCCTCCCATATGCTCCATACTGAAACGGAGCTTAGGGAAATTAAATGCAACCTCATCAAAAAGAAGCATGCTGTAATCTGCGATTCTGTGCCAATGCAGGCCCGTGTGGAATGAAAGAAAAAGATTTTCTTCCTCTGCCACTCTGTAAACTCTGAAAAGCTCTTCCGAGTCCACCTTTACTTCCTGGTAGGCAGGGTGAATTTTTATACCCAAAAGACCAAGCTCTGCAATTTCGCGCACCTGATCTTCAAGATTATTTTTCGTGAAATCTACTGAACCGAAGGCAACAAGCTGATTTTCATTTTTTACTTCCTTCGCAATCCAATGGTTAGCATTTTGCCCTTTGCTGACATCATACATATCCATTTGGTTCTGAAAAGGCGCAAAGCAAACAGCCTTCTCAATATGGCAATCATCAAGAAGTTTTTTTAAGCAATCTTTATCAGCATTAGGTTTTGTATTTTTAGGAAACAGATGTGCATGATTGGCATAAATTTTCATATGTACCTCCGGAAATAGTTAGGATTTTTGGAGCTATGCTGTTATTATAAGATTCGCATACATTTAGTTTACTGATTAACTGAAGTGATGCGAAGCCTATCCCTTTAATTAATCAGTAAATTAAGCGTATACGAAGACGAAAGCTATTTATTCATCAAAATCATCAAAACTCATATCTTCTTCTGAAAGCTCCGGATAGTAGTCCCAAAGCATCTCTTCCTGTGCAGCTGTTAAGGGTTCAGCAGGAATTTCGTTTATTACCTCTGCCTTTCTCAACTTGCTCCAGAGAGATGGTGTTATACGTATTGTATAACCACAAGCAGATGGACAAAGCCACTCCGTCATCGGAAGCTCGGGGATACCGAAGGCAGCAAGAATAGACATTATAACGCCACCGTGGGTAATTATTGCTGCAGAGCGTGTGCCTGTTTTAATAAGTCCGTCAATGGTCTTATTGAAGCAATTACATACTCTTGTAGCAAATTCCTGATTGCTTTCACCGTGAAGAGGACGTGCATCCTCACCACCTGCAAGCCATTGAGAAAATTCCTCGTATTTCTCAAGCTCTTCGGCTGTATGTCCTTCAAATTCACCAAAATCACACTCTTCAAAGCCACGCATTTCGATTGGTGTTTTGTCAGGGTAAAGTATTTTTGCAGTTTCTATGCATCGCTTCAAGGTACTTGTAAACACAACGTCAGGGTATGGGTAACCATAATCGTTTTTCATAGCCTCAAGCTGTTCAACACCCTCTCTGCAAAGGGGTTCGTCAGTCTGACCTATATACCTACCCTCCAGGTTTCCCTGTGTTAAAGCATGACGAATTAAATAAACTGTATAAGTTTTCATTGCATTCTCCTGAAAAATAATGTAATATATTATACACTCTGTATATTTTAATTTTATTGGAAGTGATTATTTTGTCAGCATACCCTGAAAGAATGGTTGAACTGAGAACTGAAAAAGGCATAAGCCAGAAGGCTGCTGCCGTTGACCTTGGTGTTTCTCAGGCACTTTTATCCCACTACGAAAAAGGTATCCGTGAATTTAATCTTGATTTTCTCTGCCGTGTAGCCGAATACTATAACGTTACAACAGATTACATTTTAGGCAGAAGCGACAGCCGTACCGGACTTAATTCCACCATTCTTGAGGACAAGCCCGAGGACATAAACTTCAACACTCGCTCTGTTTACAAGGCTGCAATTATGACCCACGAAAGAATAAATGCAGGTTCATCTCAGGGTGGCGAGGTTGCCGATATGCTTTACGCTATCACCATTTACCGTACTCTTTTTACTGCTGCGCAGAAGGGCTACATCCCTAAAAGATGGTTTTCACTGCCTACACAATATGCACAGGCATTTACCCTTTCTGCTACGGAAACGCTTCTTAATGATTTCCCCGACAAGACAGTAACTGCAAGACGATACGGCGGTCCCGAACCAAAAAGTATCGAGACCGTCATAAAAAGCGTCGAAAGCATTATACGAAAAACTGCTGATAAAATCAAGCCTGCTGATTAATCAGCCCTTTAATACTTCCTTATACATTTTAATATATTCGTTGGCAGATTTACCCCAACTATTATCGCTATCCATTGCGCGTTTAACAAGAATGGACCAACCCTTTTTGTCCTGATAGCCTTCAACTGCACGACGAATTGTGTGAAGCATATCGTGTGCATTGTATGAAGAGAAGACAAAGCCGTTACCTTCGTTGTCACCACTGTCTGTAACAGAGTCGCGAAGACCACCTGTTTCACGTACAATAGGAATTGTACCATAACGAAGGGCAACCATCTGTGAAAGACCACAAGGCTCACTCTTTGACGGCATAAGGAACAAGTCTGCACCTGCATAAATTTTTCTTGCAAGGTCAGGCACAAAGCCAAGGCAAAGTCCAACCTGCTCTGGATAGCGTGCTGCAAGTCCACGGAAAAATTCCTCGTACTGATAGTCGCCTGAGCCTAAAACTACAAGCTGAATATCCGTTGTTGCAAGAAGCTCGTCAAGAACTGCCTTACAAAGGTCAAGACCCTTGTGAGAAACAAGTCTTGTAACCATACCCATAACGGGAGTGTCACTTTTCTCCGGAAGCCCAAGAAGCTTCTGGAGTTCTCTTTTATTTACGTACTTACCACGAACGTTGTCTGCAGTATAGTTTTTGAAAATGTCTTTATCTGTTTCAGGATCGTAGTTAATAACGTCAATGCCGTTAAGAATGCCACGAAGCTTGTATGAACGCTCCTTAAGAATAGGATCAAGACCATGAGAATACCATGGATCAAGAATTTCTTTAGCGTAAGATGGGCTAACGGTAGTAACTGCGTTAGCACACTCGATGCCCCCCTTCATAAGGTTAACGGCACCGTCGTATTCAAGCAAGCTCTTGTGAGCGTGGTCAACACCAACAACATTGTCAAGAAGCTCTTCACCATAAACGCCCTGATACTGAATATTATGAATTGTGAAAACCGTTTTAATATTTTCATAACCCGGCTTGTCAGCATAAATTGTGCTGTAGTAAACAGGTGTTAACGCTGTCTGCCAGTCATTACAATGAATAATGTCAGGCTTGAAGTCAATGTATGGAATCATTTCAAGAATTGCTCTTGAGAAAAATGCAAAACGTTCTGCATCATCATAAAAGCCGTAAAGAGTATCTCTCTTGAAATAGTACTGGTTATCAAGAAGGTAGTAAATGACACCACCACTTCTTGCCTCAAAAATGCCACAGTACTGTCTGCGCCAAGCAACAGGCACGCAGATGTTTGTAACAAACTTCATTGTATCCTTAAGCTCTTGCTTAATGCCATCGTAAAGAGGCATAACTACTCTGCAACCCACAAGGCGTTTTCTTAAAGCCTGTGGCAGAGAGCCTGCAACGTCACCTAATCCACCACTTGCAATGAATGGTAACGCTTCACTTGCTGCATATAAAACCTTCATGTTTATTCTCCTTTATCTAATTATCCGAAGCTACCGTATAAATCTGAAAGTGTTCTGTAGAAGCCTGACGAGAAGAAAACTATCATTACAATAATACCAAGAATAACAGGTATTGCAATTTCGCATATTGTTTTAATAAGCTGACGCCTTTTCATATCGATTACAGTTTTCTCAAGGCTGTCAACACGCGCCGAAAGCTCTGCAATAAGCAACTCCTTCTCGTTATTTACAACAACAGTCTTTTTTGGCGTCGCATTATATGCCTTTTGCTCAGGCACCTCGTCAACTACAGAAACATCTTCTATAATGCTACCGGTTTTTTCATAAATGCTCTTTAAGGCATCACTAACGGTATCATCTCTTTCAGGTACATCCTTGGTAATGACTGCCTTTAACCATTTAAGTTGGGCATCACTTACCTCGTCACTATCAAAGGCTTTTAACTGTCTGTCACAAAATGAACAAACAGACTTCTGAAGCCCACCTATAGAGCCGTTAACAAAATCGAGTGCGTCTGTTTTACAACCACAAACGGGACAAACAGCCATACCTTCACCTCCTGAAAATTTTATCAGATAACAATTTCCTTACCAACAAACAATGGATAGCTCTTATCACCTGAAAGTACCTTTTTAGGTGTAATAACGGTGTTTTTGTCCATAATTACGCAATTAAGCTTTGCGTCCTCACCAACAAAAGCATCCTGCATAAGAATTGAGTTTTCAACAACCGCACCCTTTGCAACTCTTGCGCCACGGAAAACAATACTGTTTTTAACAGTACCTTCAATCTGACAACCATCTGCAATAAGGGAATTTTTACAATTTGATGCGATGCCATAAACAACAGGCATATCGTCACGAACCTTTGTGTAAACAGGTGTATCACTATTGAAAAGCTCTTTTCTTGATTCCTTATCAAGAATAGCCATATTAGCTGCGAAATAGGAATTCATACTGTCGATAGTAACGTTCCACTCGTTGATTTTGTAGCCGTAAATGTTAAGTGTTCCAACGTTTTTCTGTATGATATCCTTTTCAAAGCTTGTGTAAGCGTAGCTCTGAGCGTCACCAATAAGTCTTTCAAGAAGTGCCTTTCTTATAAGAATAACGTTTGCAATGTAATTAACCTCAGATGCTGTTTTAACATCAATACCTACGTTTGTGATTTTTGAGTTTGCGTCAACGTCAATTACTGCCTGATTCTGAAGCTTTGGAAGCTGACCATGGCAATAACCAATTGTAATGTCTGCATTTTTCTCTGTATGGAAATCAAAAATCTTTGACAAATCCAAATTACAAACAAAGTTGGAATCCATAAGAAGAACGTACTCCTGCTTTGAGTGAGAAATGAAATCCATAATTCTGTCAAGAGTATCTATTCTGTTTGTAGATTCTGCAGCAGTTGGTGTGAAAGGTGGAAGCAAAGTAAGTCCGTCAACCTTTCTTGACAAATCCCAAGGTCTGCCGCTGCCGATGTGGTCCATAAGTGAACGGAAATTGCTGTTTGCAATAACGCCAACCTTTGTAATGCCACAGTTAACCATATTAGAAAGTGGGAAATCTATAAGACGGTACCTGCCACCAAAAGGAACAGAACCCATTGTACGCCTTGCAGTAAGTGCTTCAAGGCAAGTGTCGTATGAATTAGAATAAACTATTCCAAGAACGTTCTTTGGTCTCATACTGTTTCACCCTCCTTAACATCTTCCGAAATCATTGATTGTGCTTTAACCTTTGCGTTTTTACCAACTACAACATTAGGACCAACAACGCTTACGCCCCAATTGTCAAGATTATCGCATTTTTCAGGATTTTCACCAACAACTGCACCCTCTTCAATTACAGCGTTTTCGGCAACCATAGCGTACTGAACTACTGCGCCTTTTTTAACAACTGCACCAGGCATAATAATTGAGTAATCTACAAATGCGCCTTCTTCAACTGTAACGTCGTTAAAGAGCACGGAATAGTCGATTTTACCTTCAATTTCGCTACCTGCTGTAACAATTGAGTTTTCAACAACTGCTGAATCTGCAATATACTGAGGTGCACTGTTTGTGCCTCTGCCGTAAATTTTCCAGGTATTGTCACTTAAATCAATGTTAACCTTTGGATTAAGAAGGTCAAGGTTTGCTTCCCAGAGGGAATCTATTGTACCAACGTCCTTCCAGTATCCGTCAAAGCCGTATGCAAAAAGTCTTTCCCCTGCTTCGTGCATTGCAGGAATAACGTTTTTACCGAAGTCGTTTGAAGAATCAGGATCGTTTTCATCGTCAATAAGATACTGACGAAGCTTCTCCCATGTAAACATATAAACACCCATAGATGCCTTGTTGCTCTTTGGATTCTTTGGCTTTTCTTCAAAGGCTGTAATTCTTCCGTCATCGTCTGTGAACATAAGACCAAAACGTGAAGCCTCTTCCCACGGCACTTCAAGCATAGCTATTGTACAAGCTGCTTCCTTCTGCTTATGGAACTGAAGCATTTTTGCGTAGTCCATTTTATAGATATGGTCACCTGAAAGGATTGCCACATACTTTGGATTATATCTGTCAATAAACTGAATGTTCTGATAAATAGCGTTTGCAGTACCCTTGTACCACTCTGTACCCTGAATCTGCTGATATGGTGAAAGAATGTGAACACCACCATTTGCACGGTCAAGGTCCCAAGGTCCACCATTACCAATGTAGTCGTTCAACTCAAGTGGTTGGTACTGTGTAAGAACACCTACTGTATAGATACCGGAGTTCACGCAGTTTGAAAGTGGGAAATCAATAATTCTGTACTTACCACCGTAAGGTACGGCAGGTTTTGCAATGCTCTTTGTGAGAACGCCAAGACGGGAGCCCTGACCACCGGCAAGAAGCATTGCTATACATTCTGTCTTTTTTGCCATTGTTATCACTTTCCTTTTCTATATAAATTTGAATTTTAAGACTTATTTTTTAGTTTTCATCTGTTTACCTGATGAAAGCTTTGTTTTTTCATCTTTTTTTGGTTTTAAATATAATGTTGACATAGGTGGAAGCTTCATTTCAATGTACTGCTCGTAGCCGTGCATCGGTCCTTTTTTCACCACGTACGTCTTCTTTATTTTTTCACCATCGCCACCGAATTTCTTTGCATCGGTATTAAAAACAACCTCATAAGCATCTGCTTCAGGAACACCAATTTTGTACTTATCTCTCATAACCGGTGTAAAATTACAAACAGCAACAATTTTTTCGTTTTGCTCGTTGTTTCTTACAAAAGCAATAACGGAATTATCTTTATCATCACTCACTATCCAGTTAAAGCCTTCCCAGCTGTAGTCTACCTGCCACAATGGTGAGTTTGTTTTATAGAATTTATTGAGCTCTCGAACGTAATCCTGAAGAAGAACGTGCATTTCGTAATCAAGAAGAATCCAGTCAAGACCTTTTTTGTAGTCCCACTCAATAAACTGGCCAAACTCTGTACCCATAAACAGAAGCTTTTTGCCCGGATGTGCGTACATATAACCAAGAAACGCCCTTACACCTGCAAACTTTGCATTATAGTTTCCGGGAATTTTATTTATAAGGGAGCATTTACCATGCACAACCTCATCATGTGAAATCGGAAGCACAAAATTCTCCGAAAACGCGTAGAAAAATGAGAAGGTAATTAAATCGTGGTTATACTTTTTGTGGATACCATCAAGAGAGAAGTAACGAAGAATATCGTTCATCCAGCCCATATTCCATTTAAAGTTATAACCAAGGCCCCCCATAAACACAGGCTTGGAAACCATAGGCCATGCTGTGCTTTCCTCGGCAATCATCATTATATCGCCATGCTCCTTGAAAACTGCCTCGTTAAGAGATTTCATAAAGGCAATTGCTTCAAGATTTTCGTTGCCACCCTTTTCGTTTGCTACCCATTGACCATCTTCCCTGCCATAGTCAAGGTAAAGCATAGACGCAACCGCATCAACTCTTAAGCCGTCAATATGGTACTCATCAAACCAGAAAAGCGCGTTTGAAATAAGGAAGGATTGCACTTCATTCTTTCCGTAGTCAAACACCTTTGTGCCCCACTGAAGATGCTCGCCCTTTCGCACATCTGCATATTCGTAACAAGCGTCACCATCAAAGCATGCAAGACCATGTGCGTCCTTAGGGAAGTGAGCAGGCACCCAGTCAACAATAACACCAATACCTGCTTTGTGACATTCATCTACAAAGTATTTAAAATCATCCGGTGTGCCATAACGAGAAGTTACTGCGAAGTAACCTGTTACCTGATACCCCCAGGATCCGTCAAAAGGATGCTCTGCAACGGGAAGCACTTCAATATGTGTATAGCCCATCTGCTTAACGTAGCCCACAAGCTCCTTTGCCATATCTCTGTAGCTTAAGGTGTTACCGTCCTCATATATTCTCCATGATCCAAGATGTACCTCGTAAATATTAACAGGTGACTTGTAAACAGAATTTTCTTTTCGCTTTTTTAACCATGCACCGTCGCGCCATTTGTATTTACCTTCAAATATTTTTGAGGCTGTACCCGGACGTGTTTCTGCGTGAATTGCATATGGATCTGCCTTGTAATGTCTGAAGCCGTCTGCCCCATGGATAAGAAACTTGTAGGAGTTGTAGTTTTCAACGCCTTCTGCATAGCACTCCCACACACCACCATCGCTTATGCGATACATAGGGCATGCATTTTCGTCCCAGCCATTAAAATCACCCACAACAAAAACTGCATTTGCATGTGGTGCCCAAACTCGAAAAACATACTTGCCTTTGGACACCTTGTGAGCACCTAAAAATTCCTGAGCCTTGAAATTTCTGCCCTGATGAAATACGTATAACGGAAAATCGTTATATGTATTTTGTCCTTTTTTCTTTTCCACTTCCTATCACCCCAAAAATCTTATAAAAACTTATGAAACACCATATTAAAAAGCATATGTTATATCATTCTAATAATAGCAAAACCGAATTTTATTTTCAAGTGTTTTTAATATATTTTGTTCAAACAACTATTAAAATTTACTATTTATATTTGGTACTTTTGCACAACAAAAACGACTCAAATCTTTTCTAATCAAAATCGCTTCGCCCTGCACCATCAATTAATTTTTTGTAAATTTTACCGATTTCTTCCTCCTTTTTTCTTTTTTATAAAAATAACTTGATTGTTTGTGGTAATATATCGTATAATATAATAATTATGTAATATATGGTTATTCTTTATTAAGTCTGTAATTTACCGAAAGGATAAGAAAAAATGATAAGAAAGCTTCTCGTTTATGCAAAAAAATATAAGCTTCCTGCAATAATGTCACCTCTTTGTATAATTTTCGAGGTACTTATTGAGGTTACCATTCCCCTTTTAATGTCAGTTATTGTAGACTGTGGCATTTCGGGACAGTCGTTGGAGGAAAAGGGTGGCCTTGCCGCAAACATACTTATCTCCCTGGGCTTCAGTGGTAAAACAGGCACAGATCTTATACTTTCCGTTGGTGTGCTTATGCTTGGACTTGCTTGCATATCTCTTCTGTGTGGAGCAAGTGCTGCATTTTTTGCTGCAAAAGCAGGTATGGGCTTTGGTGCCGAGCTTCGTCAGGGTATTTTTGAAAAAATTCAGGATTTTTCTTTCTCAAACGTTGACAAATTCTCAACAGGCTCCATCATTACACGAATGACAACAGATATAAACATGGTGCAGATGGCGTTTATGATGGCGTTACGTATGCTCATACGCTCACCACTTATGTTTGTTATGGCAATATCCATGGCATTCACAATAAACAAAAAGCTTTCCCTTGTTTTTATGTGTATTGCCCCTATTATGTTTGCCTTGATTCTTTTAATCGGCTCTGCTGCACATAAGCGTTTCACAAAAATGTTCAAAAAATATGACCAATTCAACAACGCAATACAGGAAAACCTTATTGCTGCAAGAGTTGTTAAAGCATTTGTAAGAGCAAAGCACGAAAAAGAAAAATTTGAAATTTCAAACAATGAGTTAAGGGATGCTTCAATATTTGCAGAAAAGCTTATTATCCTTAACGGACCTATAATGACAATATCTATTTACAGCTGTATTATCCTCGTTTTATGGATAGGCACAAAGCTTATTTTAGGTGGAGATATGTTATTAGGTGACCTTATGAGCTTTATCACCTATATTCAGCAGATATTTATGTCGCTTATGATAGTCTCTATGATTTTCGTTATGGCTGTTATGGCAAAGGCTGCAATGGTGCGTATCAATGAAATTCTTGAAGAAAAGCCACACATTACAGATGATGACTGCGACAAAGCTGCCCTTGTAAAGGATGGTAGCATTGAGTTTAAGGGCGTGTCCTTCAAATACAGTAAGGGTGCAGAAAACAATGTACTCAAGGACGTGAACCTTTCCATTGCATCAGGTGAAACAGTAGGTATTCTTGGTGGTACCGGCTCTGCGAAAACCTCACTTGTTCAACTTATCCCACGTCTTTACGACGTTACTGAGGGTGAAGTTTTTGTCGGTGGCAGAAACGTAAAAGATTACTCTCTTGAACATCTTCGCAACAGCGTTTCAATGGTTTTACAGACCAACCTTCTTTTCTCAGGCACAATAGAAGAAAATCTTCGTTGGGGCGACAACAATGCAACAATGGAAGAGCTTCGTGCAGCTGCTAAAATTGCGCAGGCAGATGATTTTGTTATGAGCTTCCCCGACGGCTACCAGACAGATTTAGGTCAGGGTGGTGTTAATGTTTCAGGTGGTCAGAAGCAAAGACTTTGTATTGCAAGAGCAATACTCAAAAATCCTAAGGTGCTTATCCTTGACGACTCCACAAGTGCTGTTGATACAGCAACCGATGGTAAAATCCGTGAAGGAATGAAAAACCTTCTTCCTGAAACCACAAAAATCATAATTGCCCAACGAATAAACTCTATTCAGCACGCAGACAAAATAGTAGTGCTTGATGACGGTAAAATTAACGATATAGGTACACACGACGAATTGCTTTCACGAAACGAGATATACAAAGAAGTGTACATTTCTCAGCAAGAAAGCAAAATGGAACAATAAGAAAGGAGAGTTGTTATGGCTGAAAAAATAAAATCCCGTAAGCCAGAGGGTGGACCGGGAAACAAAATGAAATTCGGCAAGCCAAAAAACGCAGGCAAGACAATTAAAAAGCTGCTCTCCTACGTTGCCAAAAGCAAAGGGCTTCTTGCATTGGTTGTTTTAATGGTGCTTGTTTCTGCAGGTGCAAACGTTGTGGGAACTTACCTTCTTTCTCCAATAGTTGACGAAATCGGTAACCTTGTTTCCACAGGCTCCGACGATATGAGTAAGCTTATACGCTACATTTGTGTGCTTGGTCTTATTTATCTTTCAGGCTTATGTGCACAGTATGCTCAATCACGAATTATGCTCAGTGTTTCCCAAAACACACTTAACGTATTAAGAAAAGATCTTTTTGATCATTTACAGGATTTACCAATAAAATACTTTGACACACATACCCACGGTGAGCTTATGAGCCGTTTCACAAACGACGTTGATACAGTTCGTGAAGCCATAAGTCAGGGACTTATACAGACACTTTCTTCATTTATTACTGCTGTGGGCATTTTCGTTATGATGCTTTCAATAAGTCCAGCCCTCACCTGCCTTATTGTTCTTATGCTTGTTATTATGCTTACCATTATCAAGTTCATTGGTAAGCGTAGCTCAAACTATTTCCGTAAGCAACAAAGTGAGGTAGGACACCTTAATGGCTATATTGAAGAGCTTATTGAGGGCTTAAAGGTTGTAAAGGTATTCTGTCGCGAGGATATTACAAAGAAGGAGTTTTCCGAAATCAACGAAAGTTTCAGAAAAGCAGGTACAAAGGCTCACACCTTCGCAAGTATTCTTATGCCTATAATGGGTAACATTTCTTACTTCAATTTCACTTTAACTGCTGCTGTAGGTGCTTTTATAATCCTCAACATCAGCCCTGAGGTTTCGGGCCTTATGGGATTCTTTACAGGTGGCTTTAAGGGTATTCTTACAATAGGCTCGCTTGCTTCATTCCTTCAGTACACTCGTCAATTCTCAAACCCTATTACCCAGGTTTCTCAGCAGATGAACAACATTTTCGCAGCCCTTGCAGGTGCTGAAAGAATATTTGAAATTATTGACGCTGAGCCTGAAGAGGACGAAGGCTACGTTACACTTGTAAATGCAAGATTTGACGAAAACGGCAATATCGAAGAGGCAGCAGAAAGAACAGGCATATGGGCCTGGAAGCACCCGCACTCTGCAGACGGTAGTGTTACCTATACACAACTTAAGGGCGATGTGCGTTTCCATGATGTTACCTTCTCTTACGACGGCAAAAAGACAGTTCTTAAAAATGTTTCTCTTTATGCAAAGCCTGGTCAGAAGATTGCTTTCGTTGGCTCAACAGGTGCAGGTAAAACTACAATTACAAACCTCATAAACAGATTTTATGACGTCCAGGAAGGTAAAATCACCTACGACGGCATAAACATAAAAAAGATAAAGAAGGACGACCTTCGTCGCTCACTTGCAATGGTGTTACAGGATACTCATCTGTTTACAGGTACCGTTGAAGATAACATCCGTTACGGCAAGCTTGATGCAACCCACGAGGAAATTGTTGAGGCTGCAAAGGTTGCCAATGCGCACAGCTTCATTTCACGTCTTCCTGAGGGCTACAACACAATGCTTACAGGCGACGGTGCAAACCTTTCTCAAGGTCAAAGACAGCTTTTGTCTATTGCACGTGCAGCTGTTGCAAACCCACCTGTGCTTATTCTTGACGAGGCAACAAGCTCTATCGACACACGTACAGAGCGTCTTATTGAAAAAGGTACGGATAAGCTTATGGAGGGCAGAACTGTTTTTGTTATTGCCCACAGGCTTTCAACTGTACGAAATTCCAATGCTATAATGGTTCTTGAAAATGGCGAAATCATAGAAAAAGGTGACCACGACACGCTTCTTGAACAGCAAGGAAAATACTACAAGCTTTACACAGGTCAATTTGAACTTTCATAAAAACAATTAGCGGATAGCCTACAGCAATTAGCTGTTAAGTTATCCGCCTCTTTATTACAATTATTTAAGATTTTGTAATATTTATTGAAAATTCTACGAAAATGTATATAATTAAGACGTTATATAAAAATATGCAAACTATTGTGTGGTAAATGATATGGAACATATTTTAAAATCTGAAAAATCTCTGGCACAGCTTGAGAAGCTACGTAAATTTTTACTCAGCGACAAATGGATGGGAATCCTTTTTGCAATCACACTGGTATTTGCTTGCCTGCACTCCTTCTACCCAAAAGAGCAATATCAAATTTGGGGAACAGTTGTTTTAGCATATATTACCGGCTTTGTTTTTCTTGTATCAGGTGACATTTTTACAATGTTGATTCCCTCGTTGTTCACCTACTGCATTGCAATAAGGTGCTACAACTCCCTGGAAGCGTTCACAAGCATTATATGGGTCGGCATCCCCTTGGTGGCAATAGTTCTTTTTAATGTTATAGCCTATTACAAAAAACCAACTACGAAGGGGTCCCAATTCCTACCCATGCTCCTTGTTTCTTTTGCAGTTATACTAGGTGGTATAGGCGTAATATCTGCAAAGGATTATTTTTCAGGTGCATCAATTTACAATATGCTGGGCATCGGCTTTGCTATGGTGCTTGTTTATTGCTTCTGCTTTTCAAAAATTGACGTAAACAAAAGCTATTCTTTGATTGAAAAGATCACAGATATTATGATTGTTATTGGTCTGTTTATATCTGTTATGACATTCTTGCATTACGTCATAAACGTAAACACCGTTATAGATAAGGGTGGCATTTTCTACATCAGGTGGCGTAACAACGCTTCCACTATACTTATGATGGCTATGCCTTTCGCCTTTTTCAAGGGCAACAAAAAGCCTTACGTTGCGGTGCTCGCATTTATTTTCTACATAGCAATGCTTCTTACAGGCTCCCGTGGTGGTATGCTTTTCGGTTCCATCGAAATAGTAATGTGCCTTGTAATGTTCATTCTTTATGACAACCGTCGCAGATTGGCATACATTCTCATATGCCTTTGCTTCGTCTTTGTTGCACTTGTTTTCTTACCTGAAATTACATCTTTCCTGAACTTTACAATTCAAAGGCTTTTCAAGGTGCTTAATCAATTCCTTTTAGGTGGTCCCGACACAGAAACACGAGTGCGTCACTATGCACGAGGTGTTGAGGATTTCTTCAACCACCCAATACTCGGCACAGGCTTAGGCAACCTTACAAACAGAGATATTTTCAAGAGTAAGCCGGGCTCCCTTTGTTGGTACCACTGTGCACCAATACAGGTTATTGGTAGCTTCGGTATTGTTGGTGTTATTACCTTCTCATACCAGTTTGTAAAAAGACTTCTCTTAATATGGAAAAAAGCCACTCTTTTTAATATGACTATTTTCCTTTCGTACATCAGCCTTGAGTTGATGTCACTTGTAAACCCGGGTGTCTTTTGTCCAATGCCATACCTTTTCCTTGTAATTCTCTTCCTGATTATTGTTGAAAAATGCAACAACAACGACTCTGAGCCACAGGTTAAAGTACCTATTCTTAAAAAGTTCAGAGAAAAAAGAAGAGCAAAAAAATTGGCTGCTAAATAAAAATCAAGCAAAAAATTATCCGAGATTCGCGTTAAACGAATCTCGGATTTTTAGTTATAAGCTAAACTTATTTATACATTGGGCCGTAAGCTTCGCAAGCACGGAAGTCAGCACTTTCAAGCTCCTGAGTACCAAATGCATTCCAACATGCAGGACGGAAGATCTTATCTTCGTCAACGTTGTGCATTGAAACAGGGATACGAAGCATAGATGCAAGAGTAATGATATCTGCACCGATGTGACCATAAGAAATTGCACCATGGTTAGCACCCCAGTGGTTCATTACTTCGTATGCAGAAGTGAATGGACCCTTACCTGTAAGCTTTGGAGCAAACCATGTACATGGCCATGTGTAGTCTGTTCTCTTCCAGATAATGTCTGAAACCTCATCAGGAAGTGCCACTGTGTAACCTTCACAAATCTGGAGTGTTGGTCCAAGGCCCTTAACAAGGTTAAGACGGATCATTGTCGCAGGCATTTCTGCTCTTGTAAGGAAACGGCTAGAATATCCACCGCCACGGAAGTAACCGTTATCTGCTGCGCACCATTCTGTAGCATCGTTAATCTTCTTGATATCTTCGTCAGTAACGTCGTACCACTCTTTGATGATGCCGTTACCGTCTGCATCCTTAACCTCACCACAAGCGTCAAGACAGCAAGCACCTGAGTTGATAAGGTGAATAAAGCCCTTTGACTCTGCAGCCTTACCTTCAAGGTCGTAGCCTGTAACTCTCTTTGTAGCCTCCGGACTCCAGTATGTACGAACGTCAGCGAACATCTGTGGACGGTTTGTAAGAAGCTTCATGAGAAGCATGCTTACACCGTTAAGTGTATCGTTCTCTGTTGCAAGAATGTATGGCTCACGAGCACCGTTCCAGTCAAAGCTTGTGTTAAGCATTGCTTCTGCAAAGTCAGCGTTTGGATAGAAGTCAGTCCACTGTCTCTGCCCCTGGAAGCCTGCTGCAATTGCATTGTGACCAACCATTTCTTCTTCGCGACCTTCAGGAAGGTTGTTGTTACCATTCATAAGGTCTTTGATGATACACATCATCTTAACTGTGAACTCCCAATCCTTTTCCTTCTGCTCGTCGCTCTTCTTAACGAAGTCAGGGTTCTTATCGAAGCCTTCTTTACAATTCTCCTTAACCCATTTGTAAGCTCTCTGGTATTCTTCTTCATCATAGATGCCTTCACTCATTCGACGGATAATTTCTACCTCGTCAACTGATTCAACACGCATACCAAGATATTCCTCGAAGAAGTCTGTATCAATTGAAGAACCTGCAATACCCATACAGATTGAACCAATCTGAAGGTATGATTTACCCTTCATTGTTGCTGCTGCAACTGCTGCTCTTGCAAAACGAAGAAGCTTTTCTTCAACGTCTGCAGGAATTGTTGTGTCGTCTGCATCCTGAACGTCTTTACCGTAGATGCCGAAAGCAGGAAGACCCTTTTGTGCATGCGCTGCAAGAACTGCTGCAAGGTAAACTGCACCAGGACGCTCTGTTGCGTTAAAGCCCCATACACCTTTAATTGTTAATGGATCCATATCCATTGTTTCGGAGCCGTAGCACCAGCAAGGTGTAACAGAAAGAGTAATCTGTACGCCTTCCTTCTGGAACTTGTTTGCACAAGCTGCTGCTTCTGCAACTCTACCGATTGTAGAATCTGCAATAACAACCTTTACAGGCTCACCATTTGAATATTTAAGATTTTCTGTAAAAAGCTTAGCAGCTGATTTAGCCATGTTCATTGTCTGCTCTTCAAGAGACTCACGAACCTTAAGCGGACCACGTCTGCCGTCAATAATCGGACGGATACCGATTACAGGATATTCACCGAGAAATCTGTTTTCTGCCATGATATTGTTCATCCTTTCGTTTGTACAAAGTACAAAATATTACATCTAATAGTATAGCACAAAATATATTCTTTTCAATTATTATAAAGTAAAATTTTCGGGCTCGTTTATGTTAAAAATGCCAAAATCAAGGGTTTTTTTTGCCTTCGCTCTGCATTTTTTTCATTCTACACCAATTAATAAAACCATACAAGTCGTTAACCAGGAATACACAAAAGCATACTATTACGGAAATATACGAGTTATCCTCTTTTGCAGCCATAATCCACATAACAATAAGAACAACGTCGTTAAATGCGTAAGCAAGTGGGAAGTATGGTGTGCGCATAAATGTAAGGTATGCAGCAAAAAACGAGGTAAAAATTGAAAGTGTGCTTGGCACAAGGTTTGCAGTTTCCAAAGCTGACAAAATGAAATAAAACACTATTGTCACTATTATGGTAAGCACCATACCACATGCAAATATTTTAGAGTTTAACTCCCTCACCTTCACCTGTGACCTGCTTTTTCCGTAAGGATTTTTCAACCACGAAATCAACGAAAACAACGCCATTGGTGCAGTCATTCCCATGTATGTTATCATTTCACCATAATAGGAAAAGCTGTATGAAATTATGGTATAAAGCAGACTGAAAATAATCATCAACACATTGCCGAAGGGGTTGCCCTTAGCAAGAAAAATCAACGACGTAACACCTACAAGCGATGCCACAAAATTCATATAACTTCCATTGTCAAACAACACGTAAAATATGCTTATTACCGCAACTGAACAAACCCATAGAGTTATTTCCCACTTTGTAAAATAGGACAAATATTTTTTCATAAAATCTCCTAAAAAAGAAGCATTCGTCACACATCTTCTAAGACCTAACGATGTGAAACGAATGCTTAATTTGCATTCACTACCCGGTGGCAGTTAAATATTTTTATTAATCAGCGTAAAGAGGATACTTGTCACAGATTCTTGTAACGTTTTCTCTGATGTAATCTGCGCTGTTTTCAAAATCGGTTGCAGCAAGTTTGATATATTCTGCTATGTCTACCATATCCTGTGCTTCAAAGCCTCTTGTGGTAACTGCAGCAGTACCGATACGGATACCACTTGTAACAAAAGGCTTTTCAGGCTCTCTTGGGATAGAGTTTTTGTTAACTGTAATATAAACCTCGTCAAGGCGACGCTCAAGCTCTTTGCCTGTAATCCCAAGGCTTCTTAAATCCAAAAGAAGAAGATGGTTATCGGAGCCACCTGAAACCATATCTACACCCTGTGCAGCAAGCGCATTTTCAAGTGCCTTGCAGTTAGCAATAACCCTCTTCGCATACTCTTTGAACTCAGGCTTGAGTGCTTCACCAAAGCAAATTGCTTTTGCTGCAATAATGTGCATAAGAGGACCACCCTGTATACCGGGGAAAATAGCCTTGTTAACCTTCTTTGCAATTTCCTCGTCGTTAGTGAGAATTATACCACCACGAGGACCACGTAAGGTTTTGTGTGTTGTTGAAGTAACAACGTGTGCATATGGTACAGGTGATGGGTGCACACCTGCAGCAACAAGACCCGCAATGTGAGCCATATCTACCATAAACACAGCGTTTACTTTATCTGCAATTTCACGGATTTTTTTGAAATCTATTGTTCTTGGGTATGCTGAAGCACCTGCTACAATCATCTTTGGCTTACATTCAACTGCCTTTTTCTCAAGTGCATCGTAGTCAAGGAAGCCGTTGTCGTCAACACCGTAGCTTTCAAAGTTGAAGTATGAACCACTTACGTTAACAGGTGAGCCGTGTGTAAGGTGACCACCATCTGCAAGGCTCATACCAAGAACTGTGTCACCCGGCTGAAGAAGTGCAAAATACACACCGAAGTTTGCCTGTGAGCCTGAGTGTGGCTGAACGTTTGCATATTCGCAACCAAAAAGCTTTTTAAGTCTTTCAATTGCAAGTGACTCTGCAATATCAACGAACTCGCAACCACCGTAATATCTCTTTGAAGGATAACCCTCTGCATATTTGTTCGTGAAGATGCTACCACTTGCAGCCATAACTGCTGCAGATGTATAGTTTTCACTTGCTATAAGCTCAATGTTTCTGCTCTGACGAACTTGCTCCTGACGGAACGCTTCAAAAAGCTCACTATCAGCACTTTCGAGATAAGCGAAGTCTTTTTCAAGATAAGAATTCATTTTTCTTCCTCCCATTTACTCGTAACTGTATTATATCTCAACAGAGTTACTCAATAGAAAACCAATTGAAATAATAATACAACAAAAATCACGTCATTTCAACCGATATGAAGTATTTTATACAATTATCCTCCATTATTTTTATTATACTACTAAAACCACTGCTTCAAGCTATATTTTTTGAATTTTTTATATTGCCAATTCACAAAATAATGATATAATTATTATGAGTATTAATATGAAAAAGTATGCTCTTTTGCGAAAAGGTGATTTCAAATGAATTCAAACGAACTCAAAAAACAAATTGAACAATTAAAAAAGGAAACAGGTACGGTTATTCTTGCCCACACGTACCAGGACCCCGACATTATTGATATTGCAGACGTTACAGGCGACAGCTTCTTTTTAAGCAAAAAGGCTGCAGAGCTTAAGGCAAAAAGGGTTGTTATGTGTGGCGTTCGTTTTATGGCTGAAAGCGTAAAAATTCTTTCACCAGAAACAGAAACAATTTTGCCTGTACCTTCAGCTACCTGCCCTATGGCAGAACAAATCGCTCCTGAAAGAGTCAGAAAATACAAGGAAGAAAACCCTGAGGCACAGGTTGTTGCATACATTAACACAACTGCTGCGCTTAAGGCAGAATGTGACGTTTGTGTAACAAGCTCTTCCGCTATAAAGATTGTGAGCAAATTAGATGCTAAGGAAATACTTTTTATTCCTGACCAGCATTTAGGCTCCTTTGTAAAAAAACAGCTTCCTGATAAGAATATTACTCTTTGGGACGGCTACTGTCCTGTTCACGCTCAGCTTACTAAGGAAGATGTTCTTGCTTGTAAAAAGGCACATCCTACTGCAAAGTTTGCCGTACATCCCGAATCTCCTGCTGAGGTTGTTGAGCTTGCAGATATGGTTGGTGCAACAAGTGAAATTATCTCTTACGCAAAAGCTACTCCGGGCGAGGTTATAATAGGCACCGAAAAAGGCGTTGTTGACTATCTTGCTCTTCACGAAGAAAACGGAGAACGCTTTATTCAGCTTTCTCCTGAAAAGCTTTGCTGTGAGGATATGAAAAAAATCTCCCTTGAGGACATTTTAAAGGCTCTTAAGGGTGAGGGTGGCGAAGAAATTATTCTTCCGGAAGATTTAAGAAAGAAAGCATTAATTGCTATAAACCGAATGTTGGAATTGGGGTAATAAAATGAACCTTTCCGAATTAAATAAAAAATACACCGTAGTCATTGTTGGCAGTGGCATTGCAGGTCTGTATGCAGCGCTTAATTTCCCACAAGACACAGACATTCTTTTACTATCTAAAAAAGAACGTCATCAGTCAAACAGCTCTTTGGCGCAGGGTGGCGTAGCTTGTGTTCTTGACCTTGAGAATGACAGCTACGACCTGCATATTGAAGACACACTCATTGCAGGTAAAAGAGAAAATGACCTTGATGCAGTAACAGAGCTTTGCACAGAGGGTCCTGCCGACGTTTTAAAAACCATTGAATACGGCGTGGAATATGACCGTGACGAAAAGGGTGAGCTTATAAAAACCCTTGAGGGTGGTCATTGCAGACGCAGAATTGTTCACCATAAGGACACCTCCGGTAAGGAAATGGTGGACAAGCTTATGCTTCAGGTTGAAAAGCTCCCTAACGTAACTATTGCAGACGAAACAATGGTCACATCTATGGACCGTATCAAAAACGGGTTCCGAATTGAAATAATGAGCAATAACCAGCACAAGACGGTCTATGCTGACTTTTGTCTTCTTGCTTCAGGTGGCATAGGCAGAGTTTATAAATACACAACAAACCCATCCGTTGCTACAGGTGACGGCATACGCTTTGCGTATGAAATGGGTGCTTCAATCAAAAATTTAAGCTACGTCCAATTCCACCCTACTGCCTTTAATGGTGCAAATCGTGAACAGTTTCTTATAAGCGAGGCAGTTCGCGGCGAGGGTGCGTATCTTCTTAACTGCAATAAAGAAAGATTTATGGACAGGTACGACGAACGTCTTGAATTAGCACCAAGGGACGTTGTTTCACGTTCCATTATTATGGAATCAAGGCGTCTTGGTAGCAATAACTTTTACCTTGACATACGTTACAAAGGCGAAGAATATCTCAAAAATCGTTTTCCAGGAATATATGCCGGTTGTCTTAAGCAGGGCGTAGATATTTCAAAGGATTTAATTCCTGTTTTCCCTTGTCAGCATTACCTTATGGGTGGCATAGAGGTTGACCTAAACGCAAGAACAACACTCCCCCGTCTTTATGCTGCAGGTGAATGCTCCTGTACAGGTGTGCATGGTAAAAACCGACTTGCAAGCAACTCTCTTCTTGAAGCACTTGTTTTCGGAAGAAAGGCTGCCGAGGACATTACAAGGTGCATAAAGGCAGGCTTTTACAGTGTTAATGTGCCTGAAAATGAGCCTGTTACTGTAAAAACAGGTGCACCGTTACCAAAGGGCACACGCACGGAAATTCGTGACACTCTTCAAAGGGCATATTTCGTTATTCCTGACGAGGGTGCAATTCACGAAAGTAAAAACAGAATTGAAAATATATTAAACAGACTTAAAAATGGTAAATTTGCCGTTACTGCAGACTATTGCGAGGCTCTTTCCCTTGCAACTATTGCGTATATAATTCTCAAGGAGGTAGACAGATGATTTTACCACAGTTTTACGTTGATGACCTTATAAAAAACGCTATTAAAGAGGATATCAACTACATAGACGTTGCAACGGATTATCTTCTGGATGAAAACGAGGAAAGCGAAGCATACTTTGTTGCTAAGGCAGATGGTGTTCTTTGTGGACTTGACGTTGCGATGCGAGTTTTCCAGCTTCTTGACGACAGCTTTTCTTGTACTGTATACAAGAAAGACGGTGACGAAATCAAGAAGGGTGACTTGATTGTTGAATTCAAAGGTAAAACAGTAAGACTTCTTAAGGGTGAGAGAACTGCCCTTAACCTTATTCAGCATATGAGTGGTATTGCTACCATTACAAATGTGTGTGTCAAAGAAACAATTGGTACAAAGGCTACCATTGCTGACACAAGAAAAACACTTCCGGGTCTTCGCTCTTTACAGAAATATGCAGTAACCTGTGGTGGTGGAAGAAACCATCGTTACAACCTTTCCGACTGCGCAATGCTTAAGGACAACCATATAGATGCAAAGGGTGGCATTACACCTGCAGTTAAAGCACTTCGCGAAAAAATCGGACATACTGTGAAAATTGAGGTTGAAACAAGAACTCTTGACGAGGTAAAGGAAGCACTTTCAGCCGGTGCAGATATTATAATGCTCGATAATATGGACAACGACACAATGGCAAAGGCTGTCCAGATGGTTGACGGCAAAGCTCTTTTAGAGGCTTCCGGTAACCTTACAAAAGAAAGACTTCGCAGTGTCGCAGAGCTAGGTGTAGACATTCTTTCTATTGGCGCGCTCACACACTCTGTTGAAGCATTTGATATATCAATGAAAATGAAAAAATAATTTTCTCGGCTATTGGAGGATATTATGTTAAAAAACTTAAAAAAGGCTTTGAAGAAAACTGCTTTTTACACCTGGTTTACTTATACGTTGCCCAAGCTTCGTTACGTAAAATGGTACAGAAAGCTCAAAATCGACGATCACGCCATTTTGCTAGAATCACAGCATGGTACAGAAATAAGTGGTAACGTTTTCTACCTTGTTAAAGAGCTTGCGACTAACCCTGATTACAAAGATTACAAGATATATCTCAGCTGTCGTGCAGGCAACAAGAAAAGGTTTATGGCAACCTTGGAAAAGTATAAGATTAAAAACGTTGTACCTGTTATTCTTTCAACAAAAAGATATATGATGGTTATGGCTTCTGCCAAATATCTTTTTAACGATAATACGTTTTTACCATTTTATCTCAAAAAAGAAGGTCAGGTTTATTTCAACACCTGGCACGGCACGCCCTTAAAGACCTTAGGTAAGGGCATTCGCAATGCAATGCACGGCATAGGTAACGCACAGAAAAACTTCGTTTGTGCAGACTATCTCCTCTACCCTAACAGATACACAATGGAGCATATGGTGGAAGATTATATGCTGGACAATATTGCTTTGGGTAAATGTGTACTTGCAGGCTACCCAAGAAATACAGCCTTCTTCAACAAAAAGCGTGGGGAAGAGATCATTAAGGAATTAGAGCTTGAGGGCAAAAAAATATATGCTTATATGCCAACGTGGCGTGGCTCTGTAGGTGACATTGACCCTAAAGCAAATGCATATTTCCAGTATTACTTGTATGAATTAGACAAACAGCTTAAGGATGACGAAATTGTTTTCCTTAACCTTCACCCAATTGCTAAAAAGAACGTAGACTTCAAAACACTTAAGCATATTAAAAACTTCCCACCAAAGTTTGAAACCTACGATTTCCTTAACTGTGCAGAATGTCTTATTACCGACTATTCAAGTGTTTTCTATGATTTTGCAAACACAGGTAAGAAAATAATTCTTTTCACCTTTGACGAGGAGGACTATTTTGCAGACCGTGGCGTGTACAAGCCACTTTCAGACCTTCCCTTCCCTAACGTAAAAACAATAGAAGAGCTTCTTAAGGAAATACGCTCTGGCAAGGAGTATGACGACAAGGCATTCTTAGAGGAATATTGCTCATACGATTGTCCTGAAGCAACTAAAGCTATTCTTGACTTTACTATATTGGGTAAAAAGTCAGAAAAGGTTGAAGAGGTTCAGTTCAACCGTAACCACAAAAAGAACATTCTTTTATATATCGGTAACCTTGACCAGAACGGCATTACAACAGCAGGCCTCAACCTACTTAAGCACCTTGACACAACAAAATACAATTACTTTGTTTCATTCCCTGCTGAAAAAGGTAAAAATCATCAGGATACAATTGCTTCCCTTCCTGAAGGTGTAAGCTATTTCCCAATACAGGGTGTATTCAATTTAGGCTACTTCAAAAAGAAAATCTGGCTCAGCTTCAATAAAAAGCATTTCCCCACACAGCCTATGATGTCTTTACTTAAAGATGAATGGCAGTTGGAAATCCAACGTACCTTCGGTGGCGCACCATTTGACAGTGCATTACAATTCAACGGCTACGAAACAAAAATGATTCTTCTTTTCTCACAGTTCAAGTGCAACAACGCTATATTTGTTCATAGCGATATGGTTAAAGAAATTGAGCTTAAGAGCAATCAAAGAAATTCAGTGCTTAAATATGCATACAAAACCTACGATAAGGTTGCCCTTGTTACAGAAGACATTGAAAAAGCTACCGCAAGCTTTGTTTCAAAGACACATAATTTCGCACTTGCCCATAACATAATTGCATATGATGAAATTCTTGAAAAAGGCAACGCTGAAATTCAGTTTGACGAAGGCGTCACACAGAGCAACAAGGAATTAGATGAAATTAAAAAGATTCTTGCAAGTGACTCAAAGGTTATTATCAGCGTTGGCAGATTTTCACCTGAAAAAGACCACAAGAGAATGATTGATGCCTTCAATAACGTATGGCAGAAGAATAAGGATACTTATTTCGTTATTATCGGTGGTATTCAGCGTGATGGTATTTACGATAATCTTTGTGAATATGTAAAAACCTTACCTTGCGGCAATAACGTTATACTTATTCTTTCAATGACAAATCCATTGCCGCTTGTTAAGGCTTGCGACGGCTTTATTCTTGCTTCTCACTACGAGGGCTTTGGTCTTGTGCTTGTTGAGGCAGATATTTTAGGTCTTCCTGCAGTTTCTACAGACATTACAGGTCCACGTACCTTTATGCAGAAAAATAACGGTACACTTGTAGAAAACACTCAGAAGGGTGTTGAAGAAGGCTTCCGGATGCTTATTGACGGTAAGGTGCCACTTATGACAAGCGATTACCACAAGTACAACGAGGATGCACTTAAAGAATTCAACAATATAATCGAATAAGCTTATATAGTAAAAGACATCGTATGACGCAAGCCATACGATGTTTTTTAATTATATTTATTTTCCAATATTTCTTTTATAACAGGCTCAATAACCTGCGCCATTCTGTAAAAGCCTAAATCGTTAGGATGACAGCAGTCACAGGTACAAGCGTGACGGTCGGTTTCTCCGAAAAAGCCTTGTCCGTCAATGAAATAAACATTTTCGTCACCTGAATTTTTCGCATTAAGGTAAGTGTTGTAAATGACCTCACGCCTCCTGTCACCTTGTGGG
This sequence comes from Acutalibacteraceae bacterium, assembly GCA_045605085.1. Classification (GTDB taxonomy): domain Bacteria; phylum Bacillota; class Clostridia; order Oscillospirales; family Acutalibacteraceae; genus DTU089. The sequence continues at coordinate 104,999 of JAZUPI010000004.1, forward strand.
TCATAGTCAAAATCAGGCTTTGTCATAATTACAACAGGCAAATCAGGATTTTTCTCTCTTATCCTTTTAAAAAATTTTTCGTGTGTCTTTTCGAGATGCTCTGCATCGGGTGCGTTATGGTCATAGTCATAAACAAAAATACTCATAGGAATTGTGTTTATGTAATCGGCAATTTCCAGCTCTCCCTTTGCCCCACCTGAAAAACCGAGATTGTAGTAATCTACATCAAGGTGCTGACTTATAAGAGCGTTGTAAACGTTAGTCACCCTACAACAACATCCACCCTCTGTAATTGATGAGCCGTAGTAAAGCATAGGTGGATATTTGTATGGTGTTGGTGGAAGAATTTCTGCATCATCCTCGATGGAAATGATGAAATCTTCAATAACCTCATTGCGAGGAAGCCATATTGTTACGTCTTCCATTTCGTTATCTTTAAAGAATTCTGCCTCGCACTCCATAGTTTCGTAGTCCTGTGGGTGCAGAAGTCCCGCAAACCTTGCAGTCTGTCGGTTACCTATCATTACATTTGCAGATTGACAATCAAAAATAGACATACCAATATCCCAATTAAGTGTAGAAAAAACCATTTTTAAGGTTATTTTAGATGAATTTGTACGCAAACAAATTCTTGCTCCGGGACAACGTCTGCCAAGGCCTGCAAGTGACGGCACTGCATCACGTACAGATTGAGGAAGTCTTTCAAGTCTGCCTGTTTTTTCAAAAAACGGCACACCGTGTACTTCTATGGGCTTGTCTTTGTAACTGTATGTTTTCATATTATCACCAATGAAGTCAGAAGTGAGGAGTTAAGTAACTGCGTTGCAATTGTAAAAGCCGCCAGTCGCCAGATGCCAGATGCCAGTCGCCAGATGCCAGTCGCCAGATGCCAGATGCCAGATGCCAGATGCCGGATACCAGATGCCAGAGCTTCACAAAGCTGTTGAAAAGTAATAATTTTCAAGATTTTGATGAAGAACGCAGTTTTAACACCCGAAGCTGTATTAAGATACTGCAAGTAGGCTAAAACCAAGTTGTTCACAAAACTGTTGAGAAGTAATAATTTTCAAGATTTTATGAAGAACGCAGTTTTAACACCCAAAGCTGTCTTGACATACTGCAAGGGTAGAAAACAAGTTATTCACAAAACTGTTAAGAAGTAATAATTTTCAAGATTTTGATGAAGAACGCAGTTTTAACACCCGAAGCTGTATTAAGATACTGCGAGGGGGGCAAAAACAAGTTATTCGCAAAATATTGAAAATTATTTCCCGAGTTCGAGAGTGCGCTGATATGCCCTTTTAACTGCATTCATTGCACTGGCACGGAATGCACCTTCTTCAAGGGCTTTAACACCCTCAATGGTGCTACCGGCAGGAGAGCAGACTGCATCTTTAAGCTTACCCGGGTGCTCACCTGTTTCGTTTAACATGGTAGCAGAGCCGATAAGTGTTTGTGCTGCGTAAAGAAGTGCTTTGTCCCGTGGAAGACCACATTCAACGGCACCGTCTGCAAGTGCCTCACAGAACATAAAAACGAATGCAGGGCCACAGCCTGAAACACAAGATGCAGCATCAATTTTATCCTCATCAATTCTGTCAAGGACGCCTGCATACTTCATCGCACTTAAAAAGCCGTCAAGGTCTTCCTTTGAAACAAAGTCGTTTACTGTATAAAGTATCATACCCTGACCAACTGCAACAGGCATATTGGGCATAATTCTGATTACAGGACAATCCACCTGTGCCATAGCACTTATGGAAGCAAGACTGACCCCTGCTGCCATTGAAACAAGTGTAAAGTCGGTAGTTCTATCCTCAAGAACAGGTGCAATTTTCTCAAAAAGAGTTTTAAGCATCTGTGGTTTAACGCCCAGAAAGATATAGTCGCAGTTCAGAACAATATACTCTGCATCAGCAATATTAACGTCCGTTTCGTCTGCGAAAGCTTTAACTTTCTTTGTGTCGGTATCAAAAACAAAAATATTTTCTGCACCAACTGACTTTATTGCTGCTTTAGCAAGGGCTCCACCCATATTGCCACAGCCTAAGAAACCAATTTTTTCCATAATATCACCTCATCGGATTTGTCCGTCACCCTTGATAATGAATTTATAAGTTGTAAGCTCCTTAAGTCCCATTGGACCTCTTGCGTGAAGCTTTTGTGTAGATATACCCATTTCACAGCCTAAACCAAATTCGCCACCGTCTGTGAAACGTGTTGAAGCATTTACGTAAACTGCTGCACTGTCAACCGTCATTGTGAAAAGCTTTGCATTATTTCTGTTTTCTGTTATGATAGCCTCACTATGACCTGTTGAGTGAAGAGAAATGTGCTCTATTGCCTCTTCAACAGAAGAAACCACTTTAATTGCAAGTATGTAATCAAGAAATTCTGTATCAAAATCCTTTTCTCCTGCAGGTGTGCCGTCAATGATCTGTATTGCTTTTTCATCAAGACGAAGCTCAACAGGCTTCTCTCCTTTAGCAGCACGAAGATCGCAAAGTCTTTCTTTAAGAAGTGGCAACAACTGATCTGCAAGGCTTTCATGAAGAAGCACAACCTCGCAAGCGTTACAAACAGATGGTCTGCTTGTTTTTGCGTTTTCTATAATGTTAAGAGCCTTTTCGTAATCAGCCTTTTTATCAACGTAAATGTGGCAGATTCCTGTGCCTGTCTGTATACAAGGCACCTTTGCATTTTCTGTACATGCCTTTATAAGTCCTGCACCACCGCGTGGAATAAGGAGGTCCACGTAGCCTACAGCATTCATAAGCTCATTTGCGCTTTGTCTTGTAGTGTCCTGCACAAGATTTATAAGTGTTTCAGGAAGCTCTGCCTTAGCAAGGCCCTTGCGCATTGCCTTAACTATTGCATCTGCTGAAAGGAATGCTTCCTTACCACCACGAAGGACGCACACATTACCACTTTTAAGTGCAAGTGCTGCAGCATCAGAGGTTACGTTTGGTCTGCTTTCATAAATTATTGCAACAACGCCCATTGGTACAGCTGTTTTTTCAACAACAATTCCACTTGGTCTTACGACTGTTTCAAGAACCTCTCCAACAGGGTCAGGAAGGGCTGCAACCTGACGGATACCCTCTGCCATGCCCTGAATTCTTTCTGCAGAAAGAGCTAACCTGTCAAGCATAACCTCGGAAATTGTTCCTTTTGCACGTTCTAAATCTTTAGCGTTTTCGCAAAGGATTTCGTCTGTGTTTTCTATTAAGGCATCTGCCATATTAAGAAGAGCTTCATTTTTCTTCTCGGTAGAAAGAGAGCAAAGAATACCCTTAACACTTTTTGCTTCCTTTAAAATTTCTATTGTAGTTTTCATAAAATCATCTCTTTTTTGAAATAAACCTTGTTCCGACCTTTTCACCATCAAGTATTTTGTAAAGAACTGATGGTGCAGAGCCGTTAGCAATAATAACGTCTGTGCCTTTTGCAACACATCTTTTTGCTGCACTGATTTTAGTTGCCATACCACCTGTACCTAAGCTACTGCTGCTCTTGCCGCCCAAGGCTTCTATTTCAGGTGTGATTTCTGTTACCTCTTCAAGTAGGCGTGCACTTGAATCACTGTGTGGGTCTGCTGTATAAAGACCGTCTATGTCTGAAAGAAGAACAAGTAAATCTGCATGCATACTTACTGCAACAATGGCACCTAAGGTATCGTTATCGCCAACGGAGATTTCGTCGGTGTTAACGGTATCGTTTTCATTGATAACAGGTAACACACTAAGCTCAAGAAGTCTGTTCATAGTTGTTTTTATGTTGTGGTACCTTGTAGGATCCTCCAGGTCAAGACCTGTTAAAAGAATCTGTGCAACTGTGTGGTTGTATTCGGAAAAAAGCTTGTCGTAGGTATACATAAGCTCACACTGACCAACTGCAGCTGCTGCCTGCTTTGTTGCCATATCCGATGGTTTTTCCTTCAAGGAAAGCTTACCTATACCCATACCGATAGCACCCGAGGACACGAGGATTATTTCGTGACCTGCATTTTTAAGGTCGGAAAGAACCTTGCAAAGCTCTTCTACGTGCCTTATGTTAATACAACCTGTACTGTGGGCAAGTGTTGACGTACCCACCTTTACTACTATTCGCATTTATATCACCATTAATTTTCTGTTGTTTCTGTTCTTGATTTAAGCTTTTGTGCTCTTGTAACTGCCAGGTCATCCATCATCTGTTCCTTAGTTTTACCATCAACGTTAAAGAACATTAATGAAACTGCCTTACCAATTCTGCCTACGGCTGGAGCAAGAGCAAAAACCGTCCATATTGCCTGAAGCATTGTCGGATCTGTCTGTGGAATAACAACTCCATGAGAGTTAAGAAGTGGCTCGTACTTAATGGCTGCAATAATAACACCACTTAAAATTGTTGAAATATTATTTGTGACAAGTGTAATATAGCCCATTGCAGCACTCATCATACCTTCGTTACGGATACCTGTTTTCCACTCAACGTAATCGTAAAGGTCACCCTGGAGTGCTGTGTTACAGTAACGCTGAACACTGTTCATTGCGCCTGCAAGCGTCAAGAAAATAACTACAATTATAATATTTATAATGTTGTTATCCGTTGGCTTGTAGCCTACAAAGAACATTATAAGGTAAACGATACCACAGTAGCCGTATGACAAAACCGCAAGATTTTTAAGACCGATTTTTTTTGTCATCTTTGTTGCAAAAGGAAGAACAAAGTAGCTTGGCAAGCCTGTAAAAAGACCTGCAATAGCAGCGTTTGAAAGCTTACCTGTACAGTTAAGCCAGAAGTAGTTTGCAACACTCTGACCGGTACCCTTACCAACACCGAAGAAGTTCTTAATCATAAGCACCCACATAGGTCGGCAGGATGCAACCTGTTTAACAGATTTGAAAACGCTTGTGCTTTTCATTTCCTCACGAGATGCAAGTGGCACTCGTTCACGAAGACTGAAGAAGCCGTAAACACGGAAAATTACAACGAGCGCCATAAATATAAGCGCACCACCAAGGTAGATGCTTCTTGTTGGTATTGTTCGTGGTAAATAGTCAACGAAGAACGGGAAAAGTGACGGAAGCCACACACCAAGCAGGTCAACGTAGGTATCTGCTGCAATAAGCTTATTTCTTTCGTTGTGGTTTGGTGTAAGGTTATAAAGCACTGCCTGATATGCAGGAGTGTAGAAGGAGTTTGAAATTGAGCCTACGTAACGGATAATCAAAAACAACAAAAGTAATGTTGCCTGTGAAAGGCCGTCCGGCAAAAGGTATGGCATTGCTGCGGAGAAAAGCCAGAAAGGAAGTGTAAGAATAAGGTATGGTCTTACTCGTCCCCAACGAGTTCTTGTTCTGTCAAGAATCGGACCTGATATTGCATTGTCGAAGGTGTCAAGAATACTACAAACAGACTGAGCCACACTTAAGGTAATGGGGCTTACGTGCTGGAAGGTTGTAGTGTAAAAGAATTCGTTATTTCCGTTAAAGGTTTCCCAGTTTTTGTCACCAATACCGGAAATTATGTAGGCTGCCATTTCTCTGGGACCCAAATATTCTTTTTCCTGTTGTTGTCTTTGTTTTTCTATTTCCTCTGCCGTAACCTCTGGCTGAACGAAAACCTCTTTAGTTTTTTCTGCCACAAAAGCACCGCCTTCCGTTTTTTTTAAAATAAGTTTAACATAATAAATATGCGTTTTCAAATGTAAATCAAAGAGCGGAAAGCTCTCTGTTAAGCCTTGCTGCAGGTAAGCCTACCACGTTAAAGTAATCACCACTTATACATTTTACAAGCAGACCACCCTTACCCTGGATGCCATAACTGCCGGCTTTGTCATATGGCTCATCGCTTGAAATATATTTCTCTATTTCCTCTTCAGTCAAAGCTAAAAAAGTAACGTCGGTTTTTTCACTGAAGGTTACCTTCTTGCCGTCTGCAAAAATTGTAACACCTGTAAAAACCTGATGTGTTTTTCCACTAAGAAGAGAAATCATTCTTCGTGCATCCTCTTTATTTTCAGGCTTACCGAGTATTTTGTTGTCTACAGCAACCACCGTATCTGCAGTTATTATGATTTCATCCTCTGCACTGGCACGTCTTGCTGCATCGTTTTTTATATTTGAAAGGTACTCGACTGCTTCCTTGGCACCTATGCCTTCAGGAAGTGTTTCGTCACACTCTGCAGGACGTATTACCACATCCGAAAAAATAAGACTTATTATTTCTTTTCTGCGTGGTGATGCAGAAGCAAGTACGATTTTTCTGTTTTCTAAATTCATTTTTTACCTCAGGAAAGCTTTTCTTCAACTGCTTTTAACGTATTAAGACCATAAGTGCAGCCCATTTTTGCTTCCTCAAGTCCTTCAAACTCTAAAGTCACGTAATCATCGTAGCCGTTTTCCTTTAAAATTTTAAGTGTTTCAAAAACGGGCACGTTACCGTGACCTAAGATTACGCCTTTAAGAAAGTTTCCGTTGCGGGTTTTGAAAAACCCGTCAGGTGAAAGCATTTCTTCCTTGGACTTAACGCAGAAATCCTTGGCGTGAGCATAAAATGCGTATGGTGCCATTGTTTTTACTGCATCCTTTGGATTTTCATCCACACAAAGGAAGTTGCCGATATCAACGAGTGTACCAAAGTTTTCGAAGTCAACACCCTCGACAATTGCTTTAACTCTGTCACTATCCTGACTGAAGTAGCCGTGGTTTTCGGTCATTGTTTTTATTCCCTTTGTCTGTGCATATTCGCTGACCCTTCTGCAGCCCTCAATTATTCGAGGAAGTGCATCGTTGAAGGTGTATTTTTCTGCATCTTCACCCTTATAACCGCCTGTGGTGTCGTGGCGCATACCTTTAACACCTAAAGCCTCAGCAACATCAACCTCATATTTTAATCTTTCAATTTCTTTTTCTAAATCACCATCGCTACCGTATATAAAATCGGCACCAATAGAATATTGTACAATTGGAATTCCTACCCTGTCTGCCTCTGACTTAAGAGCTTTTGCATATTCAATTTTATCCATACCCTCAGGGGTATTGATTTCTGAAAACTCAAAAGCCTCAAATCCTAACTCTGCAGCAAGGGAAATAAGCTCTTTTTCTGTTTTTTCGCCCTTTGATACAAGCGAAGACAGGCTATAGCTACAAATTGCAAATTTCATTTTAAAAATCCTTTCCAATATTTTATCATTGTGTCTAAGCCTTGTGAGTATTATGATATTAGAGGTCACTTTACTTCACAAGGAGGCGATGTAATTGAAAATTCATGCCGATGGAGAAGAAAAAATCTCCGTAACTCTGACAAAAACAGATATGTGTAACCTTGACATAACCTACGACGAGTTGGATTATTCAAACATTGAAACCCGTCGTGTAATATGGACTATTCTTGACGAAGCCAAAAAGGTGCTGGGCAAACAAATAAACGTGGATAACCGATTGCTAATTCAGGTAACCCCTTCCGACGACGGAGGTTGTTTTTTACAATTCACACAGCTTCCTGAAGGTGTAGACACTAAAAAGAAGCGTCTTATTATGAAAAAGGATGCAGAGCCTGTGCTTTTTTGTGCCTTTGACACGGATGCCTTTATGGATTGTCGTAAGGTGCTTAAAAAATGTGAAGACTCAATTAAAAGCTACGAGCTTTATAAGCATGAAAACGACTATTTTGCAATAATTCAACCGAAGCCGTTATCAACTGATTTAATCACCTTTTCTCTTTGCGAATTTGGTAATGCATACGTTCCTTCAAAAAAGGAAATAACAACGCTTTATGAATATGGGAAAAAATTATCTTAAAGAAATAATTGCCTTTTCAATATCTTCTGCACCGAAAATGTAGCTTCCCGAAACAAGTACGTCAGCACCTGCTGCTACACAAAGCTTTGCAGTTTCAGGAACGATGCCACCGTCAACCTGAATCATAAGCTCTGGGTTTACCTTGTTTGCTTCTTCCCTTATTGCTTTGATTTTAGGAAGCATATCTTCCATAAATGACTGTCCACCAAAGCCTGGTTCAACAGTCATAACAAGAACCATTGCAACCTCTGCAAGGTATGGAAAAACAGCCTCTGCAGGAGTTTTTGGCTTTACAACAAGTGCCGGTAAAACACCGGTGCTTTTTATTTTTTTTATAGTTTGCTTAACGTCACTGTTGCTTTCCACATGGAAGCTTATTAAATCTGCACCACTACTTGCAAAAGCGTCTACGTAATCGTAAGGGTTACTTATCATAAGATGGCAATCAAGAAACATATCCGTTGCTTTTCTTATGGATTTCACAACAGGAGGACCTATTGAAATATTAGGTACAAAATGACCGTCCATTACGTCAACGTGAAGCATATCTGCTCCACCGATTTTTACCTTTTCAATATCTTCCCTTAATGCAGCGTAGTCTGCCGAAAGTATAGATGGTGAAACTTTAATTGTGTTTTTAAAATTCATCCTCTGACACGCCCTTTAATATTTCAATGGAAAGCTCTCTATCCTTAGCAATTTGTTCACTTAACTCGTCCAAAGAATTAAATTTAAGCTCTCCTCTTATTTTCTCAATTACAAATACTTCGGGGTGCATTCCGTATAGGTCACCCTCAAAGCCTATTATGTTTGTTTCGCTTCTTTTTTCGCTTACGCCCTCAATGGTAGGACGCACACCAATGTTTGTAACTGAGGGATATTTTTTTCCATCAATTACAGTAACAGAAGCATAAACACCAAACTCTGCTACACAAAAATCCTTCATAAAGAATTGATTGATTGTAGGAGAGCCTAAAATTCTGCCCCTTTGATCACCGTGTTTCACTTCGAAATCATATGAATAGAATCTGCCAAGCATAGCACGTGCAGATTTCATATCACCTTGGCTGATTACCTGTCTTATACGTGTTGAGCTGACAGGCTCACCACCGTAATCCACCTCATCCACAACGGTAAGCTTTATCTCGCGCTGTGCACAAAGAAACCTGAGTGTAGCTACGTCACCGGTTGCATTTTTCCCGAACCTGTAATTATAGCCACAGGCAAGTGAACGCGCATTGAACCTTTCCACAAGAATTTTGTCAATAAAATCTTCCGGTGAAAGTGATGAAACCTCATTGAAATCAATGTACTCTGCTTCAATTCCCCAGGATTTAAGAACCGCCTTTTCTTTTTCAGGCGTCATCAGAATACCGGGATTCTTACCTGAAAGAGTTACTTGTGGATGCTCCTTGAACATAAGGGCAATTTTTCTCTCGTATTCGGTTTTTTCAGAAGTTATAACTGCTTTATGACCGATATGCAATCCGTCAAAAGCGCCAAGAGCTATAAATGCTCCCTCAAACCGTTGTTTACTCATCTTTCTACAAAAACTCTCTTTACTGTCAGGCTTTGGGAATTTTCTTCTAATTCTCCCAAGCCTAAAAATTCGTTGTTACCGTAAACTCTGTAAAGTCCGGGTAACTTTAAGCCACGCACCCTTTGTACCATTAAATCGCCACCGTTTTTGAAGCGCTTGCTCTGATTTTCAGTAACGTTTACTGCAGGGTAAACTGTAAGAAGCTTGTCTACGGGAATAACAGCTTTTTGAAGCTCCCCATTTTGTGCTAATTCTTCTAATTGCTCCAAGGTGAAGCATTGGTCCAAATGAACACCACAAGCGTAAGTGCGTTCTAAAGAGGTCATCACTGCACCTGTGCCTACTGCATCACCAATATCGCTTATAAGTGTTCTGATGTACGTACCGGCAGAGCATTCACAGTAAAGCGTAAACTCACCATTTTCCTCGCCGATTTCTAATTTGTAAATTTCGCATTTGCGGGGCTCACGTTCAACCTCCTCACCCTTTCTTGCAAGCTCATAAAGACGTACGCCGTCCTTTTTGAGTGCAGAAAACATTGGTGGAAGCTGCATTATTTCGCCTTTGAAATTATGGCTGACGTTAAGAATTTCTTCTAATGTGGCAGTTTTGTCAGTTATTTTTAAAACCTTACCCCATATGTCAAGGGTGTCGGTTTCAACACCTGTTTTAAAGGTTGCTTTATATGCTTTTTTATGGGTAGGTAAAAGCTCAATAAAGCGTGTCGCACCACCTAAAGCAATAGGCAAAACGCCTGTTGCATTAGGGTCAAGTGTACCTGTGTGACCTGCTTTTTTTTCGCCCACTATTCGTCTTACCTTTGCAACAGCAAAGAATGATGTTATGTTTTCACCCTTATGTAAAGGTATAATTCCAGTCATTATTCAAGACCATCCAAAGATTTTTTTACAGATTCAAGAAGAAGTCTTTTTGCTTCCTCGTAGTCACAATCAGGACGACAGCCTGCAGCGCCCTTGTGACCACCACCACCTAAACGACCACATATTTCAGATGCATCTATATTATCGTCAGTTCTTACGGAAATGCTCAAGCTACCGTTTTCCTTTTCTTTAATTACAGCACCAACAAGAACACCTTCAATCTGCCTTGGTAAGGCTGTAATTGAGTAACACTCGTGCTCTGACGAGCCACTTTTTCTGAACATATCCTGCGTGATTGTAATGATGGCGCATCTGTCGTCAAAATGGTACTCAAGAGTTTCTCTTGCAAGCATTTCAAGCTCGAGAAAGCTTTTGGTTTTTGTTTCAAACATAAGCTTGTTAATTTTATTTGAATCAATGCCATTTTCCATAAGCTCTGCAGCTATTTTAAAGGTTTCGGCAGACGTATTCTGGTACCTGAAACAGCCTGTATCTGTTGAAATACCCGTGTATATACAATTTCTGACGTATCTGTTGATTTCAACAGGCAAGGAGCACGCAAGATCATAAATGATTTCACATGCAGCAGCCTTATTCACAAGATACGTATTTTTTGCAAAAAACGTGTTTGACATATGGTGGTCTATGCACAAATCAAATTTTTTTGCATACTCCTCTGTCAGGCTTCCCATAAGACTCGCATCTGCCACATCCACACAAACGATGAACGGATTTCCCACCTTGTCATTCTTAAAGTCGTCGGTCATAAATGAAAAATCACCGGAAACCTCATCAGCACAAAGAAAAGCTCTTTTTTTGCCCATAAGTCTTAAGATTTCACAAAGTGCAAAGGCACACCCCAAGGTATCACCATCGGGGCGTTCGTGAGAAATTACAAGGAATTCATCATTTTCTTGCAAAAGTCTTAAACACTCTTTTTTATCAATAACCATATAAAGCACCTTTTCAGGAATTAATCCTCTGAAGAATTGTTTGAAATTTCTTCAAGCTTTTTAACTATATTCATACCGTATTCGATAGAATTATCTGCAACAAACTTTAATTCCGGTGCTTTGCGAAGACCTAAGCGCTTGCTTATTTCTCGTCTTATAAGACCGGTTGCACCGGTGAGGGCTTTGGCTGCAGCCTTTGCCACGTCCATACCCTCAACGGCACTTACATATACTTTAACGTATGAAGAATCAGATGAAACCTCTGCCCTTGCAACACTGATAAGATGCTCGGAAACCCTTGGATCCTTAAGCTCCCTTACAATTGCAGAAATCTCGCGTCTGATATCCTCAGCTGTTCTGTTTTGTTTGTACGTTCCCATAGATTAATCTCTATACTCCTCTACAATATATGCTTCGAGAATGTCGCCTTCTTTAATATCATTGAATTTTTCAAGACCGATACCACATTCGTAGCCTGAAGCAACCTCTCTCTGGTCGTCCTTGAATCTCTTAAGAGATGCGATTTCATCTTCAAATACAACAATACCATCACGAACAACACGAATCTTAGAGTTACGTGTGATTTTACCGTCTGTAACGTAAGAACCTGCGATTGTACCTGCGCTAGAAAGCTTAAATACGCTTCTAACCTCAGCCTTACCCATTTCAACATCACGATATTTAGGTGCAAGCATACCCTTAATAGCTGCTTCAACCTCTTCGATACAGTCGTAAATAACTCTGTACATTCTCATTTCAACGCTATCTCTTTCAGCGTTCTGCTCTGCAACAGGGTCAGGACGAACGTTAAAGCCAACAATAAGAGCGTTAGATGCGTTTGCAAGCATAACGTCTGATTCATTGATAGCACCAACGCCACCGTGAATAACCTTAACACGAACCTCTTCATTTGAAAGCTTCTCAAGACTCTGACGAACAGCCGCAACTGAACCCTGAACGTCTGCCTTAACAATGATATTAAGGTCTTTAAGAGCACCTTCGTTAATAGAATCGAACAGGTTGTCAAGAGTAACCTTCTGCATTGAACGGAATGCTTCTTCCTTCTGTGAAGACTTTCTCTGTTCAACAAGCTCACGTGCAAGTCTTTCGTCGCTAACGCAGTCAAAAGCATCGCCACCAACAGGAACCTCTGCAAGACCTGTAATTTCAACAGGAACAGATGGACCTGCTTCGTCAACCTTTCTGCCCTTGTCGTCTGTCATTACACGAACTCTACCAACAGCAGTACCTGCAACAATAATATCTCCCGATTTAAGCGTACCATTCTGAACAAGTAAGGTTGCAACAGGACCACGACCTTTATCAAGACGTGCTTCAATAACAATACCCTTACCTGCGCGATTTGGGTTAGCCTTCAATTCTTTCATTTCAGCAACAAGAAGAACAGATTCAAGAAGTGTGTCAATGTTCATTCTTGTTTTTGCAGAAACAGGCACACAGATAACGTCGCCACCCCATTCCTCAGGAATAAGCTCGTGCTCTGTAAGCTGCTGCATAATTTTGTCAGGTGATGCGTCAGGTTTATCCATCTTGTTAATAGCAACAACAATTGCAACACCTGCTGCTTTGGCATGGTTAATAGCCTCAATTGTCTGTGGCATAATACCGTCATCAGCAGCAACAACAAGAATAGCAATATCTGTTGCCATAGCACCTCTTGCACGCATAGCTGTAAACGCTGCGTGACCGGGTGTGTCAAGGAATGTGATTTCCTGACCGTTAAGGTTTACTCTGTAAGCGCCTAAGTGCTGAGTGATACCACCTGCTTCTGTTTCTGTAACAGATGTGTTTTTAATTGCATCAAGAAGTGATGTTTTACCATGGTCAACGTGACCCATAACGCAAACAACAGGGCTTCTTGGAAGAAGATCCTGCTCGTCGTCCTCGTGGTCGTCGATGATTCTGTCTTCAATTGTAATAACAACTTCCTTTTTAACCTTTGCACCAAGCTCTGTTGCAACAATTTCTGCTGTATCAAAGTCGATAACCTGGTTAACCGTTGCCATCATACCTAAAGAAAAGAGCTTTTTAACAACCTCTGCAGCTGTTCTCTTGAGCATTGCTGCAAGGTCTGCAACAGTAATTTCTTCAGGAACAGTAATTACAAGAGTCTTTTTAGCACGTTCTGCTTCAATTCTCTTTAATCTTTCTGCCTCAGTTTCCTTTTTCTTGGAGCGCATGCCCTGCTGTTTTCTGTACTGCTGACTCTTCTGCTTTAACTTCTGCTTTGTCTGTACGTTCTCATTAATAGAGTGAACAGGGGCAATATTTTCATATCTTTCGTTGTACTTTTCAAGCTGAACGTTGTCTGCTCTTGTATCAATAGTACGCTTTTCGCCCTTTGTTCTGGACTGCATTGGTCCGTCATTTTTCTTTTCGTGCTTCTTGAAAGGATTAAGGCTGCTTTCACCATGCTTTTTCTCTGCTGATGCTTCTGCCTTCTTGTTGTCCTGCTTTTTGTTATCAGGCTTTTTATTATCCTTTTTAGCTTCTGCCTTTGGTGCTTCCTTCTTAGGCTCTGCCTTTTTGTCTGCCTTTGGTGCTTCCTTCTTAGGTTCAGGCTTCTTTTCTTCTTTTTTCTGCATAGCGAAATATGCGTCGAAGCTGTCCACAGAATTTTCTTGTGTAAGCACGTCGAAAAGAACGTCTAACTCTTTAGTATCAAGAGCAGTTGATGATTTCTTAGGATCATCAAAGTGCTTTGCAAGAATATCTGTAATTTCTTTGTTTGATAAACCAAAATCCTTGGCTACTTCATTAACTTTATATTTAGTTGTCATCTTATTCCTCCCCGAATTTCTGAAGTATTTTTGTAGCAAATCCGGTATCTGTTACGGAAAAAACAGCTGATTTTCTTCCGATGCCAACGGCAAAATCTTCCATTGTGCAGGATGTTCTTATAACAGGAATATTTTTTCCGTTGTAAGTACAGGCATGTCGCATTTCTCTTTCAAGCCTTTCAGATGCATCTGACGATAACATCACAAGCTCTGCAGAGGATTTTATTATTGACTCCTTAACCACGTCGTGACCACAAAGAAGCTTGTTTGCTTTTCTGCATATGCCTAAAAAACCCATTGCATCCTTTATATTCAATTCTGCCACAGTCCTCTCAAATTATTTAAGCTCTGCTGCCATAGCATCGTAAACCTTTTCCGGTATGCTTGTTTCAAGGGCTCTCTCAAGACGTTTACCTTTACGAGCCTTGTCAAAACAGCTTTTGTCAGGACAAATGTATGCGCCTCTGCCCGATTTTTTACCGGTTAAATCAAGACTGATTTCACCTTCCGGACTCTTAACTGCACGAATAAGCTCTTTTTTAGGCTTCATCTCGTTACAGCCAAGACATTTTCTCATTGGTATTTTCTTTTCTGCCATTTTATTTAACCTCACGAATTCTGAGGAATATAGAAACCACTTTCAGGCTTAATGTCGATCTTCCAGTTTGTAAGTCTTGCTGCAAGACGAGCATTCTGACCCTTGTTACCAATTGCAAGTGAAAGCTGAGTATCAGGAACAGTTACGTGACATGCATTTTCCTTTTCCTCGTCAATTTCAACTTCAAGAACGTCTGCAGGAGCAAGTGCTGCTGCAATAAACTTCTTAGGATCCTCATCGTAAACAACGATGTCAATCTTTTCGCCACCGAGAGCTTCAACGATTGTACCAACACGAGTACCCTTAGGACCGATACATGCACCGATTGGATCAACGTTTTCATCCTTGGAAACAACGGCAATTTTTGTTCTTGAGCCTGCTTCACGAGCAACTGACTTAATTTCAACAATACCGTCGTAAATTTCAGGAACCTCTGTTTCGAAAAGTCTTTTTACAAGACCTGAATGTGTCCTGGAAATCATAGCCTTTGGTCCTTTTGGAGTGTCCTTAACACCTTCAATGAAAACCTTTACAAGCTGTCCTTCTGTAAGTACTTCGTCAGGAATCTGTCTGCCCTTTGGAAGAACAACAACTGCCTTGCCAATTTCAAGTGTTGCATTACCTGTCTGTGGGTCAATGCTCTGTACCTTACCTGTAACGAGCTCCTTCTGCTTTGACTCGAATTCTTTAAGCATAAGACCTCTTTCAGCGTCGTGGATGTCACCACGAATAACGTTTTTAGCCGTTGTTGCTGCAATTCTGCCGAACTGCTTTGTTTCAAGAGGAATTTCTACGAAGTCACCAACAAGAACGTTCTTCTTGTATTTTTCTGCTTCTTCAGGAAGAATTTCTGTAAATTCGTTTTCGATAACCTCAACAACCTGTTTTCTGAGGTAAACTCTCAGTTCGCTCTTTTCAGGATTACACTCAACGAAAACAACGTCCTCTCCGCCGTATTCTTTTCTTACTGATGTAATGATTGCTGCGCAAACCTTTTCAAGAAGGTAATCTGCCGGGATACCTCTCTCCTGCTCGAGCATTGCAATTGCTTCGAAAAATTCTTTGTTTTTGCTTGTGGGCTTTGCTGCTTTGCGTGCCATTTTTCTTACCAATCCTTTCAATAGATAATTTATGTGAAATATTTTATAAACTAATTTAGTTACCAGCTACCGGTCACCAGTTACCAGAGCTGGTTGATAGCGTATATCAAATAGCTCTCGAATTTAAAGCTATTCGCCAAATTTAAAGATCTGGATGAAGAGCGCCGTTTTAGGCTGTGAAGCTGTATACAGA
Organism: Acutalibacteraceae bacterium; assembly: GCA_045605085.1. Taxonomy (GTDB): domain Bacteria; phylum Bacillota; class Clostridia; order Oscillospirales; family Acutalibacteraceae; genus DTU089. The sequence goes on from JAZUPI010000004.1 coordinate 120,852, forward strand.
TACTGCGAACAGATTAAAACAAGTTATTCGCCAAATATTTAAATTTCAAAGTCATCAAGTTTTATCCAGGCTATCTCTTTCTTCTCTGCAGTCATTGTAGTTTCATCGGGGAACTCAATGGTAACTGCACCTGTTTCACTGTAGTCAATAAGAACGCCTTTGAACTCCCTTTTGTTTTCGTATGGACGAATAAGTCTCAAAATAACCTTTTCATCCAAAGCGTAATCAAAATGGAAAGCTCTTGTAAGCTTTCTTTCAATTCCCGGTGAGGAAACCTGAAGATTATACTGTCGGTCAACAGGGTCTGCCTCGTCAAGTGGTTTGTCAAGAGCATGGCTCATATTGACACAATCTTCAATGCCAACGCCACCATCCTTGTCTATAAAGATTCGAAGGTAGTAGTTAGCACCCTCTTTTTCAAAAACCACGTCCCAAAGAACAAGTCCAAGCTCTTCGGCAATAGGCTGTGCAATATCCCACACAAGGGAAACAGTGTTTTTAGCCAAATCAGCACCTCTTTTTTAAAATGGTTAAGAATAAATATGAGAGCAGGTTGCCCTGCTCTCACTCGGTTGAATATTCGTACAATGGGAATATAACACATTACTCCCGATTTTGCAACAGTTTTTGCAAAATTTTATACTATAATATATGTAAGAATATCTTTTTTATTCACAAATTTGAGAATATCACTCTTTTCAGGGCATATTCTATTTGTAAAGATGTGTGGTTTGTGGTATATTAAGGACGGAGATAGCTATTGCTTTTATCCAACCGAAGAATAACAGGTAGAGAACTACCAAACACCACGCCAAAGACGAGCTTCGGCGCGGTCCCCACCTCTTCGCCAGAGAGGTATAGCTGTCGTACAACAATCAGTTTATTGCAACTTTTTGCCTTACGGCAAAACGGCACCTTCGGTGCCGAGAATATCCCACCATTTCGCCCGAGCCTGAATGTGAAAATTAATATATCACCCGTAATATACTTAAACTAAAACAACAGTACCATTGTGAAATGGTCCCCCCTTTTTCGAAAAAGGGATAGGCTATCGCATAACTTTATTTTTTCGATAAATTTATTTCCTGCGAAGCTCTGGCATCTGGCATCTGGCATCTGGCATCTTTATAATCGCAACGCAGTTCCAAAATTTTGAATTTTGCATTTTGAATTTTAAATTTTTAATTTGTTTTACAGAGGTGATTTCATGTCAAAAATTATTGTTGCAGGTGGTGGGCACGGTGGTGTTACTGCTGCTATAAAGCTTGCTGAAAATGGCTTTAACGTTACCATTTTCGAAGAAAAAACGCCTGAAAATTTAGGACTTAAGCAAACAGACGCAGTGGATATGGCTACCTTCCATTTTGCAGAAATCCCAGTACCCGACTACTTCAGAAGAGGCAGAAATGAAATAACCTTCGTACCCTCACAAAAAGAATCCAGCAGTCTTACGTTGCCGGTACAAGACGAAGTTTCATTGCTTGTAGACAGAAAAGAGCTTGCTGAATATCTTTTCAGCCTTGCAGCAGAAAAAGGTGTTGAAATACGTTATGGTGAAAGAGTTTTATCTCCTTTACTTTTAGGAAACAGAGTTGCTGGAATAAAAACAGACAAGGGTGAATATTTTGCCGACCTTGTTATTGATGCATGTGGTGTAAATTCCCCTGTAAGAAGTAATTTACCCGACTACCTTGGCGTAAATCGTCCTATTGAAAAGTACGATATAATCCACTCCTACAGAGGCTACTTCAACCGTGTTCCCGACACACCAGAGCCTCAAACCCACTACAACGTTTATTTCAAGGACAATGGCAACGTGGGCTTTTGTTGGCTTGTTACTGAATTTGACAGAGTGGATGCCCTCATCTGCAGATTTTACAAGCCTGACGACAGTGAAGTTCTTAACATTCTCAACACATTGCACCAGGAAAATCCTCATATGGGACTTGATATGGTTTATGGTGGCTCACGAAGTATAATTCCTGTTTGTCAACCTCTTGCAACGCTTGTTTCAGACGGCTACGCAGCAGTTGGTGACAGTGCCTTTATGACAATTGCACTCAAGGGCTCCGGTCTTGGCTACAGCATAATGGCAGGCAAGCTTCTTGCAGATGCCGTTATCGGCGATAAAAACCAATGCTTTAACCAGGAAACCTTGTGGGAATATGAAAGAAGCTTTTTTAAAGAAATAGGCTTTGGTGCTTGTGGTATTGCTATATTAAAAAATATGCTTCCGTTTATGACCAAGGAGGACGTAAACAAGCTTTTCCAAATGAAGCTTGTTACTACCGAAGAGCTTTCTGCACTCTGGAGCAGTCCTACCGAAGCAATTTTTAACGCAAAAGGTCTTGCTTCACTTAAAGAAAAAGCGAAAGCTGTAAAGGATGAGCCTATGCTTCGTGAGATTTTGGGAAATCTACTTGTATGGCTTACGAAATATGCTGTTTTACAGGCATCTTTCCCAACAAAATACGATAAAGACGATGTTCTTGAATGGAATGAAAAGTACAATAAATTTTTCAGCTCCATAAAGAAAAAAGATTAAAAAACTTATCTGAAATCATAAAAAGAGTCTTACAAAGTTCAGTGAATTGTAAGACTCTTTTTTAGTTATTAATATTTGAAATCAGAAAGCAATTTTTTCTTCAATGTAGCTTTCAAGCTCACTGATAGGAATACGAACCTGGTCCATAGTATCTCTGTCACGAACAGTTACGCAACCGTCTTCAACGCTTTCGAAGTCGTAAGTAATGCAGAATGGTGTACCGATTTCGTCCTGACGGCGATATCTTTTACCGATTGAGCCTGCATCGTCATAATCAACATTGAATTTCTTTGAAAGACTTGTGAAAATCTCTGTTGCCTGGTCGTTAAGCTTCTTTGAAAGAGGAAGAATTGCACATTTGAAGGGTGCAAGTGTTGGGTGGAAACGAAGAACTACACGAGTGTCGTTCTTCTCTGCGTCAACAACCTCTTCATCGTATGCTTCAGTAAGAATTGTAAGGAAAAGTCTTTCAACACCGAGAGATGGCTCAACAACGTAAGGAATATATCTCTCGTTTGTTTCAGGGTCAAAGTAGTCAAGGCTCTTACCTGATGTATTGATGTGCTGTGTAAGGTCGTAGTCTGTTCTGTCAGCAACGCCCCAAAGCTCGCCCCAACCGAATGGGAAAAGGTACTCAAAGTCTGTTGTAGCCTTTGAGTAGAAGCAAAGCTCCTCAGGGTCGTGGTCACGAAGACGAAGGTTTTCTTCCTTAATGCCTAAAGAGTAAAGCCAGTCACGGCAGAAGCCACGCCAGTACTCAAACCACTCAAGGTCTGTACCCGGCTTACAGAAGAATTCAAGCTCCATCTGCTCGAACTCACGAACACGGAAAATGAAGTTACCTGGTGTAATTTCGTTACGGAAGGATTTACCAATCTGTGCAACGCCGAAAGGAATTTTCTTTCTTGATGTACGCTGAATGTTTGCAAAGTTAACAAAAATTCCCTGTGCTGTTTCAGGACGAAGGTAAAGCTCGTTTTTGCTGTCCTCAGTAACACCCTGGAAGGTTTTGAACATAAGATTAAACTGACGGATGTCTGTAAAATTTTGCTTACCACAGTTAGGACAAGCAATGCCCTTTTCTGTGATGTAATTCATCATCTGTTCATTTGACCAGCCTGCAACGTTTGTACCGTCAAAATCTTCAATAAGGTTGTCTGCTCTGTGACGTGTTTTACACTCACGGCAGTCCATAAGAGGGTCAGAGAAACCACCTAGGTGACCTGACGCAACCCATGTCTGTGGGTTCATAAGAATAGCGCTGTCAAGACCTACGTTGTATGGATTTTCCTGAATAAATTTCTTTCTCCATGCATTTTTGATGTTCGTTTTGAGCTCAACACCAAGTGGGCCGTAGTCCCAAGTGTTTGCAAGACCACCGTAAATTTCACTGCCTGCATAGACAAAGCCCCTACCCTTACAAAGGGCAACAAGCTTTTCCATTGATTTTTCTGTATTTTTCATATCTTCCATCCTTTCAGATGCGTATTATCATATCGATTGACAATTATATCACAAAAGAAAGTAATAATCAATAATATAAATTTGATAGTATTTTAGAAAATATATTACCACTGCTTAACTAATTTGTTTCATTTATATAGACATTTATGTTTCTCTTGACATAAAAGTCTATATATTGTAAAATGATAAACTGTTAAATTATGTTATTTATTAAATCAATTTTTGAAACGAGTGTGATTTTATGCATTGGTCAGAAATGATCGCAGATAAGATTATCAGACGCAATCCCGATAAGGAAGAGTACGTTTGCGCTGCAGGTATCAGCCCTTCAGGCTCTATCCACATCGGTAACTTCCGTGACATTGCAACAAGCTACTTTGTTGTAAGAGCTCTCAGAAAAAAAGGTAAAAAGGCAAAGCTTCTTTTCTCATGGGACGAATTTGACCGTATGAGAAAGGTTCCTGTTAACGTTGCTGCTATTGACGATGATATGGAAAAATTCATTGGTTACCCATACGTTGACGTTAAAAATCCATTTGATACAGAAGAAAAGACTTATGCAGAATATTTCGAACACGAGTTCGAGCGTTCAATTGTTAAATTCGGCATCGATATGGACTACCGTCACCAGGCAGAAATGTACAGAAGTGGTAAGTACACAAAGTACATTCTTGAATCACTTGAAAAACGTGGTGAAATTTTCGATATTCTTGCATCTCACCGTACACAGCCTGTACAGGAGGGCGAAAGAGAAAACTACTACCCAGTAAGCATTTACTGCTCAGAATGTGGCAAGGACACAACAAAAATTGTTTCTCTTTCTGACGATTGTACAAAAGCAGAGTACACTTGTGCTTGTGGTCATAAGGGTAGCTTTGATTTCACAACGGACTTCAACTGCAAGCTTGCTTGGAAAATCGAGTGGCCTATGCGTTGGATGTAGGAAGGCGTTGACTTTGAACCAGGTGGAAAGGACCACGCCTCTCCTCACGGCAGCTATGACACAAGTAAGGATATTGCAAAGAAGATTTTCGGCTATGAGCCACCTCTTTTCCAGGGCTACGAGTTCATTGGTATTAAGGGTACAACAGGTAAAATGTCCGGCTCATCAGGACTTAACCTTACACCTGAAACACTTCTTAAAATTTACGAGCCTGAAATAATTCTCTGGCTTTATTCAAAAACAGAGCCTCTTAAGGCATTTGATTTCTGTTTCGACGATGGTATTCTTCGTCAGTACTTTGAGTTCGACAAGATGTACAACGCTATAAAAGACGGTACTGCTAACGAAGCTCAGAAGGACATTATGTACAACACAACTGTTGGCGACAGAGAGCTTGACACAGTTCCAATGGGTCTTCTTGTTCAGCTTGGTAGTGTTGTTGACTTCAACATTCCAATGCTTGAAACTGTTTTTGAGAAAATCGGCACACCATATAAAGAAGCAGAGTTTGCAGAAAGACTTGCAAAGGCTAAATATTGGCTTGAAAACTGTGCACCTGACCAGGTTAACCGTTTAAGAGAGTATCGTAACTGGGAAGTTTACAACACACTTTCCGATACTGAAAAAGCAGAGGTTAAGACAATTTTCGAATATATTAAAGCCGGTGGCTACAGCCTTGATGACCTTAACAAAAAGCTTTATGCCGTACCTAAGGAAATTCATGGTGAGGATATGGACGAAAAAGCTCTTAAGGCTTTACAGGGCACATTCTTCAAAAACATCTACAAGCTTCTTATAGATAAGGAAAAAGGTCCTCGTCTTTACCTCTTCCTTTATGCTATTGATCCACAGAAGTACGTTGGTCTTCTTGACTTCTCTTACGAAAAAACAGAGGAAGAAGCAAAGGCTGAAGAAGCCGCAAAGGCTGAAGTTGTTGAAGCAAACGAGGATAAGCACGTTTACGGCGAGCCTGACACTTTCGTCCCATTCAAGGAAGAGCTTGTTTCTATTGATTACTTTGAAAAGCTTGACCTTCGTGTTTGTGAAATTGTTAAAGCACAGGAAATCAGAAAATCACACAGCTGTCTTAAGCTTACACTTAACGACGGTAGCGATAAACCAAGAACAATCGTTTCTTCTATTAAGAGCGAGTACACTTGTGAACAGCTTGTTGGCAAAAAGATTATTGTTATTGCTAACCTTGAGCCTGCAAGACTTACAGGTGTTGAAAGCCAGGGTATGCTCCTTGCAGCAACAAATGGTGCTTGTGGTTGTCAGGTAGTATTCCTTCCCGACTGCGTTCCTGCAGGTACTCAGATTAAATAATTATGATAAGATTTGAGAATGTAACAGAAAAAGCATTCCCAAGTATCTATGAAAAAATGAAAGCGGCGTTCCCTTTAGAGGAGCGCCGTAAATACATAGACCAGCTGGAATGTCTTAAGGATGAAAGATTTAATTTTTTTGAAATAACAGAAAACAATTCTGCTGTCGGATTTATTGCTATATGGAACCTTGACGGCTTTGTGTTTTTAGAGCACCTTGCCATTGATGAGGATAAGCGTTCGGGGGGCTACGGCTCAAAGGCTGTTGAGCTACTGAAGGCTACCTACAACAAGCCTATAATTTTAGAGGCAGAAGCACCTGTAACAGAGCAACAAGTTAAAAGAATTGCTTTTTATGACAGACTGGGCTTTAAGGTAAATGACTTCGATTATGAGCAGCCCTCTTACCATGGTGGCGAGGGTGTGCCACTTAAAATCTTAAGCTTTCCTAATCTCTTAACAGCAGAGGAATTTAATAATTTTATTAAAGAAACGCGAAGCAGTGCATATAAAAAGAAGGAAACCAATGAAAAATAAAGCACAAAAAATTGTTGTTGCATCGTTGCTTGCAGCGCTTATCTGTGTTGCAACAATGATTATAAAAATCCCAACACCCTTAAAGGGTTACGTAAATGCCGGTGATGGCTTCATTCTTTTAGGTGCATCTATGCTTTCTCCTGCGTTTTCTTTCCTTGCTGCAGCAATCGGCTCAGCTCTTGCAGATATTTTGTCAGGCTACACCTCATACGCCCTTGCAACTTTTGTAATAAAAGGTCTTATGGGCTTAAGCACGACGTTAATTCTTGCATACCTTAAAAAGAAAAACAGCAAGGGTATATTAAAAATAATTCCAGCCATACTTGCAGAAGTAATTATGGTACTTGGATATTTTGTGTTTGAAGGCTTTTTGTACGGCTTCGGCCCCTCGGCAGTAAATATTATACCCAACGTACTGCAAGGTGTTGCAGGTATTGTAATCGGCTTAGCACTTATGGGTGTTTTTAAAAAGCATAAAATTAAGCTGTAATAAAATAGAGGATAGTATATTTCGCGCAATATACTATCCTCTGTTTTTAACTTTTATTGAAATGGTGGGGAGTTCTCTGTCTGTTGTTGTTCTTCAGTTGGAGAGAAAAGTTTTTCAAGTAATGCGAAGCCTATCCCTTTTTCGAAAAAGGGGGGACCGTTCTAAAAGAAAGTTGCTATTATGGTGAGTTGACCACGGGATATAAAACAAGTGAAAAATATAGTTTGAGCGGAACGGTGGGATATTCTTCGTTGCGAAGCAACGATTTCTCCGAAGGTAAAACCCTCACTTAAATCGTACCGAAGGTACGACCTTTGTTATATAGTTATATACAACAATAAATTTGTTACAACTTTTTGCCTTACGGCAAAACGGCACCTTCGGTACCGAGAATATCC
>JAZUPI010000005.1:0-6285 GCA_045605085.1 Acutalibacteraceae bacterium
AACAAAACTAATATCATACCATACGGATAGTGCATTATTACCACAAATAATACATCATCTCGTATATTATAATAAATTTTCTACTATTAGTCAAGGAAAATAAGTCTAAAAAAGAATTTTTTTTGTAATATTTTACCAAATTTATATATTGTTCAAATCAAAGCAAAAATCACTTCATTTCAAACACTTCTGCACATTCTTTAAGTATTTTTTCTGCCATTTCCTTTTCTTTCGAATATTTTTCACTATCTCTTACGTCTTTATTTTTCCACAAACGAAGAATTTCAGGAAAAGTCAGCAATGTTTCAAAAGCAGCTTCTTCTCCATACCATTCTTTTAAAAGTGCTATTATTTCGCAAGGATCAGCGTTGTCGTTACCAAAAAGACAGCCCTTCTGCACAACGTAAAGACAAAGCTTTTTCACGTCCCCGTCACCGTCAGCGCAGGAAAGTACACTATCTACGCGTCGTTCAACCTCTTCAAGCGGTAACAAAAAAGCCTGAGCCATCATAATACCTATTTCCTTCTGGTCAAAGCCACGCTTTCTGAATGCGCCAATAAATGAGGCAACAATCAAACCCACTTCGTCATTCTGTTTTCCCAAACCAGTCGTACTCTCAAGAATCCACTGAGGAACGTTATTGATATCACTCATTAAAATCACCATGATAATTATATCATTCTTAACATAAAAAACAACTATAATTGTTAAATTTACATCACACATTGTCTTAAATTTAACTTTTGTTGACTTTTATGAATCGGTAAATTATAATCAAATTGCAATCAATAAGTGGTGGAGTCTGGCATAACCCGAAAATCAGGTTATTTATTAGGTTGCAGGTGGGTAAAAGCCCACCCTCTCCGCCGTTCTGAATTTTTTCAGTGCGGTTTTTTATTTCCACCGGAATGGAGTTTTTTATGAGTCAAATTACAATTGTTGCATTAGTTATTTTTGCAACAACCTATTTTTTGATGATGGCTTTTCAAAAGATTCGTCCACACATTGTTGCAGTTTCTGCATTGATTTTCATTGTTTTGGGCATTATTGCATCTGCTAAGCCCGATTTATTCGGCGAAGGCTTTTTCGAGCTGTCAAATGGCACGTACCAATATGGTATCAGTCAGGCTTTAACAAACATTGACTGGAACGTTATAATGATGATTGCCGGTACAATGGGTACGGTATATCTTTTCATTGAATCAAAAATGCCTCAGCTTTTGTCCGACGTGCTTATTTCAAAAATGCCTGATATGAAATGGGTAGTTGTTGTTATTTCCCTTTTTGCAGGTATTGTTTCTGCTTTTGTTGACAATGTTGCAACAGTGCTTATGATTGCACCTGTTGCCCTTGCATTCTGTAAAAAGCTCGAGGTTTCACCTGTTCCTGCAATTATCTGTATTGCAGTTTCTTCAAACCTTCAGGGTGCTGCAACTCTTGTTGGTGACACAACGTCAATCCTTTTAGGCAAGGCTGCGAACCTTGATTTTTCTGACTTCTTTGTTGACGAAGGCAAACCTGGTATGTTCTGGGTAGTTGAAGCCGGCGCACTGGTAAGTGCTTTAATTATTCTGTTTATGTTCAGAAAAGAAAATAAACCTATTGAATTCACATCACGCACAAAGGTTGAGGATTACATTCCTACTTACCTTCTTATAGGTACTGTTGTTGCACTTATTGTGGTTTCATTCATTCCATATAAAGATAATGCAGCCCCTGGCCAGTTCTACAAGCCTGACATTACCAACGGGCTTATCTGTATCGCATTTTTCGTTATAGGCATCTTAAGAGAGCTCATCTTTAAGAAAAACAAAGAAATCGTTATTAACTCAATTAAAGAAATTGACTATTACACAATTGTACTTCTTACCTGCTTATTTATTGTTATTGGTGGTATTGAAGCTGCAGGCGTTATTGACGTTATAGGTAACGCAATAGGCAGTCTTGGTGGTGGCTCCGTATTTGCAGTTTATTCAATAATTCTTTGGATGTCCGTTATCCTTTCTGCATTTATTGATAACATTCCATACACAGCTACAATGCTTTCAATAGTACCTGTTATTGCAGCGGGCTTCCCTGAAATGGATCCGAAGCTTCTTTACTACGGTCTTCTTTGTGGTGCAACATTGGGTGGAAACCTCACACCTATCGGCGCAAGTGCTAATATTACAGGTATTGGCATTCTCAGAAAAGAAGGCTACGAGGTTAAAGCTACAACCTTTATGAAATATGGCGTACCATTCACCCTTGCAGCAGTTACAACAGGTTATATCTTTTTGTGGATTCTCTGGGGTGTGTAAGCTTCCTTAAAAATCACAAAACAAAAACAGTGGTCAAACGAAATTTCGTTTGACCACCTTTTTATTAGTTTAAGCTTAGATTTCAGGAATTTCGATTTCGATTTCTCTGCCAAGGTCAGAGGATGTTGCAATACCAGAAATAATAGCCTGGTTGTATATAATCTGGCTTGTTGGAACAGGTGATGGAAGATTGAATTCAATAGCATCAATAAATGAGCGAATCTTCTTATCGAAGTTGTCACCATCATTTTCCATTTCAGGAATAACAGTTTCAACACATTCACCTGCAATATTGTGGTAAATTGTCATTGGGCCACCAATTGAGCCGTTCCAGCATTCTGTTGAAGGAATTCTGAGACCACCCTCTGTACCCATAATGATTGTATCACCTGGTGTGTCGCAATGCATTGCCCAAGCAATTCTGAAGTCAAGTGTTACGCCACCCTCAAGACGAATGTACGCTGCAGCAAAATCATCAACACCAAATTTCTCTGTATATTCAGGTTTCTGAAGATATTCAGGCTTTTTGCCAAAGATACCGGCTTTGAAGCCTGTAACTGTAAGTGGCTTTGGATAACCAATTGCGTTAAGAACCATATCTAATGAGTAACAGCCTATGTCACCTAATGCACCTAAACCTGCTGTGTCTTCCTGAATGAAAGAAGTACCAAAAGGTGTTGGGATGCCCATTCTACGACCACCACCGGTCTGAATGTAGTAAATCTTACCAAGAACACCACTTTCGCAAATCTTTTTAACCATTTTCATATTCTCATCGAAACGAGGCTGGAAACCGATTGAAAGGATTTTACCACTCTTCTTTTCTGCCTTGCAGATGTTAACTGCTTCTTCCATTGTAACGCACATTGGCTTTTCAAGAAGAACGTTAACGCCATGCTCTAAAGCATAAATTGTACAAGGTGCATGCTCACGGTTGTATGTACAAACGGAAACAGCATCCAAATCCTTTTCGTTATCGATAAGCTCTTTATCACTGTTGTAGTATCTACCCTCAACACCATTAGCTTTTGCAAAAGCTTCTGCCTTACCTGGTACTAAGTCTGCAAATGCAACAACCTCTACATCATCGCACTTAAGGTAGCTTTTAAGATGTGCTTCTGCAATCCATCCACAACCGATAATACCAACTTTAATTTTTTTGCCGGTATAAACCTTCGCTTCTTCGTGTTTTTCTTTGAAAGCATCAAGAATATTTGACATAAATTACCTCCACCATATGAGAAAATTTTATACATTTATAGACTATCACATACGACCAATTCTTTCAAGAAAAGAACAAAAAAACAAAATTCAAACTTGCACAAAAAAGAAGTTTTAATGTTGTAAAATTTGCCTAAACCCCTGAAAACAGCAATAAATTTGTGTCCAAAATATGAAATTATTAACATTTTGTTCATAAAGTTGCAATAACTTCACAACATTAGTGTGTTACTATAACTATGCCAATACAATACGTAGGAATTTTAAAAGATCCTAATTCAAGAAAAGGCCATCGCAAAATGCGATGGTCTTTTCTTGTTTGCTTATATTAACAAAATGAGTGTACTGCCTTGAGTGCACTCATTTTTTTCAACCTCTGAAGGTAGGTGCATTCTTAGGCGTAGAGCCTTTTACAACCTTGTGATAGTAGCTGTACGTCATAGGCGCGTCGTCTGACAGGTTGCCTGCGTCTGTTACTTCACCAAGGAAAATGGTGTGGGTATCTGTTTCCATTGAATTTATTACCTTACAGGTTATGTATGAAACAGCTTGCGGAAGTACAGGTGTAAACTCCTTAACAAGTGGATCTATACCTTCAAACTTGTCTGTATCCCTACCGCTTCTGAAGCCGAAGGAACCAATTATAATGGGATCTACGTTTTCCCCTAAAATATTAAGTGCAAAAATGCCTGTATCCTTTATGCACTTATTGGTGTAGTTATCGTGATTAATCGACACTGCAATTGTAGCAGGGTCCGAGGTTATCTGCATTGCTGCATTGGCAGTACAACCAGTAGCCTTACCCTCACCCCAGGTTGTAACAACGTACACACCGTATGATAAATTAAATAATGCTGTTTTGTCCATAACAAACCTCCGAATTATGTAAAAATCTAGCCGACGAATTTCTCCATCGGCTTAAGAATCATTCTTCTTCAAAAACGTCTTTACCGAGTGAACATACAGGGCAAACCCAATCCTCAGGAACGTCTTCCCATGACGTGCCGGGAGCAACACCATTGTCCGGGTCACCTACTGCAGGGTCATAAACATAGCCACACGGACAAATGTATTTTTTCATAACGAATCTCCTCCAAAAAGTATATTTTGTTATGCCACATCAACATCAGTTCTTAAACCTGATTGCATAAGCTGAAGCATGTGAGCATCCAACGCGTCAATACAACCATCTCTGCATACATCTGCAGCTGCATCGTCTACCGTTTGTACAGTAGTATTTCCACGAAGTGCTTTGTTTATACTTTCCTGATAGTCTGTAACTGAAACTTTGCCGTCACAATCCAGATCACCTGCAATAACCACCGTCCAGGTTTTGCCATCAGACGTGGTGAATTTCGAACCTGTTGAATAATCGATGTCGGTTATTTTTTCCTCATTATAAATCACACCGTGGGCTTCCACATCAAATGGTGAAAGTGTAACGTACTTTGTATCTTCATACACATAATGGTTATAGGTCTGTTCAAACTGCTCACTTTTGTGAACATACGCTGTTGTAGCATAGTTAAGGGCAGGTAAATATTGTGAACCATCCGAAATATGTGAAACATTAAATGCCTTGCCACCAAAGTACGTATCCTTTGTATTAAGACCTACAAGGAAGAAATCATAATAAATTGATGGTGACTGGTCATCCCAGGTAATATCTAAAAGGTACCACTTACCATCCTTCATCTGAACAGCGTTCCACATATGTGCACCACCATTACCTGTACCTTTAATATTTACAACAGGAATATTGTAGTAATCGCAGAACATTTTAAAGGTTTCTGCATAACCCTGACAAACAGCATCACCATTTACAAGCGTACCGTAAGGGTCAAAACAGCTTCTGTTGTCGAGAATGTAATCTACATTATTACACAGATAATCGTGAAGCACCTTAATAAACTTATAGCCTGTAAGATTTGCAAGATTCAATTCACTTGCAATCTGGTGGAATTTATTCCACATTGCTGTATTAAAAGACGGAATATCGCTTGCATTGTAGACAGGAGTTGATGTGCCTTGTACAACAGGCGAACTTAAGTTATAAGTAATCGCAGCCACTTGTCCTGTAGATTTAATGTAGGAATAACCATACGAATAACCGTTATACCAAAAAATTTCGGGATGGTCCAAACAAACTGCATACATAATTGCAGTAAAGTCAATGGCATCAAACTCTGCCGATGACAGATATGGGCTATATTCTATTTCGAAGGACATTGTTCCAGGTGGAGTTGATACAATCCTGTCGTAAAAATCTTTTTCGCGCGTATCCAAAAGAGAGTATGCAGAATAAATCACCTGACCTGCTACATCAGTACCGTCTGTAAGGTAGTTCATCATATTACTCTGTGATACCTTCTGACCACCGTAGGTCATACACTGCTCACCTTCAACCTCAACAGTTACAATCTCATTACCTGCAATAGCAGAAATTGACAAACTGGCAACTATAAGTGCAATAGCCATCAATATACACAGAAGCTTTTTGTATTTAGTATTTATCGAATATTTCTTCGCTTTTTTCATAAATACCATCTCCTCAAAATTAGAGTATCATAAAAAAAGTTTGAAATCAAGAAATTTTTGCCAACAACAAAAAGATATAAAGAAATAGTTATGAGAAACTCCCATAACTATTTCAAAATTTTATATTTTGAATTTTTTAAAAGATTTCAATTAACCAAAATATCTCTTAAGAAGACCTTCAAATGCTTTGCCGTGTCTTGCCTCGTCGCGAGCCATTTCGTGAAC
>JAZUPI010000006.1:0-19873 GCA_045605085.1 Acutalibacteraceae bacterium
CCTCTTGATCCACCGCCTGGTCCTGGCATAGTATATACCTCTCTTTCGTTATTTCTAATATAAGTATTTATTCCTCAATTGCCGCTTTTTGAGTAAGAACTTCCTTAAAGAAGCTTACGTCAAATTTTTCTTTTCTGTCGTATGTGTAAAGTCCGTTTGTTTCCTGCTCAACGTCGGTAAGCTGTGTGTAGCAAAGACCTGTTATGAAAGGATTGAAGAGGAGAGCCTCTGCAAGTCCTTTGAAGCGTGCAAGAAATTCCTCCTCGGTCTTGGGCGCGTTGCCGTAGCCCCAAGCATTGCCAAGGCCAGAGTTTACGTCCCACTTGATTCCGCCGTATTCGCTGATGAAGCGTGGAATAATGGGGGCGTGAAGTCTACTTCTATTGAATACAGGAGTGCCGTTGGCTACGTCGATGTATCTCTGACGGAAGGCTTCGGGATCTTGGTCGTAGTCGTGCCAGTCCATAATGTCGGTGCAGTTATTGACGTGTGCCCAACCCGAAGTGTCAATTACGGGACGTGTGCTGTCGAGCTTCTTTGTAAGCTCTACGCAGTAGGCGATAAGATCATCGTCCTGATCCCTCTTTGTTTCGTTGAATGGACACCAGCCGATGATCGCAGGGTGGTTGATATCGCGCTCAACTATCTCTATCCATTCGGGAACAAAGCCCTTCCAAGCATCAGGGGCGGAAGCGTCAAGTCCCCAGTTGGCGTGTTCACCCCAGACTATATATCCAAGTCTGTCACAATGATAGAGGAAGAGGGGCTCGAACACCTTCTGGTGAAGTCTTGCACCGTTAAAGCCTGCATCAATTGAAAGAAGAATATCATTTTTAAGTGCTTCCTTTGTTGGTGCAGTGTAAATACCGTCAGGGTAGAAGCCCTGGTCAAGAATAAGGCGTTGGAAAACAGGCTCGCCATTAATTTTGATTACGCCGTCTGCAAGCTTTACCTCGCGAAGACCTGCGTAGCTTGTAACAGTGTCGTCACCAAATGAAAGTGAGAGCTTATAAAGGCCACCCTTACCAACTTCCCAAAGGTGCTTTTCTGAAAGGGAAATAGTTACTGTAACTGTGTCACCTAAAGCTTTTGAAGAAGCGTTACCAACGCAAGTATCATCCCAGAAAGCATCAACAGAGAAGGTAGCGTCACCTATAACATCTGCTGTAATTGTGAAGGTGCCTGCATCAATGTTTGGGAAAACCTTGAAATTTTTTATGTATGCCTTCGGGCAGAATTCCATATACACTGTCTGCCAGATACCTGTTGTACGTGTGTAGTCGCAGCTGTGCGAGTAGTAAAGCTCACTCTGTTTACCTCTTGCCTGAAGTGGACTTCTTGTATCATCCTCTGCATAAAGGATAATTACGTTTTCACCCTCTTTAACAAATGGGGTAGCATCTATTCTGAAAGATGTGTAACCACCGAAGTGCTCACCTGCAAATTCACCGTTAACGTAAACTCTTGAATGGAAATCAACAGCGCCGAAGATGATAAATGCATTTTTGTCTGTAATCTGCTCCTTTGTAAGGTTAACAATCTTTTTGTACCAGACTGCAGGAATGAAATCCTTGTAGCCAATTCCTGAAAGTTCACTTTCAGGGCAGAATGGAACAATTATTTTTTTAGAAAAATCAGTGTCAGCCTTGTAAAGCTTACGGTCAAGACCACTGTTGCCGAAGTCAAAGTCAAAATCCCATTCACCATTAAGAATTATGTAGTTTTCTCTGTAAAACCCAGGGTTTGGGTGCTCGTTTCTTGGTATCATATAAAAATCTCCTTCGAGTTTTGTTTTTTATCTTAAATAAATAAGCAAAACTGCAATATCTGCAGGGGAAACGCCACTTATTCTTGAAGCCTGACCGATAGTTTCAGGCTTGATTTTCTTGAGCTTTTCAATTGCTTCAAGTCGCAGATTTGTGATTTTATCGTAGTCAATATCTTCAGGTATTTTCTTTACCTCAAGACGCTTCTGCTCAGCAACCTGAGCCAACTGACGCTTTATGTAGCCGGCATATTTAAGGTTGATTTCCACCTGTTCAAAAATATCCTTTGACAATTCAGGACGTTTTTTGTCAAATGGGGCTAAAAGCTTATAACTAAGCTGAGGACGCTTTAAAAGCTCGGACAATCTGCAACCCGTAGCAAGTGGGGCAGTGCCTGCATCCTCTAAAACCTTGTTAAGCTCATCCGACGGAGCAATACTTACTTTTTCAATACGTGCAGTTTCTTCCTCTATAAGACGTATTTTTTCCTGAAGCTTCCGGTACCTTTCTTCGCTTATAAGACCGATATTGTAGCCAAACTCTGTAAGTCTTAAGTCTGCATTATCTTCACGAAGAATAAGTCTGTATTCACTTCTTGAGGTCATCATTCTGTACGGATCACGGCAACCCTTTGTTACAAGGTCGTCAATAAGTGTACCAATGTAGCTTGTGCTTCTGTCAAGAGTAAAAGGCTCTTTACCCTGAACACTTCGTGCAGCATTAATACCTGCAATAAGACCTTGTGCTGCAGCTTCCTCATAACCTGAAGAGCCGTTGAACTGACCCGCACCGTAAAGACCGGGAAGGTCAATGAATTCAAGTGTGGATTTAAGTGCGAGAGGGTCAACACAATCGTACTCAATAGCGTATGCAGTACGCATAACCTTTGCATTTTCAAGACCCTTGATGCTATGTAAAATCTTTAACTGAATATCCTCGGGAAGTGATGAAGAAAGACCCTGAAGATACATTTCTTCTGTGTTTAAGCCACAAGGTTCAATAAACACCTGGTGTCTGCCTTTTTCCGCAAAACGTACAATTTTGTCTTCAATGCTTGGACAATAACGAGGACCTACACCCTCGATTTTTTTAGAGTAAAGAGGGGAGCGATGTAAGTTGTCGAGTATTACCTGTTTTGTGTCTGCATTAGTGTAGGTTATGTGACAAATAGCCTTGTTTTCAAGAACACCATCAGGTGTTTCAAAAGAAAATGGTGTTATTTCCTCGTCACCAACCTGCTCTTCTAATTCTGAAAAATCAACAGTTCTTTTGTTTACTCGTGGTGGTGTACCTGTTTTAAAACGTCTTAAAGGAACACCGAGGTCTAAAAGTGACTGTGAGAGGTCGTTGGATGGGAACATTCCGTCAGGACCACTTTCGTAAGAAACGTCACCAACGAAAACCTTGCCCTTTAAGAAGGTACCTGTTGCAATAATTACACACTTCGCTGTGTAAACAGCTTCAAGCTGTGTTTCAAATTCCCATAAGCCTTCGTCATTTTTCTTGAGGGAAACAATTTCTGCCTGCTTCATATCAAGATTGTCCTGACATTCAAGGCAATGCTTCATATATTGTGTGTAACCTCTTCTGTCAATTTGTGCGCGCAATGAGTGTACGGCAGGGCCTTTACCAAGGTTAAGTATACGGCTCTGAATAAGGTTTTTGTCTGCAGCCTTACCCATTTCACCACCAAGGGCATCAATTTCCCTTACAAGGTGTCCTTTTGAGGTGCCACCTATTGAGGGGTTACACGCCATATTGCCTATCCAGTCAAGGTTAACTGTAAACACAACAGTTGAAGCACCAAGCCTTGCAGCAGCAAGGGCAGCTTCAATACCTGCATGACCTGCACCAATTACAGCAACGTCATAATTACCTGCAAAAAATTTCATAAATAAATTCCTGTTACTTTATAAATTTTATGTGACCGTCTTCTCTTTCCTTCATAGGTGGCTGTTCATTTGGATAGCCTAAAGACATACCTAAAATGAAATTCCAATGCTGTGGAATATCCAGAATATCCTTCCACTTTCTTGCACCGTCTTCATTATCAAAAAGACCACCCAGAGAAGCAATCATACAAGAGCCAAGACCTAAGGCGTGTGCGGCAAGGGCAATGTTTTCTGCCATAAGTCCCCCTGACATACCATCTTTAGTTTCTGCAAAAATAAAAATGAAGGTAGGTGCATTGTGGTAAACAGGGCGTTTGTCCCAGCCTGTGTATGCAGGCGTGTCCCAACCAACAATGTTTTTGAAGTCAGTGTTCATTTCGTCAAGAAGTGCCTTATCCTGCACAATGCGTAAGTGACAAGGCTGAGAGTTTCTTCCACTTGGTGCCCTGATAGCGCAGTCAAGAATTACCTTAAGAAGCTCGTCAGGGACCTGCTGGTCAGTATATTCTCTTATGGTCTGACGTGACAATATATTTTTTATTATATTATTCATTGTTGTTTACCCTCCGTAGCCTTTACGGCATCCGGCTTTGCTTTCTTTACAAGCTGAAGATAGCTGTTGAATAAAGAGTCGGAAACCTTGCTTTCTACCTTGTATGCACCTTCAATAATTTCGTCGATGCCGTTGCCTACAATAGATTTTATAATGTCAATCTTCTTGTCATTAAAAAAGTCACTTTTAGCATCCGCCTCACCACGAAGCACAAGGAAGATGTAATCGTTTGTGCCAACAATAGCAGCGTAGCGTGTGTCTATGGACTGCACCTTTTCAAAAAAACCCGTCGGATATGAATCATCGTCCTTGTGAAGTACAACCGTTTGCACAGCACTCTGTATGCCTGCTTCTGTTAAATAATCCGATGCTTCTTCCATTGACTTTTCACCGGAGTTCACTACGTCTGCCATACTCTGAAATCTTAAAACAAGGGATTCGATTTCTGTTTGTGGAATTCTTACGGTTTTACCGTTTTCATCTGTTTCGGTAAAGTAGCCTGTAATCGCCTGGAAAACAATGTAATTTGTACGGAACGACGCATAAAGCCTTGTCATAGGAATTTCTTCCGTACCACCCTCACCGTAGTAAGCTAAAAGGAGTCGGTCCCTATATACGTCAACAGTAAATACCTTAGTGAGAGTTTCCTTCGAAACACCGATTTTTTCATAATAGTTTCCGTAAATCTGCCAATAGCTGTTAACCTTTTCAGAGATTGCTGCCTTTTCACCAATGGTAAGGCTGACATTGTGGGCAAGGGCAAGACTGTTTGTTTTGAAATAGGTGGAAACGTAAGAGATAGTCTTAAGCTGTATTGCTTTAGGCTCTGCGTCAATTCCTTCGTCAACAGTGGCTTTGTCAAGGTAGTACATAAAAACGTCGTCGCTGATTTTTACACCATTAAGCGAAAGAACATTTTCCTTCTTGAAGGTGTCGCAGCCTGACAATGCAACAAGGGAAAAAATACATGCAAAGCACAAAAGTAATGAGATTATTCTTTTGGGTACACTATTTTCAAAATTTAACATTTTGCACCTCTTAAAATTATTTATAAAAATACATAATATAGTATAGCAGATGAAAAAATCTAAAACAAGTGAAAAGGGAACATTTTAAATAAAAAAACGTCGTAAGAGTTGACCTCAAACGACGGTTTTTTCTATATTATGCAGATTTAAATTATTTTGCTGCTTCAGCCGCTTCTCTTTCGTGCTTTTCACGAAGTGAAGCGTAAATTGGCTCAAGCCTTTCTTTTGTAAGAGGATAGCCGAAACGGAAGATAAGCCACACACCAACGTAAACAAAGGCAGGAATTATTGTACAGATGAACATAATTTTGTTGCTTGTGTCATTTGCAGTAATAAAGCCGTTGCCCGCTGTGTTGCTGTCATACTGTGCCCACTGAAGAAGGAAAAGACCACCTGCGTCGGCAATTGCCTGACCAAGCTGTCTGCCGAAGGTGTAGGCGGAGTAAACGGCACTTTCATTTCGTACGCCTGTCGTGTATTCCTGGTAGTCAATAACGTCCATAACAACTGCCCAACAGGTAAGGCTTACGAAGGTGTAGCCAAAGCCGATAAGAAGAAGGCAAGCCATAAAGAGCCACCATGGATAAATGCCTTGCTGTGGGTTAATCCAGTGAATAAAGTTCTGATTATTTGCAGTAATTGCAAGGAAAACAGACGCAGCAGCAGAGATTATAGACATTCTGCCACAAAGCTCTTTTTTACCGTATTTAGCAGCAAGCTTAGGTGTGAAGAGCATTAACGCTGCCATTGGAAGATAGGTGCAGATTGTACCTAAAACGCTGAGACTAGTGTCTGTGAAATAGTTTTTGTAAAGATATGCATTAAAGGAGTTGAACTGAAGCTGACCTGAAATAAGCACGCCTGAAATTGTTATCATAACAAATGGACGCGATTTGAAAAGGCCAAGGTAAGTTTTTTTGAAATCTATGTTTTCCTCGTCGAAAGCAGGAACACGCTCTTTGAGGTTCCTGTGGCCTATAAGGTAAAATGCAATAGACATTATGCCCATTAAAAGACCGTAGATGAACATTCTGTTGCCGTCTGCAATTTCAATTTCTTTGCCTGTTGTTTTGTCAATAACACCTGTACCAACGTAAATGATGAATGGTGCAATAAGTGTAACAACTGCGCCACCAACACCTGAGCCTAATGAACGTGAGGTTGAAAGAAGTGTTCTACCCTTAGGGTCGTCTGTAATAACAGAAGCAAGTGAGCCGAAAGGTATATTCATTGCTGTGTACATTGTACAGTAAATAAGGTACGTGATTATACAAACAGCAAACATAAGGTTAGGGTTTGCTGCGAGAGTAGCATTATAGAAAATTGAGTTTGGATCAGAATAAGGCAAGAAGCATATTACTGTGGAAATTCCGAGAGGCACTGCTACAAGTCGTAAGTACTGAAGGAATTTACCATCCTTACCCGGTTTCCTTTTAGCGACAACTGCGCCCCACAACGGGTCGTTGATAACGTCCCAAAGACGTGTAACAATGAACATAATACCAACACGGCTTGGAGCAATCTTTAAAACGTCTGTCATAAAGATTTTAAGGTAGCTTGTGATATATGTAAGGTTAAACATATTTGCAGCTTCTGCAATAGTGTAACCTGCAACGTCCTTGGTACCGATTTTGTTTGGGTGGTTGTTTACTTCTTTAATCTTTTTTTCTTTTTTAGCCAAGATGTCATCTCCTCATTAAGTTGTTATGCTTCATAGTGAAGGGCAAGACCACCCTCACTTGTTTCGCGATATTTATGCATTAAGTCCTTGCCTGTTTGGTACATTGTGTTTACAACCGTGTCAAACTTAACCTTACGTGTTGATGTAAGGAAGTTTGCAAGTGAAAGTGCGTTTATTGCTCTCATTGCAGCAACTGCGTTTCTTTCGATACAAGGTATTTGAACAAGACCACAAACAGGGTCGCAGGTAAGACCTAAATAGTGCTCCATAGCATTTTCAGCAGCATATTCTATCTGGTCAAGGTCCATAAAGTGAAGCTCTGCCAAAGCAGCTGCAGCCATACAACAAGCAGTACCGATTTCTGCCTGACAGCCTGCTTCTGCACCACTTATGGATGCGTTTTGCTTTACAACGTTACCAATTACACCTGCAGCAGCAAGAGCCTTTGCAATTTCAAAATCTGTAAAGCCCTTTTTCTCCTGCATATAGTAGAGCACAGCAGGAAGAACACCTGATGCACCACAGGTTGGTGCAGTAGTAATCATACCACCACCGGCATTCTGCTCACTTGCAGCAAAAGCATATGCACAAACAAGTCTGTTTTCTCTTGTTTCGGGTGTTTCGTCCATGTGGCGTTGGGCGTAGAGGAATTTTGCCTTCCTTTCAACCTGAAGACCACCCGGAAGGGTGCCTTCCTGTGCCAGACCTTCGCGTACTGTAAGCTTCATTCTTTCCCATATGGTTTTTAAGAATGGGAAAATTTCTTCACCCTCGTATTTTGCAACGTAGTCGCTTAACTTAAGGTGATTCATAAGACAATAATCTTTGATTTCTTCAAAGTTTTTCTGTGGATAAACCTCAGGAGCTATAACGGATGGCTGACCTTCAATACGGATTTCGCCACCACCGATGCTCATAGCACGAACTTTATCGATTTCGTTGTTGTTGCTGTCATAAATAATGAAGTCCAACGTGTTCGGATGAGGTAAATCCTGAAGATCTGTGTTGAAAACTATTTCGTTTTTTGCTTTTAAGGTTGAGGAAAGGGCAGTGTGTGTGCCGTGTCCCTCACCCGTAAGGGCAAGTGAGCCGTAAAGAATCACCTTAACAAAAGCAGCGTCGGGAAATTTTTCGTTTACGTACTCTGCAGCGTATTGTGGTCCCATTGTGTGTGAGCTAGAGGGGCCAATGCCGATTTTATATAGCTTTTTTAAGGATTGCATATTGTACCTCCTCCAAGTAAAATGTCGTCTTTGTAAATTGCAGCCGTTTGCCCGGGGGCGGCAGCCCTTTGTGGTTCGCAAAAATGAATTTCTGCACCATCAGGGATAAGCGTAACCGTTGCATCAGCAGGCCTTGCTGCGCAACGTATTTTTACCTGACAAGCAAAGCTTTGCGCAGGTGCTTTTCCTGTAATAAAGTTAATATCTATAATGAAAATTTTGTCCTTGAAAAGCTCCTGGTTATCTCCGATAATAACAGAGTTTGTCTGTGGGTTTATTGAAATAACGTACATAGGCTTTCCGAATGCGCCAAGACCCTTGCGCTGACCTATTGTGTATTTGTAAAGTCCTGCGTGTGTACCCAGCTTTTCACCTGACGTAGACAAAAAGTCACCGGGGGTAGCTTTTGGATTGAATTCCCTTTCAATAAATGAAATATAGTCGTTGTCAGGAATAAAGCAAACCTCCTGACTGTCCTTTTTGTGGGCAACAGGGATGTTGTATTTTTCAACAAGACTACGGATTTCATCTTTTGAAAAGTTACTTAACGGAAACCTGACACGTGAAAGAATGTCCTGATTTAACCCACACAGGAAATAGCTTTGGTCCTTACTTGAAGGGTTGCGCTTAATGTAGTAAACGCCATTGTCGTTAATAATATCTGAATAGTGACCTGTGGCAAGGAAGAGTGCGCCTTTTTCTGTGGCGTAGTCCACGAGCTTTCCGAATTTTATGGTAGGATTGCAAAGTACACATGGGTTTGGTGTTAAGCCTTCCATATATGACTTGCAAAAATAATCTGTAATTGATTTGAATGCGTTTCTTTCGTCAAGAATTTCCAAGGGGATGGAAAGACTGTCTGCAACAGTTTGTGCATCGCGAATATCATCATCTGCAGCATTACCCGGTTTAAGACGCAAAATAACGCCACGGACGTCATACCCGCGTTCCTTTAAAAGTATTGCTGCTGCAGCAGAATCAACACCACCACTGAGGGCTACATAGACCAAATTACTCATAATACAATAATATCACATCAAATACAAAAAAGCAAATATATATAATGTTAATAAATAACAAAAATGGTCGTCAAAATTCGTATTAAAACACAAAAAAATACTTGCTTTTTTCCAAAAACAATAGTAAAATATTGGTATAGTTATATATTCGGGGTATGTCTGCTTTTTTTAGACAAAAATGAAAAATACATTTTCAGATCAAGCAAAAATTTTGCACAAACCCCGGTGTTTATTGTTCAAAGGGTAAGATAAGGAAATAATAACTTTCTCTACAGAGAAGAATGGAAGGAAGGATTTTTTTGTCAGCAGATTTACATTGCCATACCAAATTGTCAAATGGTTCCCTTGGTATCGAAGATTTAATTTTACTCGCTAAAAAACGTGGGGTAACAACAATCGCAATTACTGACCACGACTGTCTTGCAGGTACAGTCAGGGGCAAGGTTATCGGCGAAAGACACGGCGTCACAGTTATTCCGGGCGTTGAGCTTTCAGGTACAGACAAAACAAACGGGCAGGAAATTCATATGCTATGCTACAAGCCTGACTTCCCGGACAGGCTGGAGGGTCTTTGCCGTCGTAGCTCACTTATAAGAAAGAAATCTTCTCACCTTATGGTGCTCAAAACTGCGCAGAAATATCCAATTACACCTGAATTTGTTGCAAAATGTGCCGCGGGCTCAACAAATATCTTTAAGGTACATATTATGCAGGCTCTTATAGAGAATGGTTTTGCAGACAGAATTTATGGTGACCTTTACAACGAGCTTTTTGCCAAAGATAAACCGGGTAGCATAAACCATGTCCCTGATTATGAGGATATTTTCTCAATATTGGAAGCAATTCACGATGCAGGTGGTATCGCAGTTCTTGCAAACCCACAGAAGTGCAAAAACGACAAGCTTCTTGACCAGCTTGTTGAGGCAGGTCTTGACGGAATCGAAATTTACACACCTGAAATGAACGACGAGGAAAAGGCTACTTTCGCAAAATATGCAAAGAAGAAAAAGCTTCTTACAACAGGTGGCTCAAACTTTAAAGGTCTTTACAATAAACATATTCTTTCTGTTGGCGATTGCGACCTGCCGGACGAATGTGTGCAGGAGCTCAACTCCTACAAAGCAAAAAAGAAAAAGCTTGAAAGAAAAAAAGCTCAGGAAGCTGAGGCGTAAAAAAGGCACTCCGTAGAGGCACACTTCGTAAGGAAGTGTGCCTTTTTTAATTAGGAATTAGGAGTGAGGAGTTGAGGAACTGCGTTGCAATTGTAAAAGCTGTCAGTCGCCAGATGCCAGAGCATCGCGAAACTTTGGTTTATTGAATAACTAAAATTATGCGGTAGCTTATCATCCCTTTTTTCGTTTGGGAAAAAGGGATGGGGACCGTTCTTTGATATGGTTGTTGTTTGTTGTTAGTGCATTTCGTTTAAAAATAAATTTAACAATAAAATATGAACGGAATGGAGGTTAGCTCTCTATCTGCCACTATTCAACCAGAGAAAAGGGATAGGCTATCACTATACTCTACTAATTACTGTTTGCTCTATGCTATTTGCCGATGCGCAAAGTTCCGGCATCTGCTTATTGACAAATATTTACAAATGTGTTAAATTACAGGAGTATTCCGTGTAAATACAAAAAATAAACTATAGAAAGGAGTTGGACATGATGATGAAAAAGGTAATGGTAAGAAATATGCTTTATCCGGTAATTGTGTCCGCTTCTTGCTGACATATTGCAATTAAATCGCCTATTCTCCGGAAAGCTGACGCCTTTCGGAGATTTTTTATTTATTGCAGGTTGTAATGCAGGAGACGAAAAGATTTCTGAGTTCCTCTCACCTCGGGAATCAGCACACAAACTCCGGAAAGGGCTTCATATGAAGCCGAAAACGGTAAAATGCGTCGTTAACATTTTACCTGAAAAATTAACGGAGGAAATATGAAAAAAGAAAAAACGAAAAAAGTAAAATTTGAAACACTTAAAAATGTGTTTTATGCGGTAAAAATCATTAAGGATTGTTGTCCTTGGTATTTTACTGTTCAAATTCTTGCAACAGGTGGATTTTGGTTTTTTACGGCATTTGTTCAGGAAATTTTGTTCCTGAGAGTAATTTTGCAGGTGATTGAAAGGAATTTACCATTTAAAGCCTTTGTATTAGCCGTATTAATGTTTGTTGCAGCAGGAATTATAGCAAGAGCAATTCAAAGCTACTCAAATTATGTTTTAAGTGTAAAATTCAAGCAGTTCTACAAGTCCTTGAATCAGCGTATTTTCGAAAAATCGGTCAGTGTAGATATGGCTTGCTTTGAGGACCCTGATTTTTTTGATAAGTATAAACGAGCAACAGAGATTATTTCAGAATCTCACTATGATATGTTCATTTATTATTTTTCAAGCATTTTCGTAGCATCGTTTACAGGAATCTTTATAGTAGCGTATGTTGTTTCTATTGACCCGAAAATATTATTGATTCTTCTGTTTATGCTTCCTGTTGTTGCGGCACAGGCACTTAAAGGGAAAATCACAGTAAAAAAGGATAAAGAAATGACAATTCATAAGCGTTCAAAGGCTTATGTTAAAAGAGTTATCTATTTAAAAGAGTACTCAAAGGATATACGAACATCAGGAGTATTCAATATTCTGCACAAGCGTTTTTCTGATGCTGTAGCAAAGAATCGTGAAATAATAAAAAAATATGGCTGGAAAATCGCTTTTTATGAAGTTGTCAGCGGATTTTTCGGTCAGGCTTTGCCTGTTGCCGTAACATATGCTTATGCTACATACCGCTATGCATTTAAAAGAAACCTTGCCCTTGCAGATTTTTCTGTTATTATGACAGCTATGAGCAATATCCGTGATATTATCAACGATTTGGGAGAAGCAATTTCTGTTGTAAAAAATGAGTCTCTTTATTTTGGTAACTTAAAAGAGTTTTTGGAATATGAATCAAAAATTGTCAGCGGAACTGTGTTACCTGACGAGCTTGAAACACTGGAATTTAAAAATGTAACCTTTACATATCCTCATGCAAAAGAGCCAACATTAAAAAATCTTAATTTGAAATTTGAAAAAAGTAAAACAACAGCTATCGTTGGTGAAAATGGTGCAGGAAAAACCACGTTTGTAAAGTTGCTTTTAAGATTTTATGACCCGGATGAGGGTGAGATACTTTATAACGGCAGAGATTTACGGGAATATAACATTGAAGCACTACGGCAGAAGCTTGCAACTGTTTTTCAGGATTACAAGGTGTTTGCTGTTTCCGTTGCGGAGAATGTAATCTGTAAAGAGGTTGAAGATGAAACAGAGCAGGAAAAGGTTTTTGCTTCTCTTAAAAACAGCGGAGCAGATACATTTGTAAGTCGCTTACCACAAAAGGAAAAAACAGTTATTACAAGAGAGTTTGACGAAACAGGTATAGGTATTTCCGGTGGTGAGCAACAGAAAATTGCAACTGCAAGAATGTTTTGTAAGGATTTTGACCTTGCAATTCTTGATGAGCCATCCTCAGCGCTTGACCCTGTAGCAGAATATAATATGTACGAAAATCTTATTTCTGCAACAAAAGGGAAAACAGTTATTTATATTTCCCACAGGCTTTCAAGTGCGGTGCTTTCTGATAAAATCTATGTTTTCAGCGACGGAATTGTAACAGAAAGCGGAACACACAATGAGCTTATGGAATTAAACGGCAAATATGCTGAAATGTTTACACTCCAGGCTTCAAGCTACAGAGAAAAAGAGGGGAGTGTGACTGTAGTATGAAAAGGAGCAAAACAGATAAAGGTGTATTTTTCAACCTTTTGTATATGACTGGGGTAATGTTTAAACTTTGTCCCGGACTTGTTCTGGGAGAAATATTTTTCCATATTCTTTGTACATTACCGGGGCGACTTGTTTCCGTAATAGGTCTTAAATTTGTTATTGATGAAGTAAGCACAGGCGGAAATCCGAAAAGAATTATATTTGGTATCTTCCTTATAATTGCTTTGCTTGTGGGCGGAGATATTCTTAACGCACTTTTCTTTGAGCTTTTTGCTCACAGAGAAAGAGAAAAGCTTGATATAGGCTTACAGTCTATGCTGTATAAAAAGGCGGCATCTATAGATCTTTCAAAATATGATAATCCTGAATATTATTCAGATTTTATTCTTGCAGTGGAAAACTCTTCAGATAGTATCCGATACCTTATTCCTATGATTAAAGGTGTTATTGAAGAAGTTTTATCATTTATTCTTATTGGTACACTTGTTTTCACAATTGACCCGGTAGCACTTCTTATTGTTGTGGTGTCTACAGTTATTTTTGTTCCTGTGGGCAAATATACTGGTGACCTTATGATTGAGCGTCGCGAGAAAATAACTGAGGCTCACAGGGTCGGAGATTACTTTGCGCGTATTTTTTATTTGCAGGATTATGCGGGAGAGCTCCGCACAAGCGGAATTTATCCTCTTTTGAAAAAGCGCTTTAATACAGCTTCAGACGAGGTTGTTGACATTCAGAAGAAATATGCGAAAAAAACAAATGGACTTTTCTTTTTGCAAGGCACATCGATAAATGTTATAGGCTTTATGCTTATTTTAACTCTTTATATCGGTTATAAAACCATTGTTACGAAGGAAATGACCGCAGGTGATTTCGTTGCAACATTTAATGGTGCAGTACAAATTGGCTCAGGCATACTCTATCTTACAGTAGGCTGTGTAAGAAACTTTAACGAACACTCAAAAATCATAGAAAAATACCGTCAGTTTTTAAAGGCTGAAAATGATGTAACAGATGGTCCACATATTGCCCTATGTGGTGCGCCTGAAAAGATTTCAATTGAAAATATTACATTCTCTTACGAGGGTAACGATAAAAATTCCCTGGATGGGATTTCTTTTGAAATTAACCCCTATGAAAAAGTTGCGCTTGTTGGTTACAATGGTGCGGGTAAAACTACTCTTACAAACTTGCTTCTTCGTCTTTATGATGTGAAATCAGGCAGTATTAAAATAGGCGGGTCAGATATAAGGGAAGAAACTGTTGCTTCGCACAGAGACCGTTTTGCGGCAGTTTTTCAGGACTTTCAGATTTTTTCCGCTTCGGTAGGCGAAAATGTTGCGCTGTCTACGGATTATGATTCTCAAAGAGTATGGTCTGCATTAAAAAAGGCAGGCTTCCAGAAAGAGTTACCAAACGGCCTTGAAACTGTTATCTTAAGAGAATTTGATGATAACGGACTTATGCTCTCCGGCGGTGAGCAACAAAAAATTGCAATTGCGAGAGCGTTTTACAAGGAGAGTCCGTATATTATCCTTGATGAGCCTTCGGCAAATCTTGACCCGGTTTCTGAATATGAGCTTAACCACGCTATGATGACCGGCGCAGAAAATAAAACTGTTATATTTATTTCTCACCGACTTTCCACTACCCGTAATGCGGATAGGATTTTTATGATGGAAAATGGAAAAATCATAGAAAGCGGTAACCACGAGGAGCTTATGGCGCTTGAAGGAAAGTATGCACAGATGTTCACACTTCAGGCAGAAAAATATATCCAATAAGTAAGAGAAAAGGGGATGAAAAAATGCAAATTTTTTCATCCCCTTTTTGCTAACCGTTATTAATATATCATATCCGCTGTTGTCCAGTTTTTAAGAACGTTTTTCTGGTCGGCAGCTTCTTTTTTTGCGCCCTCTAAATCGTGGTCACGGTAGTTGCCACATTCAACTGCGCTGACACCCGGTACTTCACCATCGAAGCTTTCAATAAACTCAAAGGCATCCTGTGTAAGCTTTAAGGCTTCTGCATGTGTCATTCCTGTTGTAAGGAAGTAAAAGCCTGTTCTGCAGCCCATTGGTCCGAAATAGATAATGTTATCTTTAAACTTACTGTTTCTTACAAAGGTTGCAAAAAGGTGTTCAACTGTGTGAATTGCGCCTGTTTCCATAACCTCTTCAACATTAGGACGGCGTGTTCTTATATCGTATGTGATAACATTATTGTCTATTCTTGAGATGTACATACCTCTCATTAGTTTTGTATGGTCAACCGTAAAGCTGTCAATTTTTTCCATAGTCTTTTCCTCCTTAAGTACCTTAGCGCTTTCTTCCTTTTTCTTTCTGAGGTTTTCAAAAAATCGTGAAAGAACAGCAGAGCATTCCTCTTCCATAAAACCACCCTCGTAGGATGGGGTATAACTGAATTTGTTTTCAAAGAGATTTGTTACAGAGCCACAGGCACCATTTTTAGTGTCATATGCTCCGAATATTACATTTTTAAAACGGGCATTTATAATAGCGCCTGCACACATTGGGCAAGGTTCAAGCGTGACGTAAATGTCGCACTCCCACAGACGCCAACCACCAAGGCGTTTGCAGGCCTGGTCAATTGCTTGTATTTCTGCGTGGTAAAGGGCGTTTCTGCCTGTTTCCCGTTGGTTTCTGCCTATGCCGATTATTTTGTTACCGATTGTGACAACAGCACCTACAGGCACCTCGCCTTGTGCTGCCGCCTCTTGGGCAAGGCGCAACGCCTCAAGCATAAATTGTTTTTTCATATACTTTTTAGCTTTTTGTTGTAAGTGTTGTGAGAGCCTGTGCAAAATATAGGACAATTGCAACAATCATTACAGGACTTGTAAAGAATTTCTTGAGCTTTTGAGCAGTTGTCAGCTCGTTTGCATCTCCCTTGAAAACAAGCACACCATCGTCTTTAAACAGGAAGTAGTAAATAAATACACAGCAAATTGCAAGAATTATGCCACCTATTGAAACTGTGTAGAAAAAGGTGTTTGCAACCTCTTCGTCTGCAACCTGCAAAAGAACTGATGATATACAGGATAAGGAGTTATTCATAATGTGGACTATAATACCTGTCCATATGCTACCTGTTGCAATAACTGCATAGCCGAAGAAAAGACCACAAATAAATGCAAAAGGAATCTGCGAAGCGTCACCGTGGAAAATACCAAACATAACTGCTGATGCAATAATTGCAAAGCCGTTACCATACCTTCTGAGATTTGAGAGAAGGACGCCTCTTATGGCATACTCTTCAACCAATGAAGGAATAATGGCTGTTGCAATGAACAATAAAAGAATTTCCGTTGCAGTTTGTGGGTTTTCAATTGAATTGTAGGTAGAATGAAGCCCCAACGTTGACAAGAACGAAATTATAATTGTGGAAAAGTAGTTTGCGAACATACATCCACCAAAGCTTATAAACACAAGAAGTGCAGCCTGGAAGCCGTTCTTCGGCGCAGAAAGTGACGTCTTGAACTCGTATGGATCAATGCCACCTGTCTGTAAGCTTTGCTCTTTTGAATGCTGCTTGAAAAAGCCTTTAAAAACAAGGAACGTGCCACCCACAACAATAAGGGAGTAAATCATATTAATAAATGAGCTACCCGTAAGAGTATCATAAAACTTTGAAACTGACGGAACTAAAAGAATGAAAGAAAAAAGGAAAGCAACAATCAGGCAGGCAATAAGTGCAGCGCCTGAAATGTTGGAAATACCTCTGATTTTCTTTTCTGCCTGTTTCTTCATTAAGAGCTTCTGCTGATGCTCCAGGTAATAGGCATTGTTAAGATTTATTGTGTTTAACGGTGCACCATAATGGTACTGTGGAGTTGTTCCGTTACAACAGTTGTTGTAAATTGCAGAAGGTGACTGGCTCATCTGCTGCATGTTTGATGTAATTGTCTGGTTGTATGGCACTGCAGGTGCAGTGTAGTAAGGGGCAGTATATATATTTGGCGTATACTGTGCCTCGTTTGGGTTTGGGTATGCAGGCTGATTCTGAACAGGCTGATTTACTTGCTGTTCAGGAGTAGTATTTAACTCAGCTGCCTGAGAAGGTGCGTTCTGTTCATTAGTTTCTGTAACAGGAACATTAACAGAGCCTTCATTTAAGTTATTGAAATTATTAGGCTGATTTTCCATAACTTTTCCTTTCGTGCGATTTATACCATATTGTTACAAAGATTATATCAATTATTACTTTAAATATCAACAGATAAATTGTGTACAGTAAATGAATTTTTACAATATGTAGTGGTTGTAAAAAAAGGTAAAACAATGTATAATTTTAGTTGATATAATTTCTTAAATAACGTGAAAAAGGATGGTCCTTATGGAAAAGATGGTTCACAAGCTTATGATTGCAGGGGAAGAATATCGTATTGTTTCCGATGAGCCTGCAGAATATATGCAGAGCCTTGCACGCGAGCTTGATGTTAAAATTACAAGCGTTACAAAGGGCACAAGAGTTTCTACAACTCAGGCAGCAGTGCTTGTTGCACTCCAGTATGCTGACGATGCTCAGAAAAACAGTGGTAATGCTGACACCTTACGTTCACAGCTCAAAGAATACCTTGAGGATGCTGCTCAGGCAAAAAGTGAACGCGATTTCTACAAGCGCGAGCTTGAAAGAGCAAAGGCTGTAAACGAAGCAGAAGAAAAGAATACTACAGGCAGGCTTTGGTAAGTTATGGAAGTTTTGAAGATAAAGAAATTAAAAGATAATGCAAAGGTGCCTGCAAGAGGTACACAGGGTAGCGCTGGTCTTGATTTGTGCGCTTGTATTGATGAAGCAATTACGCTTAATTGTGGCGATACTGCCCTTATTCCAACAGGCATTGCAATTGCTTTGCCAAGTGCCGATTTTGGTGCGTTTGTGTTTCCAAGAAGTGGCATTGCAGTAAAGCACGGCATAGGTCTTCTTAACTCCGTTGGTGTTATAGACAGTGACTACCGTGGTGAAATTATGGTAGGCGTTATTAACCAGAAGAAAGAGGCCTACACAATTGAGCCGGGTGAAAGAATTGCACAAATGGTAGTAATGCCTGTATCTATAATGCCTGTTGAGGAAGTTTTGGAATTAGATGAAACAGACCGTGGTCAAGGTGGCTTCGGCTCTACAGGAAAGAAATAATATGTCAACAATTGCAGCTATTGCTACTGCACAGGCAGCAGCAGGTTTAGGAACAGTAAGAATATCAGGTGAAAATGCGCTGACCATTGGGGACAGCGTTTTTTCTGCTTTGTCAGGAAAGAAGCTTTCGTCACTTCCGGGCTATTCTGCCTTGTATGGTAAGGTGTATGATGGTGAAACGCCTATTGACGACGCAGTTGCCCTTGTTTTCAGGGCGCCAAAAAGCTATACGGGTGAGGACGTTGTGGAGCTCAGCTGTCACGGTGGTCTTTACATTATGCAAAGGGTACTCAGGGCAGTTTTTGAGGCAGGTGCACAGCCTGCTGAAGCAGGTGAGTTTACAAAAAGAGCCTTTTTGAACGGTAAAATGGACTTGAACGAGGCAGAAGCAGTAATGTCACTTATATCTGCTTCAGGCGAGGAGGCTCGTGCAGCAACACTTAACGCCCTTGATGGTGCGTTAACAAGAGAAATTTATGCTTGTCGCCAGCGCCTTGCAGTAACTGCAGCTTTTATGGCTGCCTGGGTAGATTACCCCGACGACGAAATTGAAGAGCTTTCCGACAGTCAGATGAACGAAACTCTTACACAGGTAAAAGAAAGCCTTGAAAAGCTTCTTTCAGGCTTTGATGCAGGTAAAGCAGTGCTTGACGGTGTAGATACTGCCATTGTGGGAAGACCTAACGTAGGTAAATCTACACTTCTTAATGCGCTTTCAGGCAGTGAAAGAGCTATTGTTACCTCTGTTGCAGGTACAACACGTGACGTGCTTGAGGAAACTGTAAGGGTAGGCAACGTTACCTTGCGCCTTGCAGATACTGCAGGTATACGTACGGATACAGATGACGAAATTGAAAAAATCGGTGTAACAAGAGCAAAAGAAAGATTTGACAGAGCAAGTCTTGTGCTTATGGTGCTTGACGCACAAAATAAGCTTACCGAAGACGATAAAGAGCTTCTTTCTATGTGCGAAAGCAAAAACTGCGTAGTTGTTGTCAATAAAACAGATGGTGAAATTCTTCTTGATATAAAAGACCTTTCTGCAATTACACAAAAAACAATTGTAGAAATTTCTGCTAAAGAAAACAAGGGGATGGAAAGCCTTACACACGCAATAGAAAAGGTTATTGGTACTGCAGGCTTTGACCCCTCTGCACCACTTATTACAACAGAGCGTCAGCGCGTTTGTGTTAAGAAAGCAGTTGAAAGCATAAACGAAGCGCTTGACGGAATTGCACTCGGAATTACCCCCGATGCCGTTAACGTCTGCATAGACTGTGCAGTAGAAAACTTATCCGTCCTTACAGGGGAAAAAGCAACGGAGACCATTGTAAATGAAGTGTTCAAAAACTTCTGCGTAGGAAAATAATTTCCGATATTTTGCGAAGAACTTGTTTTTTCCACCCTCGCAGTATCTAAATACAGCTTCACGGAAAATTACAAATTTAAAATACAAAATTCAAAATTTTGGAACTGCGTTGCGATTGTAAAGATGCCAGTTACCAGATGCCAGATGCCAGAGCTTCGCAGGAATTAAATTTATCGAAAAACTAAAGTTATGCGATAGCCTATCCCTTTTTCGAAAAAGGGGGGACCATTTCACAATGGTACTGTTGTTTTAGTTTAAGTATATTACGGGTGATATATTAAATTTCACATTCAGGCTTGGGTGAAATGGTGGGATATTCTCGGCACCGAAGGTGCTGTTTTGCCGTAAGGCAAAAAGTTGTAACAAATTTATTGTTGTATATAACTATATAACAAAGGTCGTACCTTCGGTACGATTTAAG
>JAZUPI010000007.1:0-47218 GCA_045605085.1 Acutalibacteraceae bacterium
TGAACAGGTTTCAACTCTTGCTCTTGACTTAGTCGATAACGATCTTCTCGCTGATATGGACACTATAGACCTTTCCATCATCGGTGAATTAAGACTCAACAAAATTGACTATATCCTTTCTGATATTCACTCATTGAGAAATGGTTTGATCCAAAACTCACCCAAAATGAAATTTGCCTTTCTGACAAGAAAACAACTTACATAAAAAAGCGGATTTGTATTTTTGCACAAACAAGCTTGTAAAGTTATTTAACTTCACAGAGCAACTATGGTGTAAATTCATTGTTCAACCTTTAGAAAATCGCGATACTACTGGATTTGTGTTATATATGTTTTATTAGAAAATCAAACGAAATTATATGGTGTAAATGTTAAAACCTTTACACAAATATATTGATTCAGACCTTTGAAAAAGTACATTTTTCAACATTAATTAGTCATTATGACGAATGCAATTTCAAACTGTTTTTTCGGTGTGACAGCTAAAAAGAAACACCTATTTTTGGACATTACGACGAAATATTTTACATAGTGTCTATAAATAGATTTTACCCTTGAAAAACCATTCCGATGTATTGTATAATTCAATAGGTATATTTCTTTTTTAGGGGCAAAAAAATATGAAATTGTTGGAAGAAAAAATCGCAAATGAAGGACTTGCCATAGGCACCGACATACTTAAAGTGGACATGTTTCTCAACCATCAGATGGACGTAAATCTGCTTGATGAAATGGGCAAAGAATTTGCTCGTCTTTTTAAAGATAGTGGTGCAACAAAGGTTGTAACAATCGAATCTTCCGGCATTGCCATTGCTGTTTTTGTAGCAAAATATTTAGGCTTACCGGCTCTTTTCGCAAAAAAAGCTAAGCACAAAAATGTCGGTGACGACGTATACTCTGCAAACAGCTACTCCTTCACACACGGCAAAGAGTACACTATGATTGTTTCAAAAAAGTACCTTAATGAAGGTGACAAGGTACTTATAATTGACGATTTTATGGCAGGTGGCAACGCCTGTAACGCCCTTATAGATATACTGAACCAAGCCCAAGCAGAGGTTGTAGGCATCGGCATAGCCATCGAAAAAGGCTTCCAGCCAGGTGGCAGACTTCTCAGAGAAAAGGGCTACAAAGTCAGGTCTTTAGCAATAGTCGACAGTATGAGTGATGGTAAAATATCATTCAGAAGTGACGATTGCTGACAATATAAATTTCCAATATGGAGGTAATGACAATGAAAAAGTTCGCAAAAGTTCTTTCACTCTGCCTTGCTCTTGTAATGGTAGTTGGCTGTTTCACAGCTTGTGGCGAGAACAAAACACCAGATGAACCAAAAGACACAGCAGAAAACGTTAAGGTTGCTCTTATTTGCTT
The DNA here is from genome assembly GCA_045605085.1 of Acutalibacteraceae bacterium. Classification (GTDB taxonomy): domain Bacteria; phylum Bacillota; class Clostridia; order Oscillospirales; family Acutalibacteraceae; genus DTU089. The sequence goes on from JAZUPI010000007.1 coordinate 1,375, forward strand.
GCACGGTGATTCTTCAACTTATGATAAGAACTTCATCGATGCTTTCAAACTTGCTTGCGCAAACAAGGGTCTCACAGCTGACGATTACACAATCGTTACTGATATCCCTGAAGGCACAGCTTGCTATGACCAGGCTGCTGACTTAGCAGAATCTTATGACCTTATCTTTGCTGACTCCTTCGGCCACGAGCCTTATATGATTCAGGCAGCAAAGGAATTCCCTGATGTTGAATTCTGTCACGCTACAGGTACAAAGGCTCACACAGAAGGTCTTGCTAACTTCCACAACGCATTTGCATCTATCTACGAAGGCAGATACCTTGCAGGTGTTGCTGCAGGTATGAAGCTTGTTGAGCTCTATGGTGACGCTGAAGGCAAAGTTGCTGACGAAAATGCAAAAATCGGTTACGTTGGTGCTTTCCCATACGCTGAAGTTATTTCAGGTTACACATCATTCTACCTTGGCGCAAAGTCAGTTGTAGAGAATGCTACTATGGAAGTTCGTTACACAAACTCTTGGTATGACGAGCCTGCCGAAAAAACAACTGCTCTTGCTCTTATCGACAACGGCTGCAAATTGATTTCTCAGCATGCTGACTCTTGGGGTGCTCCTACTGCTTGCGAAGAGAAAAACATTCCTAACGTATCCTACAACGGCTCAACAGAAGAGAAGTGTGCTAACACATTTATCATCGCTTCAAGAATCAACTGGGCTCCTTATTTTGAGTACATTATTGATTGCGTTCAGAACGACAAGGCTATTGACACTGACTGGACAGGCACAATTTCTACAGGCTCTGTAGAAATCACAGCTCTTGGTGGCGCTGCTGCAGAAGGCACACAGAAAAAGCTTGATGAAGTTAAAAAAGGTCTTCAGGACGGCACAATCAAGGTATTTGACTGCGCTAACTTCACAGTTGAAGGCAAAGCTTTAACATCATTTATCGCTGACGTTGATGATGCAGGTGACTTTATTGCTGAAACAGAGGTTGTTGAAACAGCAAATGGCATTACTTTCGTTAATGAAAGTGCTAAGCGTTCAGCTCCTTACTTCAATTTAATCATTGACGGCATTACAGCTATTACCGAATAATTTGATTTAAAAGTTATTCTCATTTAACTATAGGGAGAGGCGAAGCTCAAAAACTTCGCCTTTCTTAAATGATAAACAAAAATCCTTTAGCTTTAAGGAGTTTCTTATGGAGAAAACTGTAATTTTACAAATAAAAAACATCACGAAACGATTCGGTTCCAAGGTCTTGGCAAACAATAACGTCAGCTTAGATGTTTACAAAGGAGAAATACTCTCCATTCTCGGTGAAAACGGTTGCGGTAAAACAACTCTTATGAATATGATAGCCGGTATCTACTACCCCGATTCCGGTAAAATCCTTATTAACGGCGAGGAGGTTATCATTCGCTCTCCTCGTGACGCTTTTGAGCATAAAATCGGTATGATTCATCAGCATTTCAAACTGATTGATATATTTACTGCGGCACAAAATGTTGCATTAGGTATTGAAAATGAAAAATATAATCTTAAAGAAGTAAATAACCGTATTAAAGAAATGGCTGAAAAATACGGATTCAATATAAATCTTGACAAAAAAATATACGAAATGTCGGTTTCTGAAAAACAGACTATTGAAATCTTAAAGGTTTTATACAGAGGTGCCGATATTCTCATATTGGATGAACCTACAGCAGTTTTAACTCCACAAGAAATCAGAAGCCTTTTTAATGTATTACGCGCAATGCGAGAAGACGGAAAGTCAATCATCATCATTACGCATAAGTTAAACGAGGTTATGGAAATATCCGATAGAGTTACGGTTTTACGTAAGGGCGAGCACATTGCTACCGTAAACACATCAGAAACCTCTGAAAAAGAGCTTACGGAGATGATGGTCGGTGAAAAAATTGACCTTAATATCAATCGCACAGAGCCTGTTAACAGTGAGCTCAGGCTTTCAGTTTCAGGGCTTACCGTGAGAAACCCCGATGGCTACAAGGTAATTGACAATGTTTCCTTTGAAACCTTCGGTGGTGAAATTCTCGGTATTGCAGGCATTGCAGGCAGCGGTCAAAAAGAACTGCTTGAAGCGATTGCAGGACTTAACAACTATGATTCAGGCACATTAACTTATTATCATCCCAAGAAAAACAAGCCTGTTTCCTTCTACCACAAAACCTACAAGCGTGTTATGGAGCTTGCCCAAGAAAACGCTTTTAAAGACGTCGAAGGAAACGATATTGATTTTGACAAATTAACTAAAAAAGAAATTAAAGACCTTGTTAACAGCGAAAAAATTCTGTTCAAGGAAGACGAGGTTATTGATTTAAAAGATAAATCCCCCAGAGAGATTCGCGAGCTTGGCATTCGCCTTTCCTTCGTTCCCGAAGACAGACTGGGTATGGGTCTTGTAGGCAGTATGAGCATCGTTGATAATATGATGCTCCGCAGCTACCGAAAAGGTAAATCCTTATTCCTTGATAAAAAAACCCCCTCGGACCTTGCGGACAGAATCATAAGCGAATTAGAGGTTAACACCCCAGATTCGCACACGGCAGTCAGAAAGCTTTCGGGTGGTAATGTTCAAAAAATTCTCGTAGGCAGAGAAATTGCCGCCGCACCTGCTATTTTAATGACAGCCTACCCCGTTCGAGGACTTGATATCAACTCATCATATACTATTTACAATCTCCTTAACGAGCAAAAGCAAAAAGGTGTTTCCGTTATTTTTGTAGGCGAAGACCTTGATGTTCTTATGGCTCTGAGCGACAGAATTCTCGTTTTAAGCGGTGGTAAGATTTCTGGCATTGTTGATGCCAGAACAACTACTAAGGATGAAATTGGTCTTCTTATGGTAAAATCAAACAGGAATGAGGTGACGGAATGAAAAAGGATAAAAGCGATTTAAAGGAACCCCTTGTCAGAATTGTTAAACGTGACAATATTAAATTACCGAAAATCATTCTGATTTATGCCGTTGCCATTATCGCCGGCTTACTTTTAAGCGGATTTGTTTCTATTTTGTTTTCCGAAAAAGGCATTGGTGATTTCTTCCAATCATTATTTGCAGGCGCCTTCGGCAGTGAGCGCAAGATATGGCTCTTGCTTCAGGAAACCTCTCTCCTGCTGGGCACTTCAATTGCTTTACTGCCCGCGTTTAAAATGAAATTCTGGAACCTTGGCGGTAACGGACAGATCCTTGTAAGCTGCCTCGCGGCAATTGCTTGTATGTTCTACCTTGGTGGAAATGTAAGTGACTCCGTTATTATACCCCTTATGCTTGTTACAAGCGTGGTGGCAGGTGCCCTGTGGGCAGTTATCCCCGCTATCTTCAAAGCAAAATTTAACACAAACGAATCATTATTCACCCTTATGATGAATTATATTGCTCAAGGTCTTGTTTCCTTGTGCATTACAATATGGGTAAAGTCGGGTTCAGGTGTTCTGTCACCACTTGAGCACGGTAACATTCCCGAAATAGGTAACAAATATTTACTGCCTATCATTATGTTCGTATTGGTTACTGTATTTATGCATATATACCTTCGTTCTGCTAAACACGGATATGAAATTTCTGTTGTTGGTGAAAGCATCAACACCGCGAAATATGTAGGTATTAAGGTCGATAAGGTTATTATCAGAACAATGATCTTTTCAGGTGCCATTGCAGGTCTTGTAGGCTTCATTCTTGCAGGTTCAATTAACCATACCATCAGCACGGCTTCAGCAAATAATATGGGCTTTACGGGTATTATGGCAACCTGGCTTGCTTCTTTTAACCCATTACTGGTTATGCTTACAAGTTTTTTTATCACCTTTATTTCAAAAGGCATGGTTGAGGTAAGAAAAACCTTTATGTTTACAAACGATTCAATATCAAATATAGTTGTTGGTATTGTCTATTTTGCAGTTATTATCTGCACTTTCTTTATTAACTACAAGCTTGTTTTCAGAAAAAAAGAAAAGGAGGATTTTAAGAAATGACTGTTACCTTCTTAATAAGTGCCATTGCAATCGGCACAGTTCTTCTTTTCGGTTGTATCGGTGAAACGATTACAGAAAAAGCCGGTCACTTAAACCTTGGTATCCCCGGAATTATGTGTACGGGTACCGTAGGCGGATGCCTTTTTGTAAGCCTTTATATGAGCACTCTTGAAAACCCCGAAGGCGCTTCCTGGCTTTTGCTGATACTTTCTTCCCTTTTCGGTGCATGCCTCTTTGCATCTCTTACAGGTGCAATATATGCCGTTATTACAATTACGTTCCGCTGTAATCAGAATATTACGGGGCTTGCAATTACAATTTTCGGTAACGGTCTTACACAGTTTTTAATGCACTCATATGTTGATAAAAGCAATTTTTCCACTGCGGGTAAAATTATTGCTAAAAGCTTACCCTTTGCAGAAAACTCCCACGGCATTGTAAAGGTATTGTTCGGACACGGATTTTATGTGTATTTAGCAATTCTTATTGCATTGGTTACAACATTTATACTTAACAGAACAAAGGTTGGTCTTAATCTTCGTGCAATCGGTGAAAACACTGCAACTGCAGATGCTATGGGCGTTAACATAACATTATATAAATATGTTGCTATTTTAGTAGGCAGTGGTATTGCAGGCTTCGGTGGCGTATTCTATATTATGGACTACCTTAAAGGTAGCTGGGAAAATGCATCAATCATTGAGGCCTTCGGCTGGCTCGCTATCGCCCTCGTTATTTTCACATTGTGGAAGCCCAATGTTTCGATACTCGGCTCCTATCTTTTCGGTGCATTATATATTGCGGCTTTTGTTTTCGGAAACATTTCATTCTCAGGAAGAGAAGTTTTGAAAATGTTACCCTATGTAATTACAATTATTGTTTTAATTGTTACAAGCACGATGAACAAAAAAGAAAACCAACCTCCACAAAGCCTTGGTCTCAACTACTTCCGAGAAGAAAGATAAAATTAAAAACACACGAAAAAGGCGTTGTATCTGTAAGGATACAACGCCTATATTTATTGTTTTATTATATTCAGTTTATTCTGTTACCTGTATGCCTAAAGTCTCGTCACAAACACACTTCAATGCAGAGTTACATAACGGACTTTCTGTGTTACCATAGAAAGCATTTACTGCATAATAGTATGTTTCGCCTTTTTCAGGTACGCTGTCACAATAAGCAGTAGCATCCTTAAGAACAGCTATATTTTTCCATTCGCCTGAATTTTCGGTTTTATGGTACACCTTATAGCCTTTTGCACCTGCAACGGGCTCCCAGTTCAAACGTACCATATCGTTTTTAAAGCTCGCGCTTGTCATTTCAGGTGTAGCGATACATTTAATAACGAGACCTTTTGAATCGAAACTTCCCATAGTCCTGCCTTTTGCAGAACGTACGGTGTATCTGTAATATTGACCACTTTTTACAGTTTTGTCAATGTAATAAGCCCTATCGGTAGTTGCAAGGTATGACCAGCTCTTGTCCCCTGCACCTTTGCGATATATCCTGTAGCTATCTGCACCTTTAACCTGTGAAAAGCTAATGCCAACGCCGTTGTTAAGGTTCACTATTGTTTTAAGCGCAGGTGCAAAAAGACACCTTGTAGTTACACCCTTAGCGTCGTAGGAGCTTGTGGTTTTGCCCATAACTGCACGGATTCTATAGCTATACACGTTACCATTTTTTACAGCTTTATCTGTATAGCTTAAAACGTTACCATTCTTTGTTTCGACAATCTTTTTCCATTTACCGTTGTTTTCTTGCTTATAAATGAAATAACCCGTTGCTTTTTCGTTACGATTCCACTTAAGATAAATTTTATTGTTGGCGTTTTTTACAGAAGTGAATTTCACAACGTCAAGATACATTTTTTTGACATTTTCATAGTTTGTACCGAATAATCTGCCATTACATGCCCTTACAGTGTAGATATATTCCACACCATTTTCAACAGTTTCATCTGTATAAACAGTATTTGTTGTATTTGTAAGGAACTTCCATGTGGACTTTGCAGTTTTTCTGTACACTCTGTAGTATGAAGTATCCTCAGTTGGCTCCCAACGGAGATAAATACCACCATTAAGGTTGATTGTAGAAATAATCTGTGGTTCTTTGTCCTCTACCTTTAAAGACTCTTCAAAAAGCTTTTCGGCATCGTTCATATTTACGGAATAAAGAGTCCAGTTAAATGAGCCACAGTGTGGGTAGGTGTAAACTCTTGTGTTGTTTTTAGCTTCATTATGAGCATATTCGGAAACGTAGCCATTTGAACCGAAACCACTGCACAAAGAAACGTGTGTAAACTCTTTACAGTTGTTGCAGAAGAAGAAAATAGGGTCGCCAGCTTCAATTTTGCCCTTATTAGCCTCCACAGGAATAGAATTGTTATTTAAAGTAAGCTTATACACCTTACCGCAATCGTTATTCACAAGGGCATTATAAAGGTTAACAACCCTTCTCTGATAAGTCTTTACAAGACCACCTGCTTTAAGGCAATCTGAAACGAATTCGGCACACAAGCCTTTTCCGTCATTCCAATGCTTACTTGCATATTCAAGTGCTTCCTGTCTGTTATATACTTCATTAACAGTTGCAGCCTTTGAATTTATTGTTGGTATTATTGCTATTGCAAGAAACATCGCCAAAAACGAAGACATTAATCGTTTTGTCATAATTCCCTCCAAAAAGTTACAATTTGTAATCAACGAGTGGGAGTATACTACATTTTGTCATCTTTGTCAACCCTTTTATATACTATATATAAAGCACTGTAAAACATCCAAACAAAAAGGCAGATGCAATTTTGCACCTGCCATAAATCATTCTACTATTTCTGCGATTGTTTCTCGCTTCTGAATTGCTTTTTGCTTATCTCTTTCATTCTGCAGAATTGCTTTTATCTGTGCAGGCATTCTGTAGAAATCATCTTTTGTTAAGCCTATTGTTTTAATAGGGTCCAGGTAAGTGACGTAAACTGTACCTGATGTTACGTTGCCCGTTTCTTCAAGTCGTTCTCTTGTACCTTCAATAAGCACAGGGACAATTGTTGCACCTGTTTCCATTGCAACTTTCATTGCGCCACCCCTGAACTCGCCAAGCTTACCATCTTTGGAGCGTGTGCCTTCAGGGAAAATAACAAGACTTCTGCCATCACGTACTGCCTCAATTGCATTCTGCAAAGAAGAACGTGCACTGGTCTTATTTTTCCTATCAACAAAAACAGAGTCTACTGCATCCATCCAGCTTTTGAGAAAGGGAACCTGTCCCAACTCTTTTTTTGCCATAAATATAGGTGAATCAGGCGCTGTAAGAACAATTGCAGGTATATCAAATGCTCCTGCGTGGTTTGGTGTGTAAATCACTCTGCCACCCTGAGGAATTTTCTCTTGTCCACTCACCACAAAATTAACTCCCGCCATATTTATCAAGGGATTGAGCCAATCCTTAATCTCTTTATCGACTACAGGTCTGTACTCCTGCCATGGCATAGTTTTCTTCATTTTTTGAATTTCTTTAAGTCTTTCGTTTCTTTCAACCAGGGACGTAAAAAACTTTGTAAACCATTTCAACGTTTGAACGTTCATTTCGTAGCTCCTATTCATATGGAATATTGACAATTTTACCACGATATAAAAATTTTTCAAGATATTGTTTCAATATTGAACAAAGTTTTTTTATATGATAAAATTATCTTTAGTAACTGGAGGTGCCTATATGTTATATTCAGCCGATTCTTTTAATATTTACGCAACAAAGGAACAGGAAATTCTTGCTGCAAAATTATTTGCAGACGAGTGGAAGCTCAGAACAGGATTTCTTACAAAAATCACACAAACGATTCAGGACGCACAGCTTATTTTCAGAATTGACGATAAAATAGAGTGCAAGGATTCTTTCCTGATTGACCTTATGAATGAAACACCCGAAATAACCGCAAAAACAGTACGTGGACTTATTTTCGGTTACTCTCTTTTCTTGCGTAAGTTAAGGTTTACACCTGCAGGAATTGAGCTTGTTGACGGGGCTTACAGACTTGTGGGACTTCACAAGCCACACAAGGAAATCCGTGGTCACCAGATAGGCTACCGTACAACACCAAATACCTATGATGCTTGGGATTACGACCAATATTTCAGATGTCAGCTTGACTTAATGGCGTTTGGTGCAAACACTATTGAACACAACGGCACAAAAGGCCGTGGTGAATTCAGAAACTGCCTTATGAAATACGAGCAAAAAGAGTTTCTTATTGAAGCCTCTCGCCTCGCAAACTCCATTGATATGAATGTTTCCATATGGCACGCAAACGACGACAACGAAACAGAAGCCCAGGCTCTTGAGGATAGAGATAGCCTTTATTCCTCAATGGAAAGACTTGACTATTGCTTCATTCCCGGTGGTGACCCCGGTTCTTTACAAGCTGATGAATTTTTAAAGCGTTGTGCACTTATCTCTGAAATCTATAAAAAACACCACCCATATGGACAGATGCATATTTCTGCCCAGGCTCCTCATAAGCACAAAAACTGGGGTGAGCTTTTCGTGAATGGACTTTCTGAGAAGCCCGATGAATTCGATATGGTTATTATGGGACCAAACCACGCATATCCTATGCACGAGCTCAGAAAGAAAATACCCCATAAATACCCTATGCGTTTTTATCCTGACATAACGCATAATTTAAGATGTGAGTATCCTGTTAATTTCCAACAGGACGACTGGCACTATGCATTCTGCAACACTCTTTCCAGAGAAAGCGTTAATCCACGTCCTACGGAAATGCGTACATTAAACCGTATTTTCTCACCATACACCATAGGCAGTGTAAGCTATTCCGAAGGTGTGCACGACGACCTCAACAAAGCCGTATGGAGTGCTTTGGAATGGGACAAGGATGCTGATTTACGCGAGGTAATTCTTGATTATGTACGTTTCTTTATGTGGGGTGCAAATGAAGAGGAAATTGCCGACGTAATTTTCCTTTTAGAAAAAAACTGGCAAGGTGACCCTGTGGAAAATCCTTGCATTGACGTAGCATATAACAAGCTTTGTGCTTTACTTGAAAACAATTCTCATCTTAAAGATAACTGGCGTTTTATGCTCCTTTATTTCAGAGGCTGTTGCGATATGCTTGTAAAAAAGCGTTGCTTAACTGACAAAAAGCTTTGCAAAAAAGCAATAGAATTCATCAATAAAAATGAGTATTACCATGCTATACAGACCCTTAAGGAACCATTCGACATCTGCTACAATAATCTAAGAAAAAACCTTGATGATACTGCAGAAAAGCTCTTTTCTCTCATAGGAATTCAGCTTGACGTTGAGCATTATCACACAGATGGTTGGGAACGTGGTGCAACCCTTGACACCATTGATAACAACGTTTCTGACAGAGCATTTTTACTTTCTAAACTCAATGAATTTTCCAAGTTACCTGAAACTGAAGCGTCAGCATCTATTAATGCACTTATTAACAGAAACAAAACCGACTCCGATGAAATATACTACTCTGTAGCACTTCATGGTCTTAATACCTTAGGCGTAAATCAGAATGGTGAATTCTATATGGATATTCAGGGCGACAGACCACATACAAAAGAAACACCTCTGCCTATGTCTATGACAAAAATATACGACCACTTTTCATTTCGTGCACGTTTTGGTGGCTTTAAACCCGAAACTGACTACGTGTTGACTGTAGTTTATAAGGATAAAATCGACGAGGACATAAAGCACCACAAAGTTATTGTAAACGACTACGTAATTTATGAGGGACCTCAATTTGGTGGCGTTTCTAACGAGGAATTTGACAAAATTGCACTTGCACAGGGCTTCAAAAGCGCATCATACTTCATAAATAAGGATGTAATCATCAATGGCACAATGGACTTGTGTTTATGCGAGGACACCTCAGGTGTTAATATCTGCGAATTGTGGATAAAAAAATTAAGCACAGACACAATATATTGAGTTTCTCCGGATATTTTTTACAATAAAATGTTGAAATAAACCATTCATTTGTGATATTATATAATGTGTATGGACTAATACACCCTACAAAAAGCATTTTAACGAAATATTAGGAGAAGGATTATAACACAATCTCTTACCCCTGAAGGTGGAAAATATGATTAGAATTATTTGCCCGAATTGTAAAGAATCTTATCTTGAAAACAAAGACAATTCTCTCACCTGCCCAGCTTGTGAGTCAGTCTATGCTGAGGATATGGAAAATCTCCTTTTAGGTGTACAATATTACAACGAGTGTGACTACGACAAAGCAACCGACTGCTTAATGAAGTTCATCGTAAAAAATGGTGCTGATGCACAGGCAATTTTCTACAAAACTCTTTGTGACGGTTTTTGCTATGATGAAGATACAATCACCTTAACCGAAACCTACGACAAACTTTTAGAAGCACTTAAGGAAATTCCTGAAGCTTTATTCCCTAAATATCTTGCTTTAGCTAACGACGAAATGGCAAAGCTTGAAAAAGCAGTTGCTCAGAGCCACATTTACCTTTTTGTTGATGCCGACGCTGAAAAAATCAAAAAAGAGGTTTCAACAATTATCAATCTTCAGAATGAAGCTAAGGCTTTCAGAGTAAGGCTTAATGCTTTAACAAACGATTATAATGACAAGGCTTTAACAAAATTAAGCGTTAAATTCTCAGAATGCTTCCTTATTGAGCCTGAAATTGCAACACAGGTTGGTAATCTTAAGTTTAAAAAAATCACTGAAAACGTTGCTTCTCATACAGTTTTCACAGGCATACTTTCTACCGATATAAAAAATCTTGAAATATATTACCGTTGTATTGTTATGTTCTTCAAAAAGAACAGGGAAAAATACGATTTTCTTATGGCAAGCTCAGAAAAATTCACAGAGCTTGCAACGCTTCTTGAGGAAGGTCAATACACTACAATTAAAGGTACAAATGCAATCGGCGATAAATTAAAAGCTGCCGGTTACGATTTCTTCCAGGAAAGCCTTAAGGACAATGACGACGATTTTGAAACACAGACCGAAACAGTAGTTATTCTCTCTATGCCGGAGGAAGAGCCTGAAGAGACAGAGGAAGTTGTTGAAGATGAGGATGTTTCCTCATCTTCAATGGAAGAATCAACCGCTGACAATGATGAAGCTTCCCTTGACGGAGAAACAACTGATGCTGATGCCGAAACCGAGGCTAAAGGAGTTTCCGACGTTGATGAAAAGGTTGTTGAAGAGGACGGCAGCATCATTGAAATTCCTGTTGGAGCCGAAGAAAAGGCAGACGACTCTGCTGACGTCGTTATCGAAGAAGAGCAGGATGAAGTTGCAGAGGAAATCATCGAAGAAGCGCAAGAAGAATCTGCTCATGCAGAGGAAATTGCAGATGACGTTATTGAAATAGACGCTGTTGCTGATGAAAATGTTGAACAAGCAGATGACGTTATTGAGGTTCCTGTAGAAGAGGAAATGGTTGAAATCACCGAAGAAGCTCCTGTTCCGGATGTGGAAGCCCCTGCAGAGCCTGTTAAAAAGGTAAAACGCAAAAAGAGTTACGCTCCATTTATTACTGCGTTTTTGATTTTCGCAGGAATAATTGCAATTGTTTGTGCAACTATCATTCCTAAGAAATTAAATGCCAAAAACTACGCTACTGCACAAGAGCTTATGGCACAACAAAATTATGAAGAAGCAGTTAAGGTTTTTGCAGAGCTTGGTGATTATGAGGATTCTGCCGAAAAGCTTAATCTTGCAAAATACAACCAGGCCACAAAGCTTGAGCTTACAGGAAAATATGAGGAAGCTAAGGTTATTTACAAAGAGTTGAAAAATTACGAGGATTCAATAGCTAAGGTTTCTTCTTGCACCTACAACATTGCCATCGACGCTCTTGATGCTGGTAAATATGACGAGGCTAAAGCTCTGTTTGAAACAATCAAAGACTATGCAGACAGTAAAGATAAGGTAACAGAGTGCACTTATCAGAAAGCACTTTCACTTGTTGCAGAGAAAAAGTATGCTGAGGCTATAGAAATACTTACAGGTCTTGGTGACTATTCAGAAAGCAAAACAAAAATTCTTGATGCAAAGTACAAATATGTAAACGAGCACCTTTCCAAGGATGACAAAACTACAGTAGCATATCTTAAGGACCTGATTGAAGCAAGGTACCTTGACAGTGTAGCAATAAGAAGAAAACTTCTTGGCGCTTCAGCACTTGCAGATGGTGTAAGCTCTTGCATCAACTACGATGAAAGTGACTTTACTACAAACCTTGAAGAGGTTGAAAATTCAAAGCCAATTTACTTCCACGTTACTGTTGAAGATCAAGAGCTTTACGGTAAAAAACTCACAGCTAAGTTCACAACCTCAGTTGGCTACACAGAAAGAAAGTTCGTAACGCTCACAGAGGGTGACAATACGTATTCTCTTATCTATCCAAGAACGTACGTATCAAACTATTCCGTTGAATTTTCTCTTCTTACAGCAGATGGCACAGAGCTTGTAAAACAAACTGTAGAAATCAAATAATTTAAAATTCACAAAAAGAGATATCTCTCACGAGATATCTCTTTTTTATCTATTGCATTAATTCTGATGCATCCTCTGACATATCTGTTACCATGTCAGAAAATCCTTCTGATACGTCTGTTACAATATCTCCTATAATACCATTTTCACCTTCTACAGACTCGTCTGTAACCATACCGTCGTTGTTCATTGTAGTTGTTATTGTCGTTTCTGTTGTAAGAGTTGTGGTAGTTATTTCCTCATCTTTAGCACCGCAACCACTGAAAAGAATTGCAATACATCCCACAAGAACAACAGCCGTCAGTATTGTAATAAGCTTCTTCATATTTTCACAACCTTTCCGGAGTTTCCTTTCTAATACAATACGGGTAGACATTGTTCAAGCTTCATCTTACCCATTATGCTCTCCACAATAATTATTTCCGTTTTTTTTATAAATATTCTTATTTTGTGAGCCTGCCCCCGTCAGAGTATAACAGAATAAGAATATCAATTTCTTCACCTGTCACGGGGTCAATATATACAAGAATTTCATTACCATCATTTGCCTTACAGTGATATTCGTAGGCATATTCCTCTGTTTCCCATTCTGTAGGAATATACGTCTTTTTGTAAGAAATAACCTTCAAATCTTTTTTCAAAAGCTTTTTGCCATTTTCAAGGGTATATTTCACCTTTTGGGGAATCTTTCTTTCTCTGTGATTCATAAGATACCCCGTCGCATCAAAGGCAGTTATTTTACCCTCATCAAGTGAAACACTGACTTTTATAAGATCTGTGTAATAGGTAACTCCGTCCTCATAATATGCAAAGTTTATTGTGCAAATTCCGTCGTTTGTGGAATAGTAGCTTTCCTTTATTTGAGTGTAACCCTTATCCTTCAGAAATTCCGTTGCCTTTTTTACTGCGTCCTCAGGTGATAAACGAATTTCCGATGCATACGTGCTTGTAAGCATATAGCACACTACACCACCCTTTTGTGTAACACTTACTGTATAATCACCATTATAAAAATTATAAGTGCTTAAATTATTTTCTGTCTTTGAGTGGAATTTAATATGCTGAGAATCAGCTCCCATAAAATCTGCTGCCTTTTCTTGTGCTTGAGCCTGCGAAACAACCTCGAGATGTTCTATCAACACTGGCTTTTTGTTATTTACGTGGTCGGAAAACGGTCCGTCGTAAATAAGCGTCGGATAATCATTAATTGATTGATTTGCATCGTTCAAGCTGTCACCGATGTATATAGACGAGTCACCCTCACTCTGCAGGGTTGACTTAATTTCTTCAAAGTCAAGAAGACCGTTTTCCTCTTGTGAAATAAGGTAATTTATATCCTCGGAAAGCTTCTTTGAATATCCCAAAAGCTTACTGATATTTTCAGTTTCTTCCTTTGTTAATTCTTTATTTTGCGCAAGTCTTTCATTCAAGGAAAGTGTATACTCACCCACCTGAGAAAGAAACTTATAGACACCTGAAATTTCAGTGTTTCCGTCTGTTATTTCCGAAAGGTTTTCTTTAGCTGAAGCGCTTGAACGCCACAGCTTCGAGGACATTTCCGAAAGCATATTTTTACTTCGTGAGTACATACATTTCTGCAGATTAAGATTAATATCGTCAAGGTACGTTCCAAGCTGAGTCAACGCCCTTTCATTGCTTCTCTGAACCTCTTTTTTTGCCATAACAAGCTTATATGAGCTGACGCCTGCCCACACGCTCAGGGCAACTATAATTGCCGTTAAAAAACTAATTTTTCTTACAGTCTTTCTCCTTTTAGTTATCATAAAAAATACCTCTTTGTTGAATTTTAATTAAGTCGCTCTTATTTTTTGAAAAAATTCACAAAATATTCAATATTTTCGCGATAAAACTTACATTAAAACCATTTACAAAAAGTCCTTTTATATTGTATAATAAGACGATTATAAATTATAATACGGAAAGTTGTGTTTTTTTGAACGCATATTTTGATAACAGTGCTACAACAAAGCCTTGCGAAAGAGCAGTTGAGTCAGCAAAAAAGGCAATAACAGAGCTTTGGGGAAACCCCTCCTCTCTTCACAAAGCAGGTAGCGATGCTGCTGCCCAATTAAGAAAAGCCCGTAAGCAGGTTGCAGGTCTTTTACGTGTTCCTGAAGAAAACTTTTATTTCACCTCTTCAGGTACAACTGCAAACAACACTGCAATTTTCGGTGCATACGAAAAGCTTAAAAGACAGGGCAACAAAATAATCACTACTACTATTGAACATCCAAGCGTAAGCGAGCCAATAAAAAGACTTGAGTCAATGGGCTGTCAGGTTGTTCGTCTTAACCCCGACAAAGAAGGCAAAATAAACGAAGATGAGCTTTTAAGCGCTGTTGATGAAAACACAATTTTAGTTTCTGTAATGGCTGTTAATAACGAGGTAGGCTCAGTGCTACCTGTAAACGCAATACGCAGTGCAGTACGACGTGCAAATTCCCCTGCACTTATCCATTCCGATTGCGTTCAGGCATTTTCCAAAATTTTAGTATCACCAAAAACAACGGATGCTGATATAATAACTGTCAGTGGTCATAAAATACACGCCCTTAAAGGTGTCGGTGGCATTTACGTTAAGTCACCGGGTCTTATAAAGTCCTATGTTTTGGGTGGTGGACAAGAAAAGGGTCTTCACTCAGGCACAGAGGCAACACCTGCTATTTTCTCATTTGGTGCTGCTGCCGAGGAAGCAATGAACATAAAACAAAATCTTGATTACATACAAAGCTTAAAAAATCGTTTTCTTGAAGGCATACAAGATTTAAGCTGTGTTACCGTTAATTCCCCCGAAGACGCAATTCCATATATTGTAAATATTTCAATTTTAGGCTTACCAAGTCAGCCAATCGTTAATTTTATGAGTGATAAGGGCATTGCCCTCTCAGCAGGCTCAGCCTGTAAAATGGGACACAGAAGCCCAGTGCTTACTGCTATGGGTTTAGCCCCTGAAATAATCGATAGTGCAGTCAGAATAAGCTTCTGCCGTTACAACACAGAGGAAGAAATAGATTTACTGATTTCTGCAGTAAAGGAAGCCGCGCTTAAATACGGCAAGAAAGGAATTTTATGAAAGAGATAATTCTTATAAAAGATGGTGAGATTGCTCTTAAAGGTCTTAACCGTTCATCATTTGAAGATATGCTTTGTAAAAATATCCGTCTTCGCATTAAGCCCTTCGGATCATTCGAAATAAAAAAATCTCAGTCAACAATTACTGTTGCACCTCTCGACGAATATGCAGATATTGATGCTGCTGTTGATGAAATATCTCGCGTATTTGGTATTGCCGGTTATTCACGTGCTGCCGTTGCAGAGAAAAATATGGACGAAATTCTTGAAATCGCGCCTGTTTACCTTGCAGACCAGCTTGAACAGGCAAAGACCTTCAAGGTTGAAGCAAAACGCTCCGACAAAAAATTCCCGTTAAAATCTCCCGAAATTTCTGCTATTGTTGGTGGTAAGCTTCTTGAAAGCTTTCCTCACCTCAGGGTAGATGTTAAAAACCCTGACATTACAGTAACAGTAGAAATTCGTGAAAAAGCCTACGTAAGAGGCAACCAGCTCAAGGGTGCAGGTGGTATGCCTTGTGGTTCATCAGGCAGAGCTTTACTTCTTATTTCAGGTGGCATAGACAGTCCTGTTGCTGCTTATATGATGGCAAAGCGTGGTCTTCAGCTTGTGGGTATACACTTTGCATCCCCACCTTACACCTCTCTTCGTTCCGAAGAAAAGGTTCATGACCTTTTACAGAAGGTTGCACGTTACAGTGGTAAAATTTATCTTCACACTGTACCGTTTACCGAAATCCAGGAAATGATTCGTGAAAAATGTCCTGAAGAGCTTTTCACAATTATTATGCGTCGTTTTATGATGCGTCTTTCAAATATGCTTGCAGACAATACAGATTGTCACGCACACATTACAGGTGAAAGCGTTGCACAGGTTGCAAGTCAGACATTACTTGCAATAGGCTGTACCGATGCAGTAGCTCAGTACCCTGTTTTCCGTCCATGTGTTGGTATGGACAAACAAGAAATTATTGCTATATCAAGAAAAATCGAAACGTTTGATATTTCAATACAACCATTTGAAGATTGTTGTACGGTCTTCACACCAAAGCATCCAAAAACACGTCCTGATATAAAGGCAGTTGAGGAAGCAGAAAAAGCACTCGACGTAGATGGTCTTTGTCAGCGTGCATACGACGGCATTAAACGTATTTTAATTACTGCAAACGGTGTAGAAGATGAATGAGACACAGTTAATTTCCTTAGCAACCGAAACAGCACAGAAGCTTATTAAAAAAGAGAAAACTCTTTCTGTTGCAGAATCCTGTACAGGTGGTTGGCTAAGTAAAATACTTACAGACGTAAGTGGCATTTCTGCAATATACAAAGGTGGCGTCTGCTCATATTCCAACGACGTAAAAATGAATATTTTGGGCGTCAAGGAAGAAACCCTTGCTTGCTTCGGTGCAGTAAGTGAAAGCACAGCAAGAGAAATGGCAAACGGCGTAAGAGAAAAGCTCGACACAGACATTGGCATTGGCATTACAGGAATTGCTGGACCAACGTCGGACAACACACAAAAGCCTGTAGGTCTTATCTACGTTGCCCTTGCAACAGAGAAAGAAACAATCGTAAAAGAATTACGAAACACTTTCAAAGAAGATATCAGACTTAACAACAGACTTTCAGCACTTGAAACAGCACTTAAGCTTTTAAGCTCGGCTGTATAAATCAAACATTCATATAATCGGACTTTCTTAGTTCGATACAAGGTGATTAAATGAACAAAAGCAAGAAAGACATTTCTTCACAGTACGTGTACTTTTCCGGCTCGGAAGAAACAGTTTACCGTACCGATGAAACAAGAAAAAAAGCTATAACAAAGAAAATTAAAAAGAGAAAACGCAAAAAAATTGCCATAAACGTCTGCTCTTTCATCCTTATTATTTCAATTGCTGTTTCCTCTACTTTTTTAGGTAAACGAGGTATAGAAAAATTCCTCGTATTAAGACAGGAGCAACAACAGCACCAGGAAGCAACACTTTCTGACGAAGTAATTGAAAAGTTAGACACAATGACAGAGGAGCAGCAGTGGTCTTACCTTTATGAAAAGTACCCTCACCTTATAGACGTTAAATTCCCTACAGGTATTCTTTGCGACTACGCTCTTTACTATTCACAAAACCCACAGACAATCGGTTATATAAAAATCAAAGGAACTAAAATAGACACACCGGTTGTGCAGGCAGACAATAACAAGTACTATCTTACCCACGACTTTTACGGTAAAACTACAAGCTATGGGGCCATTTACGCATCCTACAAAAACAGCTTCCAGCCATTTGACCGAAACACTCTTCTTTACGGTCACAACATGACTGACGGCTCACGTTTTGCCGACTTGTTAAATTACAAAAGTCTTGAATATTTCAAAAAACATCCCGTTATCCAGTTCGATTCCATTTATGAAAAAAATATGTGGAAAATATGTGCCGTAATCATTACTAACGGCTCAACAGCAAGTGACAACGGTTATTTCTTCGACTTCACCTTCAACCATTGCTCAGACCTTTGCTACGAGGAATACATTGAAGAAATTCACAAACGCAAGCTTTATGAAACAGGTGTAGATATTTTACCTACAGATCGTCTTTTAACACTTTGTACTTGCACATATGAGTATGACGACGCACGACTTATCGTTATTGCAAGAATGGTAAGAGATGGTGAATCACCTGAGGTTGATGTAAACCTTGCAGATTACAAAACAACACCAGTTAAATATCCCGACAGTTATTACGACAATCCCAACAACAACCCTTATAAAAACGACAAAAAATTCTATTTATATTAATTAAGAGGTGCAAAGATGGAAATTAAAGCATTTTCTTTTGAACAAAACAGTCACTCTTTTGCAGAAATCAAACGCGCTGTGGCAGACTCTGTAGACAACACTGCCGTTTACTTCGACAGCTATACAGACTCAAAGATTTTATTCAGTGATATTGGCGAAGCTCTTGACTACGCAGACGTTTTACTCATAGGTATTGAGCCAAAAGCATATCTTAAATTTAAGCCTATTCTTATTAAGGCTTTCAACTTCACTCCTGCATATAGTGATAAAATTTTAGATATGATAGAGTCTACAGTTTCCGACGAAACAATAAGAAAGGCTCACGCTCTTATTCCTAATGAGGCAGAAGAGCTTATGACTAAAAACGGTCTTTACAGTGGCTTCTATGTAAAAGAGGATAATCAATACATAGTAGTTTTCCCTCTTCTTGAAAGCGCAGTACCTGAAATTTTAAAAGCATCAGGTCTTCCATTCTTCAAGCAGCAGGAGGATAAAGCTGTAATTCTTAGTGAAATCGCAGATAAGGATGAGGCATCACCTACTGCAGCATCAATTATCGAAAAGCTTCTCAGAAATGATTTCAGAATTGCAATTCCATCTACACCTGCAGCAAAAATTCTTAAAGCTGACATCAAAGCATGTGATGATTATGAAGATTTCGTTTTCTTTACACCTTTTGTAAACGATGCAGGTGTTACAGATCCTAAGCAGTATGCAGCACAGCTCGCAAAGGGTGCTATGGAATTAAGAAGCACTGAATTCGGTGCAACAATATCCAACATCTTCCGTGAGAAGAAGGGCGACAAAATCATCAGCTACTACGCTTTCATAAGCGTTGCAACTTCAGAAAAGGTAATTGTTAAAAAGCTTTTTGCAAACCCTGACGAGATTATTGACAACCTCATCACAGAAGCAACTGCAGAGCTTTACGCTATGATTGACAAATACATCGACGAGCTTTCATATAAGCTTAGTGCATCTGCTGAAGACAACGAAAAGTATGAGGATTCCGTTATAGAGGCAGAGGTTGTTTCAGACGTCCGTCCCGAAGCTACCATAAGCAAGGCAGGAATTATAGTTGCAACAATCGCAGTTATTTTGGCTGTTGTTGCTTGCGTTGTTCTCGCCTTCCGTTTTGGCGACTACTTTGTAACACCAAGTGACGTTCCTGTTAACGAAAGCTTGCAGCAGGGTGCCACCGTACAGCAGTCAACAACTACACCAACCACAACTGCACCGGTGCCTTCTACAACAGTTCCTCTTCTCCCAAATGAAACTGTTGCCGAAATCACTGAAATTCCAAGTGAAACCTCAATTTTTGGTGTAACAACAACACTTCCTATGCCAGACACAACCTACCAGATTATTTACACACCAAATCCAAACAATAACTATCAAAACAATAACAATAACAATAACAATAATAACAATAATAATAACAATAACAATAACAACAATAATCAAGACGATACAACGACAACTACCACAACAAAGCCGACAACAACCGAAGGACCAACCATCGAAAACATCGGCGACGATGAATGGTAATTAAAACTATAATTCACATAGAAGGAGACAAGCATAATGGCAGTTCTTGTTACAGGTGGAGCAGGCTACATAGGCTCCCACACAGCAATTGAACTTTTAGAAAGCGGCAAAGAGATTGTTATAATAGACAACTTTTACAACAGCTGTCCAAAGGTTCTTAACAGAATAAAAGAGCTTGCAAACAAGGATTTTCACTTTGAAGAATGTGACATCCGTGACAGAGAGGCTCTTGATAAGGTTTTTGAAAAATACGACATTGATTCAGTTATTCACTTTGCAGGACTTAAAGCCGTAGGTGAATCTTGTCAGAAGCCATTGCTTTATTACGAAAACAATATTGGTGGTACTGTTACTCTTTGTCAGGCTATGGCAGCCCACGGCTGTAAGAAAATTGTTTTCAGCTCATCAGCAACCGTTTATGGTGAACACAACGTTTCGCCTCTTAAAGAATCAATGGTTGCAGGTGGCACAACAAACCCTTATGGCACAACCAAATATTTTATTGAAAGAATTCTTCAGGATCTTGCCGATTCCGATCCTGAATGGGGTGTATGTATTTTAAGATACTTCAACCCAATCGGTGCTCACAAAAGTGGTAGAATTGGTGAAAGCCCTAATGGTATACCAAACAATCTTATGCCTTACATCACTCAGGTTGCTGAGGGTAAAAGAGAGTTCTTAAGCGTTTACGGTAACGACTACGACACACACGATGGTACAGGCGTTCGTGACTATATCCACGTTGTAGACCTTGCTAAAGGACACTTAAAGGCTCTGGATAAAATTATGGGTGAAAATGGTGTACTTACCTACAACTTAGGCACAGGTAAAGGTTACAGTGTTCTTGACGTTGTAAAGGCATTTGAAAAGGCTTCCGGTGTTACGGTTCCATATAAAATTGTAGACCGTCGTCCTGGTGACCTTGCATCTGTTTACTCTGATCCATCAAAAGCAAAAGCAGAGCTTAACTGGGTTGCGGAGAAAAACTTAGAGGATATGTGTGCTGACTCTTATAAATGGCAGCATCAGAACCCTAACGGCTACGAGGATTGATTTTTTTGCAGTTTATTCCCTTTAATTCACGAGATTTCAGGCACAAATCAATATATGGCAGTATGGCCGCAGGCGACAGCTTGCGGCTATGTGTTCTTATGCCCAGAAATTTCGGATGTCAGAACGTTACACTCGTTATGCATAAGGACGGAGAAGACGAGGTCTTCCGTAATATGTATTGGTGTGGAATGAACGGAGACAACGAAGAGTGGTGGGACATTACCCTCACTATAGAAACAAGTGGTTTATATTTTTACCATTTCACCTACGATACACCCTTTGGAAACGGAAAAATCTTTCTTCGTTCTGCAGGTATAGGTGAATTTTCACCCGAAGGGAACGAATGGCAACAAACTGTTTACGAAAAAAGCTTCAAAACTCCCGATTGGGTAAAGGGTGGTATTATGTACCAGATTTTCCCTGATCGATTCAACATAGGTGCCAACCCACCGAAAATCTTCCCGAATGACAGGATTCTCCACAAAAGCACAGATGAAACACCTGTGTGGGAGCCTGACATTAACGGGAAAATACTCAACAACGACTACTATGGTGGTACACTTAAGGGTATAGAGGAAAAGCTACCTTACCTTGCCTCCTTAGGCGTGAATATGCTTTACCTTAACCCTATTTTCGAGGCACATTCAAACCACAGGTACAATACTGCAGACTACACAAAAATTGACAGTATGCTTGGCACTGAAAAGGATTTTAAGTCACTTTGTAAAAAGGCTGAAAAGCACTCCATAAAAGTTATATTTGATGGTGTTTTCAGTCACACAGGCTCCGACAGTATATATTTCAATCGAGAAGGGCGTTACCAAAACGAGGGCTATTGGAACAACCCTAACGGTGAGTACAAGGATTGGTTTTCAATAGATGAAAACGGAAAGTACAAAAGCTGGTGGGGAATAGACACACTCCCTGAAACAAATGAAGAAAGTGATTCGTTCATAAATTATATTACAGGTAAAAATGGCGTCCTTGAAAAATGGTTCAGATGTGGCGCAAGTGGAGTACGTCTTGACGTTGCAGATGAGCTTCCCGACAAATTTATTGATGAACTTTCAAAGTCTGTAAAGGGCTTAAACGATGAGTATTTTATTATTGGCGAGGTTTGGGAGGATGCAACAAATAAAATAAGTCACGGTGGCAGACGTCGTTACCTTTTAGGTAACCAGCTTGATAGTGTAATGAATTACCCTTTTGCCTCTGCAATTATTTCCTTTATGCGCTATGGTGTTGCAGAAAGCTTTATGGAATCTATTGTTTCCATTTGCGAAAACTATCCACCACAAGCACTTAACTGCCTTATGAATCACATAGGCACCCACGATACAGCACGAATTCTTACAAAGCTTGTAAACGATTCCATTGAGCATAAGCCACGTCACATTCAGGCTCAGTACCAATTAACTGAGGAGGAGTACGAAAAGGCTAAAAGGCTCTTAAAGACTGCAACTGTTCTCCAGTATACGTTACCGGGCTTCCCCTCCATATATTATGGCGACGAAGCAGGTGTACAAGGTGGTGCAGATCCATTCAACAGAAACTTTTTCCCTTGGGGCAAGGAAGACAATGACCTTGTAGAATGGTATAGAAAGCTTGGTGACATCAGAAAGTCTCTTAATTGTCTTAAGGAAGGTAAGTTTATTCCTTACTCTGCAATGCTTTCCTGTGTTGCGTATATAAGA
Source organism: Acutalibacteraceae bacterium (assembly GCA_045605085.1). Taxonomy (GTDB): domain Bacteria; phylum Bacillota; class Clostridia; order Oscillospirales; family Acutalibacteraceae; genus DTU089. The sequence goes on from JAZUPI010000007.1 coordinate 24,080, forward strand.
CGAAGTGAGGAAGATAAAATTCTTGTTATAGCAAACAAAAACTACCACGATATCGACTACAATCTCCCCGAGGAATTCAGATTCTCAGAGGATTTAATCTCAGGAAAGGTTTCTGACTATTCAATAAACGTTCCTGCTTACGGGGCAGTAATATTAAAAACGAAAAGCAACTGATTTAAAATCAGTTGCTTTTTTGATTATGGTAATTATTTTATTTTTGTTATTTTGTTACCTTTAACAAGGTATGCGTTTTTACTTATTTCTATAAGTGGCGTATCGTTTATGGAATCCGTGTAAAAATTCTCAATTTCCGTATCGGGATATTCCTCAAAAAAAGCCTTCACCTTTGCCTCTCTTATGCAAAGACGTGGAATTGAGCCATCCTTTTCAATAATACTGCCTATGTACTTTTTAATGCCAAGTCTTTTACAGATAATATCCAAAGAAAACTCAGGTGAGCCTGATATTATCAAATCGTCATCACTTTGTATTTCTTTATAAAACGGCTTAATTTTGTGCATATGCTCATCCCAGAAGACCTTCATATCTTCATTTATCTGAGCATTGTTTTTGTAGTATTCCCCTACTGCCTTCCCATAACGTGAAAGTGCTTGTTCTATTGTAACCTTACCTGCCTTGTACTTTAAAAGAGCAAAGAAAACTGCAGGAATATATCTTAGAAGTGACTTATCCTTTTTGCAGTAAAACAAAAAGAAATCAATAACACTCTCACCATCATATATGGTGTTATCAAAATCGTATACGTTCATATAATCACTCACTTATTCTTCGATGCTAATGCTGCACCTATAATATAGCGTGTTCTATCATAAATAACAAAGTTGTCAAAATCCTCGTAGTTTTCACTACCACATGGCTTTATGGTGTTTTCTACGTCTACAAGCTCGACACATAAGCCCGGTTTTTTGTACGTATGTCTGAACCAGTTTTCAAAGCCACCACTGTAATCCTTTACAGACTGTGTTGGCTGTGGAAGTGGAAGAAGACCTGAAGCGTCACCAATATCGCTTGCAAAAGCCTTATACGTAACATTTCTGCTTGTATCGTGTAAATCTCCCCAAAAACTGAAATTACCTTTTACGTGAATGGATAGCATAAAATCAAATTTATGCTCGTCACAAAGAGCCATAATAGCCTGTGTTTCCTTCTCACTGGCACTCTGATAGCCTTTGAAGAAATATGCATAGGGCTGATATACACCGTTGTCTATTTTATCCCATTCAAGAGGGAAGTTTCTGTTAAGATCTACGCCATTGTAATTTGATTTGTAGTCCTCTAGATCTTCTACAACAACCTTTGATGACGGCTTCATCTGTGAAAGCACAATATCAAGACCGTCAGGGTTAGCGCACGGAACTATATAAACAGTATACTCAGAAAACAGCTTTTTCAAGTCATATTGTCCAAATGTGCCGTTACCATATTCATACGCATAGCAATAATCCTCTATACATCTTAAAAGGTACTTGGTTGCGAGATGCTCACGTGCGTGAAGAGCACCTACAATAAGCGCCTTCTTTTCACCTGTGCCTATGGTAACCATAGGAATAGCCTTTCCTGTTGTGCTGTAGCCAAGGTTAAGACGATTAATTGATGAATATTTGGAGCTTAAAGTCGAAAGCACGTCAAGTAGGGTTGCGTAGGTTTCAGGCTTGCTTGTGTCAATTACAGATTCAAATTTTTCTACCTTTTCCGTAGCAGGTGCAGTTATCTGTGTAGTTTCAATTGCCTTGGTTGTGTCGGTTATATCCCTACTATTGGACTTATCAAGCAAAACCAACGTGACAACAAGATCACACGCAACAAACAAAACTGCTAAGGTTACCAATAAAACACGTTTTTTCTCTTTCACTACCAATACTCCTTCATAGCTACCACAAAAATATGCACTTATTTTATATAAAAAAACCTATTATGTCAACAAAGGCAATAAAAACAATCATTGCAACCCACCTATGCATATATATTTTAGTTGTTGAATAGTATAAAACACAGGAGGTGTTTCTTATGACAGACGATAAAAAGACGTGTCAGTTTCCACATAACTGCATTTTAGAAGACAGAAAGGTACTTTCCGTTTCAGGTGTAAGTAACGTAGGCAGCTTTGATGAAGAAACTATTGTTGCCGTTACAAGCTGTGGTGAATTGACAGTAAGGGGACAAAATCTTCACATAACAAAGCTTTCTCTCGAAATCGGCGAGCTTTCAATAGAGGGTAGCATAAATTCCCTGCAATATGCTGACGTCCTTGAAAAAAGTGGCGGCTTCTTTTCAAAGGTGTTTCGCTGATGTATTCCGTACCACAAACAGAACAGCTTTCAATATTTGTTGCAGCTTTAGGTCTTGGTTTTCTGTTAGGTGTTATATATGACCTGTTCAGAGCAATACGACTTTCTGTTTCCACCTCTAAATATGCCGTAATTATTTTTGACGTCCTGTATTTTCTTACCTTCGGACTTATCTCATTTCTTTTCATTTTAGCGCTTAACAAAGGTGAAATAAGGTTTTATATTATTGCAGGCGAAATCATAGGTGGAGCATTCTATTACTTCTCCTTTGGTATAGCTGCCATGAAAATAACCGACCATCTTGTAAAGCTTTTAAGGAAGCTCTATACTCTTGTTTTCAAGGTTGCTTCTGCGCCCTTTCGTCTTGTAAAAAGAGTTTTACTCCATATTTTGGAAAAATTAAAGATACTTTTTATAAAAACAAAGAAAAAGTCAAAAAAAATAAGAAAAAAACACTTGCCAAAAGCACGAATGTATGTGTATAATTTATTTGGTATATTTTTGGCAAACGGAAACTCATCATTGAAAGGTGGAGGCAATTTTGGCAAAGACAAAAAAGAAAAACAAGCTCAATAACAGAAGCATAATTGCAATTGTTCTTGGCACATGCATTTTGTTGTATCTTGTTGTATCAATCGTCAAAGCACAAATTGACATCAGCAAAAAAGAAGCTGACCTTGCAGCCCTTCAAAGCACGTACGAAAGTCAGCTTGCAGAAAACGAAGCACTTGAAAGTGCCGTTTCAAAGGGTGACGAAGCAGAGCTTGCTGAAGAATATGCCAGAAAAAAAGGCTACGTTATGCCTGACGAACGTGTTTACGTTGACATAACACCAGGCGCATAAAATTTGTTTTTTGAGGTAAAATATGGCAGTAGAAATCGGTGCAATTCTTGAAGGAAAAGTTACAGGTATTACAAATTTCGGAGCATTCGTAGAGCTTCCTGACAAAACTACAGGCATGGTACATATTTCTGAGGTTTCTTCAACCTTTATTAAGGATATTCACGAGAAGCTTTCAGAGGGTGACGTTGTTTCTGTTAAGGTTTTAGAAATTAATGAGAAAGGCAAGGTTGCCCTTTCAATAAAAAAAGCTCTTCCTCAGGAAGAAGAAAAACCAAGAAAGCCTGCCGGTGATAAACCAAGACGTTCACAGCCACAGGTGTGGACCGGCTCACAGAAATCTGAGCCTGAAAATATGTCTTTTGAAGATATGCTTGCAAAGTTTAAAACTGTAAGTGACGAAAAAATGAGCGACTTAAAGAAAAATAACGTTGCTAAAAGAGGCGCCTCAACACCACGTCGTGGTGGATACCAGAGAGGCTGACAAAAAATCAACCCGTGTCTTTTTGACACGGGTATTTTACAAGGATATGATTTATGTGAGAGAAATAAGTGCTAAAGAAATTGAAAAAACGGTTGCAGAGCTTTTTGTCAGTGCAAACCAATATCTGCCCCAATCCCTTGAAAATAAAATTGCAGAAGCCAAAGAGCTTGAATCACACCCAATTGCAAAAAGTATTTTTTGTGATATGTGCAAAAATCTTGACGCTGCCAAGGAATTAAATATTCCCATTTGTCAGGACACGGGTATGGCTGTACTTTTCTGTGAATTGGGTCAGGACGTGCATATTGTTGACGGTGATTTTTCAGAAGCTGTAAATAATGGAGTTCGTAAAGCGTACCTTGACGGTAAGCTACGTTGTTCAATAGTTAAAGACCCTGTAAGAAGAGGTAACACTAACGACAACACCCCTGCGCTTATACATTTGTCATTGGTTCCCGGTGATAAAATAAAGCTTACTGCTGCACCGAAGGGCTTTGGTAGTGAAAATATGAGCAACATTAAAATGTTCACACCCTCTGCAAGTGTAGATGACATTATAGACTTTGTTGTCGATACGGTTAAAGCTGCAGATGCAAACCCTTGTCCACCTGTTGTGCTTGGAGTTGGTATCGGAAGTGATTTCGAAGGCGTTGCTCTTTTATCTAAAAAGGCTCTTTGCAGAGATATTACAAAAAGAAATACTGATCCATTCTACAAAGACCTTGAAGACAAGATGCTTTACAAGGTCAATGAGTTAAATATCGGTGCTCAGGGTTTTGGTGGTAACGTTACCGCCTTAGCAGTTAATGTTGAAACAGCGCCAACACACATAGCAGGACTTCCTGTTGCCGTTAACGTAGGCTGCCACGTAACAAGACACGCAGAGGCTATTATTTAAGCTTGTTACGCAGTTCCTCGTACAATTCTAAAAGCTTAAATTTAACAATGTATTTTTCACCACTGTTTATTACTTTCTCCCCGGACGCAGAAAGGTAATCAGTGGTTTTTGTTTCGTCTGACTTTACCTCGTCTGCTACAGGCACACACAATGGCGGGAACATTACGCACCACCAGTTGTGCCCCTTTCCCTCACCTAAAACAACCTTAAGCGACAAGTACTCACCTGCAGGAAAAATTAAGGTGTCGTATTGTCTTGTTTCAAAATATTCTTTTTGTAAAAAAATTTTCACGTCATAGTTTAAACCATTTTCTAAAAGCACTTCTTTTGCAGTTTTTAAAAGCTCGTCTTTTGAATCATCAAAATACATGTGTGCATTATCTGTATTCACGCCCTCACTCAGAAGTGATGAATTTTTCTTAAGCAAGGCGTCGCGTACTAAAAGCTTTACTGCCTGGTCTTTTTTGCTGTCACTGTTTGCAAGAATATGTAATCTTACAACGTCGTTTCTTACTGTATCGGCAGCACTTGCAAAAAAGGTAAACGAAAACGCCACGTACATACTTACGAATATTGCCACTACGCATAAAAATAACTTATCCCTTTCAACGTTAATATGTTTCTTTTTAGAACACATAACAAAACCGTCCTTTCATTCGTAAGAATTCTTGGACGGTTTTGTTTTTTTATTCAAATTTTTTTGTTTTTACTCTTCTATTATTTCAACACCAAGCTTTTCAGGTGTGCAAAGGTAAACCTTTTCGAATTTCTTTTTCAATTGTTCAACAGTTTTTTCTGCATTTTCTTTATTTTTAAATATTCCATAAACTGCAGAGCCTGAGCCTGTCATACAAGAAGCAATTGCACCGTTTTTGTTACAAACATCTTTAACGTCTACCCTACCTACAACCTCTAAAGCCTGCTCAAAAACGTTAGAACAAAGCTTTAACGCATCTTCTATATCTCCGTCTGCCAGCAATTCAAGCATCTGTTCATTCTTAGGGTGCTTCATATATTCCAATGAATCAACTGCATCGTATGCCTCTTTTGTTGAAACACTGTCTTCCGGTTTTACAATAACAATATAATAATCCTCAACATCTGTAAGTGGAGCAACAATTGCACCCGTATCAAGACAAAGTGCAGTACCACCAACTATGCAAAATGGTATATCAGCACCAACCTTAACACCAATTCTGCAAAGAACTTTATCGGGATAATTTGTTTTAAACAGCTTATTAAGTGCCACAAGGACTGCTGCACCATCTGCACTACCACCACCCATACCTGCACCAAATGGTGTCTTTTTTTCAATGTGAATATGGATGCCTTTGCCCTCAGTTATGCCTGCATACTGAAAAAATTTGTCGGCACATTTATATACTATATTACTACTGTCTGTAGGCACACCTGGCACGTCGCAAGAAACTGTTATGTCGTCACCATCGGTTTTTTCCACCGTTACCACGTCACCAAGACTAACGGACTGCATAATTGTAAAAAGACTATGATAGCCATTTTTCTTTATTCCGGTTATATCAAGAAGAAGATTTATTTTAGCATTGGCTTTCAGTTTCATAAAATCACCTCATACCATTATAATATATCATATCACTTTAAAAATTTAAAGATTATTCCATATTTTTAATTAAAACCTATTTTTTTCTTATATTTTGTGGTATTATGCTTTTGTTATTATTTTTTAAAGGTTGGGTTTATAATGGACGATATTAAAATCATTGACTTACATACTCATACAGACAGCTCACAGGACGGTAACCATCCCGTAGATTTAATGGCACAGACTGCTTACGAAAACGGTATCCAGACAGTTGCGTTTACAGACCACTGCGAGGTAGACGTTTTCTACACAAGTGGATTTGACAAAAGAGCAGAAAGAAGCATAAAAGAAGTATCACGCGCTAAAAAAGATTTCGAAGGTAAAATCGAAATTTCAAGAGGTATTGAGCTCGCTCAGCCACACTACGTACCTGAGCTTGCTGAAGAAATAATTTCAAAAAACACCTATGACGTTGTAATCGGCTCTATACACAACTTAAGAAACAGACCTGATTTTTACGACTTCGAAACATTTGATGGTTTAGACATAACTGCCCTTATGAACGAATATTATGATGAGCTTTTAGGATTACTTCAGTGGGGTAATTTTGATATTCTCGCACACATCACCTACCCATTCCGATACGTTTTCAATCATTGCGGATATGTTGAAGACATAAATAAATACTCAAAAAAGGTTGACGAAATTCTTAAGCTTTGCGCAGAAAAGGACAAGGCTCTTGAGATAAATATGGGTGGTCTTAAGTACCCTATTAACCTCCCTTCACCTAATATCGATACAATAAAAAGATACAAAGAATTAGGTGGTAAATTAATCAGCGTTGGCTCCGATTCTCACTACGCAGAAAGAATAGGATTCGGCATTCCAAGAGCATATGAAATTGCACGTGAGGCAGGCTTCGATTTCGTTGTAAAATTCAATGAAAGAAAAATTTCAGAATTTCCAATTAAGTAAAAAATTCCTGTATAAATCATTGTTTTTATACAAATCATGGAAAATATACAATAGTTACAATTGAATTTTAAATGAAAATTCTGTAAAGTGAACAGCTTGTCATTGTTCAAAAACCTGTCAAAAATGTTTATAACTTTTGAATTTTCACTTTTTGAAATTCCAAAAACGCAAAATTTTGTAAAGCAATGAACTTTACATCTACATTTTTTTGAACATTCGTCTTTTTTCGACCGTTGTATATGCAAATGTATATACAACGGCTGATTATTGAAAGCAGAGGTGGTTTAATATGAGGAAAATTGAATATGTAATTCCTGAGGAATATTCCGACAGACCTCTTCTCCACTTTCTTAAAGGCGAAATCAAGCTGTCTGCTTACATAATAAAACACTTGCGAAACACACCGGAAACTGTGTTTATAAACGATACTCATTGGCGTGTTATTGATAAGGTGAAGCAGGGTGACAAGCTGACCATTTTCATCCCTGAAAAAACAACCCCACCACCACTCTGGGACTTCCCTGTTGATGTTATTTTTGAGGATGAGGATATCCTCATTGTAAACAAGCCCTCTGGTATATCGTCACACCCTACCCAAAGACATCCTAATGGCACTTTGTGTAATGCTGTTGCAAATTACCTCATAAAAAACCACAACGAGCCTGCTGCAGGCAGAGCTATCGGACGACTCGACAAGGTTACCTCAGGTGTTATGGTTTTTGCAAAAAACAGCTTTGCTGCTTCAAGACTTAACGGCAATATGAAAAAAGTTTACAATGCACTTGTGTGGGGGACCCTTGAAGAAACAGGTACAATTAACGCACCTATTTACAGACCGGATATGGGACTTACACTTCGCACAGTAGACGAGCGTGGTGATTACGCAATTACTCATTGGAAGGTAATAGAGCAATTTTCTGACAAAGCATTTGTTGAGGTAAAAACAGAAACAGGCAGAACGCACCAGATACGTGTCCACTTTGATTACATCGGTCACCCTCTTGTGGGTGACGAGTTATATGATGCACAGGAAACAGAATTTCTGAACCATGCAGCACTTCATTGCAAGCAAATTACAATTACACATCCTGTCACGTTAGAGGAGATGACCTTTGTCGCACCTCTTCCTGAAGATATGAAAAAAGAGTTGGAAAAAAGCAGAAATTTTATTGACAAATAAAATACAATCTGCTAAAATACCATTTGCCGCATATTAAGGGCGGGTACTGTTGGTGTGCCCATAAGCATTATTTTTAAATAATCGCCTTGTTAGCGAGACTGAAAGAAAGCAGGTAAAAATCTATGTACGCAATCATCGAAACAGGCGGAAAGCAGTACAAGGTTGAGAATGGCGATGTTATCTACATCGAAAAGCTCGACGTTGAAGCTGATTCCACAATAACCTTCGATAAGGTTATCGCAGTTGGTGCAGACGACGGTATTAAAGTTGGTGCTCCTTACGTTGACGGCGCTTCTGTTAGCGCAAAGGTTGTTAAGAACGGCAAGGGCAAGAAGATCGTTGTTGCTACTTACAAGCCAAAGAAGAATGAAAAACGTAAAATGGGTCACAGACAGCCATACACAAAGGTTGAGATTTCAGCTATCAATGCCTGAATCTTATGATTAAGGTTACGTTTTATTATTCAAAAGACGGTGCACCTACAGGTTTTAACTTCAAAGGTCATTCAGGTTATTCTTCAACCGGCTCTGACATTGTATGCGCAGCTGTTTCATCTGTTGCATATATGACTGCTAACACCATTATTGAAGTAATGGGTATACCGGCAGAGGCAGACGTCGACGAAAACGGAGAAATGACACTTAAGGTTCCTGAAGAAAGTGCAACCAAAACAAAAGATATATTGTCAGGTCTTGAACTTCATTTAAAAGAGTTAAGCAGACAATATCCCAAAAATGTTACGATAACTACTACGGAGGTGTAACGAAATGCTTAAGATTAACATTCAGTTATTTGCTCATAAAAAAGGTATGGGTTCTACCCGTAACGGCCGTGATTCAGAGTCAAAAAGACTTGGCGCTAAAAGAGCAGACGGTCAGTATGTTCTTGCAGGTAACATCCTCGTAAGACAGAGAGGCACTAAGATTCACCCAGGCACAAACGTTGGTAAGGGTAAAGATGATACACTCTTTGCACTTGTTGACGGTCAGGTTCGTTTCGAACGCCTTGGCAGAGACAGAAAGAAAGTTTCTGTTTACCCTGTTGAGCAGTAAGAACTAAAAAGCAGACAGCCTATCCATTACGGATAGGCTGTTTTTGTTTTCACAAAATATTTGGAATAAAATCTTTCTTATATACAATAATATATAAGGCGGCAAAATGGAAAAAACCTATAAAAAATGAAGAAATTAACATATCATTCACAAATTTTATTTAAAACAAGGTTGACAAAATCAATATTAGGGAGTATATTATTAACAGAGTTAGCACTCACAACACAAGAGTGCTAAACAGTGCTAACAGGGATTGAGAGGTGAACCCGTTGAGTGATATAACCCAAAGAAAGCAAAAAATACTTGCCACAATCATTGAGCACTATATAGCTACGGGCGAGCCTGTTGGTTCAAAAGCAATTTGCGCCGATATGAACAACACCGTTTCTTCTGCAACAATAAGAAACGATATGGCAGACTTAGTTGAGCTTGGTCTTTTAGAGCAACCCCACACCTCTGCCGGCAGAATTCCTTCGCAAGCAGGCTACAGGTACTATGTTGACAACCTTATGACTGCTTACGAACTTGGCGTAGACGAGCAGGAAAGAATAAAAATCTGGCTACAGAGCTTTTCGGGCGAGCCCGACAAACTTCTGGAAAAGGCAGGCAGCATTTTAGCAGAGCTTACAAACTGCGTTGCAGTTTCCTCCTCACCTTCAGACAGTGAAGCGTTCATTCGTCGCATTGAGCTTGTCCCCTTAAGCAACCATACGGCAATGATTGTACTTCTTGCTACCTCAGGTATTTTAAGAAGCGCAGTTGTCAGAAGTGACACTGAAATAAATGTTGACGTAGCTGAGGTTTTCTACAACATATGTCAATCATATTTCAACGGAAGAAGCGTTTCAGATATAACAATAACGTTTATACAAACCCTTGTTGCTTCTTTAGGAGATAAGGTTTTTATAATGTCCCCCTTCCTTTGTGCAATTGCTGACCTTTGTGAAGCAGTTAAAACAACGGAAATACATCTTAAAAACCCGAACAACATACTTAATCACAGTGAGCTTTCAGAAGACGCCTTCAGTCTTATGGATTTTCTTCACAGAGGTACACCACTGGAAAACATGCTTGACTCCTATAAGAAACCGTTAAACGTTGCAATCGGCACAGAAAATTCATACAGAGAGTTGAAAAACAGTACCACAATCTTTTCAAAATACTCTGTTGGTGATAAAGAAAGTGGAGCAATAGGAATAATCGGACCCACACGTCTTGATTACGCAAGACTTATACCAAGCATTAAATATTTAGCAAGCATAATCGGCTCCATGCTTACAGAAACATTAGATGAATGAGGATATAAATATGGCAGAGGAAAAAATAATAAATGAGGCTACACAAGAAGCCCCACAGAAAGAAACAAAGAAAAAGAAAAAGGCAGACAAAAAGAGTGAACTTGAAGCATTAAACGCCGAAATCGAAAAGCTTACAAACGAGCTTGCCACCTTAAAGGATGCTCACCTTCGCACCCTTGCTGAGTACGATAATTTCAGAAAGCGTTCTCAAAGGGAAAAAGAAGCAACCTATGGTGACGCAAAAGCAAACACGTTAAAAATGCTGCTCCCCGTCCTTGATAACTTCGACAGAGCAGCTGATAATAAAACCGATGACATTGAGGTTTACAGAAAAGGTGTTGAAATGACACTTACACAGTTAAGTGACATTCTTAAAAACCTTGAAGTAGAATCCTTCGGTGAAGTCGGAGATGAATTCGATCCTAACATTCACAGTGCGGTAATGACCGTCGAAAACAGTGACCTTCCTGAAAATTCCGTTGCAGGAGTTTTTGAAAAGGGTTACAAAATGGGGGACAGAATTCTCAGATTCGCAACCGTTCAGGTTACAAACTAACAAAACAAAACACAAACATATACGGAGGTAATTAATTATGGCAAAAACAATTGGTATTGACTTAGGTACAACAAACTCATGCGTAGCAGTTATCGAAGGTGGCGAGCCTGTAGTTATTGCAAACCTTGAAGGTAACAGAACAACTCCTTCAGTAGTTGGTTTCTCTAAATCAGGTGAAAGACTTGTTGGTCAGGTAGCAAAGCGTCAGGCTGTTCAGAACCCTGACAGAACAATTGCATCCATCAAAAGACAGATGGGTACTGACTACAAGGTTACTATTGACGACAAATCATACACACCACAGCAGATTTCAGCAATGATTCTTTCAAAGCTTAAAGCTGATGCAGAAAGCTACCTTGGTGACAAGGTGACAGAAGCAGTTATCACTGTTCCTGCATACTTCACAGACTCACAGCGTCAGGCAACAAAGGACGCAGGTAAAATTGCAGGTCTTGAGGTTAAGAGAATCATTAATGAGCCTACTGCTGCAGCACTTGCATACGGTATTGACAAAGAAAATGACCAGAAAGTTATGGTTTACGACCTTGGTGGTGGTACCTTCGACGTATCTATCATCGAAATGGGCGAAGGTGTTCAGGAGGTTCTTGCAACTGCAGGTAACAACAAGCTCGGTGGTGACGACTTCGACCAGAGAATTATTGACTGGCTTGTTGCTGAATTCAAGAAAGAAACAGGCACAGACCTTTCAAATGACAAAATGGCAATGCAGAGACTTAAAGAAGCTGCAGAAAAAGCAAAAATCGAACTTTCAGGCGTAACTTCATCTGCAGTTAACCTCCCATTCATCACAATGACAGAAGCAGGTCCACTCCACCTTGACACAACCCTCACAAGAGCAAAATTCAACGAGCTTACAGCTGACCTTGTTGAAGCAACAATGGCTCCTGTTCGTCAGGCAATTTCAGACTCAGGTCTCAAGATTTCAGAAATCGATAAGGTTCTTATGGTAGGTGGTTCTTCAAGAATCCCTGCAGTTCAGGATGCTGTTAAATCATACACAGGCAAAGAGCCATTCAAGGGCATCAACCCTGACGAATGTGTTGCTATTGGTGCTGCACTTCAGGCAGGTGTTCTTGGTGGTGACGTTGAAGGTCTTCTCCTTCTGGACGTTACTCCTCTTTCACTCGGTATTGAAACACTCGGTAACGTTTGCACAAAGATTATTGAAAGAAACACAACAATTCCAACAAAGAAGAGCCAGGTTTTCTCAACTGCAGCAGACAACCAGACATCAGTAGAAATCCATGTTCTTCAGGGCGAAAGAGAATTTGCAAGAGACAACAAAACTCTTGGTATGTTCCACCTTGACGGTATTCTTCCTGCTCGTCGTGGTACTCCACAGATCGAAGTTACCTTCGACATTGACGCCAACGGTATTGTTCACGTTTCAGCAAAAGACCTTGGCACAGGTAAAGAGCAGTCAATTTCAATTACAGCATCTTCAAATATGAGCAAGGATGATATCGAAAAGGCTGTTAAGGAAGCTGAGCAGTTTGCAGAAGAAGACAAGAAGCGTAAAGAAGAGGTTGACACACGTAATGGTGCTGACCAGATGGTATTCGAATGCGAAAAGCTTCTTGCAGATAACAGCGACAAGTTTGACGAAGCAGACAAAACAGAAATCAACGCTAAGGTTGACGCTCTTAAGGAAGCACTCAAGGGCACAGACATTGAAGCTATTAAAGCAAAGCAGGAAGATCTTCAGAAGAAGTTCTATGAAATCTCCGAAAAGCTTTATAAGGCTGCAGGTGGTGCACAGGGCTTTGATCCAAATGCAGCAGCAGGCTTTGATGCTAACGCTGCAGGTGCACAGGGCGATGGCTACACAGAAGCACCTTTCACAGACGTTGACTAATAAAGTTTGTTAACCCACAAAGACGGTTCTTAAAAAAGAGCCGTCTTTGATGAGCATATTAGTATAAGGATTTTATTTATGGCAGACAAAAGAGATTATTATGAGGTGCTTGGCGTTTCCAAGAGTGCCACACCCGACGAGATAAAAAAGGCATATCGTCAGCTTGCTAAAAAATACCACCCTGACCTTAATCCCGACAACAAAGAGGCTGAGGCAAAATTCAAGGAAGCAAACGAAGCATACGAAATCCTTTCCGATTCAGATAAAAAGGAAAAATACGACCGTTTCGGCTTTGCCGGTGTTGACCCAAGCTACGGCACCGGTCAAGGTGGCGGTTTTGGTGGTTTCGGTGGCTTTGGCGACGGAATGGACTTTGACTTAGGAGATATTTTCGGCTCCTTCTTTGGTGGCTTCGGTGGTGGCACAGGACGCTCTAACCCTAACGCACCAAGAAGAGGCAGCGATATTCAGACAAGTGTTTATATTACATTTGAGGAAGCTGCAAAGGGCTGCAAGAAAACTGTTGATTTCCAGAAGATTGAGCTTTGTGACGAATGCAGTGGCTCAGGTGCAGCAAAAGGCACACAGCCACAAACCTGCCCTGAATGTAACGGACGTGGACAGGTAAATGTTCAACAAAGAACTCCTTTCGGTACAATCAGCACTTCAAAAACTTGTCAGCGTTGTGGTGGTAAGGGGACGTTCAACCCTAACCCTTGCACGCGTTGTAAAGGTGCAGGTAGAATCAGAAAGACGTATAAAAAGGATGTTACAATTCCTGCAGGTATTGACGAAGGTCAAGTATTCACCGTTCGTGGTGAAGGCAACCATGGTGTAAACGGTGGCCCTGCCGGTGATTTAAGAGTTGCTGTTTCAGTTAAGCCACATCCATTCTTTGAAAGAGATGGCTACAATGTATGGTACGATATGAAAATATCATACATTCAGGCTGTTTTAGGTGACACACTGAGAGTACCTACCCTTGACGGCCAGGTAGAATACGAACTGCCAGCCGGCACACAACCAGGAACAGTGTTTAAGCTTAAAGGCAGAGGTATTCCTGTTATCAATTCATCACGTAAGGGTGACCAGCTTGTACGTATTATTGTTGACGTTCCAAAGAACTTAAACAATGCACAAAAAGAAGCTTTACTTAAATTCAACGAGGTTATGGGAAACAGTGCCGTAACTCCCGAAGAGAAAAAAGGATTCTTCGGTAGCAAGAAAAAGAAATAATAGTCAAAATCAGGTATATCTTTAACAGATACACCTGATTTTTTAATCTACACAAAAATTTTGCGAAGAAAAACATATATTTTTCTATTGCGAATTTTTTGTGTTATACTATAATATAGATATAAATAAAACACACATATAAAATAATGTTAACGGAGGAACCCAAATGAAAATGTCATTCCGTTGGTATGGCGAAACTGATCCTATTTCTCTTCAGTACATTCGTCAGATTCCAAATATGCGTAGTATCGTAAGTGCAGTTTACGACGTTAAACCGGGTGAGGTATGGCCTGAAGAAAGTATTGCAAAAATGAAAAAGCAGTGCGAGGAAAACGGCCTTGTTTTCGACGTTGTAGAATCAATCCCTGTTCACGAGGATATTAAGCTTGGCAGAAACAATGTCGAAGAGCTTCTTGAGGTTTACTGCGAAAATATCCGTCGTTGTGCAAAATACGGTGTTAAGTGTGTAACCTACAACTTTATGCCTGTTTTTGACTGGACACGCACACAGCTTGACAAAGCTGCTCCCGACGGCTCCACAAGTCTTGTTATGTATTGGGAGCAGATGAAGGGTCTCGACCCACTTAAAGACGACATTCACCTTCCGGGTTGGGATTCAAGCTACTCTCAGGAAGAAGTACGCGAGCTTATTTCTGCATATGGCGAGCTTGGGGAAGAAGGTCTTTGGGCAAATCTTGAAATTTTCCTTAAAAAAGTTATTCCTGTCGCTGAGGAATGTGGAGTAAGAATGGCAATCCATCCTGATGACCCACCTTACTCAATATTCGGCATTCCAAGAATTATTACCTGCGAAGATAACCTGGACAGAATGCTCAGCATTGTTGACTCCCCTGCCAACTCCCTTTGCCTTTGTACAGGCTCTTTGGGTTGTGCTAAATCAAACGACGTAGTTGCTATGATCAAAAAATATAGCGCTATGGACAGAATTGCATTTATGCATATGCGAAACATTCTCATTCTTGACGATGGCAGCTTTGAGGAGCAAGGTCACCTTTCAAGCTGTGGCAGTCTTGATATGTACGAAATTACAAAGGCACTTGTAGAAACAGGCTTTGATGGTTACGTAAGACCTGACCACGGCAGAATGATTTGGGGCGAAACGGGCAAACCGGGCTATGGCCTTTACGACAGAGCTTTAGGTGCTACCTATATCAACGGTCTTTTTGAAGCTTGTGAAAAAGCATTTAAGAAATAAGGAGGCAACAAAATGAACGCAATTTCCGAAAAAATTATGTCAATCGGTGTTGTACCGGTTATTAAACTCAACAATCCTGAAAAGGACGCAGTACCTCTTGCAGAGGCACTTGTTAAGGGTGGCGTTCCTGTTGCAGAAGTAACCTTCCGTGTTGCAGGTGCTGCAAAGGCAATTAAGCTTATGAGTGAAAACGTACCCGAAATGCTTGTAGGTGCAGGTACAGTCCTCACAACACAGCAGGTTGACGAGGCTATTGAAGCAGGTGCAAAATTCATTGTTACACCCGGTCTTGATGAATATATAGTAAAATACTGTCAGGAGAAAAACGTGCCAATCTACGCAGGCTGCACAACTCCTACAGATTACCACACAGCATATAGACTTGGTCTTGACGTGTTAAAATTCTTCCCGGCAGAGCAGTCAGGTGGTCTTTCAAAAATTAAAGCTATGAGTGCTCCATTCCCTATGTTTAAGGTTATGCCAACAGGTGGTATTGGTCTTAACAACCTTAAAGAATACCTTTCTTGCCCTGTTATTGCTGCTTGTGGTGGCTCATATATGGTAACAGCAGACCTTATTGACAACAATAAATGGGATGAAATTATTGACCTTTGCAAAAAATCCGTAGAAATTGTTAAGGAGGCTCGTTCAAATGGCTAAAATAGTTACTTTTGGTGAAATTATGCTCCGTCTTGCTCCAAACGGCTACAACCGTTTCTTCCAGGACGATCAGCTTCAGGCAACCTTCGGTGGTGGTGAGGCTTACGTTTCTGTTTCCCTTGCAAACTATGGTATGGACTCTGTTTTCGTAACAAAGCTCCCATCCCACGCTATTGGTCAGGCAGCAGTAAATTCTCTTCGTTACTTCGGTGTTGATACCTCTAAAATCACTCGTGGTGGTGACAGAGTTGGTATCTACTTCCTTGAAAAAGGTGCTTCACAGCGTGGTAGCGTATGTATTTACGACCGTGCTCATTCAGCAATCCAGGAGGCTTCTCCTTCCGACTTTAACTGGGATGAAATCTTCGAGGGTGCAGACTGGTTCCATTTCACAGGCATTACACCTGCTTTAGGTGCAAACCTTGTTGAAATCTGCAAAGAGGCTTGTATTGCTGCTAAGGCAAAGGGCGTTAAAATCTCTTGCGACCTTAACTACAGAGGCAAGCTCTGGACACGCGACGAAGCAAGAGCTGCTATGACAGAGCTTTGCAAATACGTTGATGTATGCATATCTAACGAAGAAGATGCAAAGGACGTTTTCGGTATCGAATCAGAAAACACAGACATTTATGGTGGCAAGCTTAACAAGGAAGGCTACAAATCCGTTGCAAAACAGCTTGCAGACAAATTCGGATACGAAAAGGTTGCAATCACCCTCAGAACTTCTATTTCTGCAAACGACAATGACTGGGCAGGTATGCTCTACGATGGTGAGAACTACTGCTTCTCAAAGGAATATCACCTTCATATTGTTGACCGTGTAGGTGGTGGTGACAGCTTCGGTGGAGGCCTTATTTACGCACTTCTTAACGGTAAGGATACACAGTCTGCTATTGAATTTGCAGTTGCAGCATCTGCTCTTAAGCACACTGTTGAAGGTGACTTTAACAGAGTAAGCGTTTCAGAAATCGAAAAGCTTGCAGGTGGCGACGGCTCAGGCAGAGTACAGAGATAAACACAATACGCAGAGTGTAAAGTAAAACGGTGAGATTCAATTGAATCTTACCGTTTGTTTTTTACCAATCTCTAACTCCAGCAATGTGTAAAAACCTTGCAACATCATAGTTATATGTTGATAAAGCTCTATCTAAAGCATCGTATGAATGGGCAGCAACGAGAATCTGAGGCTCTGTTTCAAGAATAAATAATGTGTGATAAAAATCACCATCAGCTCTACCCAATTGAATAATGTCACCTGCCACCACGTCGTTTTCATTTACTACGCTTGCGTATGGCCCTACAGAATTGTTTGTAACAAGAAAGTTATAAAGATACTCTACCCCACTCCAGGAGGCTGTACGGTCAGCTAAAGAGTTATAATACCAACCATACACAGGTGTATAGTTCATCACCCCTGCCCCCGCAAAAATGCATTGTGAAACAAAATTGGTGCAATCTCCACCAATGTACTCAAAATTATAGTACGCAGGATTTCTGCTCAAAGCCCATCGTCGTGCATAACGCACAGCAGACGCTCTATTA
The DNA here is from genome assembly GCA_045605085.1 of Acutalibacteraceae bacterium. Taxonomy (GTDB): domain Bacteria; phylum Bacillota; class Clostridia; order Oscillospirales; family Acutalibacteraceae; genus DTU089. Next base: position 41,764 of record JAZUPI010000007.1, read on the forward strand.
TACCCTTTTTCTCTCATATAAAAATCCCCTTTCACTATACCATAGTATGATGAAAGAGGTTTTGTGTTAGTGTTTGAGGAACTAAATACGAATATTCAATTTTCAATATACAAACAACATTTCATATTAACTTATAAATATTTTCTCTTGCATAGTCCAAGATTTGTTGATGGAGATCTTCATCCTCATAAAATCTATCATCAAACTTGTCAAAGTCACAGCTTTCTGACAATGCAGCAAATTCATCAACACTTTGAATATTAAACCTAGATAGATCATTTACATCAATGTTGTTTTCATTAACAAACTTAATGAAATAATCACTCAATTGTGTTGCACCAATCTCGTTTAATGCATCACGCACAAAAGGTGCACACTCCTTACTTGAATTTACAAAGAATTGGCATAAACCACCATTATTAACCTCTGCTTCAAGTCTTATAAGTGTATGCACATATCTTTGCTCCTGTGTTAATCCGGAATCATTAATATCATACACAGCTGCATCACATAAACATTCGACAGCATCATAAAAATCAAAATCATTCAACTTCAATATTTCTTCGGCACCCATAGCCTTAAGTTTTTTTGCCTTTTTCATATTTTTAAAAACAGATAATACTACACCTAAAACACCCATAATTATGCTCCTTTTATATATTATTATGGAAATAATATAATCTTTTACTTTGAGAATCGTATATATAGAAATCGTACGAATCGAACTTTTCGTACATACTGTCACTTTCTTCAGTTGACCTGTCAGCTATGTAAACATAATCAGATTCATCAATAATATTTCTGTCAAAATTATAATTTTCCCTTATTTCTTCATCTTCCGGGTACATATCCACCCATTTTTGAAAATCATCAAGATATGTATTTATTTCTTCTGTATCAGTAACCTTTGAAAAATTTTCATTCCCCTCTATTCGTGGGTTACTATAGCTATAGATAGCATAATCTGTAAAGTCCTGAAAAACACCACCGGAATAATAGGCTACACACTCGTTTTCACCAATAGAATTTATAACCTGCTCTTGTGGTGATACGAAGGTTACGGAAAAATGAATGAATTTTATTATGAAACCTATAACAAACAAAACAATGGTAACTACCGCAATTCTACAGATAACATCAAATGATTTAGAAAGTTTTTTCATTGCTTTCACTCCCCAGCCACTATTAATTACAGCATCATTATAACACCTTATCACTCATACATCAACTGCTAATGACGATGAAGTATTTGGTGAAATATTAAAGTATATAACTGAAGTACATAAATGGAGTTCTGTCAATCGCCGAGGCGGTTCGACCCCTATTTCCCTTTTGAACATAAAAAAAAGAAAACCTATGCACTAAGCATAGGCTATCTTTTTTGGTGCCGGTGACCGGGGTCGACGGGCTTTGCCCGTCATTCGCTTCGCGAACACCCAATTATGTTCGGCTTCGCCGAGGCGGTTCGACCCCTATTTCCCTTTTGAACATAAAAAAAGAAAACCTACAAAGTATTGTAGGCTCTCTTTTTTTGGTGCCGGTGACCGGGGTCGAACCGGTACGGTATCGCTACCACTGGATTTTGAGTCCAGCACGTCTGCCAATTCCATCACACCGGCAAATATTACTGAACTATTATATTATATTGTCCGAGAAAAATCAATATGAAATGCTAAGAAAATTATATTGATTTTGAAAAAGCAAAAAACTTCAGAAACATAAAACAAACGCGGTGCTCAGCTAAACGCAAGCACCGTGTTTAGTCAATTTAATTCAAGAAATATCAAAAAGAACCATCGCCATGATAGGTATTTCTGCTGTAGAAACGGTCTGTTCGATACAAATCACTCAACTGTAAAACCCTGGTCTGCGAGTCTGCAATTGTTCCTGTGCCATGAATATACAGATACCAATTTGTTGTAGAACTTATAATATATGTTGCGGAAGAGGTTAAATTAGTGTCTTTTAATACTGCTGCACCAATCAACACAACAGAATCAGGAATATTTATTGTCTGAAGATTTGAACATTTTGCAAAAGCATAATGTCCTATAGTTTCAACGTTATCAGGGATAAAAACCTTTTTTATAGTTTTACATCCATAAAAACTGTAGCTGTTAATTTTTGTAATATCTGTAGGAATATTGAGTGTTTCAGAAATTAATTCACCGGAAATATACAATGAACCACCCTTTGAACATGGGTTAGCAGTTTCACTTCCGAAAGATATGGAAATCCATTGTGAAAGTGTTCCTTTATAATATATTTCACTTAAATTATCACTTCCATCGAAAGCATAGCCATCTATAACAGTTACGCTTGCAGGTATGGTTATTTTTTTCAGATTTTCACAAAGCGAAAAACCACTTTCTAAAATCTTTGTAACTGGCTTACCATTATATGTAGAAGGTATCTCTATCTCTTCAACAAAAACAGATCTTCCACAGCTTACAGCATACGTACCATCAGGCAATGAGTAAAAATAAAGCTCCTCCGAACCACCGTTACCACTTACGCTACCAAGGTTGTCAACTGTACCATCTGTATATGTAATTACAAGCTCGCCGTTAATAAGCTCTGTTTTTGCAATACCTCTGCCGGCTTCACCTTTATCGCCTTTGTCACCTTTATCGCCCTTGTCGCCTTTATCGCCCTTGTCGCCTTTATCGCCTTTATCACCGGTGTCGCCTTTGTCACCGGTGTCGCCTTTGTCGCCCTTTTCTCCGGTATCACCTTTATCACCTTTATCGCCCTTGATATTACCAAGGTCGTATGCAGTGTTATCTGTCATAAGGATACTGAGCTTGCCGTCTGTTGACAAAGTAACTGTTTTGATGCCTACACCATCTACACCATCTTCACCAACAATTTTACCGAGGTTATCTGTAATACCATTTGAATAAGTAAGCACAAGCTCACCGTCTGTATTAATTTCAGATTTGCTGATGCCTATACCATTTTCGCCCTTGATGTTACCAAGATTAAGTGTAGTGCCGTTTGTAAGGTCAACCTTTAATGCACCTTCTGTTGAAATTGTAACGTTTGCAATGCCGACACCATCGACACCATTTTTACCATCTATACCGTCTTTGCCATCAGTGCCGTTCACACCGTCGATACCATCTTTACCATCTTTTCCGTCCTTACCAACTATACAACCTAAGTTTATAGTTGAATTATCAGAAAATGCAAGAACAAGCTCACCATCCGCATTTATATTTACGCCGGAAATACCAATACCGTCTTTTCCGTCCTTACCGTCGGCACCATCTTTTCCCACAACTTTACCAAGATTTTCAGAGGTGTTGTCGGAATAATAAATAATAAGCTCTCCATTTGCGTTAATTTCAGTTTTAGTTACGCTAACACCATTAAAATCACTCACAATATTGGTAGTAGCTTCTTCTGTGGTACTCTCCTCATCTGTTGTTGTTTCTTCACCTGTGGTGCCCTCTACGTGGGTAGTTGTTTCCTCACCTGTGGTGCTTTCCATATCAATAGTAGTTTCTTCATTTGTAGTACCTGCTTCATCAGCAGTCGTTTCCACATCTGTAGTGAATTCTACATCAACAGTTGTTTCTTCATTTGTAGTACCTGTTTCATCAGCAGTCGTTTCCTCACCTGTAGTACCTTCTACGTCAGTAGATACCTCTTCACCTGAAGTACTTTCGTCAACGGAAGTTGTTTCATCATCAGAACAAGCTTCGTCTGTACAGGTTTCAACCTCTGTATACATTTCAGTATTGGTTTCCCCTTCTGTAACCTCCTGGTCACCTGTAACATCATCAGTGATGTTTTCGTCAGCGATGCTGTCATCTTCTGCATTATCAACACCCTTTATAACGCCAAGGTTCATTGTGGTGCCGTTTGTGAGTGTAATTTCAAGCTCGCCATTTTTATTAACGCTTATAAGGTTGATGCCAACACCATCAACGCCATTTGCACCATCTTTACCATCCTTGCCATTTACACCAACAACTTTATCAAGATTGATTTTTTTAGAATTGGATAAGGTAAGCACAAGCTGTCCTTTTTCATTGACAATAGCAGAGGAAATACCTACGCCATTCTTACCATCTTTTCCATTAACGCCATCCTTACCGTTAGCACCATCTTTACCATCTGAGCCGACAGCCTTTCCAAGGTTAAGCGTACTACCGTCAGAAAGGGTTATTAATAGCTCACCCTTTGAAGAAAAGGATGCAGATTTAATAGCAGAGCCGTCCTGCTTTTTGTTTTCTTCAATAGCTTCCAACCATTGGTCTTCAGTACCGTCATAGCCGTTTTCTACAGCTATTTCATAAGCAGATTTACCTGAAAGAGATTCCAGCCACTCCTGCACAGTACCCTTATAGCCATTCTTAACTGCAAGCTCATATGCAGAAAGCCCATCTTTTACGTTTGCAGAAGCAGGCGCACTCTTGTCCACGTTATGTACAATTAACGCTACAGCCACGGAAATGCCCACCATTAACAAAGCAGCGAGTATAGCCATAATTATATATTGTCTTTGTCTTTTCTTTTTGGCGTCTTGTTCGCTTGTGAATTCCATAAAAACTCTCCTGTCAGATATATTTTCATTTAGCAGTAACGTATTACTCGTAACATTTGCGTTATGTGTCGAAAATTATACCCCAAAATTAATAATATGTCAATTTATGGTATTATTATAATAAGAAAATCCTGAACACAAAAAAGAAAAGCACCTGCTTGTTGCAAGTGCTTTGTGGTGACCCGGACGAGAATTGTCAAGGCAAGCCTTGACGATTTGCTGCGCAAATATCCTATTTTTATCCCTTTCGGCTCCGCCTATGGCGAACCGCCGAAAGATGGACTAATGTGAGTTCGATTCTCTATTTTTCATTTTTTAAAGCAAAAAGAAAAAGCACTCGTATTTCTACAAGTGCTTTGTGGTGACCCGGACGAGAATCGAACTCGTGTTACCGCCGTGAAAGGGCGGTGTCTTAACCGCTTGACCACCGGGCCGTGTATGAGGGGCGTAAGCCCTTTTATATAACACCTTAAGTAGGTAGGTGTGTTGGAAAACTGGTAGCGGCAGTGGGATTCGAACCTACGACCAATCGGGTATGAACCGAGTACTCTAGCCAGCTGAGCTATACCGCCATATATATGAACAACATACATACCTACTCAGGCGATTGCCCTCTTTTCGAAAGCCTGTTAATTATAATATGTTATTTCATATTTGTCAATACTTTTTCAAAAAATTTTTTCATAATAAATATATATATCTTTCTCAGGGTATTTGTAAAAAATATTCTTGCAAAAACAAAAAAAGTATTGACAAGTCAGCAAATAATGTGTATAATTCTTTTTGCATTTGCGGATGTAGCTCATCTGGTAGAGCGCCACCTTGCCAAGGTGGAGGTAGCGAGTTCGAGCCTCGTCATCCGCTCCATTTTTTGCGCCGGTAGCTCAGTTGGATAGAGTGTCT
>JAZUPI010000008.1:0-19100 GCA_045605085.1 Acutalibacteraceae bacterium
ATTATTTGTGGTAATAATGCACTATCCGTATGGTATGATATTAGTTTTGTTATTTATATATATTACTTTTTTATAGATAATTTACCTTAGTTTTATTATATAGATGTACCGTGGTATAATTGTTTTTGTACCGACGGCAAAACTTTTATTATATGTGGATTTTTTCCACCTTTATGACGGAAGTGTACTTCCGTCATTTTTAATTTATTAACTAGTTTTAAATTTCTACGAAAGGAGATAACCGACTAATAATGGAAATTATAATTGGTATTATTGCGTTGGTCATCGGTGGTGTTGTTGGCTTCATCCTTGGTGGAGCGCATCGCAAAAAGGTTGCAGAAGCTGCTATCGGTTCTGCTACACAGGAAGCCGCACGTATTGTTAACAATGCTATGACTGAGGCTGAACAGAAGAAAAAAGAGTCAATTCTTGAAGCCAAAGACGAAATTCACAAGTTAAGGTCAGAAACAGAGCATGACCTTCGTGAAAGACGTGCAGAAGTTCAGCGTCAGGAAAGACGTATTATTCAAAAAGAAGAAAGCCTTGACAAAAAGGTTGAAGCACAGGAAAAGAAGGAAGAAGCTCTTCAGCAAAAAATTAAAGCAGTTGAAGAAAAAGAGCTTGAGGTTGAATCTCTTAAGAAAAGTCAGCTTGAAATTCTTGAAAGAATTTCAGGTTACTCAAAAGAACAGGCAAAGGATATCCTTCTTAAAAGCCTTGAAGAGCAGCTTGTCCACGAAAAAGCTACAAAGATTTTTGATTACGAGCAGCAGCTTAAGGACGATATGGATAAACTTGCAGGTGAGGTTATTTCAGGTGCTATTCAGCGTTGTGCTGCCGACCACGCGGCAGAGGCTACTGTTTCTGTAGTAACAATCCCAAGTGATGAAATGAAGGGCCGTATTATCGGTCGTGAGGGTAGAAATATCCGTACAATTGAAACAATTACTGGTGTTGACCTTATTATTGACGATACACCTGAGGCAATTACAGTTTCTTGCTTTGAGCCTGTACGTCGTGAAATTGCAAGACTTACACTTGAAAAGCTTGTTTCTGACGGCAGAATCCACCCTGCTCGCATTGAAGAAATGTACGAAAAGTCAAAGCGCGAGGTTGAGAATACAATCCGTCAGACAGGTGAAAAGGCAATTATCGATGCAGGCGTAAACGGTCTTCATGGTGATATTGTTAAGCTTCTTGGTAAGCTTAAGTATCGTACAAGCTATGGTCAGAACGTGCTTAACCATTCTCTTGAGGTTTCTTACCTTGCAGGCCTTATGGCAGCAGAGCTTGGTGCTGACGTTAAGTTGGCAAAGCGTGCAGGTCTTCTTCACGATATCGGTAAAGCACTTGACCACGAAAAAGAGGGTACTCACATCGAGCTTGGTGTTGAGGTAGCAAGAAAGCATAAGGAAAACGAACAGGTTATTCACGCTATTCAGGCACACCACGGCGACGTTGAGGCAAAAACAGTTATTGCTTGCCTTGTTCAGGCAGCAGACGCTATTTCTGCAGCAAGACCTGGTGCAAGACGCGAAAACATAGAGTCCTACATTCAGCGTTTGCAGAAGCTTGAGGAAATTACAACTTCATTCCCTGGTGTTGACAATGCCTTTGCTATTCAGGCAGGTCGTGAGGTTCGTATTATGGTTAAGCCTGATGCAGTTTCCGACGATCAGATGGTTCTTCTTGCAAGAGATATTGTTCAAAAAATTGAAGGCGAGCTTGAATATCCGGGTCAGATTAAGGTTAATGTAATCAGAGAAAGCCGAGCAATTGATTTTGCAAAATAATTAAAATTGTAAAGCGAAACCCTCATACCATGGTGGTTTCGCTTTATTTTCAATTGAACCTATATATAGAAATGATGGTACAAAAAATGCGTTTACTTTTTTTAGGTGACGTTGTAGGTCAGGGTGGCTGCGATTTTTTAATGAAAAAGCTGCCTGAGTACAAGCGTAAAAATAACATTGACGTATGTATTGCTAATGGTGAAAATTCAGCACAAGGTAACGGTGTTACACCAAAGTCTATTGAAATGCTTCTTGATAGTGGAGTGGATTTCGTTACCTTAGGTAACCATACCTACAAACGAATAGAAATTATGGATTACCTTGAAAAAGATGTCTCTGTTGTAAGACCTTTTAACTATCCCGAAGGTGCCCCCGGTGAGGGCGTGGGCATAATAGATAAGGGCAGGTACAGAATTGCTGTTATCAATATGCTTGGTACAGTTTACTCTGAGCCCCTTGGTAACCCATTCAGGGAAATAGATAAGGCACTTGCACAGGTTGATGGTTGTAAGACGGTTATTGTGGATTTTCACGCAGAGGCAACTGCAGAGAAAAGGGCAATGGGCTTTTACCTTGACGGAAAGGTTACTGCAGTTTTAGGTACACATACACACGTGCAGACGGCAGATGATCAATTGCTTCCAAAGGGTACTGCATACATTACAGATGTTGGTATGTGTGGTCCTGTGCAATCTGTTCTTGGTATAGAGCCTGAACTGACAATCAGAAAATTTAAATCTAATTTGCCTGTGCGCTTTGAAAATGCACAGGGAGAATATTACCTTAACGGTGTATTACTTGAAATTGACGAAAAAACAGGCAAAGCAAATGCAATAGAAAGGGTGATTGTAAGGTGATAAAAAAAGTAATAGCCATTTTACTTGTTATAACACTTAGCTTCACACTTTTTTCTTGTGACAGTGGGAATGAAAAGCCTTCGCAGACGGAGGAATATATTTTGCCCACGGAAATAGTTGATGCAGATATATCATTACCCTACACAAGTGCAGACAGCTTTGATCCGTATACTGCTAAAAGCAGTCTTAACAAAGAACTTGCAACAGTTTTGTATGAAAGTCTTTTTGTTCCTACGGCAGACGGTAAAGGTGAAAAGCTTCTTGCTGCAGAGGGAGAGGTTAAAGGGTTAAAGGCAACTGTTAAACTCATAGATGGTGTTAAATTTACCGATGGTGTTGAGATTAACTCGGCGTATGTTAAAACCTCACTTGAAAAAGCAAAAAACAATTCCTATTATAAAGCGTCACTTGCTAACGTAAAATCGGTTACTGTTATAGATAATCTTACCGTTGTGTTTAACCTATTCAGAGAAGACACATTTGCATTGAACGTTCTTAATTTCCCTATAGTAAGAGAATCGGGAAGCAAGTCGATAGGTACGGGAAAATATAAAATTCAATATCTCGAAGATGTACCATATTTGCAGGTTAATATGAATCACAGGGATTATAAAGAAAGCTGGAACAAACAAATTGCACTTTATGATATGGCAGGCGTTTCAAGCCCTATTTATCCCTTTAAAGCAAACGAAATCAGTGTATATAAACACGATTTAAGTAAACAAAAATATATAAATCTTTCATCCAAAACAGTGTCACAGGGGATGAATAACCTTGTTTACGTTGGTGCAAACTCAAGGTGGGCAGGTTCACTTACATCACTTGATTGGGTAAGACAGGCGATAAATATCGGTATTAGCAGAAGCAGAATTGCATCGGCTTCGTTCCTTGGTCAGACAGAGCCTGTTGTAACACCCTTCAGAACAGAATTTCATCAGCTTGATCATAAAGAGCTCCCCACAATTGCAGGTGAAACTGAGAGAGCAGTTGCCATACTTGAACGAAATGGGTTCGACAGGGTTAACGAAGATGGAATTCGTACAAATGGAAATATTTTTTTGAGCGTTAATATCCTTGTTTGTACCGAAAATGAGTATAAGCTAACGGTTGCAGAGGCTGTGCGCGATTCTTTGGAGGATTTGGGCTTCAAGGTTACAATTACTGAAAAGAAAACTATGGAATCCTTTAAATCTGCGTTATCCGAAGGTCATTACGGACTTTACGTAGGTGAGGTGCAGCTTCCGCTCAACTATGATTTATCTGAATTTTTCTCAGAAAAAGGTGGGCTTAATTACGGTGTGAACCCTGATTTTTATGTGGAATATTCTGAGTATAAAAAAGGTGTGAGCTCTACTATGACTTTTGTCGAGGCTTTTGAAACCAACGTTCCGTTTATTCCTCTTTTTTACCGTAAAGCAGTTTTGTCGGTTAACCCTAATGTTATAGGGGTAAATGATGAAAAACCATATTATTCAGTTTCCGACTGGAAAATACACAAACAATGATTTTTCTCTATTAAATAATACTTGTATTTAAATGGTGTATAGTATATAATTATTTGGTATTTATTTCATTAGAATCATATTTTCGCAAAGGAGTTGTCATAATGGATCCAATTAAAGTGGATTTTTCAGGTAAGGGTGCACCTAAAGAAATTGTTATTCCACCTGAAAAGAAGTTTCTTAAAATCATTATATCTCTTATTGTAACTGTTATCGGTGGCGCAGTTGCATACTACTTCATGTTGCCTGCACTTAACCTTAAGGCAATGGAGTTTTACTATTTTGTAGCAGCTGTTATTGCTATATATATTGTTATGACAGTACTAACAACAAAGGCTTTTATGAAGCCGGAGTACATTCCTTACGTTAAAAAGAGAGCAGTTGTTCCGATAGTGATAGGCCTTGTTTTTGCCCTTATTCTTGGTATCGGTTACCTTGTTTCTGCACCTCTTTTCCGTGCTAAGGACTATAGCTCGATTATTTCTGTTGACACACAGAACTTCGGTGAAAGTGACAGAAGTATAACAACAATCACAAGCCTTGAAGATTTCAAGAGTGTTCCTATGATAGATAAGGATGCAGCACTTGTCCTTGCAAACAAAACTCTTGGTGAATTGGAAAAGGTTTCACAGTTTGTTATTGATGAGAAATATTCTACACAGATAAACTACCAGGGCAACCCTTACAGAATCTTCCCTCTTAAATATGGTGATTTCTTTAAGTGGATAAAGAACACAAAAGACGGTTTCCCTGCATACGTTGCAGTTAATATGTACACACAAGAGGCAGAGGTTGTAGACCTTTCAAGCAACAATCTTCCTAACATTAAGGTTTCTACCGGTGAATATCTTAATGAACGCCTTGATCGTGTGCTCAGATTTAAGTTCCCGACATATATGTTCGGTACACCATCTCTTGAAATCAACGAGGAAGGACATCCGTACTGGGTATGTGAACGTATTGACAAAACAATCGGCCTTGTTGGTGGTGCTGACGTTATTGGTGTTGTGCTTGTTGATGCTTGTGACAAAAACAATATAGATTACTATTCTCTTGAGGAAATTAAATCTAATGACAAGATTCAGTGGATAGACCAGATTTATTCTGAGGATCTTCTTGTTCAGCAGTATAATTACTATGGTAAATATAGCGGCGGTTTCATTAACGGCTATATCGGTCAGGAAGACGTTGTATCTACAACATTTGGCTCAAGCTGTATTGCAAGTGGTGACGACGTTTGGCTTTATACAGGTGTAACATCTGTTACAAATGACGACTCTATTATCGGCTTTGCAATTATTAACCAGCGTACAAAGGAAGCTGTTTTCCAGAGAATTGCAGGTACTACTGAAAGCGGTGCGCAGACATCTGCACAGGGTATTGTTTCCGATAAGGGCTGGAATGCGACCTTCCCGATTCTTCTTAATATCGATGGTGAAGCAACATATTTTATGGCACTTAAGGACAATAACGTTGTTAAGAGCTATGCAATGGTAAGTGTTGAACGTGTTCAGGATGCTGTAAGAAGTGAAGATGACGCTAACCCTGATCTTGAGGCTTGCCTTAAGGCATATGTAAACAAGGTTAAGCTCAGCACAAAGAAGGCGCTTAACATCAATTACGATGCTGTTCTTCCTGATTCAATTGCAGGTAGCGATTCTTCAACAGATTCAGGTGATACAAAGGCAGAGGTTAAGAAAATAACAGGTGTAATTTCAGATATCAGAACTGCTGTTGTTGATGGAAACAGTATTTACTATATTGCCTTGAATGGCGCAAACGTATACTATTCAATTTCTGCTTCTGACGATGCTGGTGTTGTAATTCTTAACGTTGGTGACACAGTTAATGTTACGTACAAGGCTGCTGAGGGTAGCATTGTTACAGCAAAATCCGTTAAAAAATAATTTTTGGGCTCGCAGTTTTCTGCGAGCCTTTTCAAGATTTTTATTACTTTTGGAGGCGTGAGAATGACAAAGGATATGACAAGCGGAAGTATAATGAAAAATATTATACGCTTTTGCTTACCTTTGATGATAGGTAACCTTTTTCAGCAGTTTTATAATATGGCAGATATTATAATTGTTGGTCAGTTTGTGGGCAAAAATGCCCTTTCTGCCGTTGGCTCTGTAGGTTCCTTGAATTTCCTTGTTATAGGTAGTGTTATTGGTCTTTGTACAGGGTTTACGGTGCCTGTCGCACAACGTTTTGGTGCACAGGACGTTCATTCCTTGAAAAAGTATATTGCAAACATTATTTACACCACAGGTGTTCTTGGTGTAATAATAACAATTGTTGCAGTACTTATGACACATCCTCTTTTAAAGCTTCTTAATACACCTGCAGAAATTTATCAGAATGCTTATGACTATATTGTAATAATCTTTGCTGGTATAGGAGCGACAATACTATACAACATTCTTGCAAGTATTGTAAGGGCTTTAGGTGACTCTAAAACACCTTTGTACTTCTTGCTGTTTTCTTCTGTTTTTAACATCGTCCTTGATATTCTGCTTATTACAAGATTCAATATGGGTGTAAAAGGTGCTGCAGTTGCTACTGTGGTTTCACAGTTTGTTTCCGGTGTGCTTTGCTTTGTGTACGTGAAAAGAAGCTTCCCAATATTACATATTACAAAAGAAACGAAGGCGCTGGATTTTGAGTGCGTGAAAAATCTTGTGAAGAATGGTCTTCCTTTGGCATTGCAGTTCTCTATAACTGCTGTGGGCTCTGTTATGCTTCAGTCTTGTGTTAACGGACTTGGTGCAGACGTTATTGCAGCCGTTACCATTGGTGGTAAAACGCAGCTTATGATTACACTTCCTTCGGAAACTATAGGTGCCACTATGACAGTTTTCTGTGGTCAGAACCTTGGTGCAGGTAAAATAGACAGAATAAAAAAAGGTATTGGCAGAGGCATAATATTGGTAGCCTGCTATACGGTTATAGGCTTCTGCGTTGCAAGATTTTTAGGTCCGTACATCTCACTTTTATTCATAAGTGGTGGTGAAAGAGGAATTATTGACCTTGCACAGCAATATATTAATGCAGGAAGCTATTTTTACTTTATCCTTTCAGCGTTGTTCCTTTTCAGAAATTCAATTCAAGGACTTGGCTACAGCTCCGTTGCAATGTTTGCAGGAGTGTTCGAGCTTGTTGCAAGGGCAATTATGGGCTTCGGCTTTGTTAACACCCTCGGCTACAATGCTGCGTGTATTGCGAACCCGGTTGCCTGGATTGCAGCAGATCTGTTCCTGGTACCAGCATTCTTTGTGGTAGTAAAAAAGATAGAGGAAAAGCAAGTAGCGGATAGCAAATAGCAATCAACTATTAACTTTCACTAAGTATATAATCAACGCATAGCGTTCCAACACTTTGCGTTTTGCACTTTGCACAAAGCGGTTGTATATCTTATGTAAGAAATTGCCAAAGATTAGGTTTTTAGTAATTTTTTACAAAAAAAGTGTTTACAAACCCCAAAAGGTGTGCTAGTATGTAGATGTAAGTTACGGAACGGTTACGGAAAAATCCGAAACTGCTATATTCCGTTATTTAACACATTTAATTTATATTTTGAAAGGGGTTCTTTAAATGTTCAAGTTTTTAAAGAGCAAGAAGGGTTTCACCCTCGTTGAATTAATGATCGTTGTTGTTATCATGGCTATCCTTGTTGCAGTTGCAGTTCCAATCTTCTCAGCTGTTACAAAGAACGCACGTACAAAGACATGTATCGGTAACCAGAGAGAAATCATCTCTTCAGTTGGTAACTGGCTTATGCTCCAGAGCTCATCAAACATTGAAGGTACAATCACAACAACTGGTGGCCAGGATGCTCCAGCTTGGGGTTCAATCGCTGTTACAATTGATGGTGTTGATGTTGATGAAGACGAAATCAAAGGTCTCTTCAAGACTGTTCCAGTTTGCCCAGATGCAGCAGCTACAATCACAGCTACAGTTTCTGTAGGTAGCGCAAACGGTAAGGCTACTGTTGCTACAGCATGTGCTAATGGCGAAAACAGTTCAGAACACGTTGTTCCAGGTACAAACTGATTAACAACCTAAGTTGCTAAAAAATGGCTCCCGGATTTATCCGGGAGTTTTGTTTTGTGCTTTTAGTGTTGTTTGAAATACATAATAAATAAAAAACTATTTACAAATATTAACAGTTGTGCTAAAATGTTCTCGTGAGAGTTTCGTTTTTTTCACGAAAATAATTTTGGAGATGTTGCAGTAATGTTTAAGTTTTTAAAATCTAAAAAGGGTTTTACGCTTGTTGAGCTTATGATTGTTGTTGTTATTATGGCAATTCTTGTTGCGGTTGCTGTTCCGATTTTCTCGGCAGTTACAAAGAATGCACGTACAAAGACATGTGTAGGTAACCAGCGCGAAATTATTTCCGCACTTGGTAACTGGCTTATGCTTCAGACTACCGAGCAGGTAGAGGGTACCTTTTATGCAGAAGGTGGTCAGGATAATCCTCACTGGAGTGCAAACCCAACAGTAAAAATTGTCGGTGTCGACAAGGATATGACAGCTGATCTTGCAGGTCTTTTCAAAACAGTGCCTGTTTGCCCTGATGGTAATGCTAAAATTGAAGTTACAATTATTCCAGGTTCATCTGCAGAAACAAAAGCTACACTTACTACAAAGTGTATTAATGGTGAAAACAGCGCAGAACACATTGTTCCTGGTATGAACTGATTAAAGATTTATTATGAAAGTCCCTCTTTCGAGAGGGACTTTCTTTTTGTAAAATATTGCTTTTGCGCGTTTTTTGTGGTAATCTATAAATGTGGTAGACTATGATTACATATATAATGTAAGGTGATGTTATGCTATTTCGATTATTTATGTCAAAAAAAGGTTATACAGTTGTTGAAGTGTTGACGGTTGTTGTAATTCTTTCAATTCTTACAGCCGTTGCAGTTCCGCTTTTTTATTCAGGCTACAAGTCGGAGGGGCAGAAGGACTGCCAAAGTCAATGCGTTGTAATTGAAGCACTTGTTAAAGAGGCTATGACAGGTATGCTCGACAGTGGCTCAAAGCAGTATAAAAGAAATGCTGACGGAACACTTGTTGTGCCAAAGGTAGCAGCAATAGATTTTTCACGTGTGCAGTCCGACCACAAAACAAAGTACGTTGCTGATGATATTCAAAACAATGCTGACGATGCTTACAATGGCCAAGAGTGTTTTGTACTTATAAAAGACCAGGCAATTCCCGGTAAAATAGCATTTACAATGTCAGACTTGAGGGGTGGCTACAGACCTAACCCTAAACAAGAGTACAGAGTGGGTTGTGAACAGGGTTACTACCTTAAGAAGAAAAAGCTGGAAACTGTTCCATTTTACACCTACCTTGCAAACAGTGAAATTCCACTTTGCCCATTTGCAGATCCTACAAAGGCTGACAAAGATTACCACTATTATATTTTTGCAGACGGAACAGTTATTTGCTCTTGTCCAGACTGCCACGAAAACTGAGTATTTCCATAGGAGAAAAAATGAAATTAAACGAAAACTTTATTTTAAAAACAATTGCTGGCTCACCCGTAGTAGTTCCTGTTGGTGACGCCGTTAACAGTATTAAGGGTATGATTACCCTTAACGGCTCTGCTGAGGTTATTTGGAAGTGTCTCGAAAACGGTGACGAGCCGGAAGAAATATTGTCACATCTTAAATCAAAATATGACGCACCTGAAGAGCTTCTCAAAAAAGACCTTGACGCGTTTGTAAAGAAGCTTGAAGGGCTTGGGATAGTAGAATAAAATTGGCATTTGATTTATGGAAAAACAAAAACTAAACCTTGACTCGCTTCTTCCTTTTATTGAAGAGGCTTTTAACAGAAACACAACCTTTAAAATTCCCGTTACGGGAACAAGTATGAACCCACTTCTTTACGAGAAGCGTGATTTCGTATTCATAAAAAAACCATCATTTCCATTGGAAGTAGGGGATATTCCTCTTTACTGTAGGGATGACGGACACTTTGTTCTTCACAGAATTGTAGACGTTGACGAAAAAGGCTACGTAATGTGCGGCGACAATCAATTTATTCTTGAGCAAGGCATAACCGACGAGAATATTATTGGTGTTGTGTGCGAAATGAACATTGACGGTAAAAAGGTGAGCGTTTATGATGCAGATTACATCCGTCATAAAAATAAGTACGTGAAAAATGCTTATAACAGATATCCTTTAAGGCGGCTTAGATATAATTTGAGCAGGTTGATAAAATGAACGAAAATACAAACAGAATCAACGAGGTAATATCCGTTGGTAACGTAATTGTCAACATATTAAAAGCAGAATTAGCAGGTGGCGTATATACGCTGCCTGCTGATGTTGATTTTAATAAACTCTATACACTTGCTGATGTGCACAGAGTTACACCACTTATTGCAAACGCTGTCTTGGAGTGTGAATTTACCCCTGACGAAATAAAAGCCAGATTCAAAAAAGAGCTTTTCAAAATTTCCATGCGCTACGAAACGCAGATGAAAGAAAAAAAAGCACTTTCGCAGATTTTTACTGAAAACAACATTAAGCATTGTTTTCTGAAGGGGCACAAACTTTCAAAATACTATAAAAATCCTGAACAACGCTTTATGCTTGATATGGACGTTTTTGTAGAAAATGAAAAAATTCATCTTGCTGAAGAAATTCTTCAAAGCAGAGGCTACGAAAAGAATTCTATTGGTGATGATAAGGATATAGGCTATATTAAAAAGCCGTTTTTAAATATAGAAATTCATAAGGAATTAAAATATGACTACGACAAGGGATACGAGTATTACAAAAGTGCCTTTTCACGGCTTACACCTGTGGAAAACACGTGTGAGCTTAATATGACAAACGAAGATTTTTACGTGTATATTCTTTCCCATTCTGCCCACCATTTTGCAACGGCAGGTACAGGAATAAGAAACGTTTTGGACCACTATTACCTTAAAAATCAGTTAAGACCTTTCTGCGACGAAAGTCTTTTACAAAAGGGGTTAGAGCTTACAGGTCTTGTGGAATTTGACAACAGAATGAATAGCCTTTGTAACGTGTGGTTTGAGTCTGAAGAGCCTTCGGACGAAATGCTTGAAATGGCAGAATATATAATGCTTAGTGGTGTTTTCGGTAATAAAACAAACCATTATTTAGGTGGTATTTTAAGAGGGGAATACAACGAAAACAAAGCATCATTCCTGTTGGCAAGACTTTTCCCTTCCAAAGAGAAAACTCAGGACAGATATCCCGTTTTAAAGAGATTTCCATTTTTGTTGCCTCTTATATGGGTAATAAGAATTTTTACTGCAATTTTTCAGAAAAAGAAATATGCAGCAGAGCTTGATAACGCAAGCTCCGTTTCACAGAACCAAAAGGATGAGTTTGTGACATTTATAAAGAAAAATGGTCTTTAATTTTCGCAAAAAGTATTGTAGTTATTTTTAAAGTATGGTAGAATGAACTACATATGAATAGTAAAAGGAGAATTTCAATGGCTTACGAGGAAAAAAGAACTACCGAAGAAGAAATTGGTCTTGAGTTTATATTTAAATTCATGCGCCAGCTTATTTCTAAATGGTGGCTTATATGTATTTTTGTTGTAATTTTCGCTGTATCAGGTTTTGCAATTGCAAAGCTTACATATAAGGAAAGCTACACATCAACAATCATTTTCAACGTTTCCAATAAGGACAGAGATATCGCCGGTGCTGCTGCAACATACATTACTGCCAGTGACGCGCAGGCTGCAACTTACATTGCTAACAACTTCAAAACACTTCTCTTACGTGGTAATGACTTTGTTACAAAGATTCAGGAAACAGTTAAAAGCACAACGGGTCAGGAGTTTTCTAAAGACCAGATCAGAGGTATGTTAGGCATCGAAATCGGTCAGGAAACTACCCTTATTAACGTTTCTGTTAACAGTGTAGACAGAGAAAGTGCTTACGCTGTTGCAACTGCAATTCAGAGCGTTTACAATGACATTGTTAAGGATGCTTTCCCAACCGCTAACATTACTGTTGCTGACAGCGCTACAAAGGCAGAGCTTGCATCTGATTCATCTACACTTGTTTACACAGCAATCGGTGTAATTTTAGGTGCTGCACTTGCAGTTGCAATCATACTTATTACAGACAAGATTCAGAACAAGCTTCTTTCAACAGACGACATCAAGAACAACTTCAACGTTGATATTCTTGCAACTGTTTCAAACATCAAGTCTAAAAATAAAAATGACCGTACACGTCTTCTTATTACAGACAGAAATGTTGGTCTTCCGTTTATTGAAACTTTCAAGCTTATAAGAACAAAGATTGAAAATGCAAACCACAAAAAAGGCTATAAGGTATTTTCACTTACGAGTTCAACTGAGAGTGAAGGTAAAACAACCTGTTCAGCAAACATTGCACTTTCACTTGCTAAGAGTGGTAAGTCAGTTCTTCTTATTGACGCCGACCTCAGAAAGCCTGCTGTTTGTAAAACACTTGGTATTTCTCTTGAGGATGAAAAGGGTATTTACGATATAGTTAACGGTAACAAAACCTTTGAAGAATCTGTTAAGTATATTGAAAGATACAACCTTTACCTTCTTGTTGCATCTGCAGCCGTTGCAGATCCATCAGAAACACTTGCTTCAGCTGGCATGGCTAAGATTGTTGAAACTGCTAAAGCAAACTTCGATTATGTTATTATCGACTGTCCTCCTGCAGGTGTTGTTGCTGACGCTGCTATCGTTGCAAACTACACAGATACAATGATCTTCGTTACTGCTGAAGAAAGAGTATCTCTTCGTCAGATTGAGTATGCTTTAAGCGACATTATGACAACAAAGGCAGACATCTTAGGTTGCATCTACAACCGTGCAGGTACAGGTACACTCAGAATGACATCTGCTAAGTCAGGTGGTTACTTCTCAGGTAGATACGGTGGATACTACGGTTCATCTTACTACTATGGTAGCCGTAACAGTAGCTACTACTATGGTGGCTCAGGCAAAAAACATCACCGTCATCACAAAAAGAAATAAGCCTTTTAACTAAAACTAACCCTCCGATACCGACGTATCGGAGGGTTTTATATTTGTATATTAATTAATCTTTTAAAAACAATGCACAGCACTCAATGTGGGCAGTTCGTGGGAACATATCTACAGGTGTGGCTTCCTTTACAGTGTAGCCGAGTACAGATAGTCTTTTAGCATCTCTGGCAAGTGTTGCAGGATCGCAGGAAACGTAAACAATTTTATTAGGTCTGATTTCTGCAACAGTTTTAAGCAAATCCTCACTACAGCCTTTTCTTGGTGGATCGAGAATAATTGTTTGGGGTGTAATATTCTCTGCTTTTAACTGTTGTGCAGCATCTGCAGCATCACCACATATAAAGCGTGTGTTTTTATAGCCGTTTATTTGTGCGTTTACCTTTGCGTCCTCAATTGCTTCAGGAATTATTTCGACGCCTATAATCGACTTAACCTTGGTTGCCATAGAAAGACCGATTGTACCGGCTCCGCAGTAAAGGTCAAGGATATCATCATCCTTTTGAGGTGCTGCATATTCTGCAGCCTTTCCATATAAAAGCTCGGCACCGTCTCTATTCACCTGGTAAAAGGAAAGTGGAGATATTTTTATTTTTACGTCGCAAAGAGCATCAGTGATATAGCCGTCACCATAAAGTGCCTGGTAATTGTCACCAAGGACAACGTTTGTATCTTGTCGGTTAACACTTACAACAAGCGTCTTGAAGCCTTCTACGGTCTTAAGCGTGTCAATAAGACTATCTGCAAAAGGAAGTGACGCTCCGTTGATAACAACACAAACCATTATTTCGCTTGTTTTGAAGGCTTTTCTCAGGTATATGTGACGGATTAAACCTTTGCCTATTTCTTCGTTGTATACAGTTATGCTGTTGTTGTTGATCCACTTGCGAAAAATTTCAATAATAGCTGTAAATTCAACAGGCTGCAGAAGACAATCGCCACCATCAATTACCCTATGGCTTTTCTTGGCGTAAAAGCCGATGTTTAGAATGCCGTTTTCGCGTTTGACAGGGTATTGCGCCTTGTTACGATACCTTGTAGTTTGCGGTGATGGAATTATTGGCTTGAATTCGGGAGACAAGCCACCAATTCTTTCAAAGGCATCCTTCACCTTTTGTGCTTTAAGTCGAAGCTCTTCTTCGTAGCTTATGTGACTAAAGGAGCATCCACCACATGACTTGAAGCTTTCACACTCAGGTTCAATTCTATGCTTTGATGATTTAAGAATTTTTACAGCCTTGCCTATGGCATAGGTTTTCTTTGCCTTTATTACGTGACAAAGAATTTCGTCACCAACTGCAACGTTTTCTACAAAAATTGCTTGTCCGTCAAATTTTCCTACACCGCCACCCTCCGAGGTATAACCGGTTATATTCAATTTAAACTCATCATTTTTATTAACCATTTTTTATAACCTCAACTGCTTGCTTGTATTCTTCAAAAGACAAAAACGTATTCAATACCTGTAGTAATGCGTTGGATGTAAGTCTTTCGGGCAAATCCAGGTGATTAAGTAGCTTTTTTCGTAAGGCGTTACTATCTGCCTTTCCTGAAAGACCATCCTCGTATAAATCTGTTTTAGTAATTTCTCTGCGTGGCTTTTCTTCTACAGTTTCGCAGAAAACTCCTGCTTTTTCCAAAACGGAGAGAATGGTTTGAGCATCAATGCCTTCTACACCTAGTTTACCTTCTTTAGAAGCCTCTGCTTTGCGTTTTTCCTTACCAAAAACATCAGGTATATACGCATTAATAATCTGTTCTGAAGGTACCATACCACGAATAAATGAACGTATTTTGAAGCCTGCAGAATCACTGTCTGTTAAAATTAACAGACCTTTTGTTGCTGCAAGCTTTCGTATGAGCTTCTGCTTTTCTTTGTTGTTGAATATGCCGAAGCCTTCTGTTTCAATAATAACTGCATCTAAAATTGAGGAAAGCTTTATTTTGTCGTAGCGTCCTTCCACAATTACAATTCGGTTAATTTTAATCATTATAATCGTAACAACCTTAAAATTACTTCTTCTAAGACTATTTTGCTGTTTTCGTTTGTTGATTTAAGTCGTCTGTCAGCGTCAGATAAAATGTCTAATGCATTCTTTAATTGTGTGACTGTAAAACGTGAGCCGTCACTGGCTGCGTTGTCAAGTGTAAACATTTTCGTTTTGTAGATGTTACCTGCAAACTCGTCTGCAAGCTTTGAATAAGGCACATTTGCCTCTTTTGCAGCCTTTACTCTGTACATATCCACAAAGGATTTTGAAAGTACACTGAGTATAACTACAGGCTCTTCACGGAGCTTAAAAAGGTTCTGTAGATTTTCGTACGCCTGGTCTGCTTCACCACGACAAACCATTCTTGCAAGCTGGAAGATTTTTGCTTCTATAGAAACAATGACGGTCTTATCAATATCTGCTTTTGTTATTTCGCCTTCACCCTTGTAAGCACACACCTTGTGTAATTCGTTTTGCAAGGTTGCCATATCCTCACCCACAAGTCCAACCATATATGAGGCACATTCCCTTGAAAGTAAACAATCTTTCTTAGTAGCTGACGTCATGAGAAGCTTTTCAAGTGCAGACCGTGTGCGTTTGTCTATTTTAGCACAGGCACCAACACTATCTATGATTTTAAGTACCTTTGCCCATTTGGAGTTTTTCTCGTCAACCTCAATTGTATCCATCCAGAAAACAAGCACAGAGCTTTCAGGAATATCTGAAATTACACCTTCGAATTCGCTGTCAACCTTGCCACGGTCACCAATGAAGTTGTTAAGAGGGTAGTCCTTGACAAGAGTGCAGGTATAATCGCTCATCATAGGGAATGATGAGATACAATCGTATATTTCATTTAACGAGGTTTCTTTACCATCAAGTTTTTTAAGGTTGAAATCCTCAAAATCCTTGGATACGGTTTTACTGCAAATCAAAGAAGCGTAGTGCTGTTTAAGGTAACCTTCATTACCATAAATAACATACACTCTTGAAAAATCGCCACTTTTAATTTGCTTTTTTAAGGTTTCTTCATTAAGCTGTGCCATAAAATCTCCTTGGATTTTTAAATATAAAAGCTGACGCTTCCGTCCTTGCCTGTAATATAAAGCTTTTTGCAGATGCTTTTAAGCTTATAAGCCTTTGTCAAGTCATAGCTACTGCTGGTGCTTAATATTACCATCTCTGCGTTTCGGGGAACTGTTTCTGGAATTGTGGTGTTGTATATGAAAATATCACATTCCTTAACCGAAACGTATTTACTGAAGTCTGTGTCACCATAAAGGTGTACGTATACAGTTTTTTCATTGCTTCTTATTATAGCATATTTTATATGAAATGTGTCAACGATTTCAAAAGTTATTTCATCTGATAACACAAACTTTCCTGAGTCGGAAATAATGGTGTTTTTCGGTAGCTTAATATCGATTGCTTTTGTGATGTTGTAAACGTCTGTAGAAACAGAGGTTTGTTGTGGCTTGTAAGTATTTTCGATTGTAGAAGGGTTAGTCAGTGACTGTATTGTCAGGTAGTTTGATACGTAGTGCTTTAAGCTTTCGCAGGTTGCTTTAGGTAGTGCGTTAAAAGTATCGGATGCAATTGTTGAAGAGCTGTTTTCAACATAGGCGTAGGACATACCTGAACGCATTACAAGTTGAAGGTTATTCCCTGCACTTGAAACTGTAATACAGTTTTTATATGTAGGTGCGAATACAGGGAGAAGAAGTGACATTATCAGAATAATTGCTGACGAAGATACAGAAACTCCCATTATGAACTTCTTTTCTTTATATTTGTATAATACATAACATAAAATACAGATTACAAAAGTAATCAAAAGACCAACGTTGAAAAACTCTTTGTGTACAGGTATGGTTGAAAATTTATAAGAAGAAAGTTTCCCTGATAGTGCTATGACTATATCCAGAATGAATTGTGTAATATCGAAAATTAAAAGACAAAGGCTTTTTATGAAGGGGATGTTTATAAACGATAAGCCTATAGAAATTATGCCACAAATCATCCCGTAAAAAGATAACTGTACACAAAGAATGTTGCTTATTGGCGCAATAAGACACAAAACGCCAAAGTACTGTGCAGAAACAGGAAGTGTGAAAAGTCCTGCAAAAGCGCTTATAAGAATTGATGACAAAAGTGCTGTTAATGAGGTAGCAAGAGTTTTAGGTAGCCTGCTTGTCAGGGATGTTATTTTGTCGGAATAGCTGCTCGCTAGAATTACGCCTAAGGTTGCAGAGACTGACAGCTGAAAGCTGATGCTAGTAACTGTGTATGGGTTTATTAGAAGAATAAGAGTAACTGCAAAGCCTAAAGAGTTTAATCCGTCAGGCATACGTTTGAAAAGAGGGGCTAATAAAATAATTGCCATCATAAATGAGGCTCTTATTACGGATGGTGTGAAGCCTGAAACAATACAGAATAAAATGAGGAATATAAGACATATTATATTTCTTGCTTTTTCAGGAATTCTGAACACTGATAACAAGGTAATAAGAAGCCCACACCATAAGGACGTGTGTAAGCCTGAAACAGCCAACAAATGAGAAATACCACTGTTTCTGAAGCTTTCAGTAACAGTGCTATCCATAGAAGATTGGTTACCAAACATCATTCCCTTTAGCAGACCACCCTGGATTTTGTTCATATACAAATCGGTAGTGTGGGAAATAATTTCTTTTAATTTAAGACAATAATAGTAAGGAGTTTTCTCGCATTGCCAAAGCACGTGACAGGTCTCGTTGATCAAAGTAAAGAAAATGTCATCAGAACTATCTTGAAAGTAATAATTGCCTGATTTGTCTGTAGGTGCAGTTACGTAGGAATCAGGGAGTGTTACGTAGTCGAATAGTGATACCGTTTCTGAAAAATCACCATTAAGAATTACATTTATTTTTATGCTAGCGTTTTTGTTGGTAATTTTATCGGCTTTAACTGTGAATCGTGTTTTGTTGTCTGCTAAAGTCGGGGTTGTAATAACCTTTGCACATATGGTTTCGGTTGAGCCATCGTATTGAAGATAGGGGGAAATTTTTGTTCTGTTGTAGTTGAAAAACGAAAGGGTACAGAATAGCGTAATAATACATATGGTCGGTATTATTACATGCTTTCTTAAGCCTACCTTTTTGCTTGAATATAAAAGCAAGACCAATGCTGCTAATACAGGTAACGCAATTGCAGCACTCTTAAAATAAATTAAGAGAATGCATACAATAACAGCAGTTATACCTGTAACGAGCATTGGTCTTTTCATTTTTTTACCTACTTATAAGTGTACTGATTTGGTTTAGCCTGCTGGCCAAGTGAAGCTTCTGCCTGACATAACGTGGAAATGGATGTGCTGAACTGTCTGTCCTGCGCTTGGTCCACAGTTGTTTACAATACGGAAACCATCTTTGAAATCCATATCCTTAGCAAGCTTTGCAATAACTTCAAAAATGTGAGAAACAACAGCACTGTTTTCTTCATTAACGTCTGCTGCAGAAGAAATGTGTGCTTTTGGGATTACAAGTATGTGTTTTGGTGCCTGTGGCTCAAGGTCGTTGAAAGCAACAACAGTATCGTCTTCGTAAACCTTTGTTGCAGGAATTTCACCGTTTGCTATTTTACAAAAAATACAATCCATAAAAAATACCTCTCTATATTTAATGGATTAATTATAATGTAATTTGCACGTTATTTCAATGTATATAAAAGACAAATAAACCTATTATAAAATGGTTAAAATCACAAAAACAGACGACACCTCATTATGAGGTGTCGTCTGTTTTGATTGGTCCCTTTAGGGGTGGAAATAAACCCCCGGTTCTACCGGGGGAAGAAAAAGGCTTCAGCAAAGCCAAAAACGGCGAGCTCAAAGCCGCCGAAGTAGTTGCAAATAATTAATCCTCCAAGTAGAATGAATGTGGTTTG
>JAZUPI010000009.1:0-42998 GCA_045605085.1 Acutalibacteraceae bacterium
GAATACATATAAACACAAGCCTGAAAACAACAGTGCTACAATTGCTCCTACTACGTAAGGATAAATTTTAACGTGTTTTGTTTTTTTCGTTTTTTTCATTTTTTATCTCCTCGAAACCATTTGTTAAATAGATTTTGTTTAAAGTTAGCAAGCGCCAAAGCATTTAACTAATCCTAATGCGGCACCAACAAGGGCAATAGGTAACAAAAGAATTGCTGCACTACCTGCAAACAGTAAGCAAAGTATAAGGGCAGGAAGAGCAATAACAAAAAGTATTATTGCAACTATTTTCGCAAAACCCCAGGTGATTTTAAAGGTAAGCTTAAGTGCTTTGAAAAAAAGCCAGGCAAATAAAATTGTTGATGCGATTTCTAAAATTGTTTCTATCATTAGTTTGTCTCCTTTGAATTGAAAATTTCCTGATCCTTTTTCCAGGAATTGTAGGTTTCCAAGTCGTTTTTTATTGTTTGAAGAAGGATGTTTAAAACTGCAGCATCGTCAAGTAAGCCGATGAGGGGAATGTGGTCAAAAACAAGGTCAATAGGACTGACTGCGTACAAAAGTGCCATTACAGTAATAATTATTGATGAATATGGAATGTTTTTGTACTCTCCGTTAATTGTGTCAGTAAGCATATCGCAAAGCAACGGAATGTCAAAAAACTTCTTTTTTAAAAAAGAAATATTGCTTATTCTTTTGAAAAAACTCAAAGCCTTAGTAATTAACTCTTTTATTTTATCATTGTTTTTTAAAGCTTTTTTTGCTTTCTCTTGCAAAACGGAAATAATCATTTTGAAAGGAAGCTTCTTTGTTTTTATTGTGTTGCTGACGTCAATTTCCTGAGCAGCCTCATTTTCAACTACGTCGTGAAATTTCACTTCGATTACTTCATTATCAACGTTGTTTTTCATTTTTATCCTCCGAACAGTTTTGCTTAATAACCTTCGTTTGTTGGGTTACCACGCCAAGTGCTTCTGCATAGCGTGGGTTTTTGTTTAGCTTGTCGGCAAGTCTTATAGCCAATATGCGTTGTCGAGGTGGCATTGGTGTCACTCCTTGTAACATTCTATTCGAAATATCTTCGATGTGACTATATCTTACCAAAACTTAGTCGTTTTTCAAATTACAATAACTGCAAAAATAGAGTACCGTTTTTTACAATTAATGCAAAAAGGTGCTCGGACAACTGTCGAACACCTTTTATGTATTTATTCGTTTATAAGCTTTGAGTATTTTTCTTTGTCAATTTTGTTTTCGACAATCATTTGTTCAACCCAAAGCTGCAAGGTTTCAACAGTAATGGAAATTCTCTCTAACTCTTTTTGAATAAAAACGAAATCCTTGATTTCGTCATCCTGAATCATACCATCGGCAGTAATCTCAATTAACCTTTCCTGACTTTTCTTCATAGAGTTAAGAGAGGAAAGCATTTCTAGTACAATCTGAGTTAAATCCTTTATCTTTATTTCAGGAACGTATTTCTGACCGATAGGGCATTCTTTGGAGCAATAGTGGTTGCAAAGGGTAGGCTCACCATAAATTTCGGAAAGAAGCATTACTTCTTCAGGGTGAATTTCAAGCTTGCCATTTTCTATTCGTTCAAGACGCTCCGGTTGCATAGGAGTGTCGAGTCTTAAGGATTCGTCACAAACGTCGTCGCGTGTCATACCATGTTCTTTACGGATTGATTTGTAAATACTGTCAGCCATAATTTACTCCTTATGTAGTTTAAGACCACATTACGTTTAGAATTTAAATACAGTATAGCACTAAAAAACATTCAAGGCAATAATTGTTGCATTTTTTGTTTTTTACATGATATATAACAGATAAAGAAAACAGAAAAATAATTAATATATAGTTATCCCAAAGGTATATTAAAACAAAAAATATCTAAAGCAAGCAACGCCGTTCTTGGGGGATCAAGAACGGCGTTGTTGTAAAATGAATTTAATTTACATTATAGAGCTCAACAATTATGTCTGCACATTTTTCAATACCTAACGATGAGGTGCTTAAGGCGATGTCGTAGTTTTTCATATCGCCCCATTTTCTGTCGGTGTTAAGCTGATAGTAGGCAGCTCTGCGTTTATCTTTTTCTTTAAGACGTTTTTCAGGTGATTGGTCAGCTTCACCATACTGCTCAACAATTCTTTTTGCTCTTGATTTGTTGTCGGCGTGAATGAAAACCTTAAGTATGTCAGCAGTTCCCTCTAATATGAAGTCTGCACATCTGCCGACAATGACACAAGGGCCTTTGTTTGCAACCTCAACAATTGCTTTTAATTGTGCAAGCCATATTTTGTCTTGAATTGAATTTCCGTAGTGATCTCTGAAGGCAAATGTATTTGAAAAGAACTTGTTGTGAGCATTTTCGCTTTGTTCTGCAATAAATTCTTCGCAATAGCCACTTTCCTGAGCTATTTTCTGGATTATTTCCTGGTCGTAGCAGGGGATGTTAAGCTTTTCGGCAACTAATTTACCAACAGTTCTGCCACCACTTCCAAATTCACGGCTTATTGTAATAACCTTATTCATATACACGCCTCCTTGTGTCTGTTATTAAAATTCAATTTCTATTTCGTGTTCACCAATACCGGTTGTGAATTCAATATCGTAACCGATGTTGCCCGGTAATTCATTTATTTTATATTCACCGTCACACTCGATTTTTTCAGGCTTTTTATCTACATATACAATTGTAGGAACGTTGAATTCTTTGTCCTGCTTATATTTAAGCTTGAATTCGCCATCCTCGTGGTCATACTTGTATGAAATAATTTCACCTGTAACAGCCTTTGGTCTTGGTCGGGTGAGAACTTTCATAAAGTCTTGCTTGAGAATATCGTCAAAGTAGCACCAGTATGTGTTACTCCACTTGTAAGAATCAAACTTGTTGTGTAAAAATCTGATGTGTGGGTACCAGCCGTCGCCCTCGGCGCAAGAGCCCCATTCACCAACAAGGCAAGGCACCTGTAACCTTTCCTGTGTTTCGCGACGTCTGTCGAAAATCATACCAACACGTGAATCACTTGCATATTTGTATGCAGGTGTATCAACCATTAAGTCGTAAGCGTGTGGAGCAAATACCTGGTGTGCTTCTCTTTGACCATTTACGGTTACAGGAGTGTTGTAACATGGAATACCCATATTGGAGAAGTAGTTGTTTTCTGTGAAAATAAAGCCTCTGTCAGTTACCTCACGTACAGCTGCTGCCATTTTGTTGACAAAAGGTGAGTATCTGTTTTCGTCAAAGTTTTTAACAAGCTTATCGCAATCTGCAATAATCTTTTTGAAAACTTCACCTGTGTACTGGTCAAGTGCTTTTGGTTTTTCGTTACTGAAAAGACCAACCTTTGCAAGTTTTATAAGATTGATTCGCTTGTCTGCTACGCTTGTTTTTACAACTCCTGCAATAATCTTTCTGAATATCTTGCCACCATCGGCACCCGGATGAGGTTCGTTGAAGAAATCGTAACCGAAAAGCGCAGGTTTATCTTTTGTTGCAGCTACAACGTGCTTCCACATATCTGCAAAATAGTCTTGAAGACCTTTTCCGTTATACTTTACGTTGTCCCAGAAATTATCGAAGGCTCTGTGGCACGCTTTGCCGTAAAAATAAGGTTCTGCCCATACAGCAAGAGGTTTTGTAGGCTTGTATTGGTCTGTAATTGTTGCCCAACGAGGTGCACCGTCGCCGTAGCAATGTGGTGACCATACGTCCTGGTGACAATCAAGATATGCATAAATACCATATTCCTCACACTTATCAAGGAAATCACAAAGTGATGAAATAAGCTTTTCGTTATAATTGTTTGGTGTAGGCTCCATTGCTGCCCAGGTGAAGCCAAGACGAATCATATCGTAGCCTCTTGCCCTGAATTCCTCAAAAGGAAATTTATCGGCAGAGTATCCGAAATATGGGTTATCTTTGTCATATTCTTTTTTATCGACAACATTCATACCACTGAAAATGCGTTCTCTGCCGTGCTCGTCAACGAATTGCATTCCAGAAACTGAAATTCTATCCATAGTTTTTCTCCTTTACTTTGTTTTGACTTTTGCTAAAATTGGTTCGGAGTATGTGTTCCAGAAGGAACCTGCAATTACCTCAATATCATATTCTGTATCTGCTTTTAAATCGTCAAAATTAATGCTGAGTGTTTCAGGCATATTGTAGAAATAATATTCACTCCACAAAGCAGCCTGCTTAACAGTTAAACCGTTGCTTGCTTCTTTAATAACAATCTTATAGTCGTTTACGTACTCTGTTTCAATTTTTGCCTGTGGGAAGGACACCTTGAAGCCCTTGTCGGTAACGTCAGAAACAGTAACGTCTGCACCATCGAAATATGGTGCAATTGTTGTTTTGTAACGTGCGTCTGTGTATTTGAAGGAGTTAACATTCCAAGGCTCGTCAATTTCCCAAACAAATGGAAAGAAATTGTCTGTGAGAACGTCGTATGGGTAAATGCGAACTCTGTTGTCAGCATCAACCTCAACTATAAGCATCTGTGCACAATCCTCTTTGTTTGGAGGACAAGTACCGTAATATTTATCAAACTCATCAAGCTCAAAGTATGAAAGAGAGCCCGTACCAAGACATGTGAAATGCTTTTGGTAAATTGAACGAGGGTCATTAATCGGTACATGTGAGTGACCTGAAAAGTCAATAGCCTGAGGATAATCCATAAGAACAGGATAGAAGGTTTCGTCCGCCCAGTAAATACTACCTGAAACAGTGTCGGTAATGTGTGGATGCTGGAAGAAGAAAATTGGCTTTTTAGGATCAGCTTCACGTGCTTTTTTTAGCTCTGCCTTTGCGAAAACCACTTTGTCTTCGTCATATTCGCAACCATGCGAAGAGCTTACTAAAATAAAGTGGAAGCCATTTATTTCAACGTGGTTGTCTACAGGTATACCAAAAACCTCTGTAAAGCGTTTGTAGGCATTTTCGACACCATCGCCGTGATATTCGTGACTAGCCATATTAAGACAGTACTTTGTTTCAGCCTTGAGGTTGTCGTCAAGTGTTTTCTTGAACTTTCTCATCTGAACCTCTGTGCCGGAGTTTGCAAAGTCGCCATCAGCAAAAACGCCGTCAAGTCTTTTGTATGTAGGATGCTGTTCACTTAATCTGTAGGCAATTTTAATAGCCTTTTCCATACGCTCTTCTTCAACGCAATGGTCATCTTTGTAGTGAACGTCACTTACAACCATAAATCTGAGTACAGGATTAAAATCTTTTTGTAACATAGTGAGCCTCCGAGATGGTAATTTATTACACTTTAATTTTATCATTCTATTAACTTTAAATCAACTGTGAAATCAAACAATTACATTCATTAAAATATAGTAAAATGTTTCATATTCTATTTATTTTTTTATTTATCTATGTTATACTAAAACAAAAAAGGAGTAAAAACTATGAAAATCACAAAAGATACAATTATCGGCGACGTTCTTGATATTGCACCACAGACAGCACCATTTTTTCTTGAAATGGGCATGCATTGCTTAGGTTGTCCTTCAGCACGTGGCGAAACAGTTGAAATGGCATGTAGAGTTCATGGTGTTGATGCTGACGAGCTTCTTGAAAAAATTAATGCTGCAATTGGTGAATAATGAACATAAATCTTACACCGAGGCTTTCTGCCGTCGCTTCTCTTGTAAAAGGCGACGGCATTATTGCAGATATAGGTACAGACCACGGCTATTTGCCGATTTATCTTATACAGACGGGTAAAGTGAAAAGAGCCATTGCTGCCGATATTGGTCAGATGCCCCTTGAGAACGCAAGAAAATCCGTTAAGGAATCTGAGCTTGAAGATAAAATTGAATTAAGATTGTCGGACGGTCTTAATAGCTTTAAACCTACCGATGCCGACGAAATTGTTTTCGCTGGTATGGGTGGTACGCTTATTGCCGAAAAGCTTGCAGAAATACCCTGGGTTAAGGATGAGAGATTCCATTTCATTTTTCAGCCACAAAGCAGGGCGGAGGATTTAAGACGCTTTCTTTTTGAAAACGGCTTTGAAATTAATTGTGAAGTTGCAACCCACGAAGGAAGGCGTCATTATATAACCTTTGATGCACGATACACAGGTAAAATTTCTGAGTTTTCACAATCTGATTGCTTTATCGGAAAGCTAACTCATAGTGAGGATGCCCACAAGCATCTTAATCAACAGCTTTCGCGCCTTCAGAAGAAATATAAGGCGTTAAAGGACAGAGAAAATGATGAGGAAATTGAAGATTTGTCACAGACAATTTCTTCAATAGAAAGGTTTATAAATGGTTGACGTTATTACACAGGCTATCGGCTTTGGTGGTGCTGCATTTAACTTTTTAAGCTTTCAGCAAAATAAACGAAGCAGAATAATTGGTTTTCAGATTGTTGCAGCCCTTCTTTTTATTACTCATTACATATTCCTTGGAATGACCAACGGTGCCGATGCTTTTACAGGTGCTGCACTTAATTTCATTGGACTTTCAAGGTCAATTGTTTTTATTAATAACGACAAAAAGTGGGCAAAAAGTCCTTTGTGGCTTGTTTTCTTTATCATTGTTTCTATAATTGCAGGTGTACTTACGTGGGAAAGCTGGTATTCATTTTTACCACCACTTGCAATGATTCTTACAACTGTAAGCTATTGGATGAAGGATGAAACAAAAATAAGACTTATTACCTTCCCAAGCTCGCCATGTTGGCTCATTTTTAATATAATTACAGGCTCCGTTGCAGGTATTGTAACCGAGTGTGTTGTTATGTCGTCTATTATAATTGCTATCGTAAGGTACGATATTCTTAAGAAAGAAAAGGCAGAGAAAAATGATTGTTAAAGATATTTACGATTACCTTAATGAAGTAGCTCCTTTCCATACTGCTGAGGAGTGGGATAATTGTGGTCTTAATATTGGTTCATTTGATAGTGAAGTCAAAAAGATTTACATTGCCCTCGACGTAACAAGCAAGGTTATTGATGATGCCAAAGTATTTGGCGCAGATCTTGTTATAACTCATCATCCATTGCTTTTTGCTCCCGTTTCCGAGATTCATAGCAGTAGTCTTGTTTACAAGGCCGTTGCATCAGGAATGAGTTTTATTGCTTGCCACACCTGTCTTGATAAAGCAGAGGGTGGTGTTAACCACTGCCTTGCAAATAAGGTCGGTGTTAAAAATTTAAAAACGTCTTCTGAAGATGCTTTTCTTAAATATGGCGAAATTGAGCCATGCTCTGCCGATTTTTTGGCAAAGAAAATCAAATCTGCCTTAGGTGGCGCAGTTTCTTTTACGGATTCAGGCAAAACTATTAAAACAGTCGCCATGTGCTCAGGTGGGGGTGGCGATTTGGTAGCCCTTGCTAAGTCTATAGGTGCAGATGCTTTTCTTACAGGTGAAGCAAAGCATCACGAGCTTTTGTATTCTGCTGAGGCGGGAATTTGTTTGTTTGTCGCAGGGCATTTTGAAACTGAAAACGTAGTTTGTGAAGGCTTGCGCGATATTTTAAAAAATAAATTTGGAAATGAAGTTGAGATTCACGTTTCAGATTTAACACATTCAGTTAAATATATATAAAATTAAAGGAAATTGTAATGGCATTAGACGGAATGTTTCTGAGCTTTATGTGTCAAAGCATAAATGACACGCTTGTAGGCTCAAAGGTCGACAAAATACATCAACCAAGTAAAAATGAATTGGTTTTCATAATGCGTACAAGGGGTGCTATGCATAAGCTGTATTTTTCAGCAGATGCAAACAGCCCTCGCTTTGCGTTGGTTGATGAAACACCTGAAAACCCACAAACACCACCAATGCTTTGTATGTTGTTCAGAAAACGTCTTGTAGGTGCAACTCTTTTAAGCGTTGAGCAGTATGGTTTAGACAGAATAGCATTTTTTAATTTTGATGCTACAAACGAAATCGGCGATAAGGTAAAGCTGACGCTTGCTGTTGAAATAATGGCACAGCACAGCAACGTTATTTTGTTTGACAAAGATAACGACAACAGAATTGTTGACGCCTTAAGGCGTGTTGATGCACAGACGTCGTCTTACCGTCTTGTTTTACCAGGTGCACAATACAAATTACCACCTGCACAAGACAAATTTGATTTGCGTCAGGTTGATACTACTGTTGTCTGTGAAAAAATATTAAACTACGAAAATTCGAAATTATCATCAGCAATTATCAAATCTCTTCAAGGTGTTTCACCATTACTTTCGGGGGAAATTGCCTACAGAACTTGTGGTGATGATAAAGGTGTGAACGAGCTTTCCTCTCAGGAAAAAATCAACTTGTTTACAGAGCTCAGTTCACTTAAAACAAGGCTTCTTTCTTTTGATGCAGAGCCGACTATTGTCCTTGACGAAGCAGGTAAGCCAAGGGAATTCAGCTTTATAAATATTACCCAATACGGTGAAACCTTGAAAACCATAAGGAAAGATGACGTTTTTTCACTGCTTACAGGTTTTTATAGTGAACGTGACAGATTTTTAAGAACACGTTCAAAGGCGTCAGAACTCTTTAAGTCACTTGACAATCTTATTGAAAGAACTGCGCGTAAGCTCAATAATCAACAGGATGATTTGAAAAAGTGTGCAGACAGAGATGCGATAAAAATTAAAGCAGAGCTTATAACTGCATCTCAGTATATGCTCCAAAAAGGCCACAGTGTTTACGAGGTGTTTAATTACTATACAAACGAAACAGAGAAAATTGAAGTTGACCCTGCGTTAACACCATCACAGAATGCTCAAAAGCTTTATAAGGAATATCATAAGGCTTGTACTGCTGAAAATATGCTTATTAAGCTTATTGAAGATGGTAAAAACGACTTGGAATATTTAGAAACAGTTCGTGATATGCTGTCACGTGCAACTCTTGAAAGAGAGTTTGGTGAAATAAAAGATGAACTTATTTCTCAGGGCTTTTTAAAGCATAAAACTACAAATAAAAAGCAAATGAAAAAGCAAACGTTACAGCCCCTTGAATTTAAAACAAGCCAAGGTCTTACAGTGCTTGTAGGCAGAAACAATATTCAGAATGATAAGTTGACCTTTAAAACAGGCAGACGTGGAGATATATGGCTTCACTCGCAAAAGTGTCCGGGTTCTCATGTGTTACTTCTTGCAGATGGTGGGGAAATACCTGACGATGCAATTGTTGAAGCTGCAGAAATAGCAGCATATTATAGCTCTGCAAGGGAGAGTACAATAGTTACAGTTGATTACACAGATGTTAAAAATATAAAGAAGCCCAATGGTGCAAAACCCGGTTTTGTGGTTTATTACACTTACTATTCAGTTAACGTTAAACCCAAAGACAAAAATTTATAAAAAGAACTCGTGGATTTTTCACGAGTTCTTTTGGTTTTTATATTCTTTTGGGGTAGTACCTGCGTATTTCTTGAAAATCTTTGTAAAATAGTTAACATCAAGAATTCCACAGCTTTGCGCAACTGTCTGGATTTGTGTATGTCCTTCCGTTAAAAGCTGTTTTGCTCTTTCAACACGTTTTTTGTTAACGTAGTCTGTTAAAGTAACACCCGTTTCCTTTTTGAAAAGGGTAGACAGATAGCTTGGGTTGACGTTTAATAGCTTTGCTTGTGTTTTTAAGCTCAAATCTGCAGTAATGTCGGTATCAATACAGGTTATAACCTTCTGTACAAGAAGCGAGTAATTTTTCTGAGAGTGTTTTTGTACAAGACGTGAGTATTTTCTGACAATCGCAAAAAATAGATTATCACACTCTTCAGTGCTTTTTGCAGCTTCTATTCTTATAGCAAAGTCAGATGAAACACTATCAATATATATTGGATGAACACCACCTTGCTCGACAGCTTTTCGCGCTAACGTGTTAAGAACAACAAGAAAGTTTTTAGCATTTCTTAATTTATCCGTTATACGTGACTCAAGCATTTCGCTTGGTTTTCTGTTTGCGAAGAAGTTTTCCGCCTTGTGAACATGACCTTGTGAAATCGCTTTTAAGAGATTGTTCTCCTGCTCATATGCTTTTTCAATAGATTGAATTGAAATTAACGGTGATTCCATATCGGCAAGTCTTTTTTGTGCAATTAAAAATGCGAGTTCCCCATACTCTTGCCTATGTTCAGTTTTGATTTTGTAGTTGTCTGATGAGTCATAAAGAGCTTCACACAAACAATTTGTTGCTGCTGTAATAAAACCATCGTCAGTAATATAAGGTACAACAGAAAGGTATTTGTGAATATTTTCAATTGTAATTGGTGATAATGAGAAGGCAGAAACGCTTTTTTCAATATCATCACGTGTTGCCGGTGTGCATATATACGGACCTACAACTAAAAAGGTTTTAACAGGCTTTTCAGGGAGATTTATGAATATATATCTGCACCCAAATGCATCATAACGGAAATAGATAACGTTATTTTCGCAATTGCTTACGTCAAACATTTCATAATAATCTTTTTCTAATCCTAACACTTCACGTATGCCTAAATCAATATTTGGTGGTAACGTTTCGTTGGTAATAATGTTTGTTTTAATTTTACAATTTTCACATAGATTGATAAAAAAGGTTAACTCTCTGTCGTAGTTCATTTCCTTGTCTCCACAAATATTTATATACTCCTATTATCGTATAATTTTTGTGGAAAATCAACATAATATAAAAAAAATACTAAAAAATATAAAAATTGTACTCACGATATTTTTGATTTATAAGATAAAATGAGTTTGTTGATAAGTTTTGTTGGTTTTCAACAAAAAAATAGCAACATTTTCCAAAAATATAGAAAAAGGAGTGGAATCTATTATGGCTAAAAAAGAGGTTGAATTAGATTCAAAAGGCTTCCGTAAGTTTGGTATGCGTGATAAGGTAGCGTATGCATTGGGTGACTTCGGTTGTAATATGAGCTTTGCTCTTAAGGGTACTGTTCAGACTTTCTGGCTTGTGTATATGATGATGGAAACAGGTTTGCTTTCTGTCCTTCTTTTACTCGTTCAGGCTTGGGATGCAATTAACGACCCACTTATCGGTAGTCTTATCGATAACGATAAAAGAAAGTATAAAATGGGTAAATTTAAAACATATATCTTTATAGGTGCGTGTGGTTTGCTTATTGCAGGTGCTGCAGTTTTCCTTCCTTTCCCTAATGCAAGTGTAGTTGTTAAGGCAATCCTTTTTGTGCTTGGCTATATTGTATGGGATGCTTGTTATACCGTAGCAAACGTTCCTTATGGTTCAATGCTTTCTCTTATTACAGAGGATACAGGTGAACGTGCTCAGCTTTCAACCTGGCGTTCAATCGGCTCAATGTTTGGTAACATTGTACCAATGGTAATTCTTCCTATGATTATCTGGCAGAAGGTTACTTATAACGGAACAGGCGATTACCATACTAATCCTTTAACAGGTGAGGCATATAAGATAGGTGATCCTGTTCTTGATCCACTTACAGGTAAGCAGTTTGAAACACTTTTAGGTAATCGTGTTTTCTTTGCTGCACTTATAATGGGTGTACTTGGTTTCATTGCATTTATGGTAATGATTAAATTAACCACAATCCGTGTAGATGAAAATGCAGTTAAAACAAGCGAAGGTGGAGAAAAATTCAATGTTTTTGCTGCATTCGGTAAGTTTATGAAAAACCGTCCTGCAGTTGGTGCTACAGTAGCTGCTATGGGTATGTTCCTTGGCATGCAGTCTGCGTCTACAGCAAATACAATTATGTTTGCAACCTACTTCAACAACGCTTCAATGTCAGGTGTTGTTACAATGATTGGCTTCCTTCCAATGGTATTGTTTATACCTTTCATTAAGACACTTGTTAACAAGTTCGGTAAAAAAGAGGTTTCTGTTATTGGCTCAATTACAACTCTTGTTGGTGCAGGTATTATGATGTTCTTCCCAATGGTAGAACGTGAAAAGGCTTTAATTGTTTACCTTGCAGGACTTGTTCTCTTCGGTGTTGGTATGGGTGTTTATACCTGCGTTTCATGGGCAATGATGAGTGATGCCATTGAGTACAATGAATGGAAATTCGGTACTCGTGAGGAAGGTACAGTTTATTCACTTCATTCATTCTTCCGTAAGCTTGCACAGGGTGTAGGTCCTTCAATTGTTATTTTTGTAATGGGTCTTCTTGGCTATCAGGAAGAACTCGGTACAATCGGCCAAAGCTTACAGACAGCTAAAAATATGTGTTGGCTTGTTGCAGGTCTTTACCTCTTAAGTGCAGTGATGCAGTTTATTGGTATTGCAGTTATCTACAACCTTGATAAAAAGAAAGTAGATGCAATGACTACAGAGCTTGAAGCAAGAAGAAAAGCATAATAATTAAAATTTGATGCCCGATAGATTTATCTACCGGGCATTTAAAAAGCAAAAATAAAGGAGAAAATCAATATATGAGAGATATTGTAAATATCAACAGAAAATGGGCGTTTACAAAAAGAGCTAATTCTGTTCCTTCAGAGCTTCCAATAGATTGGGATTGGGTTAACCTTCCACATTCATGGAATGCAATAGATGGACAGGATGGTGACAGTGATTTTTACAGAGGTACTTGCTACTATGTAAAAAAGCTCCTTAAGACCGATCTTCCTGAAACAGATAAATACTACCTTGAAATAAAAGGTGCTAACTCATCTGCAGATGTTTATGTTAATGGTAAAATCCTTGCACATCACGATGGTGGTTATTCAACCTGGCGTGTT
This sequence comes from Acutalibacteraceae bacterium, assembly GCA_045605085.1. GTDB lineage: Bacteria > Bacillota > Clostridia > Oscillospirales > Acutalibacteraceae > DTU089. Next base: position 12,700 of record JAZUPI010000009.1, read on the forward strand.
GAAATAACTAACCATCTTCAACAAGAAAACTTAATTGCTATTGCAGTTGACAACTCACCAAACGATAAGGTTTACCCGCAGTTTGCAGACTTTACCTTCTATGGTGGTCTTTATCGTGACGTAAACATTGTTTGTGTAAATAATTCACACTTTGACCTTATGCACCATGGTGGACCTGGTCTTAAAATTACACCTGTAGTAAACGGTAAAAATGCAGATGTAGAAATCGAATGTTGGCTTTCGAATGCAAAGGCAGGTCAGCAGGTTAAGTATACAATTAAAAATGCTGAAGGTAACGTTGTTTGCGAAAAAACAACTGCCGATACAAAGGTCGATTTAACAATTGAAAACGTTCACCTCTGGCATGGTAGAAAAGATCCGTATCTTTATACTGCAGAGCTTCAGCTTGTTGAAAACGGAAATATACTTGATAATATTTTTTCAAGATTTGGTTGCAGAAGCTTTGTTATAGATCCTGAAAATGGCTTTATTCTTAACGGTGAAGAATATCCGTTGCGAGGTGTTTCACGTCATCAGGACAGATGGGGATTTGGTAACGCACTTCTTCCTGAGCACCACGAAGAAGATATTGGCTTAATTATGGAAGTCGGTGCAACAACAATCCGTCTTGCGCACTATCAGCACGACCAGTTTTTCTATGACCTCTGCGACGAAAAAGGTCTCGTTATATGGGCAGAAATTCCATATATTTCAAAGCATATGGCAACAGGTCGTGAAAACACAATTTCGCAGATGAAGGAGCTTGTAATTCAGAATTACAACCATCCATCAATTGTTGTATGGGGACTTTCAAACGAAATTACAATGCAGGGAGACAGCGATCCTGATCTTCTTGAAAATCACAGAATATTAAATGACCTTGTCCACGAGCTTGATAAAACACGTAAAACCGTAATTGCAGCAGTTTCAATGTGTGATATTGAAAGCCCATATATCCAGATTCCTGATTGCGTGTCATATAACCATTATTTTGGTTGGTATGGTGGCGACACAACTATGAATGGACCGTGGTTCGATAATTTCCATGCAAGATTCCCACAGATTCCAATCGGTTGTAGTGAATATGGTTGCGAAGCACTTAACTGGCACACATCAGACCCTCAGCAGGGTGACTATACTGAAGAATATCAGGCATATTACCACGAAGAATTAATAAAACAGTTTTTCTCAAGAAAATATATGTGGGCAACACATGTGTGGAATATGTTTGACTTTGGTGCCGACTCCCGTAACGAGGGTGGTGAAAATGGTCAGAACCATAAAGGTCTTGTAACCTTTGACCGTAAGTATAAAAAAGACTCCTTCTACGCATATAAGGCTTGGCTCTCTGATGAAAAGTTCGTTCACTTATGCGGTAAGAGATACGTTGACAGAGTGGAAGATGTTACAAAGGTAACAGTATATTCAAATCTTCCTGAGGTTGAGCTTTTCGCAAACGGCAAGAGCTTAGGTAAGAAATCTGCAAAGGACCATTTCTTCTATTTTGATGTGCCTAACGTTGGTGAAACAGAGCTTGTGGTGGTTGCAGGTGAGTACAAGGATACTTCAAAAATCCGTAAGGTAGCAGAGTTTAATAATGCATACCGCCTTGTTGAAAAAGGAGCTGTTCTTAACTGGTTCGATATTGAAGAGGTTGAGGGCTACTTCTCAATTAACGACAAGCTTTCCGATATTATGGCGAGCCCTGAAGGTGCAGCATTCGTAAAAGGTCTTGCAGCACAGATGATGAAGGGCATAGGTAATACTGAAATGGGTGAGGAAGCCTTCGGTGGCGCCATGATGCAAATGATGGGTGGCTTTACCGTTCTTCGTCTTACAAGCCTTATGGGTGCAGCTAACGTTAAGTTCTCGAAAGAAGATTTGTTGGGACTTAATGCAATGCTTAATAAAATTAAAAAGCCGTAAAAATAATCACCACCGATTAACAAAACGATTTTTGCTAATCGGTGGTGAAACTTTAAATTTTTATTATGCTTTTTTCTCTTTCTTTTCGTGGAAAAGAATTTTGTCAACAGGGAAGTAAAGAACAAACTGAAGAGTTGAGCAAACAGCTGTTGCAATTGTGAGGGCAAGACCACTGCCTAATGAGAACTTTTCTACGCAAAGTGTAAATATTGTAGGGTTAAGCCATGCAGAGAAGCAAACAAGAGCAACTGTAAAGATTATGTAGATAGGAAGAGCAATCTTGATGTTTGCACTTGAATTGAATGTCTTTTCTTTGTTGATGAAGAAAGCAACAATCTGAGCAAGAATGTTAGCAACGTTAGCGGAAATGAAAAGTGCAAGACCACAACGCTCGCCTTCAATAACAGGGTAGTCGAACACCCAGAAATGGAATGCTGTGTCGCTTAAATCTTTAATTGCAGGGATATTGTAAAGAATAGCAAGAGAAACTACCTGAACAATACAAGCACCTAAGCTAACAACAATAAACTTAACAAACTGCCAGAAGGTTTCAACCTTTTTGCCTTTTTTAGCTGCAGCGGCATCAATGTTATCTAACCAACTCATAAAACACACCTCATAAATTAAAATTTGTGTTTACAGTTTAGCATAATAAGTATAATGTGTCAATGTATTAAAAAATCCTTTGACAAAAAATTTTAAATATATTATAGTATATTTTGGAAACAAAAGTAAATACTTACTTTTGAAATTATCTGAAAGGAAAATGATTTATGGAACTTAAAGGCTCAAAAACAGAAAAAAATCTTCGCGCTGCATTCTCAGGTGAAAGTGAAGCGCGTAACAAATACACCTATTTTGCATCTGTTGCAAAAAAAGAAGGCTATCAGCAGATTGCTGCTATTTTTGAGGAAACAGCAAACAACGAAAAAGAGCATGCAAAAATGTGGTTTAAAGAGTTGAAGGCTCTTGGTAACACTGCAGAAAATCTTCTTGCTGCAGCTGAAGGCGAAAACTACGAGTGGACAGATATGTACGCAACCTTTGCTGACGAGGCAGAGGAAGAAGGATTCATTGAGCTTGCACAAAAGTTCAGAAACGTTGCAAAGATTGAAAAATCTCACGAAGAACGCTACAGAAAGCTTCTTTCAAACGTAGAAATGCAGAAGGTTTTCGAAAAAGCAGAAGAAACAATGTGGGAGTGTCGAAACTGTGGACATCTTGTTATGGGTAAAAAGGCTCCTGACGTTTGCCCTGTATGTGCACATCCACAGAGCTATTTCGAAGTAAGAAAAGAGAATTATTAATAACGAAAGGCAATCCTTAAGGGTTGCCTTTTAGTTTTTATTCACTATGTAAAAACACCACCCCTCGAAAGGTGTGGTGTTTTCTGGCCCGTCCGAAGGGATTTGAACCCCCGTTCTTCAGAATCGGAATCTGCTGCGTTATCCAGCTGCGCCACGGACGGAAATAATATTGATATTATAATATTGTTAATATTGATTTTCAAGTGTTCGTAAAAAAATTAAGACAGTATATGTAACACTTAATACTTGGAAGATATATGTTGTAATTACTTTTTTACTGGAAAATTATTCAAAATTATTTTAAATTTATACAATTTTTGTTAAAATTTTCTTTACAAATTAATATATTTGTATTATTATTGCATTATTAGGTGCATTGCATCAATAGAAAGTGGTGAAATTTATGGAAAAACTTGAAAAAAGATATGGTCTCCCTACTGCCATATGTATGGTTGTTGGTACAGTTATCGGTTCCGGTGTTTTCTTTAAAGCACAGAACGTTTTAACTGCTACAGGTGGAGATATGCCTCTTGGTATTCTTGCTTGGGTAATTACAGGCTGTTTAATGATTATATGTTCATTACAGTTTGCTGCTATGGCACAGAAGTATGAGAAGGTTAGTGGTGTAGTTGACTACGCTGAGGTTACTTGTGGTAAAGGTTATGCATATTACCTTGCTTGGTTTATGGTTAACGTTTACTATCCCGGTATGACGTCAGTTCTTGCCTGGGTTTCTGCTCGTTATCTTGGTGTTCTTTTCGGTTGGGATTTAGCAGGTCCTGAGGTGCTTTGTGTTGCAGGCTTTTTACTTATTGCTTCATACACACTTAATGCTTTCTCACCAAAGCTTGCAGGTAAGTTCCAGATCAGTGCAACAGTTATTAAGCTTGTTCCTATTACTTTAATGGCTATTGTAGGTACAATCTATGGTCTTAAAGAGGGGGTTCTTACACAGAACTTCACAACAATCGTTTCTGAAGTTGCAGGTGGTAAGAGTGCAGGTCTTTTCGCTGCTGTTGTTGCTACTGTTTTCGCATACGAGGGTTGGATTGTTGCTACATCTATCAATGCAGAGCTTAAAAACGCAAAGAAGAACCTTCCAATTGCATTAACCTTAGGTGCTATTATCGTTGTTGTTGCTTACGTTCTTTATTACATTGGTGTTGCAGGTGGCGCATCAAACGCTGTTCTTATTGAAAAAGGCGCTCCTGAAGCATTCAAGAACGTTTTTGGTAACGTTGGTGGTGCATTCCTTAACATTTGTATCGTTATTTCCTGTCTTGGTACACTTAATGGTCTTATGGTAGGTGCAACACGTGGTATGTACGCTATTGCTGCTCGTGATGAGGGTCCAAGACCGGCTATGTTCAGTGAAGTTGACAAACATACAAATATGGTTACAAACTCTTCAATTTGGGGCTTGTTTGTATGTAGTTTGTGGCTTGTATACTTCTATGGTGCAAACCTTACAAGTGGTTGGTTCGGTTATTTTAACTTTGACTCTTCAGAGCTTCCGATTATTACAATCTATGGTATGTACATTCCTATGTTCATTGTCTGGATGGTTAAAGAAAAAGAGCTTGGCTTTGTTAAGCGTTTCTTGTTACCAATTTTAGCAACTGCATCTTGTGGCTTTATGGTATTTGCTGCTGTTTATGCACACGGTATTACACCATACCTTAATGCTAAAGAAAATGGCGAATTTGCATTCCCGGTATTGTTCTACTTGATTCTCTTTGCTGTTATTATGTTTGCTGGTGCAGTGCTCAGAAAATCAAACAAAAAGAAATAATATAATAGTTTAAGTAACATAAAAATTCCCCACTCACTACGAGTGGGGAATTTGTTGTGTATAAAATTATTTGAACAAGTAAACTCTTGTTTCATATGGCTTTGTTATGAAAGCGTTTGCATTAATTGGTGTGTCATTGTAGTTGCTAAGAACAAGCTCTCCCTTTGAAAGGTCAATACCTGCAGGTGCTTTGAATTTTACAGCGTTTTCTGTAAATGAAGAAATAACAAGGAGCTTTACACCATCAAGATTTCTCTCGTATACAAACAATTCTTTACTGTTTTTGTAATGCTCAAGGTAGTCACCATAAATTGCAACTTCGTTTTCCTTACGGAATTTAAGAAGCTTACGGTAATAGTGAAGAATAGAGTTTTCGTCAGCCTCTGATGCAGCAACATTAATTTCCTTATAGTTAGGGTTAAGGTTAAACCAAGGCTCAGTAGTTGAGAAGCCTGCGTATGGACCGTCGTTCCATTGAACAGGAGTTCTTGAGTTTTCGCGTGACCCCTTGTTTGCAAGCTTAATGAATTTGTCACCCTTAATACCAAGCTTGTTAAACATAATCTGGTTGTTAAAGGTTATCATATCCTTGAATTCATCAATTGAGTGGAGCTCGATATTTGTCATACCGATTTCCTGTCCTTGGTAAATAAATACAGTACCTCTCTGCAAGTAGCACATTGTTGCAAGCATCTTTGCGCTTTCAACTCTGTACTTAAGGCTACCGTAACGGTCAACAATTCGTGGATGGTCGTGGTTTTCAAGGTAAAGTGTGTGCCATGCCTTACCATTCATTGCATCATACCATTTCTGATAGCACTTTTTCATTTTCTTAAGGTTGAATGGTGTTTTAATCCAGTCTGTCATAAAGCAGTCAGCTTCAAGGTGGGCGAAGCTGAACATTGTCTTAAGACCCTGACCATCACCTTCGGTAACAAACTTAAGTGCACGGTCTGTTGTAAGAAGAGGACCTTCACCAACAGTAAAGCAATCGTACTTTGAAAGAACGTCGTCGTGGAATTCCTTAAGATATTCGTAAAGGTGAGGACCACAATTGTAGTGCTCCATACCACAAGCAACAGGAATCGGAATGCCGTTTGGAAGACCTTCCTTTTTAGAAATGTATGTAATAACGTCTTCACGGAAACCATCAACACCCATATCGAGCCAGAATTTCATTATATCCTTAACTTCCTGACGAACCTTGGGGTTATCCATATTAAGGTCAGGTTGACCTTTTGTGAAAACATGAAGGTAATATTCGTCAACAGTTTCAACATATTCCCAGGCTCCGCCTTCAAAGGTTGAAAGCCAGTTGTTTGGTGGCTTTTTACCATTTTTTCCTTTACCTTTACGCCAGATGTAATAATCGTGGTAAGGGTTATCCACACTCTTGCAAGCCTCTTTGAACCAGTGGTGCTCTGTTGACGTGTGGTTAACAACAAGGTCCATAATAACCTTTATGCCACGTTTGTGACATTCCTCAAGAACCTCCTTGAATTCTTCCATTGTTCCGTATTCAGGCTGAATGTTTCTGTAGTCGGCAATATCGTAGCCGTAGTCAGCCTGAGGTGAAACGAAAAGCGGGGAGAACCATATAGCGTCTGCGCCAAGGCTTTTAATATAATCAAGCTTTGAAAGTATACCCTTAAGGTCACCAATACCGTCTCCATCTCCGTCACAGAAGGAGCGTGGCCAGATTTGATATACAACCATTTCTTTGTACCAAGCTTTCGACATGAAAATACCTCATTTCATATTGTATTTACATTAATTTTACCATACAAACATTAAAAATACAACAAATTTTGGAAGAGAAGTATAACTCATTTAACTAAAAGTTTACGATTTAGTTAAAATTTCCTATGTACATTTTAATAAGTATATTGTATAATGTCATATAATAATTGTTGATTGAGGTATACTTAATGAATAAAGCGAATAAATTTATAATTTCAATAGGTATCTGTATTATCATTGCAGCCACAGTATTAATCATCAGTCTTGTTGATAGCATGACTGAGGAAAAGACTCAGGTTAATACAGGGGTTTATACGTTGCAGCCAACTACAACTCCTACTGTTCCTGTAATTACAGATTCATGGATTGATCTTAATCAAATTGCAAGTGACCTTGCAACCGTTACCTCTGATCCTAGCGCTACAGACACTTCAAATCTCAGTACAACAGGTGCTGGTGCTGTTGGCTATTTCTTTGACGCATACGGAAATCTTGTTGATGTTAATGGTAATGTTATTGTTCCTGCAAATCAGATTGTAAATAACAATAACCCGAATCCCAACCCAAACAATGGCAATGTAAACATTAACCCAAACACTACAGCTAACGTTACTATTCAAAATGAGTTTACAACACCTACAATAAGCTTTGAGTTACCTGAAACAACACTTCCTGAAACAACAATTGACAATGCGGAGGCTCTTGATGAAACTCTTGAAAGTCAAGAAAATGAGATGGGCGAGTTTGAAATTGACTCCGATGGTGTTATTACAAAGTACCTTGGTGATAAGGTTGATATTATGATTCCTAATATGGAGCAGGGTAAGGTTATTACCGGTATTGGTGAGGGTTGCTTCAAAAATTCAGATGTAAGGTCAGTGTACATACCTGAAACTGTAACCTATATTGGTGATTTTGCGTTTGAAAACTGTACAAGATTATCGTCTGTTTCATTTGTAAACAACGAAACTAAGGTTGTTATTGGTACAAGCGCATTCCAGAATTGCTTTTCACTTACAAACATCAATCTTCCAATTATCACTTCCTTAGGTAATTCAGCATTTGGTAACTGTACTGCTCTTAAAACAGTTAAATTGTCAGAGGGCTCCAAGGTAATTGGTAGCTACTGCTTCTCTAACTGTCCAAAGCTTCAAACTGTTGTAATTCCTGAATCTGTAGAAGAGCTGGGCACAGGTGTGTTTGAAGGCTCAAATGATCCGGAGCTTTGCATCGTTACTCCAAGTGATTCTGTAGCTTGGGAATATGCAGAAAATGCAGGCAAGAAAACTAATACTCACGAGTAAAAATATAATTAAATTGTTTCATTAAGCCTTGTAACAAGTAGTTGTTGCAAGGCTTTAACATTTGGTGTTGACTTGAATATAATGAAGAGAGGTAAAATAACGGACAAGGAATTTTCCATTTGTTGTTTAAATTTTTATCCACTGGCAAAAATAAGGATGTAAATTTAAATACGGAGATGATTTTTTGAACATTAAACGTGGAGATATATTCTATGCCGACCTTAGTCCGGTTGTAGGTTCAGAGCAAGGGGGAATAAGACCGGTACTTATTGTGCAAAACGACGTTGGAAATAAATATAGTCCGACGGTTATTGCTGCCGCAATAACAAGTCAGCAGTTTAAAACGAAAATGCCCACACACATAAGCGTAAATGCCTCTGTATGCGGACTTTCTAAGGATTCTGTAGTTCTTCTCGAGCAAATAAGAACTCTCGATAAAAAGCGTCTTAGGGAAAGAATGGGTAACTTGCCTGAAACGGATATGGATAGAATAGACGATGCCTTATCTGTGAGCATAGGCTTAAAAAACGGATAAGAACATTTTTGAAATAAGTTTTCACTACCAAAAGATAAAGGACAGGGTGTATCCCTGTCCTTTGATGTCAGAATTATTTCATTAAACCATTTGCTACGCACCAATCGTGGAAGGATTTGATTGAACGAAGTCTGGCGTTTGAAAGGTTATGAGTACCTCTTGTGTACCAGTTGAAGCCCTTAACACCCTGAAGTCTTATAAGCTCCTTGGCACTAGCACAGAAGCCACTGTCAATAGCGTTATCAAGAAGAATGATTTCGTTGTAGCGCTGCTCTGCAAGAGCCATATCACCACTAACAAAAGCCTCGTGGAATCTCTGGAAGAAAGCACCACCACATGAAGTAGGTGTAGCCATAACACCACGTGCACCTGCAACGTATGAATCGAAAAGGAAAGGCATGTTTGCCTGGATGATTGTTGAGTCATACTTGTTGTCAATCTTATCCTGAATCTTTGTAAGCTCACACGTTGTGTCCTTAATACCCCAGATAAGACCGTCTTTTGTAAGCTCACCATAAGCCTTACCACTTATAAGATGTGGCTGAAAGCCTGGGAATTCATACATAAATACAGGTAAATCTGTTGAAGAAGCAAGCTCTCTGATGTAAGAAATAAGTGTTTCTTCATCTTCGCCATAGCCTTTTGTTGTAAGAACAATGCCGTCAACACCGGTCTGTTCCATTTTCTTGATTTCTTCAAGATTTTCTTCTTTTGTTTTTTCTATGTTAGCTGTTGCGACAACAGTTGTGTTACCTTTGTGTTTAACCGTAAGCTCTGCTAATTTAAGTCTTTCATCAAGAGTAAGCTGAGTCATTTCTGAGCTTCCACAAACCGCAAAGAGGTGATCAACACCCTGTGAAACCTGCCAATCAGCATATTCTTCATATGTATTGTAGTCAATGCTTTTGTCTTCGAAGAAAGGGGTGAGCATAAGTGAATAAATACCGTCTTTTGTTTCTCTTGTAAGCTTTGCCATTGATATTACTTCCTTTTGAAAATAATTTTAATTGTAGTTTTTAAGGGCTGTGCAAAAGCACAACCCTTTATGAATTATATTACTGAACGTTCTTTTTGAGTGTTTCAAGCTCGTTAACAAGTACCTGAGGAATCTTGTCGCCAAATTTAGCGTAGAATTCTTCAATACCCTTAGCATCTTCCTGCCAGAGTTCTTTTTCAACTTCGAGAATGCTCTTAAGAGAATCAAGTGTAACTTCACCCTCAAGACCTTCAATATTGATATCTTCTGCATAAGGAATGTAACCGATTTCAGTTTCCTTAGCGTCTACCTTGCCTTCGCAACGGTCAATAATCCAATCAAGAACACGAAGGTTGTCACCGAAGCCTGGCCACATGAAGTTGCCTTCATCATCTTTACGGAACCAGTTAACGTTAAAGATCTTAGGAGCCTTTTCAGGATCAAGAGTCTTACCGATGTCAATCCAATGCTGCCAGTAATCAGCCATATTGTAACCACAGAATGGAAGCATAGCCATTGGGTCACGACGAACAACACCTACTGCGCCTGCAGCTGCAGCTGTTGTTTCAGAAGCCATGATTGAACCAACGAACACACCATGGTTCCAGTCACGTGACTGATATACAAGTGGAGCAAGCTTTGCACGTCTACCACCGAAAACGATAGCAGAAATTGGCACACCGTTTGGATTTTCGAATTCTGAGCTAAGGCATGGGCAGTTAACAGCAGGAGCTGTGAAACGGCTGTTTGGATGAGCGCCTTTTTCTTCACTTTCCTGACCATTCCATGGGTTGCCCTTCCATTCAACAGCGTTTGCAGGAGGGTTCTTGTCAAGACCTTCCCACCAAACGGTGTTGTTGTCAAGGTTGTGAGCAACATTTGTGAAAATTGTGCCCTTCTTTGTTGATGCAAGAGCATTTGGATTGGACTTTTCGTTTGTACCAGGAGCAACGCCAAAGAAACCGTTTTCAGGGTTGATAGCGTAAAGTCTTCCGTCAGGACCTTTACGGATCCAGGAAATATCGTCACCTACACACCATACTTTGTAGCCCTTTTCCTGATAGAGAGCAGGTGGGATAAGCATAGCAAGGTTTGTTTTACCACAAGCAGATGGGAAAGCAGCACAGATGTACTTAACCTCACCCTTAGGATTCTGAATACCAAGGATAAGCATATGTTCTGCCTGCCAACCTTCGTTTTTACCCTGATATGAAGCAATACGAAGTGCGAAGCATTTTTTACCAAGAAGAACGTTTCCACCGTAACCTGAGTTAACGGAAATGATTGTGTTATCTTCAGGGAACTGGCAAATCCATCTCTTTTCTGCGTCGATGTCACAACGGCAGTGAAGACCACGAACCCAATCCTCGCTATCGCCGAGAACTTCTAAAACTGCTGAGCCAACTCTGGTCATAATAACCATGTTGAGTACAACGTAAATTGAGTCAGTAAGCTCAATACCGATTTTTGCGAAAGGGGAGCCAACAGGACCCATTGAGTATGGAATAACATACATTGTTCTGCCCTTGTAGCTGTCTTTTGCAATATCGTAAAGCATAGCATATGCTTTTTCAGGATCCATCCAATGGTTTGTTGGACCTGCATCTTCTTCTTTTTTTGAACAGATAAGTGTTCTGTCTTCAACACGAGCAACGTCGTTAACAGCTGTTCTGTGAAGGTAGCAATCAGGAAGAAGGTCCTGGTTAAGCTTAACAAGCTCACCTGTAGAGCAAGCCTGTGCTCTTAATTCTTCAATCTGTTCCTTTGAACCGTCAATCCAGACGATTTTGTCAGGCTTTACAAGGTCAACCTTTTCGTCGATCCAAGCAAGCACACTTTTGTTTGTGGTTAATGCTGACATTAGTATAACCTCCTATGAAATTTATCAAAAATTAATCCAAAATAACCTATTTTGTAATCATATACATTCTACAATAAAATGTACTTAAAAGCAATACCATTTTTAGAAATATTGTGATTTTTTTAACTAAATTTTTACGCTGATCAAAAAAATAACAGTATTCATTTGCTAATTATATTATGAAAAAAGTCTGTGGATATTCTTCCTATCCACAGACTTGAGTTTAAGTGATTATTTTACATATTTATCAACAAATTTAAATACTGCAGGCCAATAAATTTCAGGGTGTATGAGGTGTGAATCTGCGTGCTCTGCATCAGGAATTGAAACCTTTTCTTTTTCGCATGCAGCTGCATTGTAGTTGAGATCCATCATTCTGTATGGAACAAATTCGTCCTTTTCACCGTGAAGGAAAATTGTTGGTGTTTTTGATTTCTTCAATTGCTCAACGCAAGAAGCCTCTTTGAAGCCGTAACCACCAAAAACCTTACTAACTAAGCTTGCAGCGTGAAGAGTAGGGAAGGTGTGAAGGTGATATGTTGCCTTAAGCTCGTTCTTAAATTCATCCCAAACGGATGAAAAGCCACAGTCAGCAACACAACATTTAACGTTGAACGGCAGATTTTCACCTGTGGTCATCATTACTGTTGCAGCACCCATTGAAACACCATGAAGAACAATCTGAATATCTGCACCGTAAATGCTTATAAGGTACTGAATCCAGTCAACTACGTCAAGTCTGTCAAGCCAACCCATAGAAATGTGCTGGTGTTCACTCATGTCGTGACCTCTGAGTGCAGGGAACAAAATGTTGTAGCCTCTTTCATAGTAGTGGAGGGCATAGCTTCCCATTCCTTTTGGTGAGCTTGTATAGCCGTGTACACAAATAAGCCACTTATCTGAAGGCTCTTTCTGTTTGACGATAAGACTATGTATTGCTTTTTCTTTTCTGTTCTTTATAACAATATGTTCATAGTTTTGGGAGTCAACCCATGCATCACCTTCAGCACGAAGCACGTTCTGTGGTAAGGTTTGGTCTATAGGATTTTTCTTTTCTTCGATTTCATCCATTTTATCGGAATATATTTTAGAAAATCTTGTGAGTACAAATGCATTCATTGCAACACCTATGCCTGTAAAAGTACCTGCAGCTCCTAAAAGGGCTTTAACTGATTTTTTCATATAAACACAACCTTTCAACAAATCTTTCTACCATTATACACTACTAATATGTGAAAATAAATACAAAAAAGCAATTTTTTATTGTTTTATATACATTATTCTGCTATAATTAGACGAAATATGATAATTTGTGTCCAGATTTTTGGAGGGAAATTTATGCTTGAAGATATCATTTTTAAAACAAAAGCTTTTGGTGGTTTTGATAAGACCGAGGTTTTGGATTACGTTAATAAAACACTTGGTGAAAAGGCAGACTTAGAAAAGCTTCTTACTGAAAGTAATGCTAAATATAATCAAGCCAATGCTCAGGTTTTTGAAATGAAAAAAATCATTGATGAAATGAACCACGAAAAGCTTCAGCTTGAGGAAACAAAAAAACAGCTTGATGAAGCACAGACGTCAACAGCAGACCTTAAAGCACAGCTCGAGGAGGCAAACAATTCACTTGCTGAAAAAAACGAGGAAATTGAAAGCTTAAAGCAGCAGGTTGCTGACTCTGTTTTGAATGAAGACGTTAATAGTGAACTCGAATTTCTTCGTTCAGAGGTAGCCAGACTTAAGACCGAGGCTGAAAAGAAAAAAGACCTTGAACGTCAGGTTGGCGCAGCAATGCTTGATGCAAGAATTCATTCTGAAGAGCTTGTTGAAGAGGCGAAGGAAAAGGCAAACCTTGTTACTAAAAACGTGTATGCTGCTATTGGTGAAACTGCACTTAAAATTGATGACCTTTCAACAGGTATAGGTGAAATAACAAGAAGCTTCACAAGGGCTGTGGAAGAGGTTGAGCTCAGAATCAAAGCTCTTACGGGTGATATGAGTAAAACTGCTCAGCTTCTTATTTCAGAGAGTGGAATTATTGCAGAGGATGCAGACGTATTACCTCAGATTGAATACGATTTTTCTAAACCTACAGAGATTACAATTGACCCCGCCGATTATGGCGTTGATGGTATTGATGCAATTGATATTTCCGAAGACCAGGGTGAATAATGAACGAATATAATTTTAATACTGAGAATATAAATGAATGGGCAGAAAAGCTTAATGCAGGTGACAGGGTCCTTCTGAGTGGTACTGTTTATACTGCAAGAGATGCCGCCCATAAAAGAATAGCTTCGCTTATTGAAGACAAAGCAGAGCTGCCATTTTCTATTGAAAATTCTGTTGTTTACTATGCTGGGCCAACTCCTGCAAAGGAAGGTCTTGCCATTGGTAGCATTGGTCCTACAACGTCATCACGAATGGATGTTTTCGCACCATTGATGTTGTCCTTAGGGCAAAAGGCAATGATTGGTAAAGGTAACAGAAGTGATGAGGTTGTCAGCGCAATGAAGGAATATGGTGCAGTGTATTTTGCTGCCATTGGTGGCGCAGGTGCATTGTATACAAAGTGTATTGAGGATTGTCAGGTTGTTGCTTTTGACGATCTGGGTTGTGAATCAGTAAAAAAGTTGAAAATTAAAGATTTTCCACTTGTAGTAGCTATTGATTCAAAAGGAAATTCACTATATAAATGAGGTGCCATTGAAAAAGTCTTTTGATTATTTCAAGACGTTAAAAGAAATGTCTCTGACCGTTGGGGATGCGTACAAAAATATGGTCAGGACAAATGAGTTTAATAACGAGGTAATTAAATTCTCTGGACTGAAATGGGAGCTTTCAAATAATCTTTTTAATGAATTCGTTGCGCCTATTGAGCGCAACGATATTTATAACTTAGCTTGTTGCTTAAGTGAAGAATTGTATTATATTTCAAAGCTTAACAACATCATTACGTTGGTGGATGTTAACATGTTCACCTTTGTTGAGTCTATATGCAGTGTTTTGCATAAGCAGAATTTAATTTTCGATTTATTTTCATGCGCAAAGACTTTCGAGAAAACATTGAAAATAATAAACGAAACAAAAGCAACCCTGAATGGCGTTAACACAAGTGTTGTTTTGTCTATCAAAAATTGCATCAAAACAACAGAGCAACCATTGTTAAAGTACGCTGTTGCAAGTGGCTTCTTTGACATATATAAATCTATTGACAAAACCTTTTCTGAAGTGCAAAGGGTTGTAATAAATAATAATTAGAGTGTCTTTGGTCTGGCGCTTTTTCTTGGAACGCGTGAAACTGTGAGAGGGAAAACTATGGAATTTACAGATTTAAGAAGAAAAATAATTGAAAAAGAATTTTCAAGAATGAACGATATGCAAAGAAAGGCCGTTTTTAAGGTAAACGGTGCAGTCCTGATTCTTGCGGGTGCAGGCTCAGGTAAGACAACTGTTCTTGTTAACAGAATTGCATATCTCATAAAGTATGGTAACGCATATCATTCAGATTTTACGTACAGGGTGCCAAGTCAATCAGATTGTGCGTATCTTCAATCATTTTTAAACGATGGCAAAGAAATACCTTTTGATGTGCAAGGACTTCTCAGTGTAGATGCGCCTCATCCCTGGCAGATTCTTGCGATTACCTTTACAAATAAAGCTGCAAACGAGCTTAAAGAGCGTCTTGAGGTAATGCTGGGTGAAAAGGCAAACGACATTTGGGCAAGCACCTTCCACTCTTGTTGCGTGCGTATTTTAAGACGCGACAGTGATAGAATCGGTTTTTCTAAGCACTTTACAATTTACGACACAGATGACTCCAAGCGTGTTATGAAAGAGGTTTTGCGTGTTCTTGATATTGATGAAAAAAGAATTCCTGTTAAGTACGCTCTTTCTGAAATCAGCAAGGCTAAGGACACCCTTACTACGCCTGAAGAATACCTTGATAACGCAGGCTTTGATGTTAATAAAAAGATGATAGGACAAGCCTTTATCAGGTACGAGGAAATGCTTAAGAAAGCTGATGCAATGGATTTTGACGATATTATTGTCAACACCGTAAAGCTTCTTAAAGAAAATCCTGACGTTTTAGAGTACTATCAGCGTCGTTTCAGATACGTTATGGTTGACGAGTATCAGGATACTAACCACGCTCAATATGTCCTTACAACACTTCTTGCAGGTGGCTACCGTAACCTTTGTGTTGTTGGTGACGACGACCAGAGTATTTATAAATTCCGTGGTGCAACAATTGAAAACATTCTCTCTTTTGAAAATCAGTATGAAGATTCCTGCGTAATCCGTCTTGAACAGAATTACCGTTCAACCTCTGTGATTCTTGATGCTGCCAACGCTGTTATCAAGAACAATCAGGGCAGAAAGGGCAAGACTCTGTGGACTGAAAAAGATGGTGGTGAAAAAATCACTTTACGCATACTTTCCGACGAGCGCGACGAGGGTAGGTACGTTGCTGATGAAATTCTTAACGCAGTTGCTACAGGCAGAAAGCTTTCGGATTTTGCAATTCTTTACAGAACAAATGCACAATCTAGCAGTATTGAACGTGCTCTTGTTTACAACGGTGTTCCGTACAAAATCTTCGGTGGTCACAAGTTCTATGACAGAAAGGAAGTCAAAGACGTACTCGCATATCTTTCTGTAATTGTTAACCCTTCAGACACAGTCAGAATGAAGAGAATCATCAACGAGCCCAAAAGGGGCATTGGCGACACAACAATAAACAATGCCTCGTCAATTGCTGACGGACTTGGTCTTTCTTTCTATGATGTAATTTCACACGCGAATGATTACCCTATGCTTTCAAGAGCAAGTGCAAAGCTTGTTGAATTCACAAAACTTATTAACGATTTGGCTGAGTCGCTTGAAGTGAATACAATACAGGATTTCTTTGACGATTTAATCACTAAAACAGGTTATATGTCATCACTTGACCTTGATAAAGAAACTGCAGACGAACGTAAGCAGAATGTTATGGAGCTCCTTGCTAACTTGGTAAGGTATATGGAAGAAAACGAGGGTGGCACACTTTCCGGCTTCCTTGAAGAAGTTGCTTTGATGACGGATATCGATAACTACAACGCAGATACTGAGTGTGCAGTTATGATGACCTTACACTCTGCAAAGGGTCTTGAATTTCCTGTTGTGTTTATTGTTGGTGTTGAGGAAGGTCTTTTCCCGGGTAACCAGGTTATGTATGACCCATCGGAAGTTGAAGAGGAAAGACGTCTTTGCTATGTTGGTATTACACGTGCAAAGGAAAAACTGTATATTACAAACGCACGCTCAAGAATGATATACGGTAACACAAGCCTCACAAGACCATCACGCTTTATTTCTGAGATTCCTGCTGATTTAATTGATTCGAACTTCAACGAGCCACAGCAAACCTTCTATGGTGGATTTTCACAGGGAAGCTATGCTCAACAAAGCTCCTTTGGTGGTACACGAACCTTCGGTTCAGTCTCAGGTGATTACCAAAAAAACAGGCCTGCACAAAGCAAGCAACAAACGTCAGCAAGTGGCTTTTCACGTGGTGGTTTCAGTGGTGCAGGAGCTATCAAAAAAGAATCCTCACCGGCAATTGATTTTAAGGTTGGTGACCAGGTTGAACACAAAACCTTTGGTCATGGTCTTATTCTCAGCGCCAAAGCCGTTGGTGGTGATATGGTGCTTGAAATCGCTTTTGATGATTACGGCACCAAAAAGATTATGGCAAAAATGGCTAAGATGAAGAAGATATAAAAAAATCCGTATTTACTTTTTGTGTAAATACGGATTATCTATTTATGATTTTTGCTTTTATATTTCACTAAACGGTGATGCAATTTTTGAAAGTCTGAAGTTTACAACTGCTCGTGAACGGTTATACCGGTATATACTGAAAACAAGACCAACGCCAAAGTATAAGCATAACGTACTTGAACCACCTGCGCTGAAGAATGGAAGGGTGATGCCGATAACCGGTAAAAGCATAAGCACCATACCAATGTTGATAATAACCTGCGCAGCAATTATAGATGCCATACCATAGCACATAAGCTGTGTCGAAAATTCACGTGTATTTTTACCGATTCGTATCATTTCAAAACAGATGAAGAATAACAGTGCTAACGCTATAATACAACCCAAGAAGCCTGTTTCTTCACCAATTGCAGTAAAAATCATATCATTTTCCTGTTCGGGAATAACACCATTTTGCGTGTAAGTACCTTTGAACAGTCCTTGACCAAAGAAACCACCTGAACCCAAAGCACTAAGACCTTTTAACTGCTGGTAGCTTTCGTCAACAAACTCTTCGGGTCTGAACAGTGCAAGGAACCTTGTTCTTTGATATTCACTGAATACAAACATCCACACAAGAGGGGAAACAGCAACTGCAAGTATACCACCTGCAGCAAAAAAACCAATGTGTAGACCTGCAAAGTAAAGCATTGCAATTGTAATAAAAATAAATACAAGTGCAGAACCCATATCACCCGTTAAAACAACAAGACCAATTGGTATAACTGCATGTATCCCTAAAGAGATAAGACTTTTGAAGTTGTTGATTTTGTCCTTTAAAAGCTCCAGGTGCATTGAAAATGTAATAACAAAGCCAATTTTAACAAGCTCGGACGTTTGGAAGTATACCGAGCCGAATTTTAACCAGCACTTAGAGTCGGGACGTTCTATTGGTGCAGCACCGAAAACAAGTGTTATAATCATCAATACAACGCACACAACGCCTATTATTGGCCATAGCTTTGTAACCAGCTCGTAATCTATTGCAGAAATAACAAGCGCAATTATAATACCTGCTACTGCAGCAATAATCATAACGACAGCGTCACGTTGTATGCTCTGACCGTCCTCAAGCAGCCAACGGGTTGTGCTGTGCACCATCAATATTCCGAATATTGATGCGGCTGTTATAAGAAAAAATAAAAGCTTATTTGTTTCTTCAACAAATTGCTTTGCTAATGAAAAATATTTTTTCAAGGCAATATGCCCCCTTGATTTTATCGTGTATTATTGTTATTATACATATAATATATTTCAATTTCAAGTGTTTTACTTTTTTGAGGTGTCTATGGTAGAAGTTACATCAAATTCTCCTGCTCAAACAGAAGAATTCGCCCAAAAACTTGGCAAGGTTTTAGAGGGTGGCGAAACAATAGCATATTTTGGTGGACTTGGTATGGGCAAGACTCGCTTTACTGCAGGTCTTGTAAAGGGAATGTCTATTTATGAAGATGTTTCAAGTCCTACTTTTTCTCTTGTACATGAATATCACGGTGATAAAACGCTTTATCACTTCGATATGTACAGAATAACAACCTTTGACGACCTTTGTTCAACAGGCTTTTTCGATTACCTTGATTCGGGTAACGTGCTTGCTATTGAATGGAGTGAAAACATCGAGAGTGCTTTACCTGAGGAGAAGCTTATCAGAATTGAAATTTCTCGTGGCGTAAATGATGAACAACGCATATTAAGAATGAGTGGTGATAGTAAATATGAAGATTCTTGGCGTTGAAAGCTCGGCAACAGCAGCAAGTGCTGCAATATATAACGATGGTAAAATTATAGCACAAACCTTTTCAAATACAGGCCTTACCCATAGTCAGACACTTCTTCCGATGGTTGACGCGACTTTGAAAATGGCCAACCTTAGCTTGAGTGATATCGACTATATTGCCGTATCAAACGGACCTGGCTCATTTACAGGTGTCAGAATAGGAGTTTCTCTTGTTAAGGGTTTGGCTCAGCCGTCAGGTATGAAATGTATAGAGGTTTCTACCTTGGAGGCTATTGCAAAGCCTTTAGAAAACACAGGTTGTTATGCCGTTTCTGTAATGGATGCACGTTGTAATCAGGTGTATACAGCGCAGTTTGGTTGCGAAAACGGTTTTCAGCGTGTTACGGAAGATGAAGCAATTACAATAGACGAGCTCGGTGAAAGGCTTAAAGACATAAAGCAACCAATTGTGTTAATTGGCGACGGTACAAACGTTGCATACAAAAAATTTAAAGACGTAATTGAAAATGTTCGCGTTTCTGCACCTTCTGTAAGATACCAGTCAGCATCAAGCGTTTGTCTTATTGCTGCAGAAAAAATTGAAGGTGGTAGTTGTGGCGAAACTGCTCACGATATATTACCAAACTATCTCAGACTGTCACAGGCAGAAAGAGAATTAAAAAACAAGAAGAAATAAGTTCGAAAGGATGTTCAAATATGTTAGCATTAGCATCAGATCACGCAGGTTTTCCGCTTAAAGAAGAAATTAAGGCTTACCTTGATGAAAAGGGTGTAGAGTATATTGATTGTGGTGCAGAATCAACTGCATCAGTAGATTATGCACAGTATGCCCAGAAAGCTTGTTTAAAGGTTACAAGTGGTGAGGCAGACAAAGCAATTCTTTGCTGTGGTACAGGCATTGGTATCTCTATGGCAGCAAACAAGGTTAAAGGTATAAGAGCAGCTTGTTGCTCAGATTACTTCAGTGCAAAGTTTACAAGACTTCACAACGACGCTAACGCTCTCTGCATGGGTGCGCGTGTAATTGGTGCAGGTCTTGCATGCGAGCTTGTTGACGTTTTCATTAACACGGAGTTTGAGGGTGGCAGACATCAGCGCAGAGTTGACCAGATTCACGCCATTGAAAACGGCGCGATTTTATAATGGCTAAAAAAAGACTTTCAAGCCTTAAAAAGAAAAAGTACATACAAAATTTTTTAATTTCTTTTCTTGTGTTTTGTTGTTGTTTTTCGTGCTTTCTTGTCTACGATAACTTTTCGTTAGATGTAGAGAAAATTAAAGTTGACGATAGCAAAGCAGAAGCGCTAAATGGCTTGAAAATTGCACATGTTTCAGATTATCACAACAGAAAGTCAAGGCTCATTAATGACGCTTTATTCAAAGCCCTCGACGAAGAGAAGCCTGATATGATTTTTATAACAGGTGACCTTATTGACAAAAACAAAACAGATATTCCTGTTTCACTTGCTTTTGTGGAAAAGCTTTGTATGTATGCACAGGTTTACTATGTTACAGGTAACCACGAATGTAACGTAAGCATAGAAGACCAGAAGGTATTTGATGATTTTATTCAAAATCTCAGAGATATTGGGGTTTCTGTTTTAAGGCAAAATAAAGCAGTTTTTGAAACGTCTGATGATAAAAGCGTTAATATATATGGTATAGATGATCCTTACTTTCATTGCTACCACAGTGATGAAATCTCTTACACCACAGCGTCCTTGTGCGAAGAAATCGAAATAGATAAAAGTCAGTACAATATTCTTTTGGCGCACCATCCCGAGCAGTTAAATGTGTATGCAGAGTACGGCTTTGATTTAGTCTTTTCAGGTCATGCTCACGGTGGACAGGGAAGATTATTTAATATAGGTGCAATTGCTCCTGACCAGGGTTTTTTCCCTGAATACACAAGTGGTGAGTACGTTAAGGGTGATACTACGTTAATTTTAAGCAGGGGAATAGGTAATAGTGTGATTCCTGTGCGAGTGTTTAATAAATCGCACTTGATTTTTGTTGAATTTTAAATAGTAAAAAAGCGTATTCAGTAACAAACTGAATACGCTTATATTTTTATCTTTTTGCAGTAATGCCCGAGGCTTTGTAGGTTGACGTGTACGTACCGTTATAGGCTTTAACTATGTAAAGGTACTTAACACCTTTCTTGGCAGTTGTGTCAATGTAGGAGGTTGATGAGGTCTTACCGAGGTACGTCCAACCATCATTATTACCTGTTTTTCGGTAAACGTAGTAACCCTTGGCGCCTGTAACTGCACTCCACCTGAGCTTTATACCGTTACTTAAAACAGAGTGACCTGTTGGTTGTGGCGTAACAAGCCTTATTGAGGTAACTCCACCTGGTGTGAACCCTGAAATGTAGCCCTTGCTGTTATAGGCTTTGACAATGTAGGTATATTTCTTACCGGGTACTGCAGTGGTGTCTGTAAAGGAGCTGCTTGTTGATTTACCTAAGTAATCCCATCCGTTTTTGGTGTTCTTTCGGTAAACGTAATATTCCTTGGCGCCACTAACCTTATCGTATGGGAGTTTTATTCCCGAATCTGTGTTTATTGGTGTCTTAACCTTTGGTGTTGCCACAAACAAAACTGTTTTCGGGTTGTAAACAAAGCCTGAAACGGTGTTGCTGCTGTAGGCTTTAACTCTGTAAGCATAGTTTTTTCCGTTTGACACGTTTTTATCGATAAAGGTTGTTGAGGTTGTACTTTTGTAGTATGCCCAATTACCATTTCCGGCTTTTCTGTATACGTAATAGCCCTTTGCACCATTTACGGGTGAAATAAGCATTTTTGTACCACAATCTACATTGTATAAGCTTTTGATTGTTGGTGTAGCTAAGAATTCAATCTTTTTGCCAACTTCATCATAAGCAGAGTAACCTGCTTCATTACATGCTTTTACTGTGTAGTGATATAAATGCCCACTGTTTACGTTTTTGTCGCAATAGGTGGTTGAGGTGGTTTCACAAATAAACGCCCAATCGCCATTTTCAAGACGGTGGAAAACTCTGTATGAGTCTGCGCCTGAAACAGCCTTCCATGTGATTTTTACACCATTTTCCGTGTTAATTAATTGTGAAATTACAGGCTTACTGCACACTAGTTGCGGAAGAGCCTTCGTCCTTGTAATGTTTTTACAAACGGAACACTTTTTGTACGCTTCACCAGGAAATCTTGCAGATGCCTCTTTGCTGATTATCCAATTGCTTTCCTTGTGAGGAAGCCTCTTTGCTGTGATTTGTTTTCTTTCCATACCACAGTCGCAGGAGGTGGAAACGTAGCCGGCAGTTGCACAAGACACTTTAATAGTCCTTTTGTAGCCGTAGGTATGTACGTGGTCTGTTAAGGAATTATCTGCCCAGCTTTGTAAATAGCTTAAAACGTGAGAGTATTTTGAGCCTATAGTATCAAAAACAAAATTTCGTCCATTCAAGAAGGATTTTTTGTTGTAATATTTACCATTTATGTAGCAGGTGTTAAATTCACCAACCTTAAGGTTATCAATGAAAAGTGTAAAGATGTTGGTGCCGTCAACGTTGTATTGATTTGTAATTTTATATGTATGTGCTTTAGTGTGGTCTAATTTTAAACTTTTGAAGTTGTAGCCAAAAATCTTTGTTTTGTTGGAGTTGTTTGCAAAACCAATAATATTCTGTGCTTGATTCAACACAAGTCGGTAGCCGTTGTCGTCTGTTGATGATAGTATTACGTTATAGTCTTTAACGTAATTGTTTGTCCTGAAAACAATGGTCCATGGTGTGTCGTAAAATAATTTGATTTTGTTGCCTATCTTATAGCTTCCTGAAGTGTTTTTTCTAACGATGTTTTTTGTGTTTTCGTTTGTTGCTACGTTAATAATAGCGTTGTTTTTGTTCAAAAATCTGTAAGAGGGGAAGCTTCTGTTGACTTTTGAAACCTTCGCAGAAATAACGATGTTTCCCGTAACTTGCGGAATGCTGATTTTGCCGTTAGCATAGTATTTCGCAGTAACATCCTTACCATTCATTGTAACCCTTACGTTACATTTACCGTACGTAAGCTTTGAAAAACTACATTCAAAAGGCGTGTTTCTTATTGTCTTTGTAAGCTTTCCTTCGTTTACAATGACGTTACTAAGGTTGTATGTAACATTAAATACGTTCTCTTTTTTGGGGGCGTATTTACTGTTTGCGTATAAAGATGACAAAAACGCACTTGTTATGGCGTCCATACCACGTTTGTTGGGGTGAAGGTAACCGTCGTATAAATATCTGTTTAAAACCTTTTCGTTTGTGGTTATACCTGAATTGTTATATAAATCAACAACGTAGCAACCGTAGTGCTTTGCTATTGATTTGAGTGAATTGTTAAAGCTTTCAAGTAGCTTTGTTTCGCTTACACTGTCAGTGGGTCTTTGAAGGGAAGTGAAGCAGTAAACTTCAGCGTTTTTATATTTTGTGCGAATTTTGTGGAGCATAATTGCGTATGCCTCACAAGAGGTTTTAGGCTCCTGATACGTGTAGTCTGAGCCGTTTTTAGTAATGAGCTTACTGTAGTTTACTTCACCTGAGGTGCCAAGCTTTGATTTGTGGTAAGAAAAATCGTTAGTGCCAATATATACTACAATAATGTCAGGCTTCTGACCTGAGTTTTTGCCGGTGTTGTCGTGAAGATTTATAGCCCTTGTGTAGTAGCCTGCTTCAGCCTGTGACTTATTTGGTAAGAAAATTGCGCTGCCTGAAATTGAATTGTTTACAAGTATTTTTGCGTCTAAGGCGTGTTTTGCCTGAATCCACCAGGTATCCTTAACAGTAAGCTCGTAACGACCGTCGTAGTAATAATCTCTATTGTTTCGGATAGTTGAGTTTGTTGTGTCAGCCGAGTTTCCTGAAGAGTAATTTTGGTAGGTGGAAATACTGTCACCTAAAATAGATATAGTTTTTCCTTGGAAGCCTTTGTAGGTTGCTGCAGACGCACTTATGGTAAGAGAACTGCAGAAAATACATATTAATGTTAACGTAAGTAATAGAATTTTTAAGTTTTTCTTATTCATTAACATATCCCTCGGAAAAAATAATCTCAATTTTACATTTTACTCCATATTAATAGATAAATCAATCAATAAATTGTCGAAATATTTATATTTTTGTCAAAAAAATTCCCGACCTTCGTTTGAAAGTCGGGAACAAGCTTTTTATTCTGCCTTTAAAGCTCTTTCAAGCCAGATCGAAGCAATTTCAATTGCAGCGTACATACCGTTCTTGTCGGAACTTTTTACAATAGCAGCAAGTGGGTTTGCTTCGCGTGTGTTAACGAGCTGTACTTTAACCTTGTCTGCAATTTTAACACCGTGAACTTCGTGTGATTCAGCAACAGAAAGTAAAGCAACGAATGGATCGTTAATATCACCGTAATAGATTGTGTTTCCTTTACGAACAAGAGGCTTACCCTTGTAGGTGAGGAAGCTTGATTGTTTATCTGCCAAAGTAGACACTCCTTTTTAAAACATCAGTTATTCAAATAAGATTTGAGAAGTACCTGAAGTAATTCATCTCTATCAATCTTACGAATAAGACTACGAGCATTGTTATGTGTAGTGATGTAGGTAGGGTCCTCAGACAGTATATAACCTACAAGCTGACTGGTAGGGTTATAACCCTTTTCAACTAAAGAATTATAAACTGAAACAAGTATTTCGCGCATTTCTTTTTCGTGTTCATCGCTTATTGTGAATTGGATTGTTTTATCTGTCATATAAACACCTCCTAATTATTATGAAAACATTATAAACGATTATTTATAAAATTACAACAGATTTATTAAGAATATATTTTTATGCTCTTAAATCTATGCCAATATTTTTAAGGTTATCAAGAATTGTATCAATCCAACCCTGGACCTCTTCCATTTCAAGAGTTCTGTTTTTAGCAGAGAATATCAAACGTACTGTAATACTTTTAAACTCTTCGTTTTCGTAGGTGTCAATTACCTTAACATTGTCAAGCTCACTGAGGTTCAATGCGTTCCAGCATTCTGACATCTGTGCGAAGGTGACACCATCTTTAAGAATAAGTGACAAATCGTAGTAGGTTGACTGCTGTGCAGATGGTTCGCAGAAGTCGATGTTAGCACCAGCAATTTCGACGAAAGAATCTACGTCTATTTCAATACATACTGCCTTGCCAACCTTGTCAAGCTTCTGTGCATTTGTTGGGTGAAGTGTGTTAAGTGTACCTACAACAACACCGTCACATGAGATTTGTGCAGTGTTCTTTGGATGCTCGTAAGCGTGTGTAGGTTGAACCTTCTTAAGAACTGCATCCTTGTGCTTGATTTGTGCGAAAAGGTTGTTAACCATTGTTACAGCTTTAAAGAACAAGTCTTTTTCTGTAGATGTTTTGTCGTAAAGGACAATACCAAGGCTTCTGCGCTCGTTTGCAGTACCGTCTTCCTTAACACCTTTAACAACTCTGCCGATTTCGAAGATGCCATAGCATTCGCTGTAGTCCTTGTTTTCGGAAACTGCCTGAAGAAGTGTAGGAATCATTGAGTTACGCAATGTACCGTTGTCGGAGCTTTCAATGTTAAGAACCTTAACGTTATCTTCAACCTCGATGCCAAGCTTCTTGTACTTTCTTACGTCACCCCAAATGTATGAGTGTACCTCGTGAAGGTTGAAGTGCTTAACAAGAATGTCCTTGATTTCGTTGCTCTGCGAACGGACAGGTGAGCTGTTTACAGGCTTAAGAGGACTCTTTGTTGTAATAATACTGAAGTTGTCATAGCCGTAAATACGTGTAATTTCTTCAATAATATCTGCCTTGATTGTAACGTCCTTTGTTGCACGGAAGGATGGAACGTTTACTGTAAAGTCTTCACCTTTCTTTTTAACACCGAAACCGAGAGCTGTAAGTGTTTTTACAATTCTTTCCTCAGAAATGTCGATACCGGTGTATTTGTCAACATATGCCTTGTTGAAGGTGATTGAAATTTCAGGATATTTTCTTACATATTCATCTGAAAGCTTTGAAGCAACCCTTGCGCCACAGTCAATGCTCTGAAGAAGGTAAGCAAATCTCTTTGCAGCAACCACTGTCATTTCAGGGTCGAGCATTTTTTCGTATCTTGCAGATGCATCTGTACGAAGACCAAGTCTTGAAGATGATTTACGTACGCTTACACCGTCAAAGTTCGCGCATTCAAGAACAACAGAATCTGTTTCACCAACAATTTCTGAGTCAAGACCACCCATAATACCAGCAATTGCAACAGGTGTTGAGCCGTTCTGGATAAGGAGTGTGTCTGTTGTGATATCACGCTCGGTGTTGTCGAGTGTTGTGAATTTGCAATCGCACTTTGGTGTGTCAACAATAATTTCATCAATCTTGTTTGCATCAAAAGCGTGTGTTGGCTGTCCCATTTCAAGCATAATATAGTTTGTAAGGTCAGCAAGAAGGTTAATGCCTCTCATGCCACAGTAGTAAAGACGAATCTGCATTGATATAGGACTTACGTTCTTTGTGATGTTGTCCATCTTGACACATGAATATCTGTAAACAAGGTCAGGACGGTTAACCGTAACATTGATTTTTTCGTCACCGTCATATGCTAAGTCGGATAGGTTAAGTGGCTTTAACTCTCTATCTGTTAATGCAGCAAATTCACGTGCAGTGCCGTAGTGACCCCAAAGGTCAGGACGGTTTGTAAGTGATTTGTTGTCAACCTCAAAAATAATATCGTCGATAGGGTAGATGTCTTTTAAATCTGTACCGTTTGGTGCATCAACATCAATTTCCATAAGACCAGACTTGTCGTCGGAAAGACCAAGCTCAAATGCTGAACAGCACATACCTTCAGATTCGTAGCCTGCAACTGTAGCCAAAGAGATTTCACCTGCAGGAACACGTCCACCTGCCTTAACGAAGGCAATTTTCATATTTTCGCGAACGTTTGGTGCTCCACATACAACGTTGTAAATCCTGTCACCACCGTCAACCTTGAGAAGGTGAAGCTTTTTTGAGTTCGGATGGTTTTCAATTGAAAGAATTTCACCAACAACAACGTCTCTTAAATCTGCGCCTTTAACAATAATATCTTCAACCTCAGCAGTTGCAAGGGTGAAGCTGTTAATAAGCTTTTTAATGTCAAGACCTTCGAGGTCAACGTATTCTTTTATCCAATTAATTGAAACAAACATTTATTTGACCTCCTTTTCCGGCTCAACGAAAGTAGTGTTTTCAAACTGTGAAAGTGATTTAAGGTTACAGCTGTTAAATACACGGATGTCCTTAACGCCATATCTCATCATTGCAAGTCTTGTAAGTCCAAGACCGAAGGCAAAGCCTGTGTATTCTTCAGGGTCAATACCTGCAGCAGACAAAACGTTAGGATGAATCATACCACAAGGGCAAAGCTCAAGCCAACCTGAATCCTTGCAGGAAGGACAGCCTTTACCACCACAGATAGCACACTGGATGTCTAATTCGAAGCCGGGTTCAACGAATGGAAAGAAGCCCGGACGAAGTCTGACAGTAATATCTCTCTGAAAAACCTCAGAAAGCATAGTCTTCATAAAATAAATAAGGTTTGAAATTGAAATATCCTTATCAACCATAACGCCTTCCATCTGGAAAAATGTGTTTTCGTGACAAGCGTCGATTTTTTCATTTCTGAAGCATCTTCCGGGGAAGATAGCTCTGATTGGCTTACCTGCCTCAAGGTCATCTCTATACTTGATGTAAATTGCATTCTGTGCAGCAGAGGTGTGTGTCTTTAAAAGCTGATTTGTGCTGAGATAGTATGTATCCTGCATATCACGTGCTGGGTGATGCTTGGGAATGTTAAGTGCTTCGAAGCAGTGATAGTCGTCAACAATTTCGTCGTAATCTTCAATTGCGAAGCCCATACTTGCAAAAATGTCCTCAACCTCACGCTGGATGAGTGTGATTGGGTGATATGAACCCTTGTTTTCTGAAACAGGGAAGGTTACGTCGTAATCTTCAGCACTATCAATAAGCTTCTGCTCTTCGATTTTCTGAAGCTCTTCTTTTTTGTCAGCAATTGTTGCTTCTATAAACTGCTTAACTTCGTTGATGATCTGACCTGCCTTTTTTTTCTGGTCATTGGGAACGTTTCTCAATTCACCCATAAGTGAAGAGATAGGTCCTTTTTTACCCAAAAATTCAATTCTTAACTGCTCTAAGTCAGCAGATGCAGTAGCGTTATTGACTTTTTCGGTAAACTGCTCTTTTAACTGTTGTGCTTTTTCAAGCATTCCGTTCAGTCCTTTCGAAATGATTTTTATATGTGAGATGGTTTTTAAACAAAAAAATAAAGCCCCATCCCTGAAAGGGACGAAGACATACTCCGCGGTACCACCCTTATTTTTGCATCCGAGCAAACACTCTACTGTAATGTAACGGTTACACCCGTCACAGCCTACTTGGTTTCAGCCGTGCCGCTAACAAGTGAACTTCAAGAAAACTTTCATCAGTGTGCTTACAGCCGGGACACACCTCTCTGCAGACTTCCGTAGACTTTACTCTCTTGCTCAAAGCGTTTTTTGAATTATATCACATATTTTCTGCTTTTTCAATGGTTTATGTTGCAAAAAAATCCTTTACTTTAACAATATTTATGGTAAAATATACATAACAAACCATATTGGGAGGGTATTATGAGCGAAATTAAACTTGGTGTTCAGCTTTTTACGTTGCGTGACAAGTGTCAGAATGCAGAAGATTTTGAAACTACACTTAAATTTCTTGACAGCATTGGCTGTAATGTCATTCAGATTTCTGCGATTGGTGACATTCATCCTGAAATTGTTGGTGAGCTTGTTGATAAATATAAAATGGATGTTTGCGTTACGCATAAGCCATACGACAGAATGAAAAATGACCTTGACGCATTAATTAAAGAGCACGACCTTATTCGTTGTAAAAATATCGGTATCGGCGCAATGCCCGGCAACATTCACGAGTCTTATGAGGGTGTAAGTGGCTTTATTGCAAAGTGTAACGAAATTGGTGCGAAAATGAAGGCACAGGGCAAACAGCTTTGCTACCATAACCATGCTTTCGAATTTGAGGTTTACGATGGTGAGCGTACCTTTGAAAGATTAATTAACGAAACCACAGCAGATACACTTCATTTCATTCCTGATACCTATTGGATGCAGGTTGGTGGTGTTAACCCTGCCGAATATCTTAAAAAGCTTAAGGGCAGAGCAGAGGTATGTCATTTTAAAGATATGCGAATTGTAAACAACACCCAACGCTTTGCAGAGGTTGGTACAGGTAATATCGACCTTGGTGCTTGCTACCGTTCTTGTAAGGAAATTGGTGTTAAGTACATCGTTATTGAGCAGGATTTGTGCTATGAAAAAGATGTTTTCGATGCAGTAAAAATCGGCTTTAAGGGCTTACAGCGTATCGCCGAAGAAAACAAGTAAGAGTTTTGGAGGAGTAAAACTATGTCTATGGTTAAAAAATTAATTTGGACAGCAGTCTTTACTGCAGCAATTATATTAATTCCCGGCATTATTCTTCTTTTGACAGTAGATGCAACACAGGATTTTTCCGTTTACGTTGTTGTTTATGGTGTAATCTTTTTTGCAATATTTGGTTACATAATCGTTTCTGTTACTTCATTGTCTAAGGAAATTCGCAATGCACTTGAAGAAATGAAAATGCAGAACGCTGCTATTGCTTACAAGCTAACAAGCACAAACGACAGGGTAGAAGCAGATGCAGAAGAAATAGTCCCTGAAGAGCCTGTTTCAGAAAAACCAAAGCAGAAAACAAACCTTAACCCTGCAGATCCACTTACAATAGACGGTAAGGTTGTTAGTGATAACTTTGGTGATTTTAATTAAGTATATAGTTTTAAAATATATAAAGCAGTATCCGATATTTCTTTTGGCTACTGCTTTTTCTAGCACAAAACAGAAAGGGTTTTTTGTTGATATAGTGCTATATGTTTTTGTTTGAATTTTGTGTAAAACAATTAAGGTAAAACAATCAAGGGACGGTTCTATTGTTGAGCCGAAATCCCTTGAAAATCAAGGCTTTTAGCCGTTTTGAAATCTAAAATCAGGGTCGGTTTTCGTTGGAAAATCCTCCAATCACAGAGCGGTTGCATGTTTCTGGTATTAATCAACCAAAAGAAAAACGCCATTCCTGAACTGCACAAGTCCAGTAAAAACGGACAATAGAAAAAAGAACCCTCCTATGGTAGAATTAAGATATCTATCATAGGAGGAATTTTTATGCCTAGAAGTTACAGACACATAAAAGAATACGAAAAAGAAATATTGGAATTAAA
>JAZUPI010000010.1:0-62675 GCA_045605085.1 Acutalibacteraceae bacterium
CGGGTGTTATATTTTTACTTCTTTGTAAAACATTTCTTTTTTGAGCTTGTAAAAGCATAAAAATTACCCAAAAATGAGCATAATATATTATACAATTTTTTGCTTTGTTACAGTTGATTTTAGCGTATTTTTAGTGTAATATGTATAATTGAACAGTAAAAAATAATGTTTTTTTGAAAACTTTTTGGAGGATTTGTATGAATTATAAGCTTACAAAGAAGCAAGCAAAGGAAATGCTTGAGAACAAACTTCTTCATTTTTTCGGTATTTCTACCGAAAATGCAACCTACGAACAATATTATAAAGCAGTAACAATGATTGTTCGCGATATGATGGCTCAGGGTAGGGCGGAACTTACAAAAAAAGCAGATGAAGAGGGGAAAAAACGCGTTTGTTACCTTTCAATGGAATTCCTTATGGGACGTTCCTTGAAAAATACTCTTTTCAACCTTAATCTTACAAATGTTTTTGAAAGCGTTCTTAAAGACTATGGCATCAAGTTAGACAAACTTTACGATTGTGAGCCTGATGCTGGTCTTGGTAACGGTGGTCTTGGCAGACTTGCAGCGTGCTATCTTGATGGACTTGCAACTCAAGGCTACCCTGCAAGAGGCTATTCAATTCTTTACGAATATGGTATTTTCCGTCAAAAGCTTATTGAAGGCAGACAGACCGAGCTTCCGGATAACTGGCTTCCTGGTGGTGAGGTTTGGCTTGTTCCAAGAGAAAGCAGCTCCGTGAATGTTTCCTTCGAGGGTAGAGTTGAAGAGTATTGGGATAATCAGTACCATCACGTTGAGGTTAAAGATGCTAATGTTATTCAGGCTGTTCCTTACGATATGTTTGTTGCAGGTAAGGATGGTAAAGGCATCAGCGTTCTTCGTCTTTGGAGTGCAAAGGCACCTGAATTCGATATGAAGTCATTTAACCAGGGTGACTTTATGCGTTCAATGGAACGTCAGGCTATGGCAGAGGTTATCAGCAAGGTGCTTTATCCTATGGATAACCACCCTGAAGGTAAATCATTAAGACTTCGTCAGCAGTATTTCCTCGTTTCAGCATCTGTACAGGATATTGTTCGTCATCACCTTCGTGAATATGGTTCGATTGATTCTCTTCCTGAAAAAATTGCAATCCACATTAATGATACACATCCGACAATGGCGATTCCTGAGCTTATGAGGATTCTTCTTGACGAATGTGGTTATGGTTGGGACGATGCATGGCGTATAGTAACAAACACAATGGCATATACAAATCATACGGTTATGAGTGAAGCCCTCGAATGCTGGAGTGAAGAGCTTGTTAAACGTCTTATTCCTCGTATATACGATATTATAAAGGAAATCGACAACCGTTTTCGTGCGTACGTTTGGGAAAACACCCACGATGCAGCGTATGTTGAAAGAACTGCAATTATTTCAAATGGTGCCGTTCGTATGGCGAACCTTTGTGTTGCCACCTGCCACAGTGTTAACGGTGTTTCAGGCCTTCACAGTCAGATTCTTAAAGATACACTCTTTAACGACTTCTACAAGCTTACACCCGGTAAGTTTACTAACGTAACAAATGGTATTGCCCATAGACGCTGGCTTTGCCAGGCAAACCCACGCCTTACAAAATATATTACAGAGCTTCTTGGTGATGACAAGTTTGTTTATGATGCAGAAAATCTTTCAAGACTTACTGCATTTAAAGATAACGAGGAAGTTCTTGAAAAGCTTGCAGAAATCAAAAAGGCAAACAAAGAGGATTTTGCAAAGCGTATATTTAAGCAGACAGGCGTAAAGCTTAATACCGAATCTATTTTTGATGTTCAGGTTAAACGCCTTCACGAGTATAAGCGTCAGCACCTTAACGCTTTCAATATTGTTTCAGAATACCTTGCGATCAAGGAAAATCCTGATGGTGATTACGTTCCAAAAACATATATTTTCGGTGCTAAGGCAGCTCCCGGCTACTACGTTGCACAGAGAATTATCAGTATGATTCTTGAGCTTGCAGATATGATTAACAACGATCCTGATATGAAAGACAGACTTAAGGTCGTTTACGTTGAGGACTATAACGTAACAAATGCTGAAAGACTCATGCCTGCAGCAGATGTTTCAGAGCAGATTTCACTTGCAGGTAAAGAGGCAAGTGGTACCGGTAATATGAAGCTTATGATGAATGGTGCTCTCACAATCGGTACCCTTGACGGAGCAAACGTTGAAATCCACGAATCTGTGGGTGATGAAAACATGTTTCTTTTCGGTATGCATACTGAAGAGGTTAACAAGCTTCGTAGTGAAGGCTATAGTCCATTAAACTATTATAATAATAACGCAGAACTTCGTAAGGTTCTTGACTTTATCTCAAGAGGTGGAATCAACGGTAAGGATTTCACAGATATTTCAAGCACAATTATTCACCACGATCCATTTATGGTGTTGGCTGATTTTGCAGATTATCAGCGCGCACAGAAGAAGGTTCAGGAAACTTTCCGTGACAAAAAGAAGTGGAATCAGATGTCTCTTATGAATATTGCTCTTTCAGGACGTTTCGCAGCAGACCGAGCAATTAATGAATATGCTGAGAATATATGGAATACACAAAAAATGTTCTGATTTTTAGTGCTTTTGACGAAAATAAAACAAAGGGCAGTTTTTGGAAAAAAATTGACTTGACTTTTTGGTCGCTTTAGGTTAATCTTAGAGTATCTAAAAAGAATGTTATGATGCCTGAGAAGGCACATAGTGAAAGGGGTATTTTACCAATGAAAAACTCTGATATGAAGGTTATTGCTATCATCCTCAGTATAGCACTTTTCTTCACAATCATCACAAGCAATGCAGTTTCAGTAGCATCAGTAATTTTACTTGCTCGTGACGGCGTAAACAGCGGTGCAGCAACACAGGCTCCAGCAGGTGACGCAGGCACAGCTACACAGGCACCAGCAGGCAGTGCAGGTACAGCTACACAGACACCAGCAGGTAACAGTGGCTCAAGTGCAGCAACAACAGCTCCTGCAGCAACAACAGCTCCTGCAGGCGACAACGCAGCAACAACAGCTCCAGCAGGCGACAATGCAGAAGCAACAACAGCTCCAGCAGGTGACAACGCAGGTACAAGTGCTATTGAAGCAGATCCTCTTGCAGCATACCAGAAGGCTGCTAAGGAAATTCACGAAAATGGCGTAGCAGGTTACACAAAGAAGGGTTGGCAGGCAGTTGAAGGTGACCTTCAGCTTACAAAGCTTAACTTCCTCTCGGGTCCTCTCACAAGCCTTGTTAAGAGCTTCATGACAGAAGAGTCAGCTGCTGAAGAAAAGATTAACGAAAAGGGTTCAGACGATGCTAAGAATCGTATGCCTATCAGTAACTGTCCAGCTAGCGACGTTGCAAGTGCTACAGCGGAAAAACTTCCTGACGGTAACTATAAGGTTACTATCGTTATGAAGGATCAGGTTAACCCATCATATGCTGATGCAAATGGTCTTGCATTAATGTCAAAAGAATTCCTTGATTTCAAGGATGTTCAGAACACAGTTGCAACTGACGATACAGTTAAAGCACTTGTTAAGAGCCTTGATGGTACAATCACATATAAGGCATACACAATCACAGCTACAATGACTCCAGACGGTCAGTTTGTTGATATTACACACTACTGCCATGCAGACATCGTTGCTGACGTTGAAGCAGTTGCAGGTTCACTCGGTGCATCTGGTGCTCTTTCATTCAACGCTAAGTACTACAACTTCCAGTATTAATTTCTAATACATAGACATTCAACCGACTTGCAAAAGCAAGTCGGTTTTTTGTTGTACAAGTATGTTTTATTGTGTTGACTATTCTTTTGGTTTTTTATATAATTACTATATATATAATTATTCGGGAAGGGTAATCCAATGAAGAAAAACAAAAACAAAAAAATAGGTTTTGCCATCAGTTGCGTGGCATTAGCTATTTTGCTTACTGTGAGTACGTATATTTCTGTAGTTGTAGTTGGTGTTATTGCTGACGAAGACAAGAAAAACGAATTGTTAAAAACAGAGGAAACCACAGAGGCAGTAGAAGATACAGATGTTGCTGACCAAGGTGTTGTTAACAATAAGGGAAACAATAATACTCAGACTAATAATGGTGTACAGCATGTTGTACCTCAGACACAGGCAAATGTCGGGAATAATACTAATACTTTTGTACCACCACAAGATAATACCGGTGCGACCACAGATGTAAATGTTGTTGTAAATCCATTGCTCGATACAAATAAAACAAAAGCAGATATTGTTAAAATATACGCTGACCTAATGAATAATGCCAAGGCAAAGGCGCCAGGCTTTAAAAAGGTAGAGTATCAGGAGCTTCCCGATGGACCTGAAGATAGAATTATTTACGAGGGTAGCGAGGAAGCAGGTGATACTGCTGTAAATAAGATGCTTAATTTTGTTCAGGATCTTGGTGTGTTTGTTCCTCAGGATGAAGCAGAGGCTAATCCGTATTTCCACCAAAAAGGTGATATGGATATGTCGACATTCCCTGTTTTCAATCGTCCGAAGGGCTCATATCTTACAGATCCTAACGGTATTGAAAGTTATACATACAAAATACTTCCTAACGGAAATGTCAGAATGAGCTATGTACTTGTTCCTGAAAACAATCCTGAGCCAATTGGTGAAAATACAGACGTAGCACCAAGCTATACAGGTGCAGTGTTCTCACCAATGGCAAAGTCTAAAATAGACAGAACAGTTTATCATCCTATAGTAACAATTTTCGCCAGAGATATTGTGTACTCCTTACGCTATCACGATTGCTTAGTAGAGGTTGAATTTAATCCAAATACAATGGAGCTTACCTATCTCAAACACGTAGCAGAAGTAAGCATAAAGGGCTCAGGTGATGTTGTTGGTGCAGGTAAAATAGGTCTTGAAAGACAGGAGCTTATCGGCACGGTAGTAATAAGCGATTTTGTGTACTAAAAACAGAGAGGTACAAAATGATATATTGGATTCTTTTTGGTGCGTGCTTTATTTTACAGGCAATTTCAACACCATTGTTTCTTAAATTGTCCTGGCCAAACAGGTCAATAAAATCATTGACTGCAAAAATGGTAAGCGCAACGTTATTCGTTCTTGTGGGTTTTCTTTCCGTGAAAATAACAGGAAATACATCAGCTTTTGCTAATACTATGATGCTTGGTCTCATTTTGGGTTGGATAGGTGACTATTTCCTTCATTCGGATGGTCACGTGTTCTTTGGTATAGGCTTTACCAGCTTTATGGCAGGTCATATTGTATACATTAAAGGGTACATAACTGCACTTAGTTCATTTGAAGGCTATAGTAATATAAATATGGTTGAAATAGTTGCTTTAATTATACTTATTTCAATTGCTATGTGGATGTTTAAGCGTTTTGACCTTAAATTTTCAACCAAGTTTTTGAAGCTTGCTGTTGTTGTTTACTCGATGATTCTTGTAATGATGTTTGTTAAAGCAACGTCATTAGGTGTTAATTTTATGCTTTCCGGTGGGAAAAATGGCGTTTTAGCACTTTTGGTTCTAATGTTTGGTTCATTGCTTTTTGTGTTGTCCGACGCTACAATCGGCATTCTTATTTTTGGTGGTCAGAAGAACAACAGACCTTTGAAGATATTCAATATTGCTACGTATTTCGCAGGGCAAATGCTTCTTGCATCATCAATACTCTTCATAAATATATAATTTTAAAAAGAAGGTAATTCTTTGTTTAATAAAAACGTAAGCAGACGTGGTAGTGGTTCTTATAAGTGGGATACTACCGTAACAGATAACTCAATAGAAAATGGTGCATACCCCTTATCTGTTGCAGATATGGAGTTCAGAACGCCTGAAGAGGTCAGGGAGGCTATTAAATCTTTTGCAGAGAATGGCTTTTTCTGTTACACCGACAGTGACACTGCCTATAGAGATGCCGTGCGAGAATTTATGCAAAGGCGTCATAATTTTAAAATAGAAAATGATTGGATAGTTTGTGCAGGTGGTGTTGTTTTTGCAATCAACACGGCAATAAGGACATTTACACAAAAAGGTGATAAAATAATTATACAGTCGCCTGTATATTATCCCTTCAAAAATTCTATTGAAAACAATGGCAGAGTTGTTGTAGATAATCCTCTCATCAAAACAAGTGATTCATACGAAATGAATTTTGATGAATTAGAAAAAATAGCGTCTCAATCTGACGTTAAAATGATGCTTCTGTGTAGTCCACATAACCCTGTTGGCAGGGTGTGGTCTGTGGAGGAATTACGTAAGGTTGGTAAAATCTGCCTTAGAAATAACGTTGTACTGTTATCTGATGAAATTCACTTTGATATTTTAAGAAAAGGGCAAGTTCATACTGTAATAAATAACGTTGACGAAAGCTTTGCAGATAATACTATAATCTGTACGGCAATTAGTAAATCCTTCAACCTGGCAGGCTTGGGAACTTCAAATATCATTATTTCTAATGATTCCTTGAGAGAAAGGTTTAAACAGCAGCTTTCTGCTGATGGCTATAGCTGTATAAACTGTGTGTCACGTCCTGCTACAATTGCTGCATACACAAAATGTGATTATTGGCTTGATGCAATGAACGAGTACGTTGATGGTAATATTGAGCTTGTTGAAGAATACGTTTCTAAGATGCCGAAGGTTACTATGTCCCAATGTCAGGGTACATACCTTGTGTGGTTAGATATGCGCGCGTTAGGTATGGATGATGACGAGCTCGATTTGTTCTTGCGCGAAAAGTGTGGAATCATTCAGGATCCTGGCTTTTGGTTTGGTGTAAAGGGCAAAGGCTTTACAAGACTTAACGTTGCTTGTCCTCGTGATATTTTAGAAGGTTGCTTGTCAAAGCTTTTATTGACTGTTAATAATTTGTGATTGTAGGTGTGCTATGAAGAATAAAATACTTGCTTTAGTTTTGTGTGCTTTCGTATGCTTTTTGTTGTGCGTTCCTGCTATAGCAGCCAATGAAGAGGTTCCGCAATTAACACTTGACTTCAATAAGCGTTATACGGATATTTCAGAGTATGAGGACGTAAATGATCCTTATCTTGATCTGGATGGTAATAAAGAGGAAAAAGAGAAAAATAGGAATATTTATGTTATTATTCTTGTTGTTTTGTTGTTAATAGCAGTTTTAGTATTTGTTCGTGCTTTAAGAAAAGTTCCTGATGAAAAAACCTTTGAAGAAAAAGAAAAAAATCGTATGCTACAAGATGGAACAACAGACGAGAATAAAGGCAATAATTGATTATGAGAAAAATATTAAGCCACGTCAGAGCTGCCGTGGACGACTATAAAATGATAAATGAAGGGGATAAAATTGCCGTAGGCGTTTCAGGTGGTAAGGATTCCTTGCTTCTTTTGAAGGCATTGTGCGAATTGAAAAGGTTTTATCCCAACAAATTCCAAATTGTCGCCTTAACGTTGGATATGCGCTTTAACAAGGAAGCCGGGGATTTTTCTCAAATCCGGAAAATGTGCGATGAGTATGGTGTTGAATACATTGTTAAACCCACAGACCTATATGAAATCATTTTCGAGGTAAGAAAAGAAGAGAATCCGTGTGCCCTTTGTGCAAGAATGCGTCGTGGAATTCTTCACGATACGGCTAAAAGTATGGGGTGCAACAAGATTGCTTTAGGTCACCATCTTGACGACGCAGCAGAAACGTTTATGATGAATCTTTTGCTTGAAAGCAGAGTAGGGTGTTTTGCCCCTGTAACGTACCTTTCAAGACGTGATATTACTATGATAAGACCTCTTATATACGTTCGTGAAAGAGAAGCTACAGCCACAGCAGAAAGGCTTGAATTACCTGTAATAATCAGTAAATGTCCTGTTAACGAGCAAACTAAACGTGAGGAAGCTAAAACTCTTTTAAAGAATTTATCCGAGCAGTTTGGTGATGTTCCTGAAAAAATTGTTGGTGCAATGCAAAGGGCAGATATAGACCGTTGGGGAAAATAAAAATCAAAAAGATGAGATACTTCGAAAAGAAGTATCTCATCTTTTATTTATATGGATTAATAACCAAAATCGAAGTAGCTGAATGGATCAAATGGATCAAATTCTTCTACTTGTGGTGGTTGTGTTGTTTCTTCAACAACTTTGTTTGTACCTCTGTCTTCAACAAGCTTAACCTTTGCATCAAAGGATTTGTTTACAGAGCCATTGCTATTAAGTCTGTGAATTGTAAGTGTAATTGTGTCGCCAACCTTAGCTTTTTCAATAGTTTCTAACAAAACGTCTGTTGTTTCAAGCTTTTTGCCGTTAACAGCCGTTATAATGTCACCAACCTTAACACCGTGGTTGGCAACGTCACTATCCTCGTTGATTGTAGCAATTGCAACAGAGCCGTAAGGGAAGTTGTTTCTCCAGGCAATTGTAGCGTATGAGTAGTCGCTTGATACTGCAAAGTAGGTTATACCGAGCATTGGTCTGTTTGAAACATAACCGTGCTTAATGATTTCATTGTACACGTTCAATAAAGTGTTACTTGGGACACTAAAGCCCATACCTTCGTATTCTGTGCTTGAAATCTTAGAAGAGTTCAAGCCGATAACCTGACCATATTCGTTAACAAGAGCACCACCTGAGTTACCTGGGTTGATTGCAGCGTTATGCTGTATACAAGGTAAGTCGTAAGAGCTGTTTTGTGTTGGTACAGGTCTGTCAATTGCGCTTATCATACCACCTGTGAACGAACCAAAGAATTCTGTACCACCTGGGTTACCGATAGCATAAACTGTCTGACCAACTGTAAGCTTGTCGGAATTTCCGAATGTTGCAGCCTTTAATCCTGTTTTCTTAACTCTTATAACACCAATGTCTGTTTTTGCGTCGAAGCCAACGATTTCTGCTTCAATATCACTTTCATCACTGAATTGTACCTGGAGGTCAATATTACTGTCAGATATAACGTGTGCAGCAGTGAGAATGTATGTGTATTCTTTGTTTTTGTCTGCGCCCACCACAATACCGGAGCCTTCGGTTACCATTTTGTTCTGTGAGTAAACAAGAACACCAACGTTAATCTCTTTAACTGCTTTGTAAACCTGCTCAGGTGTCATAGTACCTTTGCCTGAGTATTCAGCGAAAGAGGAAGGTGAATCTTCAACGTTTGCTGTTGCTCCACCATCAAAAGGCTTTTTATTTTCATCCTTTGAGAAAATAGGGTTATCATTATTTCCTGAATTTTTGTTTGAAATAGACAAACCTATTGAAATGGAAGAAAAAACGATGCACAAGCATAACAGAGCAACAAAAACACCCTTGCCGATATTCATCTTGTTTTTAGGCTTTTTAGTGTTATTTGTAAAATGTGCTGTGTTTTCAGGAGCCTGGTTATATGCACCTATAGGTTGATTCATATTGTTGAGCGCCTGGTTGTAAGCACCTGTAGGCTGAGCCGTATTGTTAGGAGCCTGGTTGTATGGTGTGTTATAAGGCGTATTGTAAGGAGCACTGTATGGTGTGCTCTGCTGTTGAGTAGTGGTGAACCCGCCTGTGATTGCCTCTTGCTGTGGTGGGGTAGGCTCAACAGGTGCCTGAGCAGGTGTTGGCTCGTTAATTGGGTTTGTGTTAAACATATCGTCCATAATATAATCCTCCGTATGAAGAAAGTGTTTTATGATTTATTTTGGTAATTTGACAGTAAATCGTGTGAAGTTATTCTGCTCACTTTCAACGGTTATTGTACCGTTATGTAAGTTAAGAATGCTTTTAATAAGGAATAATCCAAGACCGGTACTTTTGGTGTCGGTGCTTCTGGATTCATCAACCTTATAGAATCTGTCAAAAACTTTTTTAAGGTCTTTTTCAGGGATTCCTTTACCTGTGTTTGTGATTGCAAGGTATACGTATTTTTTGTCAGCAGCTGTGTTGATTGTAATTTTGCCACCTTCGTTTGTGAACTTAACAGCATTGTCGGTCAGGTTATATATAACCTGGTCAATCATGGCGCTGTCACCATGAATAACGGCAGGTGTTAAGTCTTCCATGCCGGCTATTTCAATTTTTTTCTTTGAAATCAGTTGTTCAAATCCAAGGAAGGTTGAAACAACCTTTTGGGATAAATCAAAGGTTTCAATATTCAGTTCAACGTTGCCTGTCTCAATTTTTGAAATGTTGAGCATGGTGTTAACCATTTTTGAAAGTCTACTGATTTCGGATGAAACAATATTCAAATAGTAATCCTGCTTCTCCGGTGGAATGGTACCGTCCAATATGCCATTGATAAAGCCACCTATAGTTGTCATAGGAGTTTTGAATTCGTGAGAAACATTTGCAACAAAGCTTCGTCGCGAGTTTTCAAGTTGGGCAAGGGACGTTGCCATTGAGTTGAATTTTATAATAAGATGCGCAAGCTCGTCGTCTGAGTCAATCTCGGGTACTCTGTAGGAGAAATCTCCGGAGGAGTAGAGTGTGGTAGCTGTTTCGAGGTTGCTTATAGGCTTCGCAATTTTAGCCGTCATAACGTAAACGGCAATGGAAACAAGTACAAGAGCGATTGCAGCAGAAATAAGGTAAACAATAAAAACCTGTTTGACACCCGTTAACAGTTCACCTGTTATAGGTGAGGCAACAACACAAAATCCTTTGAAGGTATTGTTAACGTAAAAAGGCTCCATAGATACAGAATGGTAGGTGTCATAGGATGTTCCTAAGGTTGAAAACTCAGTAACATGTCCTTTTTTTACTCTATTAACAAAGGTTGTGGGAATTTGTATTTTGCTGTGAATGGGGCAGTGGTAGTTAATTTCACTTTTGTAGCCCTCTATTGTTTCGGGGCATATTTCTATCTGTCCTTCGAAATTACAAATGTAAACGTCGTTCTCGGTTGTAGATGCCATTATATCTACGTTCTGACACATAATAAGAAGGGCAGCCTCAGGATTGCTTTTTATGATATCGGAGCTCAACAACTCAGTTGTATCTTCGGCAAGATGGTAAGCATTGCTTTGGGTTTCGTCGAGCGTCTGTGTCGCTAAAGAGTTTGTGATGAACAACATAAACGACGCACCGATAATAAAGAAGCTTACCAGGATGATTGTAGAAAAAATAAAAAAGTATTTAAAAAAGAAAGCACCTTTTTTATTTTTGGTAAGAGTCATAGTATCACCTGAGTATTACTTGGTTTCAAATTTGTAGCCAACGCCCCAAACGGTTTTTAATTCCCATTTGTCCGAAACGCCCTCAAGTTTTTCACGTAGGCGTTTAACGTGGACGTCAACTGTTCTTGAATCACCGTAATATTCAAAGCCCCACAGCTCGTCAAGAAGCTGGTCTCTGGTGTATACTCTGTTAGGGTTGCTTGCAAGGTGGAAAATCAGCTCAAGCTCCTTAGGTGGAGTGTCAATGGTATTTCCATCTACCTTTAATTCGTAATTAGTAAGGTTAATAAGCAACTTGTCAAAGGCTACTTCTTTAACGGCCTCTGCAGCAGAAGTCTGACCTGCAGAACGACGAAGCACAGCCTTTATTCTTGCGATAACTTCTTTAGTTTCGAAAGGCTTTGTAATATAGTCGTCAGCACCTAATTCAAGGCCAAGAACCTTGTCGAAGGTTTCACCCTTTGCAGTAAGCATAATAATAGGTGTCTGTGAATTTTTACGAATTTCACGGCAAATCTGCCAACCATCCATACCCGGAAGCATAATGTCTAATAACACAAGGTCAGGTGAAACGTTGTTAAATGCCTCAACTGCCTTTAAGCCGTCGGTAACCACCTCTGCTTCAAAACCATCCTTTTCAAGGTAAAGTCTCAGAAGTTCACAAATATTAACATCATCATCAACTATAAGAATTTTTGCGTTTGTCATATTTAAACCTCCTTATGTGGTTTCTATATGTAATTATAAACCATTATATTTAAAAATATATGAACAATTTTTAAAATAAACAATAAAAAAGACTATAAATGGCAACAAATACCTTTTTCAGGTGTCTGTTGCCATTGGAATTATATTATGGAATAAAGCTTATCCCGTTCTTTTTCCGGTACGTTTGCGTTTGTTCTTAGCATTTTTCTTTTTGGATGTAGATAAAACAATAATTAAAATGACAACAAGGATTATACATATGGAAAGGGCTGCAATCATAATTAGCTTGCGCTGATTATCATCGGAATTATCTTGTGAAGGTTCTGTATAAGGCTCTGTAGTTGCTTCTGTAAAAGCAACCTGAATAATTCCGTCCTCACCAACGACGTACGTATAGCCCTCTGACAATTGTTCAAGGTCGCCCTGGCTGATTACATTTCCGTGTTGGTCTACTACCTGACCGTGCTTGTTAACGGAAAGAATGCTGCCAACCATATTAAGTGCATTGTTGTTAACGTTTGAAATAATAGGTGCAACTGCAGGTAATGACTGGTTAATCTCTATGAATTGACCCATTGTGTTGCTCATTGTTCCTGTAACAACGTCAATTACCTCTCCGTTAGCGTTAGTAACAAGCGATGTGCCTGGAATAGTTGAGCTACCACTTGTTGGAGCAGAAGTTCCGAGTGTAGGTATTATACCTGTAAGATTGTTGTCCTCGGGTGGTTTGTTGCCCTGATGAATATTGAGCTTGTAGTTGGATGTATAGGTTTTTTCGTGGAGCTTGTAACGACACTCAATGTTCAAGGTCTGTTTTGATTGGTTAAGTAAGTCAATGTCAGCATACTTACCACCGGTAACTGCTTTACCGTTAATGTAAACGAGTGCGTTTCCTGTAAGAGTAGTAGGGTTAATGTACACCTTATCTCTTGTAGAATCAAGGAAAACGTCGTATTCGTATATATCGGAATAGAATTCTTTTTCGAGATCGAAACGGTCGGTTTTCTTCAAAACAATGTCAAAGCACTGCTCGTAAGAGTAACGTGTGTGTGATATTGTAATGTTTGCATCTTCGTTAGCCATTCTCTGAAGAATGTAGTAAGGGATACTCTGGGTTGATCTTGATTTTACTAAGGATTCGGGGTCTAAAGAAACCTTGTAATGTGTACCGAGCATAGCGGTAAGATATTTGTCAACTACTTCTTCCTGTGTTGCATTTTCTGAGTCAATTGCAATTCCGTAGCCACGGATGGTCATAATAGCAACGCGTCTGAAAACCTCGTCTCTGCTTAAAACGGTTACTTCCTCAGGGGAAACATAGCCGTTTACAAGTAACGCCATTAAAGAAGTGTAGTATATGTAGTCCTCAAGTGTACCAAGCTTATCGTTGCCAAAGTACTTTATCATAAATGCAGATAAATCGCCACCGTTGTCGGATAAACCTGCAATGTGCATAACAATTGCTTCTTCCATTGGTGTGCCTTCAGGAATTTTCAAATGCTCGCCCTTTATAACGTAGTAAAAATCGTTTTTCATTAAAGCATACAAAGCGCTTATCATAAGCACTCTTTCTGCATCCTGTTCGTCCTCTTTGGTAACAATTATTCCGTTTTTGCGAAGCCAGTCTGCCTTTGTTTCGTTGGAAACGGTAGGCTCAGAAATGATAGTAAGAGCACCAATTTGGTCTAAAAGATAAAGGTAGGCTGCACGTTGTGTTTTTTTGTCGAGAGTATAGGTTTTAACGCTTTCTTCAACCTGTGCTTTAAAATGAGGTGCATCGCTGGTGTAAGGGTATGGTGTAATTGGATGTAAAACCTCTTCTGAGGCAATGCCTCCAACAGAAAGCATATTTTCTTTCACGGCAAGCTGTCTTAACCAGGACGGCTCGTTTTCAGTGTATGCATACTGGGTATTAACACCAATATTTGTGCTTAATTTAGGTGCGAAATCCTTTGCAAAAGCAGACGGCATCATTACGGTAACAAATGTCGCTACCATAAGAATGATTGTAAGTAATTTAATACTTCTTTTCATAAACTCGTCTCCTTTTGAAGTTTATCTGTTAATTATACCAAAATAGAAGCTTTTCGTCAATAAATATCAGAATTTAGAAAAAGAAAAAATAGTTGTTGATTTATACTCTTCGCCTGCATCGTAAATGCAACGAGGCCATTCAGGGTGGTTAGGTGAATCAGGGAAAACCTGTGTTTCAAGACAGAAAGCAGAGCGCTTTGTAATCGGCTTATTTCCTTTGCCGACAACAGAGCCGACAAGGAAGTTACCTGTGTACAGCTGAACGCCGGGTTCAGTTGTTTTTACTTC
Organism: Acutalibacteraceae bacterium; assembly: GCA_045605085.1. Lineage (GTDB taxonomy): Bacteria > Bacillota > Clostridia > Oscillospirales > Acutalibacteraceae > DTU089. Next base: position 14,169 of record JAZUPI010000010.1, read on the forward strand.
CATTTTTACACCACTTTTATCTGCTTTTACCACTGCTATTGTTTTAAGTGAACCATCATAGTCTGCAACACAGAAGTTGTGGTCGTAACCCATACCGTTTTTGAGCTGTGGAAAATCCTCACCGATGTCTTTGCCGATTGTCTTTTCTGCGGTGAAGTCAAATGGTGTTCCTGCTACAAAAGGAAGCTCACCCGTAGGGATGCTGTTTTCATCAATTGCAGTAAATTTGTCTGCGTTTATTTGAAGTGTATGGTTGAGAATGTCACCACTGTCGTAACCGTTAAGGTTAAAATATGCGTGATTTGTAAGGTTGATAACTGTCTTTTTGTCAGATGTTGCAGAATATTCAATAGAAAGATTGTTTTCATCATCAAGTGTGTAAATAACCCTTACCTTAACATTTCCTGGGAAGCCGTCCTGTCCGTCGGGGCTTGCGTATGTAAACTCAACTGCATTGTCTGTGAGCTTATTGCCACACCAGTGTGCAGAGCTGTATTCTCCACCACCGTGAAGACAGGTGATGTCTTTTTCATTCTTGGTTACATTGTACTGCACCCCATCAATAACAAATGAACCGTTTTTAATTCTGTTTGCGTACTGACCGACAACAACACCTTGGTAATCACTACGGTTAATATGTCCGTCAAGGTCGTCGTGACCAACAAGGACGTCAATGAAATTACCATTTTTATCTTCTACAAATAATTTATCAAGAGTTGCACCTTTTTCGATTATCTGTGCTTTTGTGCCAAGCGCATTTCTAATAGCGAATGCGTAAACGTTTTTTTTAGCCATTGTGCCGTAAATGAATTTTTCAACAGACATGTGATTACCCCCAAAAATATCTATTATAATAATAACTATAAATATATTCAAAGTCAAGGCAGGTAAGCCTAAAACGGCTTAAGTTTACAATTTTTTAGCAATTGTGTAACAAATAGGTAATGGGTTTCGTTGATTATTTTACTGAATTATGGTATAATTAATAAAATTACGTTTTAAATTGAGAGGAGGTAAAGGTATGCAGGAATTTATATTGAGTATGATGCCGTTTTTTAGGTACGCAATGCTGTTTATTGTGTTGTATATTGTTGTGCGTATGCTACTTGCTATGTTTTGTAAAAAAACAACGGATCCAATAAGGGCAAAGCTTGTCAATACGGTGACCAATGAAAAGATTTCTCTCAGGGAGAGGGAAACCTCTGTGGGCAGAAATAAAAACTGCGATATTGTTCTTCCTTACGACACTATTTCAAGATTGCATGCTGTTATTGCATACCGTAACAAAGGGTTTGTTATATTCGATACCTTCTCAAAATCAGGCATAAAGGTTAATGGCAAAAAGGTTGAAAACAAAGCGTATATCCATAATGGAGACAGGCTTAATATCGGTGGAATTCAATTTGACCTTATTGAAGGTAAATACAAATTCATCAAAGATAAAAGCTCTCTTCTTGGTACGCCTTCATATGGAGTAGTCCTTGTATTATTAGCTATTTTCAACATATTTTCGATGATGATAAATATGTTTCCTGACGGGGAATTCAGTGAAATTATTGTGTGCGTATACCTTGGATATATTGCGCTACAATGGTGCTACTATCTTTTTGCTACTTACGTGCTGAGGCTTCATAATTTCGAGCTTGAAATGATCGCTTTTACTTTCTGTTCAATAGGTCTTGCAATTATTGGTAGTATGTATCCACAAGCAGTTATTAAACAACTTTTTTCCGTTGTTCTTGGTGTTGCAGGCTTTTGTGTGTTACTTGTTATTTTCAGGTTTGTTGATGCACTTAAGACACTTAGATTGTTCCTTGCTGTAGGTGCAATTGGTGTACTTGCCGTAACGCTTGTGCTTGCCGAGCCTACCAACGGTGCGAAAAACTGGTTATCCTTTGGTGGGTTTTCAATTCAACCATCTGAACTTGTAAAGGTTGCTTTCATTTTCGTAGGCGCCGTAACTCTCGAGAAGCTTCAGTCTATCAAAAATCTTACTATGTATATAGTTTTTTCTGCCATTTGCGTTGGGGAACTGTTTTTGATGTTCGACTTCGGTACGGCTCTTATATTCTTTTTTACGTTCGTAGTAATTGCTTTTATGCGCTCGGGTGACGTGAAAACACTTAGCCTTGTCTGTGGCGTTGCATTGTTGGGTGCCATAGCAATTCTCGTGCTTAAACCATACGTGGCGTCAAGGTTTTCAACATATCTTCATGTGTGGGAATATATGGATGAGGGTGGCTACCAGCAAACGCGTACACTCATTTATTCTGCAAGTGGTGGGTTGTTTGGTTTAGGTCTTGGTAATGGTGAATTGCGAAATATCTTTGCAGCTGCAGAGGACCTTGTTTTCGGCGTGGTTTCGGAAGAATTTGGTCTTATAATGAGTTTTTTTATTCCTGTAACCTATTGTGTAATTGCAATATGGGCAGTTGTAAATGCAAGAAAAGCAAAATCAACCTTTTATACAATTGCAGGTATAGGTGCAATATCTATGATTCTTTTCCAGAGTATGCTGAGTATTTTCGGAATAACCGACCTTTTACCTTTGACAGGTGTTACACTTCCTTTCATCAGTAAGGGTGGTTCAAGCATAATAAGCAGTTTTTGTCTGCTGGCGTATATAAAGAGCATTGACACAAGAACCTTTGCTAACTTTAAGCCCGAGCTTGCTTCCGAGAATGTTCAGGTAGCATCGAAACCTGCAAGAAGAGGAGGAGAGATTGATGAAAACAACGGCTAAAAGAGGTGCTGTGATTCTTCTCCTCGTAGCATTGGTTGTAGGTGGTCTTGGCCTGTTGGGTTACAGATTCACAGTTAATGGTGAAAAATGGGCAACTATGCGTGCCAACGAGCATTTGTCTGAAAAAGGCAATTTTATAGGTGCAGGTAATGTCCTTGACAGAAATGGTGAAGTATTAGCATACACCGAAGGAAATGAACGGAAATACAGCTCATCTGAAAGGGTAAGACGCTCAACTATACACATTGTGGGTGACACACAAGGGTACATCGCTTCGGGTGTGCAGACTGCATACAAATCACAGCTAGCAGGCTACAGCAAAATTAACGGAATGTACACTCTTGAAAGGTATGGTAAGGGTAACGACGTTGTGTTGACAATAGACAGTAAGGTCAATGTTTCTGCACTTGACGCTCTTGGAAATAGAAAGGGTGTTGTGGCAGCATATAACTACAAAACAGGTGAGCTACTTTGCTCTGTTTCAAGTCCTAATTTTGATGTGGAAAATAAGCCAACCTCCGAAGAAATTGACAAAAATGAAGATGGGAAATACGAAGGTCTTTATCTTAACAGGCTTATAGATGGTCTTTACACACCTGGTTCTACGTTTAAGATTGTTACCGCAGTAAGTGCAATACAAAACGTTACAGATATAGATTCATTTGAATATACCTGTGAAGGCGAAATCGTTGTAGGCGGTGTGAAAATTACTTGTCCCAATAAGCATGGTACAATGAATTTTCAGGAAAGCTTTACCAATTCCTGTAACTGTGCTTTTGCAATTTTGTCACAAAAAATTGGTGGACAACAGCTTGAAGCTACTGCACATCAGGTGGGTTTTGGTAAAGAATTCCGTTTTGGTAACAGATACACAAAAGAAAGTCTCGTAAGTCTGGCTCAGGCAAGTGAGGGTGACGTAGCATGGGCAAGCGTGGGACAGTACGAAACGCTTGTTAATCCGTACCATATGCTTACACTTCTGGGTGCTGTTGCTAATGATGGAAATGCCGTTTTGCCGTATGTTGTTTCCTCTGTCACCACACCAACGGGGAAAGAAATTCAAAAAAATACCGCACTGACAGAGAGTTACCTTGCTGCCGAAGTTTCTCGTAAAATCAAGGAAATAATGCGAAAAACAGTTGAAAACAATTACGGTGATTACAATTTCCAAGGACTTTCTATGTGTGGTAAAACGGGTACTGCCGAGGTGGATGACAATCACGAGCCTCATTCCTGGTTTGTTGGCTTTTCTCAAAACGAGAAATGTCCCGTTGCAATTGTGGTGGTTGTAGAGAATGGTGGTTGGGGCTCTTCAGCAGCACTTCCTATAGCTTCAGGCGTTATGAGAGACATATATAAATCCTTGTCATAAAACCACGTTTTGTTAACAAAATGTTTGTTTTTATAATGCCGTTATTTTGTTGACTTGTTAAAGTATTTATTGTACAATATAATGTAAATTTATTTAAATATATTTCGAAAGGCTGAACTTAATGAGTTTTATAGAATTTGAATCCGTTTACAAGAGATATAAAATGGGCGAAATTGTTATTAACGCTGCCGATGGTGTTACCTTCAATATTGAGCAGGGCGAGTTCTGTGTGATAGTTGGTGCCAGTGGTGCAGGTAAAACAACTGTTCTTAATATTCTTGGTGGTATGGATGATTGCGACGACGGTAAGGTTCGTGTTGCAGGTGACCTTATAAATGAGTACGATAGCAAAAGCCTTATAGAATACAGACGTTTTGATGTGGGCTTCGTTTTCCAGTTCTATAACCTGGTGCCAAACCTTACAGCACTTGAAAACGTTGAGCTTGCAACACAGATTGGTACAAAATCACTTAATCCTGCTAAGGTACTTGAAAGAGTAGGCCTTGGTGAACGATTAAATAACTTTCCTGCACAGCTATCAGGTGGTGAGCAACAGCGTGTATCTATTGCACGTGCACTTGCAAAGAACCCTAAGCTTCTTTTGTGCGACGAGCCTACAGGTGCCCTTGACTACAACACAGGTAAGCAGATTTTGAAGCTTTTACAGGATACCAGCCGTGAAACAGGTATGACTGTTATTGTTATTACACATAACCAGGCGCTTACCCCAATGGCAGACAGAGTTATTTCAATGAAGAGTGGACGTGTTGTAGAGATAAAAACAAACGACAATCCAATGTCTGTTGAAGATATCGAGTGGTAACGAAAGGAAATAAATTAAAATGACAAATTCCTATATTACGGATAGCTTCCGTTCGATACAACGAACAATCAGCAGATTTATATCGATTGTTGCCATTGTTGCAATAGGAAGTGGTTTGTTTTGTGGTCTGAATGCTATCGGCCCCGATATGAAAGACACAGCAAACGAGTATTATGATGAATATAACCTTATGGACCTTCGTTTACAGTCGTACCTCGGTCTTTACGACGAAGAGCTTGAAAAGGTTCGTAAAATCCCGGGCGTTGAATCTGTTCAGGGTGTAAAGTTTGTTGACTGCTATGTTCAGACACCAAACGAAAAGGGTGAATATGAAGGTATCGTTGATATTGACGGCTCTGAAATGACAATAAGAATTTCAGGTGTCGACCTTCTGACTGCCGTTAACTTCTTCAATGGTGAGAGAAATCCCGACTACATAAACAGACTTAAGCTTGTTGAAGGTCGCTTTCCGGAATCAGCCAACGAATGTGTTGTTACCTGTAGTGGTCTTACAACGCCTGAGCAATTTGCTATCGGAAACACAATTAAAGTGCGTGGTGACGATGAAGATATTGGCTATTACCTTAAGCACGACACTCTTACCATAGTTGGTATTGTACAGACACCATACTGGGTATCTTATGAGCGTGGCGTTACAACTGCAGGTAGTGGTAAGCTCGGTGACTTTGTTTACGTTAGTAACGATGCTTTTACAGACAACATAAACTATTACAGCGAAGCGTATATAACCCTTGAGGGTGCAGATGAGTTTGAGGCATATTCAAAAGAATATGATGAATTTATTAAAGAAAAGCAAAAAGAAATTGCTGTTGAAGCAGAAAAGCTTGCTGCATCAAGCAGAAAAAGACTTATTGTAGGTCTTCCACAAAAGGTTGCGTCAGCAAAACAGCAGATAGACATTGCTGAATCAACCGTGGGTGGAGCACTCGATGAGGGTAAGAAAAAGCTGGATGAATTGTACGAGCTTGAAAAAACCGGTGCTCAGCAACTTGAAGAAGCGCAGAAGACCATGGACGCCGAATATGCAAAGGTTCAAGGTCAGCTTCAGAGTGGTAGTACCCAGTACATTTCAGCGGTAAATGAATATAATGCAAAAATAACTCAGCTTTCACAAAGTCAGGTTGAGCTTGCAAATAAACAGACAGAGTACAACACCAAGAAAATGGAGGTTGACGCTGCGCGTGAAAAGCTTAATCAGGCTAACCTGCAGCTCACTGTTGCTGAAAAAGAAATAACCTATATAGAAACTCTTATAACAACAACAGAATCTACTTTAAATACTCTTAAGCAGAATCAAGATGTTTCTCAGAATGACCTTCATCTTGATATGATGGCAGACAGGCTACAGGAAACTAACCCTGAGCTTGCAGAAATTTTGTTGGCTGCTTCAAACCTTACTGCACAGGGTATGGCAGCTGACGCCATTGTTGAGGTTGATCAGCTTTTAGACCAGTATAATACAGAGCTTGTCGTTGCAAAGCAGCAGTACGTTGAAGGAAAAAATGAATATGATATAAACAATGCAGAATGCACTGCAGCAGAAACAAAGCTCGCAGAGGCTAAAGCTCAGCTCGATGCAGCAGAAACACAGCTGAAGGATGCTGAAAAACAGCTTGCTGACTATAAACAACAGATAGAAGCAAGTGGTGACCAGCTTCAGTACGGCTCAATAGAAGCGCAGACAAAGTATATGACTGCACAGGCAACACTTGCTCTTAAGATGACACAGTATCAGAACATTAAGACAATTATTGCTACGGCAGAAAAGACGTATGCAGAAAAGGAAGCACTTGTTAACTCTAAAATTGGTGTTGCCCGTACAGCATACGCAAAGGGCTCAGGTTTAATTGAAAATATTAAAGAAGGTGTTGGCTGGAGTGTCTATACAAGACACGATAATCCGGGTTACACAGGTTACGGGCAGGCTGCAGATAATATGGTGCGCCTTGCTTACATCTTCCCTACGTTGTTCTTTATTGTTTCAACTATGGTATGTCTTACAACAATGACAAGAATGGTTGAAGAAGAAAGAACACAGTTAGGTACACTTAAGGCTTTGGGTTACTCAAACAGTATGATTACGGGTAAATATCTTCTTTACTCTACCTTAGCAAGTAGCTTAGGCGTTGTTTTAGGTATAGTTTTAGGTTTTACTACAGTACCTAAAATTCTGGCGGCAGCGTGGGGAATAATGTATGAGATGCCTTCGCTTATCGCAAGCTTTATGCCACTTTATCTTATATTGGGTATAGTGCTTTCAATTGGCACAACGGGTCTTGCAACGTATTTTGCCTGTCAGAAGGAGCTTTCGTCTGTTCCTGCAGTTCTTATGCGACCAAAGGCACCTAAGGCAGGTAAACGAGTATTTCTTGAAAACGTTGGCTTTATCTGGTCAAGGCTCAGCTTTACAGGTAAGGTTACAGTAAGAAACCTTTTCAGAAACAAAAAGAGATTTATTGTTACAATTATCGGTATTGCAGGCTGTACAGCACTTCTTCTTGCTGCTTGTGGTCTTCGTGATGCTATCAGTGGCGTTATTGACAACCAGTACGGCAAGGGCACTGGTATTGCTCAGTACGACTTACAGGTTGTTCTTAAAGACGGTCAGGAAAATTACAAAGACAGTCAGATAGTAAAACAGATCAGCCAGAATGAAGAAATTACCGAATCAATGCTTGGTTACCTTAAGGTTTGCCACGGCTATTCCGACAGAACCGATAAGGAAATGGAGATTGATATACTCATTCCGGAAAATCCTGAAGTGATGAAGAATTTCATTAATCTCAGGAAGGGTAACGATATAATACCATATACACACGAGGGTGCTATTATCACCGAAAAGCTTGCCAAGAAAACGGATTCAAAGATAGGTGACCTTCTTACAGTTTCATGGACAGAAGGCTCAAAAACAGTTGAATATCAGGTAAAGGTTGCAGATATTGTTGATAACTACGCATTCCATTATGTATATATGACACCTGAATATTATCAGCAGGTTACAGGAGGAACGCTGACATACAACTATTTGTTCTGTAAGCTTACTGACGGCATAACTACGGATCAGATGGTTATGCTCGAAAAGAATATAAACAGCATTAAGGGTGTAAATGGCTCTGTTTATACAACAGTTGTTATTGACAACTTTGCAAACATCGTTAATACACTTAATATGGTTATTTTACTGTTTATAATTGCTGCGATGGCTCTTGCTATTGTTGTTCTTTACAACCTCAACAACATCAACGTGAATGAACGAATAAGAGAGCTTGCAACACTTAAGGTTCTAGGCTTCTATAATAGTGAAGTTTCAGCATATATCTATCGTGAAAACGTAATTCTTACTATTATTGGTATCTTGGCAGGTCTTGTGTTAGGTATACCACTCAATATTGCAGTTGTTGGCATTGTTGATATTGATACACTTACATTCAAAACAGATCTTGAGCCGATAAGCTTCATTATTGCAGCTGTTGCAACGGCAGTCTTTGCAGTAATAGTTAACCTTCTTATGCACTTTAAGTTGAAAAAAATAAGTATGGTTGAATCCTTAAAGTCTGTAGAATAATTTTATTAAATAAAAACTCCGAAAGCCCATAAGCTTTCGGAGTTTTGTGCTAATGAAATTAAAAGGATTATTTGGATACATAAAGTTGCTTCGTTTTGTATGCGCCATTAAGATAAAGATATGCGCAGAATTCAGCAAGCTCATGTGGAGGTATTTTCATACCCTCCTCCATCCAGTCAATAAGGATACCGACAATTGCATTAAGTACATAGTTTGTTGTGTATCGTGCAGGGTTGTTTACATCAAAGGTATCTTTAGAGTTTGGAATATGGTTAAGCATTAAAACCTGTATCTGCTTGTAAAGCTGATTGTTTGTGTCATTCTTTACAATGAATTTAACTAAAGATTCATGGTCCCTGCAGAAGGTGAGGAAGGTTTCTGCATATTCTGTAAAACCCTCTAAGGTGTTGATTGATGCAGTTGATTCGTTTGTGATTTCCTTAAATGACTGGTAGCATTCATTCTGGATCTGATTGAGCATATCAAGTAAGTCGGTGTAATAGAAGTAGAAGGTTGCTCTGTTAACGTCTGCAAGGTTTGTAAGCTCGGTAACAGATATTTCGTTTACAGGCTTTTTTTCAAGTAAGGTTAACAACGCCTCTCTTAAAGCCTTTTTTGTTCTTTTTACGCGCCTGTCTGTATTATTTAATGCACGTTTCTTTTCATATGCCATATATCCCACATCCGATCGTGAAAATGTATAATATCTTACATAATTATAACACCAAGTAAAATAAAATACAAGTGAATAAAAACAAAAGGGGAGTGTTAATTTACGCCAAATTAACACTCCTGATTTTAATCCTTATATAAGCTTTTCAACAATTCAATTTCCCTTTGATATCCGTCTATATCGTTTGGTGTTTCAAGGAAAAAGGGAATTTCTCTGAGAAGAGGGTGGTTGATTATTCTTCTAATCGCTTCAATACCAAGACTTCCGCTACCAATTTGCTCGTGTCTGTCCTTGTGTGATGCAAATGGATTTTTTGAGTCATTAAGGTGAATTGCTTTGAGTCGGTCAAGACCGATTATTTCATCAAATTCCTTAAGTACACCGTCAAGGTTATTTACAATATCGTATCCACCGTCATACACGTGACAGGTGTCAAGACAAACTCCAAGCTTTTCCTTTAATTCGACCTTGTCTATAATGGTACGTATTTCCTCAAAGGTTCTACCGACCTCACTGCCTTTACCTGACATTGTTTCAAGAAGTACAGTCGTGGTTTGCTCTTTTGATAAAACAGTGTTAAGCATGTCTGCAATATATTGTATGCCTACATCAACGCCCTGCTGTACATGACTACCGGGGTGAAAGTTGTACAGCGCACCTTCAATATGGTTAAGACGCATTATATCGTCTGCCATAGTATCCCTTGCGAAGCTACGAAGTCCTTCGTCCTTGGCGCAAGCGTTCATTGTGTATGGGGCGTGGGCAAGTACACTTACAATGCCGTGCTCTTTTCTGTACTCTTCAAAAGCCTTTATATCATCTAAATCAAGTGGCTTTGCCTGACCGCCCCTTGGGTTTCGAGTGAAGAACTGAAAATCGTTAGCACCGATTCTTACAGCCTCCTTACCCATAGCAAGGTAACCACCTGAGCTGGATAAATGACAACCGATTTTAAACATTTAAATCACCTGAAAAAAATAATTAACTAAGTTTATGAATAAATAATCCACTAAGAAGCTTGGGCTCAAACCAAGTGGATTTTGGTGGCATAATCATATTTGCATCTGCAATGGACATAAGCTCCTCTAAGGTTGTGGGGTACATTGAAAACGCTACCTTAAAGCCGTTATTAACAAGACTTTCAAGCTCTTTAAGACCACGAATACCACCAATAAAGTCAATTCTTTTGTCTGTACGTGGATCACCTATATCTAGAATTGGTGTTAACAGATTTTTCTGAAGAATTGAAACGTCAAGCTGTTCAACAGGATTTTGTGGGTCAAAGGTGCCGTCCTTCGCAGTAAGCTTATACCATTTGTTGTTAAGGTACATACCGAAGCTGTGCTTTGCTTCAGGGTGGTATTCACCATCATATGGAGCATCCTCAACAACAAAGCTTTGGGAAATTTTAGCAATAAATTCTTCCTCACTGTTACCATTTAAATCTTTAACAACTCTGTTGTAGTCCATAATTTCAAGCTCGTCTGCAGGGAAAAGAACAGCAAGGAAGAAGTTGAATTCCTCTGTACCATTGAAGCAAGGACTGCTTTCGCGTCTTTTCTTTGCAACGTTAACTGCAGAAGCACAACGGTGGTGACCGTCTGCAATATAAAAATCACCTGCGTCTGCAAATAAATCGGAAAGCTTTGTGCAGTCTTCTGTATTATCAATAACCCATACAGTGTTTGTTATACCGTCATCTGTTACAAAATCATATTCAGGAGTTTTACATTTGTATCTGTTAATTATTTCGGATATTTCATCCCTACCTTTATAACAAAGAAAAATAGGACCTGTGTTTGCATTACAGGTGTCAACATGACGTATTCTGTCAGCTTCCTTGTCTGCACGTGTAAGCTCGTGCTTTTTGATTCTGTTTTCAATGTAATCGTCAACCCAGGCACAGCCTACAAGACCTGTCTGTTCTCTGTCGTTCATTACCTGCTTGTAAACGTAAAAGCAAGGTGTAGCGTCAGTTACCATTATGCCGTCAGCCTCTGCTTTGTTAAGATTTTCTTTTGCTTTAGCATAAACCTCATCACTATAGAGATAGGTATCAGCAGGAAGGTCGATTTCTGCTTTGTCTATATGCAAAAAAGAATATGGGTTGCCTTTAACCATTTCTCTTGCTTCGTCACTGTTCATAACGTCGTAAGGGCGCGCAGCAACTCTTGAAGCATATTCCTTTGTTGGTCTTAATGCTTTGAAGGGTTTAAAAATTGCCATAATTAACCTCCGGAGTAATATTTGAATTATGTATTAATTTTACTTTATGTGAAGCTTTGTTGTCAATACGATATTGAATTTTAAGGGATGCTATGGTATCATAAAAACACTTAAAATATGAATTACAGGAACGTACTTAAAGCAATGAGTGAAAAAACAAATTTTAACAGATTACTAAAATATATACGAGCACTATCTCTTAATAATGACCGTACATGGTTTCATGACAATCATAGTGAGTACGAGAGTGTAAGAGCAGACTTTTTAGCTTTCCTTGATATGTTCAGATTTAAACTCAGCGACGAGGCTGAAGATGTCGGCAAGGCTATAATGTATATGGAGCCACGCGAGTGGATGTATCGCGTTGCACGAGATATGCGCTTTCACAAAAACGGACCACCGTATAACCCTGCCTTCAGAGCGTATATATGCGCAGACAGAAAATCATGGAAGCCTATAGGCTACTACCTGAGAGTGTTCCCCGGTGATAGCTGCTTCGGTACAGGCTTGTGGTGTGAAACTACTGCGCAAATGAACAGCATAAGAAAATATATTTCTCTGCATTTCGACGAGTTCCGGAAGGCGTTGAACGAGGGTGGAATATCTGTAAGAGGGGACAGCCTGAAAACTATGCCGCGAGGCTTTTCGGCAGATGACCCTGCAGCAGAATATATCAAAATGAAAAACTGGACTATGATAGTTCATATACCCGATGAAGATATTACTACATTTGAAGAATTCTCTGATGTGCTTATTTTCTATGTGAAGAAAATGGAGCCTATGCGAAAATTTCTTCTTAAAGCAGCTGCATACGTTGACAACGGCAGACCTGAATTTGAGTGGTGAAAGTTTGATATAGTAAAAAATTCGGATAGGATTTCCTATCCGAATTTTTGTTTTTTTAAGAAACAACCGTCTGGTCTGCGTTCTCTACAGGAACAAGGGCAACGTATGTTCTGCCCTGGTTGAAATAGATAGGTCTGTCCTTTCTGTCGTAGAAATGAAGCATCATTTCATAGTCGCCCTTTTGCCACTTGATTTTTTGGTAAGAGCCGTTGGAAATGTATAGACCTGTGCCTCTGAATAAGTCGAAGGTTATTCGACCTGCGCTATCATTCATAGAGGAAACAGGAACGTGCATAATAACAATGTTTTCAAAGTTCTGCTGTGTTCCGTTGTCGTCCATAAACTTGTTGCCGTTAAGTGAGCTGTAGTATACGTTCTCTTCCTTGTTGTAGGTGAAGTTGTATGTGTAGCTTGAAGAGAAAGGAACGGTAACGCTTGTACAGGAGCCCTGTGGAAGAACTCTCTTTTTTGCTCTGAATTTGAATGGCTGAGCGTGTTCTTTATCGGTAGTTGTTCTTAATTCCTTGTCCTTGATACCTTCAAGAATGTCATCCCTTGTTGTGTATGCAGTATGTTCACTTGCAACGTTTCTTGAAGTGTCTCGGTGGAAGTAGTTGTCTGTCATACCGTCTATACGGTCTGTGTCGAAGCGTTTCTTCATAGCGTCGTAAGCGTAGTTACTGCCACCAAAGTGAACGAAGATTGAGTCGAAGCCTTCTGCAAGCTCAACGAAATAGTGACGTGCACTTCTTACAGGACCAATTTTGTCAGGCAGTCTTGAAACGTCTGCAAACATAAGAAGCATTCTTGTAATGCCGCCCTCTGCAAGCATTTCCCAAACGATGTCTGCAGAAGTAATGCCCCACTGAGGTCTTGCCTGTGGGTGGTTTTCAACAGAAACCATAACAGATCTGTTACCGATAAGCTCTACAGGGTAGTCTGTTTCACCTGTAAGAGGGTTACAGTTAACAGGCTCTTCAATAGCAGTTGTAGTTTCGGTTTTTGACGTTGTAGGAGCTTTTGTGGTAGTTTCGTCCTCTTCAGGCTTTTTGCCACAACCTGCAAAGCTGCTCAGAATAAAAATAAGAGCAATTGTAAGTGAAAGAAGTCTTGTGAATTTTGAGTTTTTGAGTTTAGTCAATTTTCTCATCCCTTTTAGAATTTTACAACCAGAATTCAATAAGGTGCTTGATTGCACCAAATAAATTAGGCCTCTGTACATCTATTGTAACATCTGCCACAGAAAATACAAGACAAAACGTGTATATGGCACTAAAAATTGTCGAAATGAATAATAGTGAGGTATAAATTTTGTCAGTTTCTTCAGTATTATTTTCATTAAACAATGCAAAGATTACCAATGTTGCCACAATAAAGAAAATATAACCGAAATCACTGAAATATCTTTGTAAAAGTCCGCCTGCCTGAGTGTCTGCAATAACCATTGCAAAACCAACAAGAATGGTGGTAAGAGCAATGTACCAAAGCTTCTTTTTTTTCAATTCTTTTTTTACTTTCCACAAAGCACCTGTAAACCATAGTACAGGTGTGCAGGTAATTAATCCACCAAAGCAAAGCTCTTTGATCGTTCTTCCCATATAGTTAGTTTCAATGTCAACCTTCTTTATATAAGGGAAAACAGCGGTAAATTCAGGCGGTTGGAAAAGGTAGGTGAATAAACCTAAACCTGTTCTGCCTGCATCAAAGCCACGTTTTGTAACGTCGTTTGTTGTAAGGTTGTAGCCTGAACCGAAATCGAAGGGTGAGTCGAAGCGTATAAAGTTATAAAACATAATACCACACGCTACAACTACAAATGGTATGCCTAAGCATACAATATTTTTAATGCCCTTTGGTGATTTGATATGCTTATCTTTAAAGAAAAAGCTCCAGAATATTGGGAGAGCAACAGCACACATAAGAACGCTCTGTGGTCTGCAGCCTACGGAAAGAGCACAGCATAGAGAACCTAAGGTAAAATACAGGTTTTGTTTTTTGGTTGCATCCTTACCTTTTAGCCAGAAGAATATTCCCCAAACGACAAAAGCCATAGCACATATAATGGGGACGGAGTAGAAGTCAGGGCGTTTTACAAGGAACATTGCACCACAGCAATTAACAAAGCTTAGTGCCACAAGTAAATACGTACCCAAAGAAACGTTCCTGAATTTTTTCTCTACCAGTAAATTCAGTAGCTTGAATACCCCAATTGCAAAAATACAAGCAAACAGAATTACACCCAGGGCTGATGGGAAGGGTGCGTCTAAGATTGCCCTGAACGGCAGGTACATAAGAAGCAGTGGAACAATGCCGAAATACACGTAATAATGACCATTGTAAAAGGCTACGTCCCAACGGTATTTGTCACCACTTAATTGTTGTGCCCGGGAACGTGCGCCGGTGTCGTACGGATTTTTAAGGTCTAAAAGTGATTGAGGGATATCATTATTATCAATGTAAACCTTGCCGTCCAGAATTGCCTGCGCCAACTCATCATATTGGTTGTGGTGCCTTAAGGAAAGGGGAACGAATTCAAATCCGTTTTCACCATTTCTGTAGCCGAGAAAGGCAGGGTTGAAGGTGCCAATCAGAATGAAAATCATACACTGAATAGCAAGAATTCCTATGACAAGAGATTGCTTCGTTTCAGGGTAGTCCACAAGCTTTTTCTTATAAAGGAAGGATGACGGACGGAAAATATATAAAATCGCAAGGATTGTTACCAGTAAAATAAGTCTCAAAAAAGAGAATTCGAAATCTCTTTTTTCGTTTATTGAAATAGATTTTATACCGAATACACTTGCGTTGTCAGCATTGAATTTGAGGTACAGTTGTTCTGATTTACCTGCAGTTGAAACGTTGAAATATTGACTTTTCTCAACATCCTTGTAAATTATCCTGTCAGGCACCTTAAAGTAAAATTGGTTTGCCTTGTCAGTCAGCCTTACGGAAACTGTAACCTTGTCGGGAGCGTTGTCTGCTAATTCGATTCGTATATTTTTAATTTCCGTATTTAATTCAGGAAATTCGAAGACGTCGTTGTTGAGCACGAAGTACTCGTTGCTTTTTAGCTTTCTGTCCTTCAGATGATGAGTTAAATCAGTCGCCTTGTAGCTTCTCGTAGTATAGTAATTAATATTAAAAAGGGAAAGCTCAAGCCCAAGGCAGAATATAACTATGGCAATAAGGGCAGCAGCGCTTTTCGTCAAAACGTCCATAAAGCCGTTGCTTTTTTTGTAAATAAAGAAAGCAACAGCTGAAAAAATAAATAATATCAAAAAGCTGAGAATAATCATTTTCCTGCTCCTAAAAATTTTATATATGTGTATTAAAGCATAAAATGGTCTTTTTGTAAATATTTCAGTGTTTTTATGCATAACTTTAAGTATGTATATAAATGAGGTGGAATATGGAAAATATTGTGTGCAAAAAAGAGCTTACCTATGACGTGATGAAGAAGTTTATTTTTCAACTGGAAAATACATATCCTCAGCTAAGGGTTGCTACCTGCGGAAAATCAGTGATGGGGAAAGAGCTTTTTTCGTTGTGTATAGGTGACGGTGAAAAAAGAGTTGTATTTGTGGGTGGTACCCACGGACTTGAGTGGATAACCTCGTTAGTATTACTCAGGCTTTGTGAGGAAATGTTTAAAGCAATCAGCTCAAAGGGAAGCGTGGCAGGGTTTGAAATAAATGAAATTCTGAAGGATAAAACCCTTGTGGTTATTCCTGCACTTAACCCCGACGGCATAGATTTAGCAATCCAAGGCGTGTCAGCCTGTGGGGAGCATAAAGAGAGAATCTATGATATATGTAAATTTGATTTCACTCAATGGAATGCCAACGCCAATGGTGTGGATTTAAACCACAACTTTAATGCTGACTGGTATAAGCTGAGAGATTATGAAGAGAAAAACGGTATAACAAAGCCGTCACCTAGACGTTTCGGTGGATATTATCCTGAAAGTGAACCCGAAACAAAAGCAATAGTGAATTTCTTACGAGAGGTAGCCTTTGACCGACTTTTTTCTTTCCATTCCCAAGGGGAAGAAATCTTTTATGAATATTCAGTAAACACACCTGAAAAATCGATGCATATTGCAAAAGCACTTTCAGGTGTAAGTGGATATACCCTTGTAAAAAATGAGGGTCACTACAGTAGTGGGGGACTAAAGGATTGGTTTATTGAAGAATTTAAAAAGCCGGGGTTTACAATAGAGGTAGGCAAGGGCGTAAACCCACTGCCACTGACGGATTTTGAAGAAATATACAAAAAAACAGAGCTGTTGTCTGTATTGGGGTTGATGCTTTGAAGTGTACTGTTACCGATTTAAGGGCAAAAGAGGTTGTCAATATTGACAATGGATGTAGGTTGGGATGCATTACCGACGTGGAAATAGATACGTGCACAGGATGTCTTGTAAGCATAACTGTTTTCTGTGGGAAGGGACTTTGTGGCTTTTTGGGCAGAGGCGAAGAGATAGTTATATGCTGGAAGGATATTGTAGTTATTGGTGACGACACCATTCTTGTAAGAAAGGGTGGGGGAAGAATATAAAGCTCTCAAGGATTTCTTGAGAGCTTTTTTCGTTATTTTTGTGTAATGTTAAGATATTTTGATTTGATTTTTTCAATTAATGACAATTTATATCTGTCATTTGTCTTTAATTCATCAATAGTGAATACTTTGAGTGAAATTTCTGCTTTGTCGCTTTCGTAAAGGTCAAGAATGTTTCCGTTTGCATCCTCTGTTAAGCAAGAGTAAACAAAGTTAAATGGACGTAAGCCTTCGGTTATGTTTTTTCTGTACTTCCATTCTACCTTGTTGTCTTTACCGAAAAGACCGATTCTTATAGTGCCACCTTTTCTGATTTTATACGATGGATAAGAAGCGATAATTGCTTTTTTGCCGTCAATTTCTTTGGTGTAATTAATAACGGAAATCATACAGTTTGAACAGTAAGCAAGGCTTTTGTCCAGGGTGTATTCACCCCATGTTTCACCAAAGTCTGTTGAATCACAGTAGCTTATGCAACCTGCAATGTTTCTTGAATACATTCTTAAAACGTTGTTGTTCATTAATACAAACTGTGTTTCCGAGCTTTTACCTGCCATGCCGACTTTGCTCGCTTTTTCACTTCTGTGCCAGGTTTTACCACCATCATCTGTGTAGATTGCACTTGTGAATTCTGTCCTGCCGTTGTTGTCGTAGATAGCAAAAATAACGCGTAAATTACCATCCTTTTCTACTGCAATACCTCTGCCGGGTGCGTAGCCTGTAAAGCCTGAAGCGTCTACCTGAGTGTTTAATATTTTACCATTCTGCCAGGTTTCACCACCATCAAGACTCTTTTTTACCCATAAATAGTACGTAGGGTAAATTTTAATAGGAGCATATGCGTAGAACACGTTTGCATGAATATCCTTGTCATTGAGCGTACCATCTTTGTTCATTTGTTTGATGGTTACAGCCTTCAACTTATCGTTTGTCTTAACGTAGATATAATATTCTTCGTCAACGTAGTAGTTTTCGTAGCCGGAATTGTCACTGTGCTTTAAAATAGGTGCAAACCCCTTTTCGTCAAAGTCACCTACGTAGTATGGGTAATTCTTTTTGTTTAAGGTAGTGCTTTCTGCTCTTTCAGCTGAGGTTTTGTCACAAAGGGAAAGTTTTCCGTCTATGTAACCATTGCTTTTTCCATAGGTGCCTGCACTCCATAAGCCCATAAACGCAGGACAAGCGTCGCACATATGGTATATTACGTTGTCTTCGGCTTCGCATATGGCAGAGTCGCAGAAGGATGCACTTTTAGGAATGGCGACGTTGTGGTCTGCATCCTCCATGTCGTCAAAGTGGTTGACAAATTTTACGTCGGACCAGCTTTTGCCGTTGTCATCTGAGTAGCGTATTGCCGTTTCAATGTTTGCAGGGTCGTCTGTGCCGTTGCCGTAGCGCACGTCTGCACAAGCAAGAATTCTGCCGCTTTTAAGAGTATAGATTGCAGGTATACGGAATAGCTTACTATTGGCTGTTCCTGCTGCATAAGGGTTTGAAATATTCATAAAATATCATACCTCCTTAATTATACTATTCTGAATGTCTTTACTTGGAAAGGTGTAAGATTGAAGGAAATTTTGTTCCCGTCAGCTTTAAGCTCAACATCATCACATTCCATAAGGTTACACTCGTAAATTTTTGTGAACGGAAGGTTGATTGTCAACGTTCTTTCACCACGAACGCGTCTGCTCTGATAAACACGGATTATTATTCCGTTGCCATCCTGTGCAGCCTTGATTGTGTCAATTATAACGTCTTCGTTATCGCAGGAAATGAAGCTGAAGCTTTCAGGTAACTCACCATTTTGAACGGCAACAGGTACAGCCTTAAGTGGAACGTTAAGCTTGAACGCCTCTTTAACGGTGTCACCTGTCTGCCAGGTGCCTGCATGTGCATAGAATGAATAGGTAAACTTATTGATGCCAAGGTCACCCATTCTGTCAGGACAGGTAGGTGCGCGAAGTAAAGTGATTCTCATAGTGCTGTCAAGTATATCGTAACCATACTTGCAATCGTTGAGGATGCTTACGCCATAATCGCCCTCGGAAAGGTCAGCCCATTTGTGTGCACATTGCTCAAAGCGAGCAGCATCAAAGGAAGAATTTCGGTGTGTAGGTCTTTTGATAGCACCGTGTGCAGCCTCAAAGGTAGCCTCTGTGTTAAGAACGTTAACAGGGAATGAAGCCTTCATAACCTTGTCGCGTTCCTGCCAGTCAACTTCTGTTTCGAAAAGAAGCTGTCTTGAATTTGCATAAAGAATAATATTCTGTGTAATTGTCGATTTGTTGAATTTTCTTACAACCTTAAGTACAGCTCTTACAGGTGAGCTTTCAACGATTTCAACACTTTCGGCATTTTCTAATACCCATTTTTTCTTTTCGTAGTTCTGCTCTAAGTTCCAGGCAGTTTCGTGGATGCACTTGTCAATGAATATTGAAATAACGTTACCTTTACCTGTTAAGGTTTCGCGATTATTCTCTTTGTCAAAAATCGAGGTGAGATTACCGTCTGCATCATAGCATACCTTAAGAACGCTGTTTTCAATTACACCGTTTTCTATTTTCACATTTTCTGCAATTTTCTCGTTTGCGTATGGGTAGAATTTGTAGCCCATTGGTGGAACGTCCGTTGCAATAAATTCAACGCATTGTTCACCATTTTTTTCAAAATGTCTTGAAATTTCATTTACTGTTTTGTTGCCTTTGATAGTAACGGCAGAAGTGTTTTTGTGAGGAAGTAAATTCCATACTACAACACCATCTTTTTCTGCCTTGACCTTTTTTGTAAGGTCGTTAAGAGAATTGTCATATTCAGCGTTTGCGTCAGCAAGAAGCTCGTTGAAAGCAACCCTGCAGTCTTCCATAGCCTCGTGGATGGAAGTGCCCGGAAGAATGTCGTGGAATTGGTTTGTAAGAAGCTTGAGCCACATTGCCTTAAGGTCTTCTACGCTGTATCCACCACCGAAAACCTTTGCCATTTCGATTCGTGTAAGCAAAAATTCACTTTGTCTGTTGCCTTTTTTTATGAAGCCTTGGCTTGTGTATGTGCCACGATGGTTTTCGTAGTAAAGCTCGTCACAATAAGTAGGAAGTTCATCTCTGATTTTTTCTGCTTCACTGAAAAATTCCTGAGGATGTCCCATACTCGTTGAAGGAAGACCGGGGAAATTTTTGAGCCTTTTTGCGTTTTCAAGCATTCTATAGGTGCTTCCTCCACCACCATCACCATAGCCGAACATGCCAAAGGCAGTTTTCATTACACCCTTTAAATCGTTTTTGTATGATGCTGTATGTACCTGCGCAGGATCAAAGTCGCCCTGGTAGTGTGAACGTTGGTTGAGTGCAAGAATTTCAGACCCGTCGTGACCCTTCCACTTGAAAAGTGTGTGTGGGAATCTGTTTGTGTCCTGATTCAAAAGCTTTGTGGTGATAAAGTATTTCATACCACTGTTTTTAATGATTTGTGGTAATGCGTGTGAGAAACCAAAGCAGTCAGGTAACCAATAGGTGTCAGATGATACACCGAATTCTTTAAGGAAAAACTCTCTTCCGTAAAGAAGCTGTCTTATCATACTTTCACCAGAGGCAATGTTTGTGTCGCATTCAACCCAGGTGTTACCTACAATATTCCACTGTCCGTTTTTAACCTTAGCCTGTATTCTTTCATATAATTCAGGGTAGTTCCTTTTTATCATATCGTAAACTACTGCCTGACTCTGTGTGAAGGTGAATTCAGGGTAAACATCCATAAGCGCAAGGTTATTAGCAAAGGTTCTTGCACTTTTTCTCTCGGACTCCTGGATTCTCCAAAGCCAAGCAACGTCAATATGGCTATGACCGTCCATAATAACGTGGGATTGTGCAGTGTAGGGGATTTCTGCAAGCTTTTTATCGAAATGCTCGCAAGCCTCGCCAATTGATTTTCTGACCTGCTCTTCATCAAAATCAAAATCAACAAGGTGAAGTGAATCGTCAAGTACTTTATATACGCTTTCCCTTGTGAATTCGTCACTTATGAATTTAAGGGCGTCCCAAGCGAGTATACAGTTAAGATAGAATTTTTCGCATATTTCATCAATCACACAGAATTCTGCAAACTTCAAAGTGTATTCACATTCTGTTTTTCCGGCCATAGCGTCATCGCAGAATGCAGCAGAGTCCAAAGCTGCTTCAAGCTCAATTTCCATAGGCTCGCCGAATTTTAAAAACTCAGGGGTAATATTAACTGTTTCTCTGCCAACCCAACCACTCTTTTCGCGTGAGGAAACAGAGTTAGCAATTTTGCCGTTAATTCGGATGATTATTTCTCCTCCAAAATCAAGCCTAAGGTAAATCTTTTTACCCTTGAAGCTTTCGGGGAGGGTAACCTGTGCCTTGAAAATTCTTGCACAATCGTAACGGGCTTTCCAATGGTCACCAAGAGAAATAATCTGTGCATCTTTTTCGTTGAATTTGTATTTGCCACCACCAAAGTAGTTACCGTCGTAGGTAACCCATTGTGGAATGCTTACGCTTTCAGCTACAGAGTATTTTTCAAGCTGCTTGAGCATATCAAAAAGCACGCCTTCTTTAGGTGTTCTCATAAAAAAATCCTCCAGAAATTTATGTTGAATTAATAATACCATTAAAGAAACCATACTTCAATATTATACAACGTTGTTATTTAATTTCGTGTTTAGAATATATAGGACAAAGTTTAGTGAAAATTAACAAAAACTTACATTTAATATCTCTTAAAAATGGTACCTGAAAAAAACGTTGCCGTATTGACTTTAAATATGTGATATGGTAATATTATTAAGGTCTTTAAGTCGATACGAGATATCGGCAAGATGAATATAAAATTTGGGTACAGGTGGGTCTGTATCAATCTTTTTGTGTGTTCAGCCTTGCCGAAGTGCAAGGCTTTTATTTTTTGTTGAAGGGAAAGAGTTTATTATGCCACAGCAACTCAAAGCTAAAACAATAAACGTCACAGCAACTCACGTAAGCGAAAAGCCGTTTTACTCAGTTGTTGAGGGTCATTTATTCTCTATTGATGCTCTTTCTGTTTTCAATTCTTCTAAATATGTTGTTTTTCCCGGTTTTTGCGATGTGCATGTGCATTTTCGTGAACCGGGTTTTTCTTATAAAGAGACGATTGAAACAGGTTGCAAAGCATCTGCAAGGGGTGGTTACACAGCCGTCTGTACGATGCCTAACCTGAACCCTGTTCCTGACAGTGTGGAAAACTTAAAAAAGCAAACTGACCTGATTAAAGGTAATGCTTCAATAAACGTTTACCCATATGCGTCCATAACTGTAGGGCAGAGGGGTGAGGAGCTGTCGGATTTTGAAGGAATGTCACAAAGTTCAATTGCTTTTTCGGACGATGGCAGAGGTGTTCAGTCGGAAGAGCTAATGAAGCAGGCAATGCTTAAAGCAAAGTCTTTGGGTAAAATGATCGTGGCACATTGTGAAGATAACAGTCTGTTGTTTGGTGGATATATTCACGATGGTGAGTATTGTAAAGAACACGGACATAAGGGTATATGCAGTGAAAGCGAATGGAAGCCTATTGAAAGGGATCTTAAGCTTGTCAAAGAAACAGGCTGCAGCTACCACGTATGTCACATTTCTACCAAAGAAAGCGTAGAGCTTATACGACAAGCTAAAAAAGAGGGGTTGGATGTAACCTGCGAAACAGGTCCCCATTACCTCGTGCTTGACGACAACGACCTTGAAGAAAGTGGTTCCTTCAAAATGAATCCACCCTTACGCTCGGAAGAGGACAGGCTGGCGCTTATTGAAGGCATAAAAGACGGTACAATAGATATGATAGCTACCGATCACGCTCCACACTCGGCAGAGGAAAAGAGTAAGGGTCTTCAGGGAAGTGCTTTCGGAATTGTAGGCATAGAAACTGCATTCCAGATTATGTATACAAACCTTGTTAAAACAGGTGTAATAACCTTGGAAAAATTAATTGAGCTTATGGCAATCAATCCAAGAAAAAGGTTTAACATTCCACTTGGTACAGACTACACAGTGTGGGACCTTGAAAAAGATGTTGTCATTAATTCAAAGGATTTTCTTTCAAAGGGTATAGCAACTCCATTTGAAAACACACCGGTAAAATCCGAGTGTTTGCTTACGGTGTGTAATGGTAATGTTGTTTACCAAAAATAAATCAGTTAATAATTTTACGTTTAATATATAGGAGGCATCTCTAATGGCAAAGAGAACAGACATTAAAAAGGTTTTAATTATTGGTTCAGGTCCGATTGTTATCGGTCAGGCAGCAGAGTTTGACTACGCTGGTACACAGGCTTGTCTTGCTCTTAAAGAGGAAGGCTACGAGGTTGTTCTTGCTAACTCCAACCCTGCAACTATTATGACGGATACGATCATCGCAGACAAAGTGTATATGGAGCCATTGACTCTTGAATATATAGCTAAGATTATCCGTCACGAGCGTCCTGATGCTATCATTCCTGGTAACGGTGGTCAGACAGGTCTTAACCTTGCTATGCAACTTGAGAAAAAGGGCGTTCTTAAAGAATGTAATGTAGAACTTCTTGGTACTTCAAGTGCTTCAATTGAACGCGCAGAGGACCGTGAGTTATTCAAAGAGCTTTGCGAATCTATAGGTGAGCCTGTTATTCCTTCAGAAATCACATATTCATTAGAGGAAGCAAAGGAAGCAGCAAACCGTATCGGTTATCCTGTTGTTGTACGTCCTGCTTTCACACTTGGTGGTACAGGTGGTGGCTTCGCTTACAACGAAGAGGAGCTTATTGAAATCGGTACAAACGCATTCAAGCTTTCTCCTGTTTCACAGGCTCTTATTGAAAAGTCTGTTAAGGGTTATAAAGAGATTGAGTTTGAGGTTATGCGTGACTCGAACGACCATGCGATTACAATTTGTGGTATGGAAAATATTGACCCTGTAGGTGTTCATACAGGCGACTCTTGTGTTGTAGCTCCTATTATGACGCTTAGCAAAGAGGACGAAAAAATGCTTAACGACTCAGCTATCAAGCTCATTAAGGAACTTAAAATTGAAGGTGGCTGTAATGTTCAGTTTGCACTTAATCCTCACACTTCTGAGTATTATCTCATCGAAGTTAATCCACGTGTTTCACGTTCTTCTGCACTTGCGTCAAAGGCTTCAGGTTATCCTATAGCACGTGTTACCGCAAAGATTGCTGTTGGTATGGCACTTGAAGATATTCAGATTGCTAACACAAATGCAGCTTTTGAACCAAAGCTTGACTACGTTATTGCTAAGTTGCCTCGTTTCCCATTCGATAAATTCGCTTCAGCTACAAATAAACTTGGTACTCAGATGAAGGCTACAGGCGAAATTATGGGTATCGGCTCAAACCTTGAGGAAGCTCTTCTTAAAGGCATCCGTTCACTTGAGATCGGTGCTAATCATATGTACCTTTCAAAATTCGATAATATGAGTGTTGATGAACTTCTTGAATATATTTCAGAGTTCCGTTCAGATAACATTTTTGCAATTGCAGAGCTTATCTATCATGGTGTTTCTATTGAAAAGATTCACGAGATTACAATGATTACCCCATACTTTCTTGAAGCAATCAAAAATATTATTGATATGGAAGAAACGCTTCGCGTTAACAAAGATGGTGAAACTCTTGTTGCTGCAAAGAAGATGGGCTTCAGTGATAAATACATTGCACGTCTTTGGAAATGCGACGAGCTTGACGTTTACAATATGCGTAAGGAAATGAATCTTTTCCCTGCGTTCAAAATGGTTGACACATGTCACACAAACGCATACATTCCTTACTTCTATTCTTCATACACAGGTGAGAATGCTTCCCGTCTTACAGATAAGAAAAAGATTATCGTTCTTGGTGCAGGTCCTATCCGTATCGGTCAGGGTGTTGAATTTGACTACTCAACCGTACATGCAGTAATGACAATTAAAAATGCAGGCTATGAAGCAATCATCATCAACAATAACCCTGAAACTGTTTCTACAGACTACACAACTGCAGACAAGCTTTATTTCGAGCCTCTTACACCGGAAGATGTTATGAACATCGTTGAGTTCGAAAAGCCTGAAGGCGTTGTTGCATCTCTTGGTGGTCAGACAGCTATTAACCTTGCGCAGCCACTTCATGACCGTGGTGTTAAAATTATCGGTACTGACTGTGCTGCTATTGATCGTGCAGAAGACCGTAACGCTTTCGAAAACCTTCTTAACGAGTTGAACATTCCTCGTGCAAAGGGTAAGGCAGTTACTAACCTTGAAGATGGTATTGCAGCTGCAGCAGAAATCGGTTACCCTGTGCTTGTTCGCCCAAGCTTCGTTCTTGGTGGTCGTGCAATGCAGATTGTTGCAAACGAAGACCAGCTTCGTCACTACCTTAAAACTGCTGTTGAAATTGACGAGGACAAGCCTGTTCTTGTTGATAAATACATTCAGGGTAAGGAAGTTGAGGTTGATGCTATTTGCGACGGCAGAGACGTTTTCGTTCCCGGTATTATGGAGCTTGTTGAAAAGACAGGTGTTCACTCAGGTGACTCAATCAGCGTTTATCCTTCCTTCAGTATTTCAGATAAGGTTAAAGGCATTATTCTTCAGTATGCAAAGAAGCTTGGTCTTGGCATAGGCATTGTCGGTCTTTACAACATTCAGTTTATTGTCGATGAAAAGGATGACGTATACATCATTGAGGTTAACCCACGTGCTTCAAGAACAGTTCCTTTCCTTTCAAAGGCAACTGGTTATTCTCTTGCAGATATTGCAACTGAGGTTATTATGGGTAAGAGCCTTAAGGAACAGGGCATCTTTGATATTTATCCAACAGAAAAGAATCGTTGGTACGTAAAGGTTCCTGTATTCTCATTCAATAAAATCCGTGGTCTTGACGCTTACCTTTCACCTGAAATGAAATCAACAGGTGAAGCAATCGGCTATGATAATAAGCTTAACAGAGCACTATACAAAGCTCTTCAGGCATCAGGTATGCACCTTCAGAACTATGGTACTGTATTTGCAACAATTGCAGACGGTGACAAGGAAGAGGCGCTTCCACTTATCCGTCGTTTCTACAACTTGGGCTTTAATATTCAGGCAACTGAAGGTACAGCTAAATTCCTTAAAGAGCACGGCATAAGAACTCACGTTCTCAAAAAGCTTTCAGAGGGTAGTGATGAAGTAGCAGATGCACTTCGTCAGGGACACATCGCTTACGTTATCAATACTAAAGATATCAGCGCAACAGGTCAGGCTAACGATGGTATGCTTATCCGTCGTTACGCTATTGAAAATAACGTAAATATCTTTACAGCACTTGATACTGTTCGCGTACTTCTTGATGCTCTTGAAGAATCAACAATTACAATTTCAACTATTGATGCTTAATTGGAGAAGAAATGAAACAAAGTATTTTTACCATTACAGAAAACGTGCAGTTAACTGCAACTGTATTTAAAATGAAACTTTCCGGTGACGTGAGCGACATCACGTCATCAGGTCAGTTTGTAAATATTAAACTTGACGGACTTTACCTTCGCAGACCTATTTCCGTTTGCGATTCTGAAGATGGGGTTCTTACTCTTATTTATAAAGTAGTAGGTAAGGGCACAGAACAAATGTCAAAAATGCAGGCAGGAGAAAAGCTTGATATTCTTACAGGATTAGGCAACGGCTACAATACAAGTGTTTCAGGTGATAAGCCTGTACTTTTAGGTGGTGGCGTAGGTGTTCCACCTCTTTATATGCTTTGTAAAAAGCTTATTAAAGAAGGTAAGTCTGTAAGCGTCGTTCTGGGCTTTAATACTAAAGAAGAAATTTTCTGTGAAGAAGATTTTAAGGCCTTGGGTGCAACAGTGTACGTTGCAACTGCAGATGGCTCTTATGGCATTAAGGGCTTCGTTACGGATGCATTGAAGGATATAGATTATACATATTTCTATACCTGTGGTCCGGAGCCAATGCTTAAGGCACTTTATAAGGCTACAAAAACAAGTGGTCAGTTCAGCTTTGAAGAAAGAATGGGCTGTGGCTTCGGTGCTTGTATGGGTTGTTCCTGTAAAACAGTAACAGGCTACAAAAGAATTTGTAAAGATGGTCCTGTTCTTGAGAAGGAGGAGATTTTATGGGCAGATTAAGCGTTAATCTTTGTGGAATAGAGCTTGACAACCCAATAATCCCTGCCAGTGGAACCTTTGGCTATGGTTACGAGTTTGCAGAGCTTTATGACATAAATGTATTAGGTACTTTCTCTTTTAAGGGAACAACTAAAGATCCTCGTTTCGGTAATCCTACACCACGAATTGCTGAATGTACAGCAGGTATGATTAATGCCGTCGGACTTCAGAATCCGGGTGTTGAAAAGGTTATCAGCGAAGAATTACCAAAATTAAAAAAATGCTTCAATAAAAAAGTTATGGCAAACGTCAGTGGCTTTGCTGTTGAGGATTATGCCTACACCTGTCAGATGCTTGATAAAGAAGAACAGGTAGGTTGGCTTGAGGTAAACGTAAGCTGTCCTAACGTGCATGGTGGTGGAATGAGCTTCGGTACAAACCCCGATGCAGCTGCAGAAGTAACAGCAGCCGTTAAAAAGGTTACAACCAAGCCTGTTATCATTAAGCTTTCACCAAATGTTACAGACATTGTTGCCATTGCAAAAGCTTGCGAGGATGCAGGTGCAGACGGCATCAGCCTTATAAATACACTTTTAGGTATGAGAATTGATCTCAAAACTAAAAAGCCTGTAATTGCTAACAAAATGGGTGGTTTTTCAGGAAGTGCAATTTTCCCTGTTGCAGTAAGAATGGTTTACCAGGTTGCTAATGCAGTAAACGTTCCTATTGTAGGTATGGGTGGCGTTACGACAGCAGAGGACGTTGTTGAGCTTATGCTTGCAGGTGCTACTGCAGTTGAAGTAGGTGCCGCAAACCTTATTGACCCTATGGCAAGTAAGAATATTATTGAAGATTTGCCAAGTGTTATGGATAAATACGGAATAAATAATCTTTCAGATATTATAGGAGGAGCAAAATAATGGGTAAGGACGTAATTGTAGCTTGCGATTTCGCAAGTGCTGAAAAGGTTTACGAGTTTCTTGATAAATTCGAAGGTGGAAGAAAGCCTTTCGTAAAAATCGGTATGGAGCTTTTCTATGCAGAAGGACCACAGATTGTAAAAGAAATCAAAAAGAGAGGTCACAAGATTTTTCTTGACCTTAAGCTTCATGATATTCCAAACACAGTAAAAAAATCTATGGCTGTTCTTTCTGGTCTTGATGTTGATATTACAAACCTTCATGCATCAGGTACAATACGTATGATGGAGGGTGCTCTTGAAGGTCTTACAAGACCTGATGGTACAAGACCACTTCTTATTGCTGTTACACAGCTTACCTCTACAGATCAGGAATCAATGGAGAATGATCTGCTCATTAAAGAGCCTATAGATAAGGTTGTTATGCACTATGCTCACAATGCAAAGGTTGCAGGTCTTGACGGTGTTGTTTGCTCGCCTCTTGAGGCAGGTAAGGTTCACGAAACATGTGGTAAGGAATTCCTTACGATCACACCCGGTGTTCGTTTTGCAGATGGTGATGTTGGTGACCAGAAGAGAGTTATGACACCTGCACAGGCAAAGGAAATCGGCTCTGACTATATTGTTGTGGGCAGACCTATTACCGCTGCAGAAGACCCTGTTGCTGCATATAACCGTTGCGTAGCAGAGTTTTGTGATTGATTGAGAGGAGAGTAACGTAATGGAAAGCTACAAAAGAGAATTTATACAGTTTTTAGAAGGTGCAGGCGTTTTAAAATTTGGCGATTTTACTGCTAAAAGTGGTAGAAAAATCCCTTATTTCATAAATGCAGGTGATATCAAAACAGGTGAGCAGATATGCAAGCTTGGTGAGTTTTATGCAAAGGCATACTTTGAAAAAGTAGGTAACAAAAAGACAGTTCTTTACGGTCCTGCATACAAGGGTATTCCAATTGCAGTTTCAGTTTCAGTTGCTTTAGCAAAAAATGGCCTTGATGTACCATTCTTCTTTAATCGTAAAGAAGAAAAGGATCACGGTGAAGGTGGCGTTTTTGTTGGTTACAAGCCACAGGAAGGCGAAGAAATTGTTATTGTTGAAGACGTTATTACAGCAGGAACAGCAATCCGTGAAAGCATGTCAATCCTTTCAGGTCTTAAGGGCACAAAGGTTGCAGCAACTTTTGTAATGGTTGACCGTAAGGAAAAAGGTCAGACAGAAAAATCAGCAATGGCAGAGGTAGGCGAGGAGTACGGCTTCCCGGTATACTCTGTTGTTGATGTTTACGATATTATCGAATATCTCGAAGAAGACGAAAAGAATCGCGAAAATGTTGACAGAATCAAAAAGTACCTTGAAGTAAACGGTGCAAAAGAATAAAAATTCTGTTAACGAAAGGAAGTTTATTCTATGAGAAGCCTTATTGATATTCTGGATTTTACAACAGAAGAGTTGGACGAGCTTATTGCATCTGCTAACGATATTATTGAAAATCCTCAGAAATATTCCGAAAAGTGCAAGGGTAAAAAGCTTGCAACACTTTTCTTTGAGCCTTCAACAAGAACACGTCTCAGCTTTGAGGCGGCAATGCTTGAGCTTGGTGGCAGTGTTCTCGGCTTTTCCGAGGCAAACAGTTCTTCTGCTGCAAAGGGCGAAAGTGTGGCAGACACAGCAAAAACAATAAGCTGTTATGCAGATATTATTGCGATGCGTCATCCTAAAGAGGGTGCACCACTTGTTGCAGCGCAGAATGCAAGTATTCCTGTTATTAATGCAGGTGATGGTGGTCATAACCATCCAACCCAGACTCTTGCAGACCTTCTTACAATAAGTCGTGAAAAAGGTGGTTTCGAAAACCTTACAGTTGGTTTTTGTGGTGACCTTAAATTCGGCAGAACAGTACATTCACTCATAAGTGCTCTTTCAAGATATAGTGGCTTGAAGTTTGTGCTTATTTCACCTGAGGAGCTTAAATTACCAAGCTATATTAAGAAAGATGTTTTAAAGAAGAATCACATACCATACGAACAGACAACTGATCTTGAAAGTGTAATGCCACAGCTCGATATTCTTTATATGACACGTGTTCAGCGTGAACGTTTCTTTAACGAAGAGGATTATTTAAGACTTAAGGACAGCTACATTTTAGAACCTAAAAAGCTTAAAAATGCAAAGCCTACGCTTTCAATTATGCATCCACTTCCTCGTGTTAACGAAATTTCCGTTGCAGTGGATGATGATCCGCGAGCATGCTATTTTAAACAGGTGCTTAACGGTAAATATATCCGTATGGCGCTTATTCTTAAACTGTTGGAGGAGGCAAACAAATGAATATAGATTCAATTACCAACGGTTTTGTTATAGATCATATTATTGCAGGTCGTGGTATGCGTATATACGAGCTTCTCGGCCTCGATAATCTTGATTGTTCAGTTGCAATTATCAAGAATGCAAACAGTCACAAGCGTTTCAAAAAGGATATCATCAAAATTGATGCTGAAATCGATTTGGACTTGGATGTTATCGGTTACGTTGATCCGGGTGCAACAATAAATGTTATTCGTGACGGTAAGCTTGTAGAGAAGAAGGTTCTTGAGCTACCTGAAACGCTTACAAACGTTATTAAATGCAAAAATCCTCGTTGTATTACAACAACCGAGCAGGAGATAAATCACATCTTCAAATTGACAGACAGAGACCATGGAGTATACCGTTGTCTTTACTGTGAAACACAAGCAAAATAAAAGAAAATTTGCTGTTAGCAAATTGACTATAATAAGAGCATTTTTAATAGGTTTTTTAGACCTTTCGTGCCTTGACCTGATTTTATCAATGTGGTAAAATTAGATGTAGTTAAAAGTCTGCCTATGACTGACGGAATTCAGTGGAGTTTACCACAAAGGAATAGGGTTCGTGAAAGCGAAAAACAGACTTATAGCCGACCGTCTGGGCACACTTGTTCTTTTGGGGAATAAGTGTGCCTTTATATGTTTTATTTTGAGAGGTTACGTTATGAAAAAAGTTGGAATTATAATGGGTAGTGACAGCGATTTACCCGTTGTAGAAAAAGCAATCAACACACTTAAAGATTTTGAAGTTCCTTTTGAGGTGCACGTTTTCTCTGCACACAGAACACCTGTTGAAGCAAAAGAGTTTTCGGAGAATGCACGTAAAAATAATTTTGGTGTAATTATTGCAGCAGCAGGCATGGCAGCACATCTTGCAGGTGCAATTGCAGCAAACACAACATTACCTGTTATCGGTATTCCGATAAAATCCCAGAACCTTGGTGGTATGGAAGCACTTCTTTCAACAGTACAGATGCCTTCAGGCATTCCTGTTGCAACAGTAGCTATTGATGGCGCAGTAAACGCAGCATTACTTGCTATTGAAATGCTTTCACTTTCAGACGAAGGCTTAGAGAAAAAGTTAGCAGATAAAAGAGCAAACGATACTGCAACAGTTTTAACAAAAAACAAAGCAGTTGAAGATAAATATAATAACTGAAAAGACTATAAATACAGAGGTACTTAAATGGGCGGTTTTTTTGGAGTAGCATCAAAAAATGATGCCGTACTTGATACTTTCTTCGGCGTAGACTACCATTCCCACCTTGGCACACGCAGGGCAGGTATGGCAGCCATGAATGCTGAGTTAGGTATGCAAAGAAAAATTCATAAAATTGAAAATTCACCATTCAGAACAAAGTTCGAAAGAATTCTTGATGAAATGGAAGGCAATTCTGCAATCGGTTGCATAAGCGATTCCGATGCACAGCCTTTGCTTATCCGTTCAAATCACGGACTTTACGCTATATGCACAATCGGTATCATTAACAATAGTGATGCCCTTGTTAACCAATATTTGTCCTTTAGTGGTGGTCACTTTGGCGCTATGACAACAACAGGTGTTACAGGTATTAACGCTTCAGAGCTTGTTGCTGCAATGATAGATCAAAAAAGCGATTTTTCCGAGGGCATAAAATTTGCTCAGGACGTTATTGATGGTACAGCTTCAATCCTTATTCTCAAAGAGGATGGTAATCTTATAGCAGCAAGAGATAAGGTAGGCAGACTTCCTGTACTTATTGGTAAACGTGACGATGGTTACTGTGTATCTTTTGAGGATTTTGCTTATAAAAAATTAGGATATGAGGACTACAAGGAGTTAGGTCCTGGCGAAATTGTTGAGATTTCTGCAGATAAGGTAGAGGTTTTATCTGTACCCAGAAAGAAAAAGAAAATATGTGCATTCCTTTGGTCGTATTACGGTTATCCAACCTCTTGCTACGAGGGCATAAACGTTGAGGTAATGCGTTACAGAAATGGTCAGATAATGGCTAAGAGAGATAAAGAGCTTGGCATTGCACAGGACATCGACTACGTAAGTGGTGTTCCGGATTCAGGTACTCCACACGCAATCGGCTATTCTAACGAAAGCTCGGTTCCTTTTGCAAGACCATTCATCAAGTACACACCAACCTGGCCAAGAAGCTTTATGCCATCTAACCAGAAAGAACGTAGCAGGGTAGCTAAAATGAAGCAGATTCCTGTTCACGACCTTATTAAAGATAAAAAGCTTCTTTTCGTTGATGACAGTATTGTAAGAGGTACGCAGTTAAAAGAAACAGTAGAGTTCCTTTATGAAAACGGTGCTAAAGAGGTTCATATGCGTTCAGCGTGTCCACCAATTATGTATGGCTGTAAGTACCTTAACTTCTCAAGAGCGACCTCAGAAATGGAGCTTATTTCAAGAGCGACTATTATGGAGCTTGAGGGTGATGAAGGCTTCAAGCATCTTGACGAGTACAGTGATGCCTCAACAGAGCGTGGTCAGAAAATGAGAAAAGCAATTTGCGAAAAGCTTAATTTCGCTTCATTGGAGTTCCAGACCCTTGAAGGCATTGTTGAAGCAATCGGCTTACCGGCAGATGAGGTTTGTACTTACTGTTGGAACGGAAAAGGTTAATTAAACGATTATAAATATAAAAAAACTTTTCGAGAAGGAGAATAGATATGAATAACTCAAGATCAGAAAGCTACGCAGCAGCAGGCGTTGATATTACAGCAGGCTACAAAGCGGTCGAGCTTATGAAAAAACATATTGCCAGAACACGTAACGAAGGCTCTTTGGATGATGTTGGAGGTTTCGGTGGTTGCTATGACCTTGGCTTTGCTAAGGGTATGGAGCATCCTGTATTGGTTTCAGGTACGGACGGTTGTGGCACAAAGGTTAAATTAGCTATTCTTATGGATAAACACGACACAATCGGTATCGACGCAGTAGCTATGTGTGTAAACGATATTGTTTGCGTTGGTGCAAAGCCTTTATATTTCCTTGACTACATTGCTTGCGGAAAAAACATTCCTGAAAAAATTGCTGAAATTGTTAGTGGTGTTGCAGAAGGCTGTGTTCAGTCAGGTTGTGCACTTACAGGTGGTGAAACTGCAGAGCATCCCGGTTTGATGCCGGTTGAAGATTATGACCTTGCAGGCTTCGCAGTAGGTATTGTTGACAAGCCAAAAATGATAGATAACAACAAGATGTCTGTTGGTGACGTTGTTATTGCCCTTCCTTCTACAGGTATTCATTCTAATGGCTTTAGCTTATGTCGTAAGGTTTTTGATATTGATAACAACAATCCTGAGCTTTATGTTAAAAGAGATGAATTAGGTGGCAAAAGCATAGCAGAGGCTTTGCTTGTTCCTACAAGAATTTACGTTAAGTCAATTCTTGCTCTTATTGAAAAGGTTGACGTAAAGGGTATTTCACACATTACAGGTGGTGGCTTCTACGAGAATATTCCACGTTCAATTCCTGATGGCTTGTGTGCAAAAATCAATAAGTCAGCCGTTAAGGTGCTTCCTATTTTCGACGTAATTGCAAAGTGGGGTAACGTTCCTGAACGTGATATGTTCAATACATATAATATGGGCGTTGGTATGAGCGTTGTTGTACCTGCAACTCAGGTAGAGGAAGCTCTTTCAATCCTCAAAGCAAATGGTGAGGATGCATACGTTATCGGTGAAATCATCGAAGCAGACGATAAAATTATTCTTGAATAATTGAAAGAAGATTTTACAATGAGTAAAAAAGCAAAAATTGCCGTTCTTGTTTCAGGAGGCGGCACAAACCTTCAGGCACTTATAGATGCTCAGAGCAGTGGTGTTATTTCAAGTGGTGAAATTACACTTGTTATTTCAAATAACGAGAATGCTTATGCTTTAGAAAGAGCCTCAAAGGCAAGCATTAAAACTGCAGTGTTCACAAAAAAAGCTTGTGGCTCACAGGATGCTTTTGAGGATGCAATCAAAGGCGCTTTAACAGAAAATGAAATTGATATTATTGTTCTTGCAGGCTTTATGTCAATTTTGAGCGAAAGCTTTACAAGTGCTTACCAAAAAAGAATTATAAACGTTCACCCGTCACTTATACCATCCTTCTGTGGTAAGGGCTTTTATGGTCTTCGTGTTCACGAGGCTGCCCTTGAAAAAGGTGTTAAGGTAACAGGTGCAACAGTTCATTTTGTTAATGAAATTCCCGATGGTGGGGAAATCATTATGCAAAAGGCAGTAGATATTCTTCCTGAGGACACTGCAGAAACTCTTCAGAAAAGAGTTATGGAAAATGCAGAGTGGATTATACTTCCACAGTCTGTTGAGAAGGTAGCAAAAGAAATAGTAGACAATATATGAAAGGAATAGATAGTATGGAAATCAAAACTCTTGAAAACGAACTTAATTCTCTCCCTTATCACGGCAGAGGAATCGTAATCGGAAAAAGTGCAGACGGCAAAAAGGCAATTACTGCTTACTTCATTATGGGTAGAAGTGAGAACAGCCGAAACCGTATTTTTGTAGAAGGTGGCGAGGGCATCAGAACACAGGCTTTTGACGAGTCGAAAATGGTAGACCCACATCTCATTATTTATGCACCTGTAAGAGTGTTGGGTAACAAAACAATTGTTACAAACGGTGACCAGACAGATACTATCTATGAGCTTATGGATAAGCAGATGACCTTTGAACAGTCACTCCGCACAAGAGAATTTGAAGACGATGCCCCAAACTACACACCTCGTATTTCAGGCATCATCCGTCTTGAAAACGGCGATATGAACTTTGCAATGTCTATTCTCAAGTCAGCAGATGGCGATGGTTCATCTTGTCAGAGATATACATATGCTTATTCAAACCCAATTGCAGGTAAGGCAAAGTTTATCCACACATATAAATGCGACGGCAATCCTCTCCCAAGCTTTGAGGGTGAGCCAAAAACACTCGAACTTCCTGATACAGATATTGACACATTAACAGATATCATCTGGAAAAATCTTAACGAAGATAATAAGGTATCACTTTTTGTAAGATATATTGACCTTGCAACAGGTAAGTACGAGTCACGTATAGTAAATAAGAATAAATAAGGAGAGCAGAAAATGAAAGAATTTGAATTGAAATATGGCTGTAACCCAAATCAGAAGCCTTCAAAAATTTATATGCAGGACGGCTCAGAGCTTCCTATTGAAATTCTTTGTGGCAGACCAGGTTATATAAACTTCCTTGATGCATTCAACTCATGGCAGCTTGTAAAGGAGCTTAAAGAAGCTCTCGGACTTCCTGCAGTTACTTCATTTAAGCACGTTAGCCCTACTTCAGCAGCAGTAGGCGTGCCTCTTTCAGACAAGCTCAAAAAGGCTTGCTTCGTTGACGACATCGAAGGTCTTGACGATTCTCCACTTGCTTGTGCATATGCAAGGGCAAGAGGTGCAGACAGAATGTGCTCATTTGGTGACTGGGTAGCTCTTTCAGACGTTTGTGATGTTACAACAGCTCTTATGATTAAGCGTGAGGTTTCCGACGGCATCATTGCTCCCGGTTACGAGCCTGAAGCACTTGAAATTCTCAAATCAAAGAGAAATGGTAACTACAACATAGTTAAAATAGATCCTGATTACGTTCCTGCACCAATCGAAACAAAGCAGGTTTACGGCATCACATTTGAACAGGGCAGAAACAATTTTGAAATTAACAGAGAATTACTTTCAAACGTTGTTACAGAAAACAAGGATATGCCCGAAAGCGCAATCCGTGACCTTATAATTGCTCTCATTACACTTAAATATACACAGTCTAACTCAGTTTGCTACGCAGTAGACGGTCAGGCAATTGGTGTTGGTGCAGGTCAGCAGTCAAGAGTTCATTGCACACGTCTTGCAGGTACAAAGGCAGATACTTGGTTCCTTCGTCAGCACGAAAAGGTGCTTAACCTTCCCTTTAAGGATACTCTCGGCAGACCGGACCGTGATAACGTTATTGACGGTTATATTAACAAGAATGAAGAAGACGTTTGTGCAGACGGCAATTGGCAGAAGTATTTCACAGAACAGCCTGCACCACTTACAGACGAGGATGTAAAAGCATATTTCGCAACTATTGATGGCGTTGCTCTCGGCTCAGATGCGTTCTTCCCATTCAGCGATAACATTGAACGCGCTAAAAAGAGTGGTGTTAAATATATTGCTGAGCCGGGCGGCTCAATCCGTGACGATATAGTTATTGAATGTGCTAATAAGTACGGAATGGCTATGGCATTCACAGGTATGCGCCTCTTCCATCACTAAAATTCAAGTAAATTTGCCTGTGACTTCCTTTTAGTGCTCGGGGCAGTATCTGTATACAGCACCACTCGCACAAAGATTGTCACAAACAAATTTCTTTTGAATTTCAATAATGTAAATTTGCCTGTGACTTCCTTTTAGTGCTCGGGGCAGTATCTTCAATAAATTGAGGTATATATATGAAAATAATGGTTGTCGGTGGTGGCGGAAGAGAACACGCTATCATCAAAAAAATAAAAGAAAACAAATCCGTTACAGAGATTTTCGCACTTCCTGGTAACGGGGGTATGGCAAAGGATGCAACTTGTATTGATATCGGTGCAAAGGATATTGGAAAAATTGTCGATTTTGCCGTATCCAACCAAATTGATTACGCAGTTGTAGCTCCTGATGATCCACTTGTTTTAGGTTGTGTAGATGCTCTTGAAGAAAAGGGGATTCCTTGCTTCGGTCCAAGAGCGAATGCAGCAATAATTGAGGGTAGTAAGGTTTTCTCTAAAAACCTTATGAAAAAGTATAACATTCCTACTGCAGAGTACGAAGTATTCAACGATATGGAAAAAGCACTTCAGTACCTTGAAACTGCACCAATTCCTACAGTTATCAAGGCTGACGGACTTGCATTAGGTAAAGGCGTTATAATTGCAAACACTCGCGAAGAAGCTAAGGCTGCAGTTGTTTCAATGATGCAGGATAAGGCTTTCGGCTCAAGTGGTGACAATATTGTTATTGAAGAATTCCTTACAGGACCTGAAGTTTCTGTGCTTTCATTTACAGATGGTAAAACTGTTGTGCCGATGATTTCTTCAATGGACCACAAACGTGCAGGCGATAACGATACAGGTCTTAATACGGGTGGTATGGGTACTATTGCTCCAAACCCATATTACACAGCAGATGTTGCCAAAGAGTGTATGGAAAAAATCTTTGTTCCTACTATAGAGGCTATGAATAAAGAAGGCAGAACCTTTAAGGGTTGTCTTTACTTCGGTCTTATGATTACGCCAAAGGGACCCAAGGTTATTGAATATAACTGCCGTTTCGGTGATCCTGAAACACAGGTTGTTTTACCACTTCTTGAAAGTGATTTACTTACAATTATGAAAGCAACTACAGACGGCACTCTTGCAGAAACTGACGTGAAGTTCAGTGAAAAAAGTGCAGCATGTGTAATAATGGCTTCAAAGGGTTATCCTACAAGTTATGAAAAAGGCTTTGTTATGACAATTCCTGAAGAGGTTGAAAACAACGTTTATGTTGCAGGCGCTTCACTTAAAGACGGTAAGCTTCTTACGAACGGTGGCCGTGTTTTAGGTGTAACTGCAGTTGAAAATGATCTAAAGGCTGCTGTTAAAGCATCTTACAGTCTTGTAGAAAAGATTCATTTTGATAATGCATTTTATCGTAACGATATTGGTGCAAAAGCTCTTGCAGTATTGGAGGATTAAAAAATGGTATATAGAGTATTTGTAGAAAAGAAAAAAGAACTTGCTCACGAAGCAAAAGCTCTTTTAAGTGATGCTCGTACACTTTTAGGCATCAAAAACCTTGAAGACGTTCGTGTTCTTAACCGTTACGATGCAGAAAATATTACAGAAGAGCTTTTTAACTATGCAATTAAAACAGTTTTCTCCGAGCCCCAGCTTGACATTGCTACGTCAGAGGCAGAGTTGGACGGTGCAATTGTTTTTGCAGTTGAGTTTTTACCCGGTCAGTTTGACCAGAGAGCAGACTCTGCTGCACAATGTATTCAGATTATCTCTCAGGGAGATCGTCCTACAGTAAAGAGTGCAAAGGTTTATGCTCTTTACGGTAACCTAACTGCAGAAGATATTGCAGAAATCAAAAAGCACGTTATTAATCCTGTTGAAGCAAGAGAGGCTACACTCGAAAAGCCTGAAACACTTGCAATGAATTACGAAATTCCTACAGAGGTTGAAACACTTAAGGGATTTATTGAACTTGACAGAGCAGGTCTTGAAAGCTTTGTTAAGGATTATGGTCTTGCTATGGACGCAGACGATATTGCATTCTGCCAGCAGTATTTCAAATCTGAGGATCGTGACCCAACAATCACAGAAATCAGAATGATTGATACATATTGGTCAGACCACTGCCGTCATACAACCTTCCTTACTGTTATTGACGATGTTAAGTTTGAAGACGAGCTTCTTCAGGCAACTTACGAGGAATACCTTAACGTAAGAAAAGAGTTAGGCAGAACAAAGCCAATCTGCCTTATGGATTTAGCAACAGTAGCTGTTAAATACCTTAAGGTTAACGGCAAGCTTGACAAGCTTGACGAGTCAGAAGAAATTAACGCATGTACAGTTAAAATCAACGTTGATGTTGATGGTGTAACTGAGCCATGGCTTCTTCTCTTTAAGAATGAAACACATAACCATCCTACAGAAATCGAGCCTTTCGGCGGTG
This sequence comes from Acutalibacteraceae bacterium, assembly GCA_045605085.1. Taxonomy (GTDB): domain Bacteria; phylum Bacillota; class Clostridia; order Oscillospirales; family Acutalibacteraceae; genus DTU089. Next base: position 53,074 of record JAZUPI010000010.1, read on the forward strand.
CTGCAACTTGTATCGGTGGCGCTATCCGTGACCCACTTTCAGGTCGTGCATACGTTTATGGTGCGATGCGTGTTACAGGTGCTGCAGATCCGTTAAAGCCTGTTTCTGAAACAATTAAGGGTAAACTCCCACAGCGTACAATTGTTACAACTGCTGCTGCAGGTTATTCTTCATATGGTAACCAGATTGGTCTTGCAACAGGTATTGTAGATGAGCTTTATCACCCGGGTTATGCTGCAAAGCGTATGGAAATTGGTGCTGTTGTTGCAGCTGCTCCACAGGAAAACGTTCGTCGTGAATGTCCTGATCCTGGTGATATTGTTATCCTTCTTGGTGGCTCAACAGGTCGTGATGGTTGTGGTGGTGCAACAGGTTCTTCAAAATCACATACAGCTTCATCACTTGAAACTTGTGGTGCAGAGGTACAGAAGGGTAATGCTCCTGAAGAAAGAAAACTTCAGAGATTATTCAGAAATAAAGAAGCAACACAGATGATTAAGCGCTGTAACGACTTCGGTGCAGGTGGCGTTTCTGTTGCTATCGGTGAGCTTGCAGACGGTCTTAAGATTGACCTTAACGCAGTTCCTAAAAAATACGAAGGCCTTGATGGTACAGAGCTTGCAATTTCCGAATCACAGGAAAGAATGGCAGTTGTTATTGAAAAGGAAAACGTTGAAAAATTCCTTGAGCTTGCTGCAAAAGAAAACCTTCAGGCATGTCCTGTTGCAGAAGTAACAGAAGATCCAAGACTTGTTATGACTTGGAACGGAAATGTTATCTGTAACATCAAGAGAGAGTTCCTTAACTCAAACGGTGCAGACAAGCACGTTAACGTTGAGGCTGCAAAGCCAGAAAGCTACGACAAGGAAATCACAGGTAGCTTTACAGAAAATATGAAGGCTATGGCAGATGACCTTAACATCTGTTCAAAGCGTGGCCTTTCAGAAAGATTTGACTCAACAATCGGTGCAGGTACAGTTCTTATGCCTTTCGGTGGTAAGTATCAGCATACACCAATTCAGGCAATGGTACAGAAGATCTCTGTGGAAAAGAAGCACACAGATGATTGCTCACTTATGTCATGGGGCTACAACCCTTTCATTACAGAAAAGAGCCCATATCATGGTGCATACCTTGCAGTTGTTGAATCAGTATGTAAGCTTATTGCTACAGGTGCAAAGTTCGAAGACGTATACCTTACATTCCAGGAATACTTTGAACGCGTAAACAAAGAGCCAAAGCGTTGGGGCAAACCTCTTGCTGCACTTCTTGGTGCATTTAAGGCACAGAAAGAGCTTGGCATTGGTTCAATCGGTGGTAAAGACTCAATGAGTGGTACATTCGAAGACCTGGACGTTCCACCAACACTTGTTTCATTTGCTGTTACAACTGAAAAGGTTAAAGATATAGTTTCACCTGAATTCAAAAAAGCAGGTAACAAGGTTTACCTTGTAAAACCTGAATTTGATGCAAACGGACTTCCTGTTACAGCATCTCTTGTTAAGGTGTTCGATACAGTTTGCAGCCTTCTTCGTGATGGCAAGGCAGTTTCCTGCTATACACCTGGTATGGGTGGTGTTGCAGAAGCAGTTATGAAAATGGCTTTCGGTAACGGCTTCGGTTTCGAATTTGCTGATTCACAGACAGTAGAAAACCTTTTCGCATACAACTATGCATCATTCCTTCTTGAAGCAACAGAAGATATTGATGGTGAATTTATTGGTACTGTTACAGAAAATGCAGTATTTACACTTAAGGATGAAAGCCTTGATTTAACAGCTGTTCTTAAAATTTATGAAGATAAGCTCGAAAGTGTATATAGCTGTAACATAGCAGATACAGGCACAAAGGTAGAAAATTTCTCATTCAGTGCAACTGAACGCAAGGCTCCTGCAATTAAGGTTGCAAAGCCAAAGATTCTTATCCCTGCATTCCCTGGTACAAACTGCGAATTTGATTCTGCAAAAGCAGTTCGTGATGCAGGTGCAGAGCCTGAAATTATTGTTATTAAAAACAGAACATCAGCAGGTATTACAGAAAGTGTAAATGAGTTTGCAACAAAGCTTAAGGATGCACAGATGATTTTCATCCCCGGTGGCTTCTCAGGTGGTGACGAGCCTGATGGTTCAGGTAAATTCATTACAGCATTCTTCCGTAACGCTGCAGTTAAGGATGGCGTAACAGACCTTCTTGAAAACAGAGACGGTCTTATGTGTGGTATTTGTAACGGCTTCCAGGCACTTATCAAATTAGGTCTTGTGCCATATGGTAAGATTATTGATACAGACGAAAACTGCCCAACTCTTACTTACAACACAATCGCACGTCACCAGTCAAGAATTGTAAGAACAAGAATTGCATCTAACAAGTCACCATGGCTTGCACTTACAGAGGTTGGCGACATTTACAATGTGCCGATTTCTCATGGTGAAGGACGTTTCCTTGCAAGTGAAGAGCTTATCAGAGAGCTTGCAGCAAACGGACAGATTGCGACACAGTACGTTGACCTTGACGGCAATGCTACAAGTGACGTTCACTTCAATCCAAACGATTCAATGTTTGCTATTGAAGGTATTACTTCACCTGACGGCAGAGTATTCGGTAAAATGGGTCACAGCGAGCGTATCGGCGACGGTCTTTACAAGAACGTTCCGGGTAACTACGACATTAAGATGTTCAAGGCTGCTGTTGAGTACTACAAATAATTATGGTATGAAAAACCCTCGGAGTGTATAAACTCCGAGGGTTTTATTATGTCGTTACTTACTTGTAGTTTTTAAGTATCTCTTCTGCCTGCATTTTAACAGAATAAATAAGGTCATTAGGCATTCTTACTGTAACTCTGCCACCAAATTGAAGCACCCAGGCAACTAAGCCATTACTTACAACAGCATTTGTTCTTAATAAGAAATGGTTGTCATCAACCTTTTGAACACGCACCTTTTCACCAAAACGGTCAAGCATTGTTTCCAGCAATTCGTTTTCGCATACAAGCTCAATGGGTTTTTGTTCACCACTATACATATTAAATAGCTTTGAAGCGTAGTCGGCAGAGTCAAAGCTGTTTTTGTAGTTTGAAACCTCTGAAAAATGACGTGCAGTCTGGACGGTGATGCTAAGACGCTTAATTCTGTCAATTCTCAGGTTCATAAGGTTATCGTACTTTTCGTTATTACACACAACGTAATAGTGGTCGTCTGACCAGATAAGTGCGTATGGACTGACAGTAAATGCTTTGTCTTCCGTAGCTGTTTTGAATTCATCGGTTATTTTTCTTCTTGTATATGTAAAGCTAACCTTAAGACCTTTACTTATAGCTTCGTCAAGTATGCTTATGGTGTAGAATATTTCTTCGTTTTTACATTTTGGTCTGTTGTCTACATATACTTGCGAGTGCAATATTTTTGCTTGTTTATCACTTGCGAAGCTTTCAATTTTATCAAGCAATTGGTTGGTTTTTTTCTGCGAAATGAAATTTGCAGCCTGTACAGCGTCAGACAAAAGACGTATTTCAGCAAGCTCAAACTTTCGTGCACCTAAGAAATATCCTCCTGTGTTTCTAGAACCCTCGTGGATAATATCGTAGCCATATTCTCTTAAAACGTCAATGTCTTTGTATATGGATTTTCTTTCTGCCTGAATCCCTACTTTCTGCAACTCGTCGCAAAGCTGTGTAGCAGTTATATAGTTATTTTCATCTGTTTTCTTTTCGAAAATTTCTGCAAGATACAGAAGCTTTAATTTTGAATTTTTTACACCTGCCATGAAAATCCACCCTTTAAAATATATTAGTCTCATTTATTGTACTATAGAAAATGAGATTTGTAAATACAGTGGATAATATACTGTTTTTTGTTTACAAAAATATTAATAGGGTGTATAATTAAATGATAGATTAGTATGAAACGAGGTGTAACAATGGTAGGTCTTAAAATCGGGCTCGATATAGGCACAGGCTACATAACTGCAGCAGTAGAGGGTAAAGGTGTTGTTCTTTGTGAGCCTGCTGTTCTGGCACTGGAAAGGGAAACAGGTCTTGTTCTTGAAGCAGGTCAGAAAGCCCTTGAAATGACGGGCAGGTGTCCCGACGCCATAAAGCTTGTTAAACCAATTTTGAGTGGTGGCGTGTCCGAGCTTGAAAATACCGAAAAGCTTTTGAAGGTGTTTTTAGACCGTATTTGTAAAAACAAAATATTCAAGCCTACTGTTGTTGCAACAATGCCTGCAGGCATTACAAACCTTGAAAAAAGAAACATACTTGGGTGTGTATTAAGAGCAGGTGCAGGTAGAGCTACTCTTATTGAAGAACCTCTTGCAGCAGCACTTGGCATAGGCGTTATGCTTCAAAAGCCCTACGGCACTATGATAGTTGACGTAGGTGCAGGTACAACAAGTGTAGCCGTTGTTACAATGGGAAGCATTGCAGTTGCGAAAAGCGTACCTATTGGTGGCAATAATATGGACAGAATAATAAAAAGCCATCTTAAAACAACACGGGGTATTGCTGTAGGAAGGTTAACTGCAAACGAGCTTAAGCATACTCTTGCAGGTGCAAAAATGCGTGAAGAAACAATCGCTGCAGTTGCAAAGGGTAAAAATTTAGATGACGGTATGCCTGAATTTTTCGAAGTAACCGCACAGGAAATTAACTATGCTTTAAGAGATAGCATAGACGAAATTTGCAGGGCAATTACAGGTGTACTAGAAATAACGCCACCTGAGCTTGTAAAGGATATTACAGACGACGGCATATTCCTTTGTGGTGGTCTTTCAAAAATGTATGGTCTTGACAGGTACATTTCTGAGGTGACAGGCATTAAAGTCCAGATTCCGGGTAACCAGACAGATGCTGCAGCATTAGGTTGTCTCAGGGCGTTGAATGAGGAAGACTATTTAAGACAGAACAGCTATCATTTTGTAACATTAGAAACACTCAATTTGTGAGGTAATTATGAAAATACTTGTTATTGACGGTAACTCCATATTAAACAGAGCTTTCTACGGCATCCGTATGCTTACCACAAAAGACGGTAAATTCACAAACGGAATTTTTGGCTTTATGAACATTCTTTTAGGACTTCTTGAAGAGCATAAGCCGGATTCTGTTGCTGTTGCTTTTGATGTGCATCATCCAACCTTCCGACACGAAATGTATGATGCTTACAAGGGTACACGTAAGCCTGCGCCTGCAGAGCTTATAGAGCAATTTCCGACACTTAAAGAGCTTCTTACACTTATCGGTATTTCTGTTGTTGAAAAACCGGGCTACGAGGCAGATGATATTTTAGGTACACTTTCAAGTGCCTGTGGTAAGGATGATTTCTGCTATATCTTAACAGGCGACAGAGATAGTTTACAGCTTGTAAGAGATAACGTAAATGTTCTTCTTGCAACCACAAAAATGGGCAAGTCCACAACGGTTGTTTACGACGAAGCAAAAATTAAAGAGGTTTACGGAGTGACACCTGCAGAGCTTATTGATATAAAAGCCATTCAGGGTGATACGTCCGACAATATTCCCGGTGTAGCCGGTATTGGTGAAAAGGGCGCACAGGAGCTTATTCAGAAATACCACTCTATTGAGTATATATACGACAATATCGAAAATCTCGATATTAAACCCGGTATGAAAATAAAGCTTGAAGCTTCTAAAGATAATGCTTTCTTGAGCAAAACCTTAGGTACGATATGTCTTCAGGCACCTGTTGATACAAATCTTGATTCTTACGTTATTAAAGAGCCTGATGCAGCAAAGGCAACAAAGCTTTTATCAACTCTTGAAATGTTCAAGATTTTAAAACGTCTTGATTTTAACGAGGCTGAGTCAGTTGAGCAGGCAGACCTTAAAACAATGAGCCTTGTTGAAGAAACAGACTATTCAGCACTTTATAGTGATTTAAAAACAGCAGGCAAAGCATTTTTTACAGTTAAATATAACGATTGTGGAATAGAGTACATCCTTTTTAAAACGTCCAACGGAATTGTGCTCACTTCCAACAACGATTTTATGTTTTTGTCCTTCGTTTCCGATTTGTTTGGCGACGAAAGCATAGAAAAATATACAGACGATTCAAAGCGTCTGTATAGCTTTTGTGATTCAAGTGGTATAAAGCTTACAAACGTAAAGCTGGATACTTCACTTGCAGCATATCTTTTGAATCCTAATTCAAACGATTATTCTGTAAGTGCGCTTAGTGGCGCATATTCACTTAATGCTGTGAAAATTCAAGCGGAAGGCTTAGAAGATTTTTACGAAACTGAAAAAGCGTTTGTTCACAATGCGGCAGTTATTGAATCTTTAAGTGTTAAGCTTTCAGCTGCTATAGATGAGAAAAATCAGAAGAAGCTCCTTGAAGAAATTGAACTTCCACTTGCAAGAGTTCTGGCATCAATGGAAAGAGAAGGCTTTTTGGTAGATAAAGAAGGTATAGAGAACTACAACGAAAAGATTTCTGCAAGACTTGAAGAATGTCTTGCAGCAGTTTACGAAATGGCAGGATGCGAGTTTAACCTTAATTCACCAAAGCAATTAAGTGAAATTCTTTTTGATGAAGATAAATTAAACCTTCCTCACAAAAAGAAAACAAAGAGTGGTTATTCAACAAATGCAGAGGTTTTAGAGTCTTTAAGGGACAAGCATCCCATTATTAACGTAATTCTTGAGTACAGAGCATTACAAAAGCTCAAATCTACCTATTGCGAAGGTCTTTTAAAGGTTATAGATAACGATGGAAGAATCCATTCAACTCTTAACCAGACGGAAACAAGAACAGGCAGAATTTCCTCAGCAGAACCAAATCTTCAAAATATTCCTGTACGTACAGAGCAGGGAAGAGAGTTAAGACGATTCTTTGTTGCAAAGGACGGTTATGCTTTAGTTGACGCTGACTATTCGCAGATTGAGCTTCGTGTGCTTGCTGCCCTTGCAGACGACAAGAATATGATAGATGCTTTTGTGAATGGTGTTGATATTCACTCCGTTACTGCATCACAGGTTATGGGAATTCCTTTAGAAAACGTTACCTCTGCAGACAGAAGAAAAGCAAAAGCCGTCAATTTTGGTATCGTTTACGGCATTGGAGCATTTTCTCTTTCTCAGGATATAGGTACATCTGTACAAGAGGCTGACAGGTATATTAAAGGCTACCTTGCAAATTATTCAGGTGTTGCTGAATTTATGGAAAATGCTAAAAAATCTGCCAAGGAAAAAGGGTATGCAGAAACCTATTTCGGAAGAAGAAGGTATCTTCCCGAATTGAACGAGTCCAACGCCATAAGACGTAGCTTTGGCGAAAGGGTAGCTATGAATATGCCTATTCAGGGCACGGCTGCAGACATAATCAAGCTTGCTATGATAAAGGTCTATGACCGACTTAAAAACGAATTTCCTGAAGCAAGACTTATTATGCAGGTACACGATGAGCTTATTATTGAAGCACCTGAAGAACAAGCACAAGAGGTGGCAGCACTTCTTAAAGATACAATGGAGGGTGCATGCAAAATGTCTGTTCCGTTTACCGTAGAGGTTGCTTGTGGAAAGACCTGGTACGATACAAAATGAGTGAATTGAAAATTATAAAAATGGCAGAAAGTCACGTGAAGGACCTTGCATTGCTTGAAAAAGAGTGCTTTAGCACCCCTTGGACAGAAAAAGGATTAAGTGACGAGCTGTCAAACCCAAATGCCCGTTTTTACGTTGCAGCTTTTGATGATGCTGTTGGAGGTTATATAGGCGCACATAACGTAGTAGGTGAGGTTTATATAACAAACGTTGCCATAAGTAATGCTTTCAGGCGCAAAGGTGTAGCGCAAAGCCTTGTTGGGCATCTGTTGAACGTAAGTGAGCTGGAAAATGCAGATTTCGTTACCTTAGAAGTAAGGGAATCCAACCTCCCTGCAAGGTCACTTTACGAAAAAATGGGCTTTGAGGTTGTGGGTACTCGCAAAGATTTTTACGAGCAACCACGTGAAAATGCTATTTTAATGACAAAAAAATTAAGGTGATAAGAATTATGAAAATTCTTGGAATTGAAAGCTCTTGCGATGAAACTGCAGCTTCCGTTGTGGAAGATGGCAGAAAGGTTTTATCTAACGTAATTGCATCGCAGGTTGAAGAGCATAAAATATATGGTGGCGTTGTGCCCGAAATTGCATCACGTCGTCATACCGAGGCAATATGTGGCGTTGTGGAAAAGGCTTTAAGCGATGCAAACTGTACACTCGAAGATATTGATGCAATAGCAGTTACCTATGCACCGGGTCTTATTGGTGCGCTTTTAGTTGGTGTAAACTATGCAAAAGGCGTTTCTCTTGCAACGGGCATACCACTTGTGCCGGTACACCATTTAAGAGGTCATATTGCTGCTAACTATATTTCAACAGAAGAAATTAAACCACCATTTTTAGCGCTTGTTGTTTCAGGTGGTCATAGCCATATAATTAACGTTAAGTCATATACAGAGTTTGAGGTTATAGGACGCACTCGTGACGATGCTGCAGGTGAGGCAATGGACAAGGCTGCAAGAACTGTAGGTCTTCCTTACCCCGGTGGTGTGAATTTAGATAAAATATCTGTCAATGGTGACGAGAATAAATATAAATTCCCAAGACCAAAGGTTGCAGATTCAGAATACGATTTCAGCTTTTCAGGGCTTAAAACCTTTGCTGTAAACCTTGTACATAATGCATCCCAAAAGGGTGAAGAGGTTAAGGCAGAGGATTTAGGTGCTTCATTTATAAAAGCTGTTACAGATTTACTTTGCTCCCATACAATGAAGGCTGCAAAGAATATCGGTGCAGAAAAAATTGTACTTGCAGGTGGTGTTTCTGCAAACTCAAGACTTCGCAGAGTTATGCAAGAGGAATGTAACAAAAGAAATATAAAGCTCTATATGCCAGAGTTAAAATATTGTGGTGACAATGCAGCTATGATAGCATCCCAAGGCTATTACGAGTTTCTTGAGGGCAAAACAGCAGACCTTTCACTTAATGCAGTGGCAAGTATGCCCATTGATAAAAATTGAAAATTCAAAACGCAAAAAACAAAATTGGGGGTACCACAAGAGGACTTAACATTACTTGCTTAAACAATTAATTTTCAAGCGAATATTTTTTAAAAATCAGAGGATAGTATATTCCGTGCAATATACTATCCTTTATTTTTATCTTCAATCGGAATGGTAGGTAGTTTTCTTGCCTCTATTCTTCAATTGGTTAGATGCGATAGCCTATCCCTTTTTCAAAAAAGGGGGGGACCATTTTACAACAGAATTGTTGTTCAGGTCAGGTGTATTACGGGTAGTATGTTTACGTGTTAAAGCAAGGCTTGGGCGAAATGGTGGGATATTCTCAATGTCGTAAGATATTGTTTTGCCGTTAGGTAAAAAGCTATAATAAACTTAATATTAATCTTAAATTTGATTATACGGGTCGTACCTTCAGTACGGTTTTTATAAAGGTTTCATCTTGCGATGAAAATGTTGCTGTGCAACAAAGAATATCCCACCATTTCGCCCAAGCCTTGCTTTAACACGTAAACATACTACCCGTAATACACCTGACCTGAACAACAATTCTGTTGTAAAATGGTCCCCCCTTTTTTG
>JAZUPI010000011.1:0-17221 GCA_045605085.1 Acutalibacteraceae bacterium
AGGATGATGAAATCACTGAGTTGGCACGTTCGATTAACGCTATGATTAACGAGGTTGCCATTACCGATAAGATGAAAAACGACTTTGTTTCAACAGTTTCTCATGAGCTTAGAACACCACTGACTGCAATTAAAGGCTGGGGCGAAATGCTTAAGGAGCTTGACGGGGAGGATCGTGAAATTTCCCGTCGTGGTACAGAGGTTATTATTAACGAGTCCGAGCGTCTGTCAAGACTTGTTGAGGATCTTCTTGACTTCTCGCGTATGCAAAACGGAAATATGACACTCAGACTTGAAAAAATAGATGTTCTTGCAGAGCTTGATGAAGCAGTGTTCGTTTTCAAGGAGCGCTCAAAACGAGATGGTATTGAGATTAAGTATAACGCTCCTGAAATTCCTGCACCAATGATGGGTGACGCAAACAGAATCAAGCAAGTGTTTGTTAACCTTCTTGACAACGCTTTCAAGTACAACAAACAAGATGGTTTTGTTGATGTTGAGGCTATTGTTGATGAAAGTGTGTTGACAATCAACATTTCCGATACAGGCTGTGGTATACCACCTGAGGATTTACCAAATGTAAAGAAAAAGTTTTATAAATCCAACCTTCAGGTAAGGGGCTCAGGTATTGGCCTTGCCGTTGTTGATGAAATTGTTAAACTTCATAATGGTATTTTTGAAATTAACAGTGTGGTTGACGTGGGAACAACCGTTTCAATAATATTCCCAATAGAAAAAGTTCAGGTTGAACAACCTGTTTCCTTGATAGAAGAAATGATTGAGAGTGAAAAGAATGAGCAATAAAAATAATGCACAGTGTAAAATATCAGTGGGTGGTCAGGCCCTTATTGAAGGCATAATGATGCAAGGGCCTAAGGGAGCTGCGATGTCAGTAAGACTTCCTGATGGTACAATTGATACTGAAGAACTTGAGGTTAAGCATATTAAAGATAAATTCAAGCCTGCAGGATTACCGATTATCAGAGGTGTTTTCAATATGGTTGAAAGCCTTCTTTTTGGTTATAAATGTATGGAAAAATCTGCTGTGAAAGCAGGTCTTGACGACGATACTAACCCTGAAGATATGTCTAAGCTTGATAAATGGCTTTCCGACCATTTCGGACCAAAAATGATGGCAGTTGTTTCAGGCATTGCAATGGTTTTAGGTATGTTGCTCGCTTTTGGTTTGTTTACCTACCTTCCATCAATGATTGTAGACGTTGCCGACAAATATTTATTCAAAAATGCGCTTGCAAATATTCACCCTTTGTTTGAGGGTGTTATGCGTATGGCAATATTTGTTCTATATATATGGCTTGTTGCCAAGATTCCCGATATCAAACGTGTGTTTATGTACCACGGTGCTGAGCATAAATCAATTTTCTGCTATGAGGCAGGACTTGAGTTGACAGTTGATAACGTAAGAAAACAAAAACGCTTTCATCCACGTTGTGGTACAAGCTTTATCTTTGTAATTCTCATAATAAGTATTCTCATTTCATCTGTTATGGTTGTTGTTTTTCCTGGCATAGACGAAAACAGAGCCGTTTGGATGGTTGTTAAATTACTTATTCTGCCACTTACAGTAGGTATAGGTTATGAGTTTATAAAGTTTGCAGGTAAACACGACAATGCTTTTGTACGTGTATTGTCTGCTCCTGGCTTGTGGATGCAAAAAATTACAACCCAGGAGCCAACTGATGATATTATTGAGGTTGGCATAGAAGCAATTAAAACTGTGTTGTATGGTCAGGAGGAAAAAGCTGATAATACAGAAGCTGACGTGGGGGATAAGGAAAATTGAAAACTCTCTATTCAGTTTATCGCGATGCAATAAAACAATTTCAGCTTGCAGAAATAGAAAATCCTGAATTTGATGCACAACAGCTCATAAGCTTTTGTTTTGGGTATAATAAAACACAGCTGTTAATGAATTCCGGTACAATTATAGATGACGTAAAGCTTATTCATTTTGAGGATTGTGTTAAAAGACGCAGTGCGCGTGAGCCCCTTCAGTATATTTTAGGTATGTGGGATTTTTATAAATACAGCTTTAAAGTTGGTAAAGGAGTTTTGATTCCTCGTCCTGAAACAGAAATGCTTGTTGATTTTGCTGTGGATAAAATAAATAGGGATGGCAGCAAAATAGTTTTTGATCTTTGTTGTGGAAGTGGTTGTGTAGGTTTATCTGTTGCAAAGATGTGTCCACAAGTAAAGGTTTATTGTGTGGATATTTCGGATGACGCACTTGCCTATACACGAAAAAACAAAGAATTGTTAGGTTGTGACAACGTTACAATTGTAAAAAGTGACGTTCTTGATGGTACAGGCTTTATAGGACTTCCACGACCTGATATTATCCTTTCTAATCCACCGTACATCCGTTCAGAAGAAATTCCACAACTGCAAAAAGAAGTTCATTTCGAACCATCGTTAGCTTTGGATGGTGGTGAAGACGGACTTATCTTCTACCATCAGCTTTCAGAGATATGGTATCCACTTATAAATCGTGGTGGTTACCTTGCAATGGAGTGTGGCGAAGACCAGGCAAATGATATTCTTTCTCTTTTCGTAAATAAGGCCGATAAGGGTAAAATACATAAAGATATGGCAGGTCACGACAGGGTAGTTGTGGTTAAAAGATAGTTAGTAAATTAAAGTGATTTTTTAAAGTAAGGAAATTAGTATGATAAGTGAACTTTTTCAATTATTCAGAGGCGAGATTGAATTTTTAGATTTTATAATTCAACTTGGTGCTATATGCTTTGTTGTTTTTTGTGCAACGCCACTTCACGAGTATGCTCATGCACTTATAGCAACAAAATTGGGCGACGATACAGCAAGGTCCAGTGGCAGGCTTACAATTGACCCTAAGGCTCATATTGATCCCATTGGCGCACTTATGATTTTCCTTTTTGGTTTTGGTTATGCAAAGCCCGTTCCTGTAAGAATGCGCAATCTTAAAAAGCCAAAAAGAGATATGGCACTTGTTGCTCTGGCAGGCCCCGTAAGTAACCTGATTCAGGCGTTTGTTTTTATGTTTTTGAATTCGGCTTGTTCTTATATCGGCGTTGTTTCAGAAAATATGATAGCCGATTATATGGGTACATTCTTTTTCTTTGCTTCGGTAATCAATGTAAATCTTGCGGTGTTTAACCTTCTTCCTATACCACCGCTTGATGGTTCAAGGTTAGCAACTGCGCTTTTACCATCTAAATATTATTTTAAGGTTATGCAGTATGAAAGATACATTCAGATAGGTGTTTTCTTACTGTTGTTTACAGGTATTTTAACAAAGCCCTTATCTTATCTTTCTGCATTTGTAACAGGTATTTTTATGGCGGTAACATCATGGCCGTTTACATTATTAATTTAAAGGTGAAATATGGAACCGATATCTTATAAATTAGAGGTGTTTGAAGGTCCTATGGACTTGCTTTTACACCTGATAACAAAACACAAAATCGATATTTACGATATACCTATTCTTCAGCTCGTTGAACAGTATGTTGCTTATGTGCGTGAAATGCAAGAGGAAAATATGGAGGTTGCAAGCGAGTTCCTTGAAATGGCTGCTCGTCTTGTTTACATAAAAACAGTGTCACTTCTTCCGGTCTATGATGAGGCTGAGGAATTAAAAAACGAACTTCGTGATGAATTGATCGAATATCGTGATTGTAAAATACTTGCAGGTAAGCTTTCGCAGATGACCGACGGCTTTAACTATTCTGTAAGGGAGTTTGCCGAAAACGTGTCACCGGATATGTCTTATAAACGACTTCATGAGCCGGACGAGCTTCTTGCAGCGTATTCTGTTGCTGCAGGTAAAAAGCTAAGACGCTTACCACCACCTATTGAAACGTTTAAGGCTATCGTTACAAAGAAAATTGTTTCTGTTGGCTCTAAAATTGAATCAATTGTTACGTCGCTTAAAAAGAAAAGAAAAACAAAACTTTTCGACATTTACAAACAAGCTAAATCCCGTTCGGATTTAATTGCGTCTTTCTTGGCAATCCTTGAGCTTGCTAAAAATAAAACTATTTTCGTTACCGGTGAAGGGGACGACGTTGAAATTGCTCTTTTGGAAGGAAATGAGAACTCTTGATTAATAAAAAACAAATTGCAATGGTAGAGGCTGTGCTTTTTGCAGCAGCAGAGCCAATTGAATATACAAAGCTTGGATCTGTATTAGGTATGGACGACGAACAGATTTTGCTTGTTATGGATGAATTGAATAAGAAATACGATAACGAGGATTCCGGAATATGCCTTTTACAGCTCGACAAAAAGTATCAGCTTTGCAGCAAAAAAGAATTTGTCGAAGCAGTTAGAAACGTGCTTGATTTAAAGCGTAACTCTCCACTTTCTCAGGCAGCATTTGAAGTTCTTGCAATAATTGCTTACAATCAGCCCATAACGAAGCCCTATATAGAACAAATTCGTGGCGTTGATTGTTCAGGTGTTGTTAACACTCTTTGTCAAAGAGGTCTTGTTGAGGAAAAGGGTAGACTTGAAGTTCCTGGACGTCCTGTTCTTTACGGAACTACGTCAGATTTCTTAAGATGCTTCTCTCTTAATAGCCTTGACGACCTTCCTGAGCTTCCGGAGGGTGACAAGGAAATACTTATGTCCGACGTTGACAATGGTCAGCTTTCACTTTTTGATGAAGTGGATGGCGAGGATGAAGAAATAACAGAAGAATAAACAGAATCAGTAGTTGATGAAAATAACTGATTTATACATTCATAAACCAAAAGGGGTGATATGGTGCTTGCTTTATACATAATTCTCGGTATAGTTGTTTTTATAATTGCTTTGCTGAACTTCCCTTTGACTGTTATAATTGATTACGCAGAAAAGACTTTAGTTACAATTAAGTTTCTTTTTGTGAAGGTAACTGTTTTTGATTCCTCAAAGCCCAAAAAAGAAAAAAAATCTAAAAAAGAAAAAAAGTCCAAAAAGAATAAGGGTGCTAAAGTAGAAAAGAATGCAGAAGAATCTACAAAAGAAACTACAGAAGCTATGACAGATTCAAAAGGTAAGGCAAAAGCCCAAACTAAAGCATCGGCTAAAACGGAAACAAAAACAACAACTGATACAGCAACCCAGGCAGCTACTCAAACGGAAAATAAAACGTCAGATGCTAAAGGAAAGCAAAAAAAAGCACCTACTAAGAGTAACAGCTTGTTGAAACAGATATATAACGATCACGGTTATGACGGTATTGTTAAAATGCTTAGTGCAATCGGTAATTCATTGAATGGCTTTTTTGGTAAGCTTTACAAAACCTTTACCTTCGATGAATTGTATGTGAAAATGGTTACTGCAACGGGTGATGCAGCATCTACTGCTATTAAGCATGGTCAATTGTGTGCGTGGGCATATCCTATTTTAGGTAAGTTTGTTTCTACTTGTAAAGTAAAAAAATACGACTTCAATTTCAGCCCTGATTTTTTAGGTAAAAAGTCTGAAGCAAGTGCGTATGTAAGACTTCACGTAATTCCCATAAGAGTTACTAACGGAGCAGTTGTTTTAGCATTACAGCTTGCAATTAAGGTTCTTATAAAGCTGTTGTTCTCTAAAACAAAATATGACAAAAGTAAGGTTATGAAGACTGTTGTTGACACTGCTGCAAGTGTCTCAACAGGTGAAAATAAAAATGATATAACAAATACAAATAAGGATGGTGCTTCAAAATGAGCGAAAAATCAGCAAACGGCATTCTCAGAACTACAATTGAGAAGGTAAGAGATCTTGTGGACGTTAGTACAATTATTGGTGAACCAATCAATCTTCCTGATGGTTTAACAATTATTCCTGTTTCAAAGGTTACTTATGGCTTTGCATCAGGTGGTTCTGACTTTCCATCAAAGAATAACGTTGAGCTTTTTGGTGGTGCAGGTGGCGCAGGTATTACAATCAACCCTGTTGCATTCCTCGTTATCAAAAATGGCGATGTTACAATTAAACACATCGTTACAGGTGACAATGCAGTTGAACGTGCAGTAAGCCTTGTTCCGGAAATGTTTGACAAGGTTACAAGTCTTGCAAAGAAGGATAAAGTAGCTGAAGAGGTAGTTTCAGAATAATTATTGAATAACCACCTGCATATATTTTTTTGAAAGCAGGTGGTTGTTTTGCTAGTTAAAATTGTTTGTTTCTTTGCTTGTTTGGTATTGATATTGCATACTAATATAATTATATGTAAGGCTACTACTATCGAAGTTTCTGCAAAATCTGCCATTGTGATGGTTGCATCAACAGGTGAGGTTTTGTACTCTAAAAACGCCTATGAAAAGCGTGGTATAGCAAGTACAACAAAGGTTATGACATGTCTTGTTGCCCTTGAAAATGTTTCTCTTTGCGACACTACGGTTGTAAAGCAAGAGGACGTAATGGTTGAGGGTACGTCAGTTGGCTTGAAGGCAGGTGACGTTGTAGATGTTCATACGCTTGTTAAGGGAATGCTTCTCGAAAGTGGCAATGACGCAGCCAACGTTACAGCAACGCTTGTTGCAGGTGACAAAGAGTCTTTTTCAAGGTTGATGAATGCCAAAGCTAAGGCTTTGGGTATGGATAATTCCTTTTTTGTAAATCCCTCGGGTTTAACAGAAGATGGTCATTATTCCTGTGCCTATGATATGGCAATTCTCGGTAGCAATGCAATTAAAAACAAGATTTTCAAGAATATTTGCTCTGCCGAAAAAATGACAGTCAATATAGGTGGCGCACACCCCTACAAGAAAACCTTTTATAACCATAATAAATTGTTAAGTAAGTGTGATGGTGCAATTGGCATTAAAACAGGCTTTACAAAGGCGTCAGGACGTTGTCTTGTGTCTGCAGTTGAGCGTGATGGTGTTACACTTGTTGCTGTCACTTTAAACGCATATGACGATTGGAACGACCATATTAAAATGTATGATTATTGCTTCCGATTGGTTAAGCCACAGAAGGTTAATCTTTCAGAAGAGGCTTACAGTGTTCCTGTTGTATCATCCAATAAGAAGATGCTGAAATTAAAGCTTTCAAAAGATATTTATATATCCTGCAAGGCTAAATTGCCACAGTACACTGTTACTGAATTTATACCACGATTTGTATATGGTGGAATCAAAAAAGGCGATTGCATAGGATGGATTGAAGTGCGTACCTCTGATGGTTTTTTTATTGATAAGGCGTACCTTGTTTCGACGGAAAATGCTGATGTTATTATATACCCAAAGGAACAGACTTTTTTCGATAAAATATTAAAATTTATAGAAAAGGACCGTCGTTGAGACGGACATGAATTATGGCACAGGAAAGATTACAAAAATTTTTATCAGAATGCTCTGTTGCTTCTCGCAGAAAATCAGAAGAGCTTATAAGAGAAGGTAAAGTAAGGGTTAATGGAAAGATTGCTCAGATTGGCGACAAAATTGATCCTAAAAAAGACAGTGTAACAGTTAACGGCAAAAAGGTTGTTAAGGTAAAGCAGAAATACTATATTATGCTCAATAAACCTCGTGGATACGTAACAACAATGAGTGATGAATTGGGAAGAAAATGTGTCGCAGAATTAGTTCAGGATGTTGGCGCAGCTGTTTATCCTGTAGGCAGACTCGACAAAGACTCTGAAGGACTTCTTCTGCTTACTAACGATGGTGAGTTTGCAAATGCAGTTATGCACCCAAGAAAACACATTCCCAAAACATATCGGGTTACTGTTCGTTCGAACATAAACGACGCTCAGGTTGAAAAGCTTGAAAAAGGAATCGACATAGAAGGTGATGGCAGAGATACGTTACCTGCAAGTGTTCGCATAATAGAAAAAAGCGCTGAAAGAAGCGTTTTTGAAATTACCATTTACGAGGGTAGAAACAGACAGATTCGTAAGATGTGCGAGCAGGTAAGTCTTGATGTTATAAGACTTAAAAGAAACTCTGTCGGTTCTGTTAAATTAGGTATGCTCAAGGTAGGTAAATGGCGCGAACTTACAGAGGATGAGGTGCATCGTTTACAGGTTCAGTAAATTGACAAAAAAACACATTTTTAGTATAATAAACAGAAATATAAAATTAGAGGCATTTTTATTATGGTTAGAAGTATGACAGGCTTCGGCAGAGCTCAGGCATCTGTTGAAGGTTATAATATTACAGTGGAAATCCGTAGCGTAAATCATCGTTATTTTGAGTTTTATGCAAAGCTTCCAAGAACTTATTCCTTCCTTGAAGAAAAGGTGAAATCACTTCTTTCTACAGGCATTTCAAGAGGTAAGGTTGAGTGTTCGATTCAGCTTGAAGCAACTGCAGACGAAAGTGTGGTTGTTACAGTAAACGAGCCACTTGCAAAGGGCTATGTTGATGCAATCAAAGAGCTTGCAGACAAGTTTGAATTAAGCGAAGATCTTTCAGCTCTTTCCGTTGCTCGTTTTTCGGATGTTTTGTCTATTTCAAAAGCACCTGTTGATGAGGATGAGCTTTGGGCAAAGGTTTCACCTGTAGTTAAGGAAGCGCTTGATAGCTTTGTTTCTATGAGAGAAAAAGAAGGTGCAAAGCTTTCTGAAGATGTCCTTTCACGTGCAGATACAATCATTGAAAACGTATCATACATTGAAGCTCGTTCACCTGAAACTGTTAAGCTTTATTCAGAAAAGCTTCTTGAAAGAATGAAAACTGTTTTAGGTGATACGCAGATTGATGAGTCACGTATATTAACAGAAGCAGCAGTTTATGCCGATAAGGTTGCTGTTGCAGAGGAAACAGTAAGACTCAGAAGTCACATAGACCAGCTTCATGAAATGTTAGCATCTAATGAGGCGATAGGTAGAAAGCTCGACTTCCTCGTACAAGAAATTAATCGTGAAGCAAACACAATTGGTTCAAAGGCTCAGGATGTCGACATTGCTCGCAGGGTAATCGACATTAAAGCCGAGGTTGAAAAAATAAGAGAACAAATTCAAAACATAGAGTGATGCAATATGAAACTTGTTAATATAGGTTTTGGCAACTTAATAAATGCAGACAGAGTTATTGCTGTAATCAGCCCTGATTCTGCACCTGCTAAAAGAATGATTCAGGAATGTCGTGAAAGAGCACAGCTTATTGATGCTACACACGGTAGAAAAACAAAAACTGTTATTATTACGGATAGTGATAACGTCGTTTTGTCTTTCTTAACAGCAGAACAGTTGCTTATGCGCTTTGAGGCAGAAAAAGGAGGTCAGGAATTTGGCTTTGGTGAATAAAGGTTTATTGATTGTATTGTCGGGTCCGTCAGGTTCTGGTAAAGACACTGTTTTAGCACAGCTTAAAGAACGTGAACTTAATATGAAACAGTCGATTTCTATGACCACACGTGCAATGCGTCAGGGCGAAACAGATGGTGTTGATTATTACTTTACAGACGTGGAGACATTCGAAAAAAATATTGAAGAAGGTTATTTCCTTGAATATGTAAAGTACGGTGACAATTACTACGGTACCCCTAAAAAGAAAATAGAAGAACTCATTGAAGAGGGCTA
Organism: Acutalibacteraceae bacterium; assembly: GCA_045605085.1. Taxonomy (GTDB): domain Bacteria; phylum Bacillota; class Clostridia; order Oscillospirales; family Acutalibacteraceae; genus DTU089. The sequence continues at coordinate 9,505 of JAZUPI010000011.1, forward strand.
CAACGTTTTTCTTAAAATTGAGGTTGAGGGTGCAAAAAATGTAAGAGATGCTTTTCCACAGGCAGTTTCCATATTTATTGCTCCACCTTCATTGGAAGTTTTACAGAATCGTTTGAAGGGTAGAGGTACTGAATCTGAGGAAACGTATTTAAAGCGTCTCGAAATTGCTCAGGAGGAGCTTTCGAGGTCAAAGGAATACGACTATGTTGTTATTAATGATGAGCTTTCTAAATGTACAGACGACATTTGTGCAATAATTACTGCAGAAAAATCTCGTTTTTCAAACATGAAGGCTTTTATTGAAAATTTTTAAATATTAAACCGAAAGGAATAAAAATTATGCTTAATCAGGATCTTTCAAAAGTACTTAAAGGACACATCAGCCGTTATTCTCTTGTAACTGCTACAGCAAAGAGAGCACGTGCTATTTCCGATAAACAGCTTGAGGAAAAGGTTATTTCTACAGAAAAGCCTGTAAGCCTTGCACTCAACGAGCTTATTAATGAAGAGTACAAAATTATCGAGCCGGACGAAATCGCAAATATCTGATTATGAGTGAATCTGCTTTTTTTGCATTGGTTGCCGTTGAAGGTATTATTTATCACTTTGATGCACCATACTCATATAAAATACCCTTTGAGTTAGAGTCAAAGGCTCAACCTGGTTGTAGAGTAATGGTGCCTTTCGGCAACGGAAACAGAAAAAAACAAGGACTTATACTATCTGTGAAGCCGCTTTTTGAGTCGGAAAACAACGTGAAATTAAAATCTATTTCATCTGTTTTGGATGAAAAACCTCTTTTTACTGAAGAGATGCTTTCCCTTGTTGTTTGGCTCAAAGAGAATACTTTTTGTACGCTTTTTGAGGCTGCAAAGGCTATGCTTCCTGCCGGTATAGGTCTTAATTATGTTGTTTCCTATATTGCAAAAGACGTAGATTCTTCTGTTTTAGATAAGCTGAGTTTTGAAGAAAAACAAATTTTTAATTATCTGAAATCTCACGGTAAATATATAAAAAAAGAAAAGATTCTTACTGACCTTGGCTTCAGTAACGACTCGGACATACTTACTAAGCTGGAAAAAAATGGTGTGATATTAACCAATATAGATGCTAAAAGAAAAACAGGCGATTTTACTGTAAAAAACGTAAGACTTGCTATGCCTGAAGAGAACGTACAGGAAATTGGTAAAAATCTTACTGTTAAACAGAAAAGTGTAGCTAATCTTTTACTTGATATTGGTGGAGCATCTGTTAAAGAGGTTTGCTATTTTTGTGGTGTTACACCTGCAGTTGTTTCTGCACTTGAAAAGAAAGGTGTTGTAGAGCTTTTCGACAGTGAAATATACAGAAAGCCACGCTATGAAGTAAACAATGTAAGATGTGAATCTCCTGTGCTCACAAGGGTTCAGCAAAAGGCGTATGAAGAGCTTTTGTCAAAATACAAGGACGATAATCCTGCTGCATACCTTCTTTTTGGTGTTACAGGTAGTGGTAAAACTCAGGTTTTTCTCAAACTTATAGAAGATGTAATCAACGACAATAAAGGTGTTATTGTTATGGTGCCTGAAATTGCGTTGACACCACAGACGCTTAACATTTTTTATTCTCATTTTGGTGACAGGGTAGCTGTTTTTCACAGTGCTTTATCAGCAGGTGAAAGAATAGACGAGTGGAAACGTGTCAAAAATGGTGATGCTAAAATAGCAATCGGAACAAGGTCTGCAGTTTTTGCTCCTTTTGATAATTTGGGCTTAATAGTAATGGACGAAGAGCAGGAGCATACGTATAAATCCGAAATGTCACCACGCTTTCACGCACGCGACGTTGCAAAATTCAGGTGTGCCCAAAACAATGCACTTTTAGTTCTTGCATCTGCTACACCATCTGTTGAAACGTATACGAATGCCATGAGTGGTAGGTATGGCTTCGTTAAGCTTGATGAACGCTATGGTTCTGCAGTTTTGCCAGAGGTAAAAACTATTGATATTTCAAATACCAAAGGACCAATAAGTAACGAACTTTATAACGCTATTGAAGAATGTCTTGAAAACAAAAAACAAGCAATTCTTCTTATGAACAGACGTGGGTTTAATACCTTTGCAGTTTGTAATGCGTGTAAAAGCGTAATTACTTGTCCTAACTGTAGCATTTCATTAACCTACCACAACGCAAACAACAGATTAATGTGTCACTATTGTGGCCATTCACAAGCATATACAGACACATGTCCACAGTGTAATGAAAAGGCTGTTTCTTATGCAGGATACGGTACACAACGCATTGAGGACGAGCTTGAAACCATTTTTCCGAATGCACGTGTGCTGCGAATGGATGCAGATACAACAATGGCAAGGTATTCCTACCAGGATAAGCTTACTGCTTTTGCAAATGGTGAGTATGATATTCTTCTTGGTACACAGATGGTTGCTAAGGGCCTTGACTTTCCGAACGTTACCTTAGTTGGAATTATCTCTATTGACCATCAGTTATATAACGATGACTTCCGTAGCAGTGAAAAAGCCTTTGACCTTTTAACTCAGGTAATAGGTAGATCGGGAAGAGGTAAATACAAAGGCACGGCATATATACAAACACTTGTTCCCGATAACGACATTATTGAGCTTTCTGTAGAACAGGATTATGAAAGTTTTTACAATATTGAATCAGTTATAAGAAAAAGTATGGTTTATCCACCATTTTGTGATATATGTTCACTTTGTTTTTCAAGTGAACAGTACAATAAATCTTACAAAAGTGCTGCTAATTTCTTCGAAATGTTAAAAAAAGCAGTTTCGGGTGAATATAGTGACGTGAAAATTAACGTTTTAGGTCCTATTCAACCACGTGTAAGTAAAATCAGCAATAAATATAGAAATATTATTACAATAAAGTGTAAGAACAATAAACGCTTCCGTCAAATGATGGCAGAGTTGTTAAAAGAATATATGAAAAGCGTTCAATCAAACGGTGCAAATATTACTGTTGATATTAATCCGTTAGTTTAATTGAGCGATGCAAGGAGAAGTATATGGCAATTAGAAATATAAGAGTGGATGATGATCCGATCCTCAGAAAAACGTCCCGTCCTGTAACAGAATTCAACGACCGACTTTTCGATTTGCTCGATGATATGAAGGAAACAATGTACAAATCGGGTGGTGTAGGTCTTGCCGGACCTCAGGTTGGCGTTTTAAGACGAGTTGTAGTAATGGACGTCAGTGAGGATAGAAGTGACTATTTAGAGCTTATTAATCCTGAAATTACAGATGTTGATGGTGAACAGACAGGAAACGAGGGTTGTTTATCACTTCCGGGTCTTTGTGGTGTTGTTACAAGACCTAATATTGTTAAAGTTAAGGCACAAAACAGAGAGGGAAAATGGTGCCTCTACAAAGGTGAAGGTCTTAAAGCACGTTGCTTCTGCCACGAAATTGACCATCTTGATGGTGTTTTGTACAAAGATAAATTAGATGAGGGTGAAACTCTCTTCAGAACTGATGCGGGGCAGGAATAATGAAAGTTGTATATATGGGAACACCGGATTTTGCCGTTGCTCCTTTAAAAGCATTAATTGAAAATAACTATGAGGTTGTGGGTGTTATTACCCAGCCTGATAAGCCTGTAGGTAGAAAAGCAATATTAACTGCACCACCTGTTAAGGTTGTAGCCCTTGAAAATAATATTCCTGTTTTTCAGCCTGACAGCTTAAAAAATGGTGACGGTGTAAAGATTCTCGAAGAATTGAAGCCCGATATTTGCGTTGTTGTAGCTTACGGTAAAATTCTTCCTAAGGATTTTCTTGATTATGCCAAATATGGTTGCATAAATATTCATGGCTCAATCTTACCTCAGTACAGAGGTGCGGCGCCTATTCAGAGAAGCGTTATTGATGGTCAGGAATATGCAGGTGTAACATCTATGCAAATGGATGTGGGACTCGATACAGGTGATATGCTTTTGGTTGAGAAAACAAAAATCCTCGAAAATGAAACCTCGGGTGATTTGTACGAGCGTCTTACAGTAATTGGTGCAGATCTTTTAATAAAAACACTTATAGCAATTGAAAATGGTGAGGTTAACCCTGTTAAACAGGATGATTCCCAAAGTACTTATGCTGCAATGCTTGACAAAACCATGTCACCGGTTGATTGGTCAAAATCAGCACAGGAAATTCATAATCAAATTCGAGGGCTTGATCCATGGCCTGTTGCACAAACAAAACTTAATGGTAAAAACTTAAAATTGTTCCGTTCAACTATAAGCACTGATTTAGGCACAGGAAAACCTGGCGAAGCCGTATCTCTAAAAAATGGTCTTGGCGTTTTTTGTGGAGATGGTAAAGCAGTTATTGTTTCCGAAGTGCAATACGAAGGTAAAAAGCGTATGAATGCAGCAGATTTTTTGCGTGGTTGTCAGCTTGAAAAAGGAACAGTATTGGGTTAATTCAAAGTTTGTTAACATTCTTTTATTTATTATTTAATCATTTAAGTATAAAATAATTAACAAGAAAACTCGTTAGGAGGCTTTTATGTTTTATTTTTATGATAGCTACTATATTATTTTAGTTCTTCCTGCAATAATTTTGTCATTAATTGTTCAGGCAAAGCTTAAATCAACATATGCTAAATACTCATCTTTAAATAATATGCGTGGAATTACAGGTGCACAGGCAGCAAAGGTTGTTCTTGATTATTATGGTATTACAGACGTAGCTGTTACGCAGGGTATGGGTAAGCTTTCCGATCATTATGATCCTACCCAAAAGATAATAGTTCTTTCAAGCGAGGTTTTCAACAGTAGCTCAATTGCTGCTGTCGGCATTGCTTGTCATGAAGCGGGTCACGCTGCACAGCATGCAGAAAGCTATATGCCCATAAGAATCCGGAATTCCATTTTACCTGTTTGTAATATAGGCTCAACGCTTTCCTTACCACTTCTGATAGCAGGTTATTTCTTCGGGTTACCTTCTCTCATATGGATTGGTATAGGTTTTTTCAGCTTCACTGCAATTTTTCAGCTTGTGACTTTACCTGTTGAGTTTAACGCAAGTAACAGGGCAATAAGCGTTATTGAATCAAACGGTCTTTTGTCCTTTGAAGAAAAACTTGGTGCAACAAAAGTTCTTAAGGCAGCTGCAATGACTTACGTTGCTGCTCTTGCAGTTAGTGTTGCAAACTTACTCAGACTTATTCTTAGATTTAACAGGAGAAGATAATGAAAAAATCAGCAAGGCAGGTTGCTTTTGAAATATTGTTGAAAATTGAAAAAGATAAGGCGTATTCTAACCTTGCTATTGACAGTGCTGTTAAAGCTTATTGCAATGACAGCACTGATTGTGCTTTTATTTCCCATCTTGTTTATGGTGTGGTTGAGAGGAAAATTACTCTTGATTACGTTGTTTCGAAATATCTTGATAAGCCTATAAATAAATTAAAAAAGGACGTTCTTGTTTGCTTGAGATTAGGCGCCTATCAAATTTTATTTTCACAAAAGGTACCTCAATCTGCAGCTGTTAACGAGAGTGTTAAGTTAGCAAAAAATCACAACTGTCAGTATGCGTCCGGTATGATAAATGCGGTTTTGCGTAAGCTTTCGACAGATGATTTAATCTTAGACCAGATGTTGCCTGTAGACCAGAGAATTTCCATTGAATATTCTGTACCTCCAGAGCTTGTGATGTTTTTTATATATCATTATGGTGAAGAAAATGCAAAAGCCTTTTTTCAAAGTGCTTTAGAGCCTAAAAAGATATACATTAAAGTAAATACAACCAAAATAACTACTGAAGAGCTTTCTGAAATACTCGATTCGGAAGGTGTAAAAAATGAAAAAACCTTTTTGTCTGACTCTCTGCAGATTCATTTGAATAGTGCAGTTTATGAGCTTCAAAGCTATAAGGACGGCCTTTTTCACGTGGAAGATTTGTCTTCACAGCTTTGCGTTGAGGCTTTGTCTGCTTTTGAAGGTTGCACAGCAATTGACGTTTGTGCAGCACCTGGTGGTAAAAGCTTCAGTATAGCCGAAAGTATGAAAAACCAAGGTGTTTTATATTCGTGTGATTTGTATGAACAGCGTGTCGGTCTTATTGCTGATGGTGCTAAAAGACTTGGTCTTACATGCATCAAAGCTTGCGTAAACGACGCCTCTGTTTTTAACAATAAGCTTCCTGAAGTGGACATTGTGCTTTGTGACGTGCCTTGCTCAGGGCTTGGCATTATCGGTAAAAAGCCTGAAATTAAATATAAAAAGCTTGACGATATCAAAGAGCTTATTCCAATACAGAAACAAATTCTCCAGACCTCATCACAATATGTGAAAAAAGGTGGCAGACTTGTTTATTCTACCTGCTCAGTTAATCCGAATGAAAACAGAAAAATATGTGATGCATTTTTAAAGGACAATCCCGATTTTTCATCTGTAAAGGTTTTACCCAGTGTTAAACGAACAATAGACGAGGGTGATTATTTAACTTTAATGATGCATACAAATAACTGTGACGGCTTTTTTATAGCATTGTTTAAGAGAAAGTAAGGTTATATGGAAAAAATAGATATTGCTTCAATGAATTTAGCCGAACTTGAAGTCGCAATGAAGGATATGGGGCTTCCAAAGTTCAGAGCAAAACAGATTTATGATTGGATACATAAAAAAGGCGTTACAACCTTTTCGGAAATGACCAATATATCTAAAGATTTAATAAATGTATTAGATGACAATTTTGTCATATTTTCTTGTTCTATTGAAAAAAAGCTTGTTTCGAGGTATGATAATACTGTAAAATACCTGTACTGTTTGCCGGATGGAGAGTATCTTGAATGTGTGGTTATGGATTATAAATATGGCCACACAATATGCATTTCTACTCAGGTAGGCTGTAAAATGGGCTGTGCTTTCTGTGCATCGGGGATTGGTGGCTTTAAAAGACATCTGCGCCCATCAGAAATCTTAAGTCAGATATATACGGCACAAAAAGATTTAGGTTTACGGATCTCGCGTATTGTTTTGATGGGTATGGGTGAGCCTCTCGATAACTTCGACAATGTCATGAAGTTTCTTGAGCTTGTAAGTGACGAAAACGGACTTAATATCGGTATGCGTCACATTTCACTTTCTACAAGTGGAATTGTACCTCGTATATACGATTTACTTGAAAGGAAGCCACAGCTTACCCTATCTGTTTCTTTACACGCGTCCAACAACCAAATCCGTTCAAAAATTATGCCTGTTAATAAAAGCTGGGACGTTGAAGAGCTTTTAAAGGCGTGTAAAATATACGCAGATACAACATCACGTCGCATCTCGTTTGAGTATGCTATGATGAAGGGTGTTAACGATACACCTGAGTGTGCTACAGAGCTTGCTAAACGTCTTAAAGGCATACTTTGTCACGTAAACCTTATTCCTGCTAATGAGGTTGCAGAAAAAGATCACAAGCGTAGTGACGATAGCAGCATAAGTAAATTTAAAGAGATATTAGAAAAATCCGGCCTGACCGTTACAATAAGAAGAACGTTAGGCTCAGATATAAATGCTTCCTGTGGTCAGCTTCGCAGAGAAAAAATCAAAGAAGATAATAAAAATTGAAAAGAGGTGAAACATCATGAAAATATCAGCGTTAACAGATATCGGTCTTTACAGAGAGTCAAATCAGGATGCGTGTGATTTTGGTACATTTGAAACAGGTGACAGTTGGGCTGTTGTGTGCGATGGTATGGGC
>JAZUPI010000012.1:0-18904 GCA_045605085.1 Acutalibacteraceae bacterium
ATTTTTTTGACAAACAATATCTTCAACTGCCAAAAATTTTGAAAATTCAATAAAATAAAACTCACCATAATCAGTTACTTTTTTTATGGATTTAATTTTGAATTTATGCGTTCCATTAGACGATACAGAAAAAATATGACTGCCTTCAACATACACCCTTTTGATTAAGACATCTTTATTGCCTTTTTTGAATGCAATTTTAACAATTAAAAAAAGTACGGCAATACAAAGTAGGTCTACCCAAATAAAACGTAAAACGCCTATTTCATACGAAAAACGCAACGAAAATGGAGCAATACATATAAATGCAACAAGATAAAGAAAGTATAACTTTTTAACAATTTTTTTCATAAAAAACTCTTTAGCGTTGTCACTCAATTCACCACGAAATTCAATCATAATATCTCCTCACTATTCATAAATACCATATTCAGGCATGTAATAATTATTGTCTGTAACACAGTGGACGGTTCTGTGATTGAGTGATTTCCCAACGAAAACCGACCCCTGATTTTAAGTTTTAAATAGCTAAAAGCCTTGATTTTCAAGGGATTATGGTTCAATCATAGAACCGTCCCCTGATTGGTTCTCCACTGTCCTGCTCTCTAGTTAGTCTGTCTTGTCTTTATTTCCAAGTACAATCCTGCCATTATTGCATATACACCAAAAAATAACATAAACACAACTAAGGGCATCCAAAAAAATTCTGAAACTGGTGGTTGATTATTAAATAAATTAAAAAAACATGTAAAAAATTGTGTTGCGATAAAAATGATTAAATTAATTTTTATCGCAATTCTAATGTTGCCATAAACTTTGTTTTTCTTAAAGACATCATTATACCAATATTTCTCTTCGGAGTTCATTTTCAATAACTGTACTGTTGGGATAATTACAATCATATATAGAAAACAAAGAAATATTGCCATAAAGAAACCAATTGTTTGATTAAATATTGATTTGTCTTCATTCATACAGAAAATTAAATCCCGAAAAACAAACCAAAAAGGATACATGAAAAAAATAAATGTTGTAATAAAATAATATACTTTAAATCTAATATGAAAGTATTTTTTCATAATATTATCCTCTATTCAATATAGTTAATAATTTCAGTTTTTCTTTTTTTCAACCATGATGAAATTTCCTTTAAAAATACAGTAAACTCTCTATTAGCAACTGAAGATTGGCTAACACCATAACCAGTTGTGGCAACACATAAACCATAACATTTATAAGTTCCATTTGAAGCTTTTGAAATATATGCTTTACCATTGCCTATTGAAAGTGAGTTACTAGAGGAGTGCCCCTTTGTATAATCTTTTGGCCAGGAAAAGCCGGATTTTGTTCTTACCAAAAACAAACCAATACTGAACGACACATTAAAGGAAAACATGTTTTTTATATTGGTTAGCGAAACATTAGATTTAGAAGCTAAAAACTTTAAATTCTTTTTGAAAAAATTATAAGCATCTTTTGAGTAACCAGCTCCAGCTCCAACGCCTGCATAAACATAAACATAGAATTTTTTGGTTTTAGGAACAAAAACAAACTCAATCCCAACTTCACCAGCAAGCCCTAAAAAAGTCGCAGAAATTTCAATTTGAATGCCAACTGCAGTAATAGAATATTTGGCTGCACCAGTTTCATCAGTCCAATTTACAGGGTCATTCTCACAATAAGCGAATAGGTTGCAACCAAGAACTGTACCTGTTGCATTAAGGTAGTTGGTATCGTCAGCGTTGATGAAACGTCCTGTATCAGGGTCATAGTATCTTGACTGCAGATAATAAAGCCCGGTATATGTATCGTAGCAATAGCCACGGTAACCAAACGGAGTAAGTATGCGAACTATGGTTTGCTTTCGATTTCCAAGCAACTGTCATTATTCTCTGTATTTATGTATTCTTCAAACAATTCTTTACCTATAAGCGATAAACCCTTTTCGGTATCGCTCAATTTGTTTTCTTCAGAAGACATATAATCTTTGAAATTGCTGTATTGATAGAACAGGACATAGAACCGTCCCCTGTCCTGCCTACACACTATTTGATCAAGACATAGAACCGTCCCCTGTCCTGCCCTCTCCAAGATAGCTTGTTGGGTTACCCCAAAGGGCGAAAGAAGAGCCGATCGCCCTTTGAGAAACTTTTTAACTATTCACTCTTACTTATTACTTTCCTCTGCCGTCCCCCGATTGGTTTTTCCTGGATTGGTTTTTCCTGTACCGTCCCTTGATTGGTTGTTCTACCCCTTTTAATGTAAAAACAAACAAAACAGATTCAATTAAAACAAACAATAAAAAAAGCAATAGTTTAACCCATATCTTCACATTATTATATTTGACAGTTATTTTCTGACCATCAACAACCAAATGACTCTTTTCCATTAACTTATTAATGTAAACTATATCACTTTTACCCAATATCCCCCCAAATTCATCAACATATACAATCATCAAAGCGTCACATTTTTCAATAGATTTTCTATCAATGCCGTCCCAGAAAACAACATTAACAACTTCTCCATCCATCTCCCTTTTGTAAACAGTCTCACAATTATTAAGATTTGATAACGAGGATGAATTTTTATGATGATATGTATAACTAATAAAATTATCAAATTGGGCTGTAATTACGTCTGATTCAGGGGAAACGCTATTTTGCCTGACTGCTATTTCATTACATTTAGTGAAATTGTCTGAAATTGTTTTTTCATCAATAAACAATTCAACAAAAACTGTATTCTCAGGAATATTAGCCAAATTCACTTGACATACAGTTTCACCGGATATCTTTCCATTTTTACTAAAAAAAACCAAGCAAAAAGCAACAAAGGTAACTAATAGTACACAAGAAAATTTCTTCATAACTAAAACTCCTCATTTATATATATAGTAACCTACTATTAGTTTAAAGCCATCCTTTGAAACATATTTTTTTATAGAATCCATTGTATAGGTTTTATTTCTGTTACTGTATCTATTATAAATCTTTATCTTACCATCTTTTAGACCTTTTGCCATAACCGTGTGAATTCCAATATTAGCATAGGCATAACATATTATAAAAACCCTGTTATTTTTGACATATTTATCCATAGAACTTGTAAGATTGAAACTTTTAGTTTTTAAACCACAACTTCTAATATAGGAACCAATTGCTTGGGGTTTAGTACCAAACACACCATTAAGCCACATATCACCATGAATTTCAAAATCATAAATAATCTTGCTTAATTTACGTGCTTTACCCAACGCTTGTAAAGCGTTATATATAGCAATAAGTTCACATCCGTTATAATCTAATGTCCCAACACCATACTCATAATTACAATACGGCCGAAAATTTTGTCCATTAATATATCCAGTAACATATTTATCTAATTTTTTATTATCTTTATAATGAGATTTTGCCATTAAAACATCATTAGCAAAACCTAATACTTTGGCTGCAACTGAAACAGGACTACTCCCACTCTCATCAACACAATTCACCGCATCATTTTCACAATAAGCGAAAAGGTTACAACCAAGAACTGTACCTGTTACATTAAGATAGTTGGTATCGTCTGCATTGATGAAACGACCTGTATCAGGGTCATAATATCTTGACTGAAGATAATAAAGCCCGGTATATGTATCGTAGCAATAGCCACGGTAACCAAACGGAGTAAGTATGCGAACTATGGTTTGCTTTGCATACTCAAGCATACCTGTAGTAGTGTTTTGATTTGCCTGATATTCTTCGTCAATTTTACCAAATACATCATAAGTGAATTCAACCATCTTTTTGCCGGAATCATTTACAATATTGGTTATATCACCCTGTGCATTTTTCAGGTAATAGTAGGTTGAAACAGAGCCTGTATCATCTGTCAAAACCATTCCCACAGGCTCATCAGATTCGTTATACAAATACTTTGCTGTAGTAGTTGAATCTTCCGAAACATATACAAGGGAAATGAGCTTTCCGTCTACCCACACATACTCAAAGGAGCCTTCTGTATTGCCCTCATCATCAGCAATGGTTGTACGATAGCGCATTCCGTTTTCATCATATTCATAGTTGTAGGTATTATCATCTTTTGAATATGAGGTAAGCTGTCTGCCTTCCCAGGTGAGTGTTGCTCCAAGATAGCTTGTTGGGTTACCTATGTTGTCATAGGTGATTGTTTCGCCGGCATCGTAAGTGGTATTACCGTTCAAATTAACACCCGTTAAAAGATTGCTCCAACCGGTTTTTCCGTCATTACCGTAAAAACACGTGGAAAATCATGGCCTTTCGAAACAGGACACAGAACCGTCCCCTGTCCTGCCTTGATTTCAAGGGACTACGAGTCAATCATAGAACCGTCCCCCGATTGGTTGTGCTAATTATTGCAGGTTTGATATTATATCCGCAAAATCAATTTCAGGAGAATAGAAGAAATAGGGACTATTTAGGAATTGCAAAAAGAAGAAGGGATTAAAACCGGAATAGTTAACGCTGACTGCAACACATTCATTATTTGAAATCAGATAAACCATTGTTGAAATGCCATAACCAAAATCGTCCGGGACACCCAATAAATCTATGGGAAGATGACCAAGTGTTGCCCACCTTATACACTTGGCTTCTTCATAATAAACCTCAATACCATCTATTTCGCCATAAAAGACATAATCCGGATGCACATTCATTGATGCCGCTTTTTCTTCTTCGGTCATATGTATTTCTCTAATAACTCCGCCGGACTCATCACCCCAATAAGATATCCATCCAAACATATTATTTATGCTAAAATTCTTATCTTTACTATAAATATCTTTGTTTTGTTTAACATAATTAAATGTATCAGACACAGTATCCATTTTAATCCTTATTTTTGCAGGCGGTTCTGTATAACCTAAAAGAATACATACACACAAGACAACAGATAAAACGCCAACCTTAATCTTAAGCCTTTTTGTCTTGTTTAGTTTTAAAAGCTTTAAAGACCGTACTATTGAGTAAATTAAATATCCTGTAAAAGCTATAAAACCTATACGAAGAAAAATTGTAAACCAGTAAGATAAAACTTCAAATAAAACTTCTATTGATTCAAACATAATATTCCTCCGTTTCAAGAACATAAAAAAGGATATTTTTTAGCAAATTCAGTTAATATTTTTTTTGTTTGAATTGCCGTGTGATATAACTGATTTGTACGTTTTCTGGCATTATCGATAACTCCATTCGGCAGATGAAACCATATTTCTACCAATTCATATCCACTAATCCCATAATTATCATATTTAGGAACATATTGTTTGTATACATGACACACATCTCTTGTATGAGCAAAAATATCCTGTATTGGGTGTAATGACATTCCTAAATATTCTAATCCCTTGGGTATATCTTTTTTGTTAAAATATTTTTTTGCTTCTTTAATCATTTTATTGCTGTTGATTATTCGTGAATCTGTTTTTTTAGTTCCCCAATAAATGTTAAAATGCCATGATTGGTCACCGACAAACGGCATCCATGATTTCCCTTTTTTAATGTAATCAACCTCATTGCAAGCATTTGCAATTTTTCTTGCATAATCAGGTTTAATACCACATTGAATTGCCCATAAATAAGTACCGTAGTACACTCTATTATTATTCTTTGTGTAGTATGGCATATATACGCCGTTAACACCTGGGTATTTATATATACCACCAATATAATTATATGTACCATCTTTTGGTTTATCTAAAAAATACCCCAAATGCACATCCTTAGCCCACGTACCCGTAGCATCAACACAATTAACCCCATCATTTTCACAATAAGCAAACAAATTGTAAGAAAGCAGAGTACCTGTTGCGCCGAGGTAGTCTGTACTATCAGCATTTATAAATCTGCAAATTACAGGGTCATAATACCTTGACTGCAAGTAATACATACCAATATCATAGTCGTAGCAGTAGCCACGGTATGTGAAAGGATTCACATTTGAAAGTGTGGCTACAAGGAGCATATTACCCATTGAGTTCAAATTGTAATCAACCATACCCCATGCATTATAGGTGTATGTCACAAGAACATCACCATTCTCATCTACAATACCGGTTATATCTCCCTGACCGTTTTTCAGGTAAAGGTATGCAGATGTATTATTGAGAATGAAGCCACGAACCTCACCGAAGGAATCGTAAATAAACCTTGCTGTGTTTGCAACTCCGTTCGCTGTATGGGTTAAAAGAATCAGCTTGCCATCGGAATACACATAGTCGTAAACTGCTGTTACTTCATTGTTTTGGGTAACAGTTTTTTTGTACCTCATTCCGTCAACGTCGTAGCTGTAGGAAATCTGTTTATTTCCTTTTGAATAGCCCGACAACTCTCTGCCACGCCAGGTAAGTATTGCACCAAGGTAAGATGTTGGATTGCCTATGCTGTCATAGGTTATGGTTTGGTTACTATACCCTGTAAGCCTGTCTTCCCAAGCTTCTGCACCATAGGTAAAGGTGTCTGTACCAACAACTGCTCCGTTAGAAATAGTTTTACGGCTTGTTATGTTACCCTTTGAATCGTAAGCATATTCGTAGGTTGTGGAGCCGTTGGTTTCGGAAACAAGCTGACCTAATTCATCATAAGAATATGAAACGTTACCACTCAAACCTGAAATAGCTGATGTAGTTAAAATGCTTGTAATTCTACCGTTTGAATCATATTCATAGGCATGGTTTACTGTTTTGTTTCCACTACCTGCAATGGTATTATTAATTGCAGAAACAAGGTTTGTTGTTGTGTTATCGTCAACATTCTTGTATTGATAATTTGACGTAATTGAGGCAAAGTCGGTAACTGCTGTGTCAACAGGGTTCTTTGTCATAACAACTGCAGTTTCGTTTCTGCCGAACCAATCGCTGACAGTTTGTGTGCCTATTGTTTTACCGCCAACAACTGCCTCTTTTTCGGTTGTTTTACCTGTTACATTATCATAAGCGCTTTCATAAACGTTGTGGTTGTAGGAAACACCGTTTGCAGTTTCCTGTGTAATGGTAACAGGTGCATTTGTATTTTCATCTTGTTGCGCTTCAGTCTGTTCTGTTTCTTCCGTTTCAGGTGTAACGTCTGCAATTTCATATACTAACTCATTTGTAACCTGATTTTTAATTTCAAGACCTGTTTCGGTATATGAAATTTTTCTGTCTGTACCATTATCGCAAACAGAAAGTAAGTTACCCAGGTTATCATACTCGTAGTCATACCTAACTAAAGCTTTTTCGCCTTCTACAAGAATATATTTTTCTACAGTTGTAATGTTATTGTCGGTATATGTATATTCAACAGTAAAATCCTCGCCTTCGTTATCACCGAAAACAATACTTTTAAGCCTTGAACGGCTTACGCCATCACTATAATTATAGCTGACAATAATATTTCCGTCAACAGAAACAGATTCAAGCCGTCCCCAAGCATCATACGAATATGTGTACTGCACATTACCTTGGTTTACTGTGGTAAGTGTGTCGCCATCGTAAACATAGCTGATTGCAGCCTTTACAGCATTGTCTGTAAGGCCTGTTGCATTGGTTTCTGCAAGGGTAAGGTAACCCATAGGGTTAAGCTGGTAAGATGTAGCAACACCTGAGCCATTTGTAGAAGAAACCTGTAAGCCACTATTATTATATTCATAGCTTGAAGAAATATTGTTTGTATCCGTTTCAGATGTAATGTAGTTTAAATCATCTGAATAGTTAACAACTGACTGCATATATTTGTTGCCGTCATAAGATTTTGTGGTAACTGTTTTGCTGTCCTCACTCTTTTCTTCAATATTTCCGCGACGTTTACATTGAACACAAGTACATTCTTCTGCATTTGTGCAACGGCAAGGACAATCTATTTCTTCACATTCAGTACAAGCGCAAGCATCAAGGTTAATTTGCTCAGTTGATGTATCACCTTCGTTTGTATCTGTTGCAGTTTCTTCATCAAGATTTTCGTCTAAACCGAAAGAAACAGCATCGTTATCCTTTGTTAATTCGATACCTGTAGCAAATGAATCTTCAGGTACATTCTTTGCCATTATGGTTACATCAACCTCGGTAACATCGCCTTTAAGTGCAAAGCTGTCAACAGCATACTGCCAACCGTTGTTATTTGGTGCAAAGTCAATTGCAAATTCTTCTGTTTTATTGGCTGATGTTTCGTTGCCATCTTCGTCTGTTACTGTTTCGGCATAGCTGTAGCTGACCTTGATTTGCGCAAGGCTGTTTACTGCCTGTGATGTTGTAGCATCAACTTCACCTGTAATATGGTTATCGTCAAACTGACCCTTAAACCAACCACCGATTGAAAATACATCACCTTTTTCACCTGATACATTTACAGTTTGTGTTACGGAAGAAAAATTATCCTTAAGAATTTTATCTGTAGTAATATCGGTTGTTTCCTTATTATCTACATAGCTTGGTAAGCCTTTATTTAACTGCACAGCCTTTACAAGCTCACCATTTATATTTTCACCAACAATTGTACCCTCGCTCCAATATTCATCTGAATTATTAAAGGAGCCGTTTTCAACATAGTTATATTCTGCAGTACCATTACCCGTTTCAAGCTGAGCACCATCCACGTAATATGTGCCTTTGTTATCTGCAAAGCCTATGCTTGCTGAAATCTCTACAGGGTCAAAGTTATTTGATGGTGTGTAAGTAACACTAACGCGTTCCCAACCATCTGTAGAAGCAACTGTAATTGGTTTTTCTTCTACTTCATTACTATCGTCTGTTGCAACAATTTTAAGTGTAAGGCAACCTGCAGTCTCTGTTTTAACATACGCCGATAATGTATATGAGCAAGGATTGAGTACATCAATTGTTTGCTCAACATATTTTGTTATATTGTTCTGACTTGAAATGAGGTATGCACAATTTCCGTCAAAAGCATCTTCAATCTCCGTTTTTTCAAAGTCCGAAGACCAATATTTGCCACTTGAATTACTTAATGCAGATGTTGTCTCAAAGGAACCATTCTTTAAAAGATTTTCAGGAGCAACCGCCCAACCATTTTCTGTATACACATTTTCATCATTTGATGGTGCATAGTCAGATTTGCAGTAGTTTCCTTTATCGTCAAAAGTGTAGTGGAGCTTTCCGTCTCTGCCGAATTGCTGAGTTTGTATACCTGTGTAAGCATCGATGATTTTCACCTGACGGTTGCTGAGCTGTTCAAGGGTAATGAGGTTACCTGCTGTAGTGTCTGCAAACTCTTCAATTTTTGTAACCTTACCTTGTGTGTCATAGGTGTACTCAATATTGTAATTGTCAATATTCCTTACATTTGTAAGGCTTTCGCCTGAATATGCATAGGTTACTGTTTTGCCGTCAGGGTATGTTACTCCTGTTAAATTACCGTTTGTATCGTAGGTATAAGTTACACACAAATCCTCATTTGTTGTACCTGCCTTGATTTGTGTGCCGTCTGCAGTAAGGCAATTAACACCTGAAAGCAAATTGTTTGTGTAGTTAAACACATACTGTCTGCCTACACCGTCAGTAACTTTGGTGATTTTGGTAGGGTTATATACATCATAGGTGTAGCGTATTGCCTCGGTTGAGTCAGTAAGCTCTGATTCGCCGTCGCAAATTGCTGTACATAAGCCTAAGTTATTAAAATATGTGGCTGTGCCATCAGGTGAAATGAGCCTAAGGTTTGTACGACTTGGGTTCAATGTTTCGTCAACAAGCTCAAGTGTATAACCTATGTCACTTGTTTCGTCAGGCTCAAAAACTATTTGTGTTGTAGTAGTTTCTACACCGTCTACTGTTTCAGTAACAGTTTCGGTTGTCTGGTTAAACGCAACAACTGTACCCTCGCCTGTAAAGGCTTGCCATTGATTTTCTGAAATACTTGCAATACCTTGCATATTTAACGGAAGCCAATTTTTGCCATATGGTGTGGTTGTTGTCTGTGGCAATGTAGAAAGATAGTAATCAAGATAATTTTTAAGTGCAGGGTTAAATGCAAAGCCTACGCTTACAGGCATACGAAGACCATCCATTGAAATATCGTTTCTGGATATTGCAAGGCTACGGCTGAAAGTATTTACATATGCTGTACCTGCCCTGCCGATTTCCTGTGTGAGATATTCAAAGCTATCGTTACCGCAGCTTGTGTCTACGTAGTCAACCGTAACAAAAGAATTATATGTCCTTGTTGATTCTGTGCCACCTGTTGTAAAATCACCACGAACTGCAGAATTATCTTCTGCAACAATTGCAAAATCCGCATTAGTGTTTGTTACCAGAGCGTTACGGAACACGTCTGTTATGTTAAAATACACATTACCGGTTGTATGATTGTCATCACCGGATGCAAAGTCAATTGTTTTCGTTCCGTAGGTTATCTGTGGCGTTGAATTATCTGCAGAATAAACATCGTTATAGGTAACTGTATCTGCATCCCATGTGCCGTTTATTTCTTTTACTAAAACGTTACCACCGTTAACCTTACCACGTAAATAGTAGTTTACGTCTGTTACTTCGATTTCAGGATTTTTCAGCACTGAAAAAATTGATGTATTGATATTAACAAGAATGTCTGCGTGTATAAGGTTGTTGGTTTCTTCTTTACCTGTATTTGTTGCAATACCATCCACATAACTACTGTAATTTGTAGCCTTGCTTTCGGGTATTTCCGAAGCATTTAGAATCATTGTATCCTGAATAATTGATTCATCTGCACTGGGCATTTCAATTACAGGGTCAATAGTAACGGGATATACGCGTTCGTTACTTTCAAGCCATTCTTTTGATGGTGTGTAGGTAAGGGTAACTGTGCTTGTATTCTCATTTGCTACACTTACTGCAATATCATAAGAAACTGCATTTGCTGCATCTGACATAACAGGTGCAGGGATTGTAAAAGCAACCTCGCCCTGTGCATTTTTAAAGGTAAGTGATTTATCCTCACCAACTGTTACGGCAAGGGCACCTTTTTCTATTTCAAAGGAATATGTATTCTTAAGGCTTTCTTTATCGCTTACAATAATATTCTCTTTAACAGAGCTTGCGGAAACAATATACTGAACATCGGTATTTTCGTCGATGTTTTCGTATTTTATTTCAGAAACAGGCTTACTCAGATCATTTTCTACAATATCAGAGCTTTCAGCCTCTGTTGCTACCTCTGCCGTGCTTTGTTCAATATTATTAATAGAAAAAGATATATTTTCACCTTGGTTTTCTATGGTGATTTTATCTTCCGCACTTAGATTTTCAGGAAATTCAATATTGAATGTACCGGCTGTATTTTCGATAACATCACCATTTGACTGTAAAGAGTTATCAATCTCTTTCCATTCACCATCTTTATATGTGTGAAGGGCTGTCTGTGAAAAAACTGTTGTGAATGAGCCGTCTGCACGCTTATATGTTTTGGAATATTCATCACGCTTTTCGGATACTTCACAAATAATTTCTGCTTGTGGTTTTTCGTTTTCAACAGTTTCTGTCAAGAGCTTTTCCTGATATTCCTGCTCTGCAACATAACTGTTATATTCCTCTGCAAAAACTGTGGTAGAACAGGAGAATATACCCATAAATATCAAAACAGAAAGTATCGCCGCTAATATTTTTCTGCTTTTTTTCATTTTTACCTTCCTTTCGTAAATTACACTCAACACTCTGCATTTTGCACTTAATTAGCCATCGGACTCGCCTCTTTCTGAAATTTGTTCCATATATATATGTCGAAATTTCAAAAAGACATCATAATTTTTCAATAATTTTTTCAAAAATCTCCAAATTTGTAAGAATAAACAAACAAAAACATCCGCAATTATGCAAATTCACAACATGCTTTTTACGCATTTCGACAATTAACAGCAAAACGCGCAAAACTTTCTTGAATATTGTGAATTATATGTTATACTTGTTTGTAGATTGCATTTAAGATGTAATATAAATATAGGACACAAGAAAGGTGGCAAAATTTATGATTGATAAAATCAAAGCAGATTTAATTTGTAAGCTGTATTATGAATCTGTAAATAAATTCTGCCTTAACCGACTTCAATTTAACGTTGAAGATGCAAACGACGTTACGCAGGATGTTTTTCTGCTTTTTCAGGAAAAAGCAGACGTTCTTGAAGATGTACATATAAAGGCGTGGCTTTTAAGCACAGCCAACTTTAAAACAAAAGAGCTTTTAAGAAAAAAAGGCAAAGAAATAAACCTTGTTACCCTTGACAATTTCGATATAGAGGACGAAACGTCAGACATCTGTGCTATGTTTGAAGAGCTTAACACCTTTGATATTGAAAAAATCGACAAATATCGCGACATTATATTCAACAACCTGAACGAACGAGAAAAGCTCCTTTATCAAAAACGCTTTGTTGAAGGTAAATCCAATTTGCAAATTGCACAGGAAATGAATACTGACGCTAAGTATGTCAGCGTTATGATTTCAAGAATGAAAAAGAAGCTGGAAATCCTGGAGCTTATGGCAGTTTGCACCCTTGGTCAGCTCATAATAAAGCTGTTTTTTTGAGAATTTCAGTAAAAAATAAAAAAATTTTAAAAATTTTCAAAAAATAATGATGTCTTTTCACTTTTTTGACATATATAAGTGAGAGGGGGTCATCATAACGAAAGGAGTGAACATTGCAATGGATAAAAACAACAGCACAAAAAAACATATTGAACACCTTAATGCTATTATAAATCATGAGGTTGAAAAGCCATATAAAGAAATGGACGCTGACCTTGTAGAAGCATGTGTTGAGCTTTCGTTGGAATTACAGGGCAAGAACTTCACTCTGAGTAGCCAGGAACTGGAAGAAAAGGTCAGAAAAATACCATTTGTTGACATTGCAGAAATTAAAGCAATTCAACAAAATGAACACAAGAAAACAAACAAAAAGAAGATTTTGCTTATTGCCGCTATAATTGCAATTTTGTGTGCTGTGTTAGCTGTTTTTGCAACAGGTCATTTCCTTGACTATTGGCACAAGGTACTGAACGATAAATTTGGTAAAGTGATTGATGCACCTGTGGGTGAAACTATGGTTGTGGGTAATGACGAACACGTTCTCGCCAGTAAAGATACCATTTACAAAAACATAAAAAGCTTCATAAAAAATGAAAACGTAAACTTACTTTTACCCGGAAAGCTTCCCGGAGAAATTGAAATAACTGACATAACACACGTAAAATATGATAACACTATTTATGTTGGCTTCAATTCAGATGTTTCTTCGTTCGTAATATATCTCGGTGAAGCAATTCCACAAATCATAAAAGATACCTCAAACAAATACGAGACCAGCAACAAATTACTGTGTTACATAGAGCGTCTTGACGATGTAGGTATTGTTCAGATGCACTTTGATCACAACGGCAACCACTACACTATTAGTGGTACAAGCGAGCAAATTCTTCTGGATATAATTGAAAATTTGGAGGAATACAAATGAAAACTAATCGCATTTTAGCAATGCTTATGGCATTAGCAATTTCAGTAAGTCTTTTCACATTACCTTCAACAGCCGCAGAGATTGAAGATTCCCATACACATATAGAAATTTATTTCCCGGACGAAAATGTTTCAGAGGAATTAAAAGAAAGAGCAACTGCACATTTCCTTAACGGTGCAGAAAACGACGATGCTTCTACATACGGCTTAACCTGTACAATTTTAGGACACAGCATAGAAACAGCAACAACCTATACAACTACCCACAAGGCACGTGCAACAGCACCAAGATGCTTGAAAAAAACATATAAATACGAATGCTGCACAAGATGTGTATACGAAAAATCCACACTTATTTCAAGTACATATATTCATTGTTGTGCATAAAACGACGTAAAACAAAAACACACCGAACAGGTCAAAAACCTGTTCGGTGTAATTTTTACAAGGCTTATTTCTTATTTTTGCTCCACTCGTCGAACTTATCTGCCCAGAATTTGTATGTTTCGTCCGGAATTTCAGGGTTACCCTTTGAGTAGCTTGGAATAAGCATATCTCCTGCAACTGTAGGATCTGTACATTCTGTATTGTTGCGCCAGAAATCTCTTTCCTCTTTATTTCTGAGGTCAGGTAAATCCATTGGTGCGCCACCTGCCATAGCACTCTTAAGCGCAAATATTCCGGGAAGCCCCATATCAAGAGCTTCGTACACGTCAATAATATCTGCATTTTTGTTGCCACGAACTGCGTCAACAAAGTGGTACATTGTGTAGAAGTCTGAACCACTGTGACCGTTACCTGCACTCATTTCTGTTAAATCGTCACTTGTGTCTGCCTCGTATGGCTTAGAGTCGTTCTGTCCCTCATACTCGTCACAGTTAACGTAAAGGTGGCTTACGCCATCGTCGGAAACGTCCTCGCGAGCACTTTCCATTCTACCCTTTGAGCCATAAACAGAGTACCATACAGAGTTTTTGGAAACACCAACACCGTGAACACTCTTTATAACTGCACCGTTTTCAAGTGTTACCATTTCAACACCGATTGGACCTGCCTTTGCACCCATACGAGCCATTCTGTCGTTGAAAGGAATTTCAAAGCCTGTTACCTTAACAGGACGCAAGCCACACATATGAAGTACAGGGCCTAAAGAGTGTGTGCAGTAGTAGAACGCTGACATATTGTTACGCCAATGGTCAGGCTCACCTCTTGTGATTTCGTGCCATATGGTTTCGCAGTTGTGCATATATTCGCCTTCACCATACTCAAAGGAACCTAACTTGCCTTCTTCGTAAAGTCTTTTCATTTCCTTTGGTGCAGGCATATAGCAATAGTTTTCAGCATAAGCGTAAAGAGTGCCTGTTTCTTCAACAGCCTCAACAAGCTCAACAGCCTCTGCCATTGTCTGTACAGGTAAAACCTCACTTAAAACAGCCTTACCTGCTTTAAGCGCTTTTATTGCAAAAGGAACGTGAGCATTTGCGTAGTTAGCAAGAACAACTGCATCCATATCGTGTTTTAAGAATTCGTCATAATCTGTATAATAGCCTACCTTATCGCCATACCTTTCTTTAGCAATATTAAGATTGTACTCCCAGTTATCACAAATTGCAACAAGCTCTGCATTACCTGCTGTAACACAGTAATCCATCATACCACGGCCACGACCTGCACCTAAAACACCAATTCTGACCTTAGGCGCTATGCTACTTTTATATATTTTCTTATAGAATGAGCCGTCCTCATAAACCATATCTACACTATCAATATTGAATGTTTCGAGAACCTTTTCCCAACGCTCCTGCATACCTATATCGTACTGAACAGGTAAAAAGCCAGAGCTAAGGTAGCTCTTTACTGCTGCAGAACGCCATTCATCTGTTGTAAGGTAGATATATTTAACATCGTTTTTAAGAATTTTTACTAAAGCAAGGTTGTTAAGGTATTTACCTAAACCTTTACCTCTGAAATCGGTACGCACACTTACCATATGCACCTCACCGATTTTCTCTTCCGGATGGAAAATAGCTGTAATTGTAGCTATATGCTCACCGTTGTAGTCAATGAACATAATGTCGTCGGTAGATGTATCCTTATGGGCGTGAATTCTGCCGTTGAATTCATCAACACCTGCATCATCACCGCAAAGACCATTTTTGCAACACTCAATCCATGGCATAATATCGCTTTCATCTTTATAGTAAGAGACGCTATATCCCTCTGGAAGAACAAGCTCTTCTACCTTTCCGTTTGGTATATAGTACATTTTCAATTGACTCATAAAATCACCCTTTTGCGTAGTTTGTACAAAGATAAATTTACCACTTCAAACAAAGAATGTCAAGGCTGATTAATGCATTTAAAACGTATATTTATTCTAATTTTCGTTGCCTTTTTGCACAAGTAAAAATCTTATTTTTTGTAAAAATTATATAATAGATAGAACTTTTAATTTTCCAATCTTTTTTTGTTGCCAATTGACAGTTGTTTTGATAATATATATTGGAGTCAAAATGAGTTTATTTCCCCAACTAACTAACAGGAGAATGAATATTATGGTAAAAGTTCTTAAATTTGGTGGCAGCTCACTTGCAGATGCCGAACAGTTCAAAAAGGTTGCTGCAATAATCAAAGCAGAGCCTGAACGCAGATACGTTGTTGCATCTGCTCCGGGCAAAAGGTTTTCTGACGACATCAAGGTTACAGATATGCTTTACGATTGCTACAAGCTTGTTAAAGCAAACCAGCCTATTGACGATGCCTTCAAGCTTATTGAAGACCGTTACAACGGAATCATAAAAGACCTTGGCATGAAGCTCTGGCTTCAGCCTGAGTTTGACAGAATCAAAAATGCTATTGTACACCATGCAGGTCGTGACTACATTGCATCCCGTGGTGAATACCTTAACTCAATGGTTCTTGCAAGCTACATCGGCTATGACTTTATTGACGCAGAGGACGGCATTTTTTTTAAAGAAAACGGTACTCTTGACGAAGAAAAAACAAACGAAGAGCTTACTGCAATTCTTGCAAAGCACGACCACGCTGTTATCCCGGGTTTTTATGGTGTAATGCCTAACGGTACAATCAAAACCTTCTCACGTGGCGGTAGTGACATTACAGGCTCTATTGTTGCAAGAGCAATCAAGGCAGATATCTATGAAAACTGGACAGATGTTTCAGGTATGCTTATGGCTGACCCAAGATGCGTTGAAAATCCAAAGGTTATTGAAACAATCACATACGCAGAGCTTCGTGAGCTTTCATATATGGGTGCAACAGTTATGCACGAGGATGCTATTTTCCCTGTTCGCGAAATGGGTATTCCAATTAACATCAGAAACACAAACGCACCTGCAGACAACGGCACAATGATTGTTCCATCTGTTGAGTCAAACAAGGTTGACACTGTTATTACAGGTGTAGCAGGTAAAAAAGGCTTCTCAGTTATATGCATTGAAAAGGATATGATGAACTCAGAGGTTGGCTTCGGCAGAACAGTACTTGAGGTTCTTGAAAACTACAACCTTTGCTTTGAACACCTTCCATCAGGTATTGACACAATGTCTGTTGTTGTTAATGATGCAGATTTCCTCAAAAACAAGGATGCAATTATAAACGATATTCAAAGAAGAACAAAGGCCGATGCAATTACAGTAAACGGTGAAATCGCTCTTATTGCTGTTGTTGGCAGAGGCATGGCAGGTGCAAAGGGTACTGCAGGCAGACTCTTCAAGGCAATTGCCGAGGGTGACATCAACATCCGTATGATTGACCAGGGGTCAAGCGAGCTTAACATCATCGTTGGTATTGACGAAGAGGACTATGTAAAAGCCCTTAACGCAATTTACAACGAGTTTGTAAAATAATTTTCAAATAGTAAAAACGCTTGGAAATTTACTTTCCAAGCGTTTTTTCTTATATTCCAAGTGTTATAATTTCAAATGGCTTGTATTCAAGCACGTCGGTTTCGCCCTCAATATCCTCAAGCATATTAAGGAGCTTAACCTTTTCGGAAAGCTTTATACTGCCTCTCTTTCCGTCCTGCTCACAAAGTCTTATAACTGTCATTTCTCCATTTTCACTTCGCTTTACAGATTGCAAATACAATGGTTCAAATGTATCGTAAGACCACTCACAATCTGCCTTCACAAGTGGAGCATTGTACTGAAGTGCTAATCTGTTTATATCTGCTTTTATGTGATCGTCCTTATGAGGAACAATCATATAAGCAAAGCTATGTTTACCTATATCCGAGGTAACGTCGGGACGCTCCGTTGCACGAAGAAGAGAAAGACTCATGCTGTTATTTAAAAAGCCTACCCCATATTTACCATCATTAACAATGGCAATACCTCCACCACTTTCACTCATATCGCACCATTTATGGTGACAACACTCAAAACGGGCTTGTTGCCACGTTGTGTTACGATGGGTTTCCCTTTCAATAAAGCCTGCAGAGGTGTCGCAGAAAGCTTTTCTTGTCAGAATATCAGGAGTAAACTCTGCTTTAAGAAGCTTGTGTTTTTCATTCCAATCAATATTATACTCAACCTCAATACCTCTACTTCTTCTGAAAAAGCGCACGTTAATTTCCAACGTGGATTTTTCCGTTGCAAGAATTGTACGGAAGGTTGCACTTTCACTGTCCCTTTCCACAAGTTTCAAAGGCACTTGAACTGATACGGGTGTCTCTTTTTCACGATAGTTAGGAAGAATATCCCACGCATCATAGTTACCGGGGCAATCAACAAAAAGTCTTATTTTGTTGAAATCACCACCAACCCACTCACGGCAAAGCTCTTTATCGTACAAAGAAGCAAATGATCCATCACAGTTAAGTGTGGCTTTATAAAAGGGCGTTTCAACAACGTCTCCGTCCAATCTTAACCATTCGCCCTTAAAGCCTGACTTACGAAGAGTTGCAGAAGAGAGAGCAGGCATATCAGGAACAACCCAATTGCCTTTTACGCCATAACGCGTTGCACTGCCTTTTTTATTTTCCACAAAAGTAATAGCATCACGTTTAAAGTTAAGAGTATTAAAATACTTACTTCCCTTACCGATAATTTCATCAAGACCATTTTCCACGTTTTCGTAATCTCTCATAGCATCCTCATATACGGGATGAATGTGAGAGCCGGGTAAAATATCGTGAAATTGATTTATAAGGAATGTTTTGTAGAGTGAAGTAATTTCATCGTGGTTGTTATCACCTCGTAAAACAGAAAGCATTTCAGCTGTTCTGAATTTTTCTTCAAGCTTGCGATTTGCTCGTTTAATATAGTTTTTAGTGGTAAAGGTGCCTCGATGCATTTCAAGGTAAAGCTCCCCGTCCCACACCTGAAGATTCTTGTTGTCTTTAAGATTCTTTTCAAGGAATTCTGCTCCTGACGTATGCTCGCACTTAGGCATAACGGAAAGCTTCTCGAAACGATTCATAAGCTCTATCATTTCTTCTGTAC
>JAZUPI010000013.1:0-5208 GCA_045605085.1 Acutalibacteraceae bacterium
AAGTGCGCCTTTAGCTTTAAGTGATATTCTTTCCTTCGGAAAGAGTGATATTATGCACTTTTCGGCATAGTGATATTGAAATCTTCGATTTCAGTGTTATTTTATTCGCATAAAACTGTCCGAAGGACAATATCACAATGCGTAGCATTATATCGCTGCGAAGCAATATCACTCGCCGAAAGGCGAAAAAAACTGCGTGAGTGTCCTTACGAACACTCGGCTATAGGCTATCTTTTTTCTCCCTCCCCAAGAAAATTTTTCCTTCTCTTGTATTTTTCCTGGCATTTTTGCATATTTTACTATTGTATGTTTGTTGTTAACCATTTGTAAACATTGGTAAAACGTGCATTTTTTTACAGAAAAGACTTGATAATTTTTTAAAACAGGTATATTATATATTTAGCACTCAAAGGTCGCGAGTGCTAAAACGTTAATAATATTTTTATATATCAGGAGGCAATCCATATGACACTTAAACCATTAGGCGACAGAGTTGTCCTTAAATTCTGCGAAGCAGAAGAAACAACAAAGGGTGGCATCATCCTTGCAGCTGCTGCACAGGAAAAGCCGCAAACTGCAGAAATTCTTGCTGTTGGTCCGGGCACAGCTGAAATCAAAATGGAGGTTCAGGTCGGCAACAAGGTTATCCTTAGTAAATATTCAGGCACAGAAGTTAAGGTTGACGGCGAAACACTTATCATTGTACGTCAAAACGACATTCTTGCTATTGTTGAATAATTCTTACATCTCACGGAGGTTTTATTATGGCTAAACAGATCATTTACGGCGAGGACGCTCGTCGCGCACTTCAGGCAGGTATCGATAAGCTTGCTAATACAGTTAAAATCACATTAGGTCCTAAGGGCAGAAACGTTGTTCTTGATAAAAAGTACGGCGCTCCCCTCATCACAAACGACGGTGTAACAATCGCAAAGGAGATTGAGCTTGAAGACGCATTTGAAAACATGGGTGCTCAGCTCATTAAAGAGGTTGCTACAAAAACTAACGATATTGCCGGTGACGGTACAACAACTGCTACACTTCTTGCGCAGGCTTTCGTTCGCGAAGGTATGAAAAACGTTGTTGCAGGCGCTAACCCAATGGTGCTTAAAAAAGGCATCAAAAATGCAGTTGCTAACGTAGTTGAAACAATCAAGGCTAACTCAAAACCTGTTGAATCTTCAAGTGACATTGCAAGAATTGCAACAATTTCATCTGCAGACGAAAACATCGGTAGCCTTATTGCAGAAGCAATGGAAAAGGTCACTGCAGACGGTGTAATTACAGTTGAAGAAAGCAAAACTGCTGAAACAAGCTGTGACGTGGTTGAGGGTATGCAGTTTGACCGTGGTTACATTTCACCATACATGGTAACAGATACAGACAAAATGGAAGCTGTTATTGACGATCCTTTCATTCTTATCACAGACAAAAAGATTTCTAACATTCAGGAGGTTCTTCCTCTTCTTGAGAAAATTGTTCAGGCAGGTAAAAAGCTTGTAATTATTGCAGAAGACATCGAGGGTGAAGCTCTTGCAACACTTCTTGTTAACAAGCTTCGTGGTACCTTCACTTGTGTTGGTGTTAAGGCTCCCGGCTTTGGTGACAGAAGAAAAGAAATGCTTCGTGACATTGCTATCCTTACAGGTGGCGAGGTTATTACAGAAGAGCTTGGCCTTGATCTTAAGGATGCTCAGGTTTCACAGCTTGGTCGCGCACGTCAGATTAAAATCAGCAAGGAAAACACAATCATTGTTGATGGTGCTGGAGATGCAAATGAAATTTCAGCAAGAGTTAACCAGATTAAAGCTCAGATTGAAACAACAACATCTGATTTTGACAGAGAAAAGCTTCAGGAAAGACTTGCTAAGCTTGCAGGTGGCGTAGCTGTTATCCGTGTTGGCGCTGCTACTGAAACAGAAATGATGGAAATGAAGCTTCGTATTGAAGATGCCCTCGCAGCAACAAAGGCAGCTGTTGAAGAAGGCTACGTTGCAGGTGGTGGCGTTGCACTTATCGATGCAACAAAGACTCTCGACGAGTACATTGCAACACTTACAGATGCAGACGAAATTACAGGTGCAAAAATTGTTCGCAAGGCTATCGAAGAGCCAATTTGTCAGATTGCTGCAAACGCAGGTCTTGAAGGCTCAGTGATCATTTACGGCATCCGTAACGCAAACAAGGTTGGCTACGGCTTTAACTTTGCTACAGAAGAATATACAGATATGGCAGAGGCAGGCATCCTTGACCCTACAAAGGTTACACTTTCTGCTTTACAGAATGCATCATCTGTTGCAGCAATGGTTCTTACTACAGAAAGCCTTGTTACAGACAAACCTGACCCTGCTGCAGACGCAGCAGCAAGTGCAGCGGCAATGGCAGCAGCACAAGGTGGCGGAATGTATTAATTATTAAATACATTATAAACAAAAAAGGGAAGATTTTTTCGAAATCTTCCCTTTTTTGTTGACATATTTTACTATAATTGCTATAATCACTTTTATAAAGGGGGAAAATACCTATGAAAAAATCTATTTTTAAAGTTTTATCTTTAGTAATGGTTCTTTCTATGCTTTTCGGCGTTATGCAGATTTCTGCAGTTGCTGCAACAAAAACATACAAGATTACTAACCCATATGCAAGTGTTACATCTCTTCTTGCGAAGGACGAAAACCATTACAAAACAAATCTCCACACACACTCAACCTACAGTGATGCTGAGATCGATTTAAGCGATATGGTCAAAGAGCACTATAATCAGAACTTTGACATTCTCGCAATTTCAGACCACGGTGTTATCGGTAAGGCATGGTACAAAACACCTACTCTTGTACCCCTCTACCAGTACAACCACGTTCTTCTTAACGATCAGTCACATCTTACAAAAGAAGAAGATGCAGCTATTCATGCAGGTACTTATAAAGACGAGCACACAACTCGTACTTCAAAAAGAGGTATGCAGAACGTACCGGGTGCTATTGAAGCAAACATGCTCGTTGTACAGAAGAACCACGTAAACGGTTACTTTATGCAGAACGACGAAGTTGAAGGCTTCCTTGGTAATGAGGGCGACTTCGAAACTGCCATTTCTATGATTCAGAAGGCAGGCGGTATTTCTCACATCAACCACCCAGGTGACTGGCTTGGTTCAGCTTCTTCTGAGCCTGCTCTCGATGAAAACGGCAAGGTTATCTACGACGATAATGGTGACGTTATGACTAAGGGCTACCAGATTGCAACTGATCCGGGTAACGTTCAGTTCTTTGCAAAAGCTCTTCGCAAATATCCTTCTTGTCTCGGTATTGAGGTTTATAACTCATATGACCGTCCTACACGTAGCGACCGTGTTCTCTGGGACGAACTTCTTAAGGTAATTATCCCCGAAGGCAGAAATGTTTGGGGCTTCGCAAACAACGATGCTCACATAATCAGAGATGTTGATACATCATTTATGGATTTTGTTATGCCAAGCTTTTCACAGAAAAATGTTCGTACAGCAATGGAAAAAGGCACCTTCTTCGCAGTTTCAAGATATGAAGCCGGTGACAGAATCGGTAAAGGTGCAGCTTACCCTGTAGTTACTTGCATTATCGTTGATGACAAGGCAGACACAATCACAATTGTTGGTAAGAACACAAACTCTATCAACTGGATTGCAGACGGTAAAGTAATTCAGACAGATTCTGTTTCTTCAAACGGCGTTGTTTCTTCAACAATTAAGCTTGCTAAGCATTCAGACGACATCAGCTGCTACGTTCGTGCAGAGCTTACAGGTAAGGGTGGTAGAACTCTTACACAGGCTTTCGTTTGTGATGACGGTAATATGGATCAGCTTATTAACAGAGGACCTTTCAATCCGGCTCCGGTAGATTTCATTACAGTAATCCGTTCATTCCTTAAGCTTCTCTTAAGAACCTTCACAGGTGTTATGGCTTAATCAACAAAAAAGCTCCCCTTGGGGAGCTTTTTTTATGTATTATTAGTTAAGAACCTTAACTAATGTTGACAACTCTTTTTATATTCTGTACAATAAAAGCATAAACTAAATATAAATAGTTTATTATTACAATGACTTAATGGAGGTTGTTTTATGGAATTTATTCTTATTGCAGTTTTTCTTTTATTAGCACTTGTTGTTGCTAATGTACGCGTTGTACCACAGGCACACGAGTATGTAATTGAATTTTTAGGTAAATACGAAAAAACCTGGGGTGCAGGACTTCACGTAAAAATCCCTCTTGTCGAAAGAATTGCTAAAAAAATTACTCTTAAAGAGCAGGTTATAGACTCCCCTCCACAGCCTGTTATTACAAAAGATAACGTTACAATGCAGATTGACACTGTTGTTTTCTTTAAAATCTTTGATGCTAAACTCTACTCATATGGTGTAGTTAACCCAATTAATGCATTGGAAAATCTTACAGCAACAACACTTCGTAACATTGTTGGTGAATTGGAGCTTGACAGTACACTTACTTCACGTGACACCATCAACGGTAAAATGACTGCCATTCTTGACGATGCTACAGACCAGTGGGGCATGAAGGTTACACGAGTTGAGCTTAAAAACATTATTCCTCCACAGGAAATTCAGCAGGCAATGGAAAAGCAGATGAAGGCAGAACGCGACAGACGTGAAACTCTTCTTCAGGCAGAGGGTCATAAGGCTGCTGCCATTACTCGTGCCGAAGGTGACAAGCAGGCAATGGTGCTTGCAGCTGAAGGTGAAAGAGATGCCCGTATTGCTCGTGCTGAGGGTGAAGCAAAAGCACTTTTACTTTCAAAGCAGGCAGAGGCAGACGGTATCCGTGCAATTATTGAAGCTAACCCTACAGCTGCAGTGCTTGAGCTTAAGAAATACGAAGCTCTTGTTAATATGTCAAATGGTCAGGCAGCAAAAATCATTGTACCTACTGACGTGGTTGAGGCAGTTAAGAAAGATGCTCTCTTCTCAGAGGCAACAGGCTTAGGTGATGCTACAACTCAGGGTAAGCCTGCACCTGCAAAAAAGAAAAAAGCAGATCCATGTTGTGATTAATAGTAACTAAAATAACGCGACAACTTATCCTCTCTGTTTCCACCACAGGTGGCTGTTGTGTTCCTTGCTCCCCTTTTTCGAAAAAAGGGGAGCATTTCACAATGGTACTGTTGTTTTAGTTTAAATATATTACGGGTGATATATTAAATTTCACATTCAGGATCGGG
>JAZUPI010000014.1:0-35376 GCA_045605085.1 Acutalibacteraceae bacterium
ATGTATCCGAATATTGACATTGATATAAATATATAATATAATTATTAATGTATGTAAAACTATTTACTTAGGAGACTTTCAAATGGGTATTTATGAAGAATTAGTTGCCCGTGGACTTATTGCCCAGGTAACAAACGAAGACGAAATCCGTGAAATGATTAACAACGGCAAGGCTAACTTCTACATTGGCTTTGACTGTACCGCAGACAGCCTTACTGCAGGTCATTTTATGGCTCTTACACTTATGAAGCGTTTGCAGATGGCTGGCAACAAGCCTGTTGCCCTTATCGGTGGTGGTACCACAATGATTGGTGACCCGTCAGGCAGAAGCGATATGAGAAAAATGCTTACCAAGGAAGACATTCAACACAACGCTGACTGTTTCAAAAAGCAGATGGAGCGTTTTATCGAATTTGGTGAAGGTAAAGCCATTATGGTTAACAATGCTGACTGGCTTCTTAACCTTAACTATGTTGACCTTCTTCGTGAAGTTGGCGCATGCTTCTCTGTTATCAATATGCTTCGTGCAGAGTGCTACAAGCAGAGAATGGCTACAGGTCTCAGCTTCCTTGAATTTAACTATATGATTATGCAGAGCTACGACTTCTACCACCTTTTCAAGGAGTACGGCATCAATATGCAGTTTGGTGGCGACGACCAGTGGAGCAATATGCTTGGTGGTACAGAGCTTATCCGTAAAAAGCTTGGTAAGGACGCTCACGCAATGACAATTACTCTTCTTACAGACTCACAGGGTAAGAAGATGGGTAAAACTGCAGGTAATGCAGTATGGCTTGACGCTAACAAAACCTCACCATACGACTTCTACCAGTACTGGCGTAACGTTGGTGACGGTGACGTGCTTAAATGCATCCGTATGCTCACCTTCCTTCCACTTGAACAGATTGACGAAATGGACAAATGGGAAGGCGCAGAGCTTAACAAGGCAAAGGAAATTCTTGCTTGGGAGCTTACAGCACTTGTACACGGTGAAGATGAGGCAAACAAGGCTCAGGAGGCTGCAAAGGCAGTTTTCGCAGGCGCAGGTAACTCTGAGAATATGCCTTCAACTCAGCTCGATACAGCAGATTTTACAGACGAGGGCATTAACATCATTGACGCTATGATAAAGGCTTCCCTTTGCGCTTCCAGAGGCGAAGCAAGACGTCTTATCGAACAAGGTGGCGTAAGTGTGGACGATGTTAAAATTACTTCACCACACCACGTTATTCCTGTTGCTGACTTCGAAAAGGGATACATAATTGTAAAAAAAGGAAAGAAAGTTTTCCATAAAATTTTAAAATAAACGGAGGAATATTAAATGAGCACACTTAACAAAGCTTATTGCAGAGCTTTCCAGAAAATAATGAAGGTTTCTGTTAATTTCCTTGACTGGACACCACCACAGGTTGTAAAAGGTGCAGGTGCCGTTAAGAAATTACCTGAGCTTGTAAAAAAAGAAGGTCTTAACAACGTTCTTATTGTTACCGACAAAGGTCTTATGAGCCTTCACCTTCTCGACGGTCTTTTCGAAGGTCTTGAAAAGGAAGGAATCAAATACTCCGTTTATGACGAAGTTCAGCCAAACCCAACAATTTACAACGTTGAGGACGCTCTTAAAATTTACAAGGATAACAACTGCCAGGGCTTCATTGCTTTCGGTGGTGGCTCACCAATGGACTGTGCAAAGGTTACAGCTGCAAGGGTTGTAAAGCCAAACAAAACTCCTTCAGAAATGCGTGGTCTTCTTAAGATTCTTAAAAAGCTTCCACCATTCTTTGCAGTGCCTACAACAGCAGGTACAGGCTCCGAAACAACAATCGCTGCAGTTATTTCTAACCCTGACACACACGAAAAGAATGCAATCAACGACCCTTCTCTTCGTCCGAAATACGCTATTCTTGACCCTGAGTTAACACTTGGCCTTCCACCACACATTACTTCAACAACAGGTATGGATGCACTTACACACGCTGTTGAGGCATACATTGGTGGCAGCAACACAAAGCAGACATTTGAGGATGCAAGAATTGCTACAAAGCTTATTTTTGAAAACATCGAAAAGGTTTACGAAAACGGCAAGGATGTTGACGCACGTGAAAATATGCTTGTTGGTTCATTCCACGCAGGTCTTGCTTTTACAAGAGCGTACGTTGGTTACGTACACGCAATTGCACACAACCTTGGTGGTATGTATGGCATTCCTCACGGTCTTGCAAACGCAGTTATTCTTCCCTATGTACTTGACTACTTCGGTGAAACAGCGTATAAACGACTTGCTGAACTCAGCGACATTGCAGGTGTTTCAGGTCCTGCGCAGGGTGACAGAGAAAAGGCAAAACGCTTTATTGCTGCTATTCGCGAGTTGAACGCTAAGATGAATATTCCTACAGGCTTCGAGCAGATTAAGGACGAGGATATTCCTCTTATTGCAGAACGTGCATTGAAGGAAGGCAACCCTCTCTACCCTGTTCCAAAGATTATGGACCAGGCAGACTGCGAAGCACTCATTAAAAGCCTTAAGCTTTAATTGACAGAAATAAAAAAGTAAACCCCTCTACGAGTTGATGAACACTCGCAGAGGGGTTGCTTTATATTGATTTTTTTATTTGCTAAAGAACAGAGTTATTAACAATCATCTGAAAATCTATTACGTTTATAGTTTCATCTCTATTGTAATCGGCAGCAATACGACAGCTGTCGTTCTCCAAAAAATCTCTGTTGTACATATAATTTGACATAGCAGAACAGTCTAAACCATCTATTGTGCCGTCACCATTAACGTCACCATAAATTACAATCGGAATTGTCTCGACTACATTGCCTTCCCCATCACAAATAGACACAACGGAGCCTGTTCCGTATATTTCATTATGACCAACAATAATCGACGGGCTGACACTCTTCGTTCCATAAGTTACAAAAATCGAATCAAATACTTCTTTAACTGTCTTTCCGTTAGTGACTAAAAACTCACCATAAAAAACACCATCAATTGTAACTGGTTGAAGTTTGGTTTTCCCCGATAAATCGTTAATTTCCCAGGTAACGTCATAGTCATCAGGTTCATCAGGTTCATCAGGTTCATCTGGAACAATATATCCATATAAAGATGCGTAAGACGATCTACACGAAAAGAATTTTGAGCTACCACCAGTATACCCACTACTCGCAACTATAAAATAATAATTGTAACGTGTACCGGTATCGTAAACACGGAAATATTTATCCCTATTGGTAAAGTTAGTAATTTTCACAGCGCCGTTTGGAACTAAGCTTGTAGTATCACGATTACTATTGCAACCATACAGAGTATAATCAACATCAAAACCTATTACGTTAAACAATATTTCAGAAACACCCTGGGATGTAACCACCTGAGCATCCTCTAAAATCGCAGTATTCGCATTATATTCAACAAATTTAATGCCTCGTGTATTACACATATTGGAAAGAGTCGTATTAGGACGAGAATATACTGTAACATTTTTATCTGCAGGAATTAAACTTTTAGACGATATTTTGTTACCAACAAGAACAATACTATCTTTTGGGACATCGTCAAGGGTAATAATATTTTCAAGAATTAATGAATTTATCTGTAAGCCATCAAAAGCATGGGGAGCAACGCTGGTCAATTTATCTAACACAACGCGATCATTAACATTAGCTTTTGTGCCAACAAAAACCTGTCTGTCAAGTTCTACAGGATATAAATATTTAAGATTCGGTGCAAATTCAGAGCATCCGTAAAATGCTCGGTAACCGTAGCTGCATCCTTCGGATGAACTGAAAAAATTTGTAAGACTTGTGCAATTCATAAACGCACCACTACCAACTATTGTACTTTTAAAATTACTTACCGATTTTAATGAAGTATTGTTATAGAAGGCATACGCAGGAATCTCTTCTACTTTTGGAATTTCAATCGTTTGGACAGAAGTACAGTTATAAAAGGCTTTTGCGCCCATATTAACAAGAGCTTTAAGATTTACAGAAACAAGTGACTGACAGTTATAAAACGCATACTTACCTAAATCTGTAAGATTACCAAAAGGAATGCTGTCTACATTTGTGTTAGCAAAGGCATAATCACCGATAGTTTTAACTAAATTAAATTCACAGGTTTTTAAAGATGAATCATAGAAGGCGTAATCACCGACAGATGTTGCATTATAAAACTCAACGCGCTCTATGGTCTCACACTCTTTAAAATACCCATCCGGGACTGCAGTAACCTTATTTGCGTACAAATATTTCAAAGCCGGGAAATATGATGCAATAGATTTTCCTTCCTCTAATTCAGGTAATGTCGTTATTTCATTAAGAGTAAGACCTTCCAAACTAACACAATCTGATAAATATGACAAATCAAATTGTTTAAGCATATCAGATGAAAAAGAAAGCAACGAAGAACAGCCTTTAAAGGCATCCGCGCCCAGTCTTTCGGCATGTTCTGTGTTAACATTTAATAAGGAAGTACAATCCTTGAACGCCCTGTCACCAACCTCGTATAAATTATCGATAAAAATTCGTTCCAAGGCTTGGCAACCATTAAATGCATCCGAACCAATATTAACAGCATTTTTGGCTGAGAAATTTTCTAAAGATGTACACCCAAAAAAAGCATTGTTGTATATGTGCTTCAGCGAAGCATCAAAGGTAATACTTTTAAGATTAGTGTTATTAGCAAATGCAGTTTCTTTTACAGCAAAAACCTTTTTCCCGTCAATATAAGTCGGTACAACAACGTTTGTGTTTGTTCCGTTATAACCAACAAGCACGTTGTTTTCATCGACTACAAATTCATCCGGAACTGACGACAAGCATGTATAATTAACAGTTCTTGTAAAACTCGTTTCTAATGTTTCTGATCGCGCAAAAGCAGATATATTTTTTGTTTCTGTTATATAAAACGGTTCTGTATACTCTAGAAATCTCTCTCCATCAAAGGAATAAAGTATATCGACATCCTCAGAGTTGCATGACAAGGATACCAACAATGAGCCTGCAAAGTTACAGGATTCATATAAAAACACAGGAGCAGATGACATACCTTCAAAACTTGACTTAACATCAGGATAAACGCATTTGCCTGCAGGATTACCATAACAAAATTGTGATTTCTCTTCTAATTTCACTCTGACCTGTTCAGGAGTTAAGGTATCATCCTTTGCGAGCTCATATGCAACAGCAGCACAAATAAATGGTGACGCCATCGATGTGCCAGATGTAGATTTATATGTATTATCTAAATATGCACTTAACACATTCTCTCCCGGTGCAGCAAAGTCACAAGGTGAACCATAGTTTGAAAAGTCTGATATTCTTCTGTACATAGTACAGGACATAACGGATATTACTTCATCAAAGCAACCTGGTGAATATTGAACCTGGCCAATATCAACACCTGCGTTACCTGCAGCAGCAACAACAGTGATGCCTGCGTTATACGCCCTTTGTACTGCTTCGTGTAGGGTGTCACTAAAGCCCTTCATCTGCACACTGAGGTTAATTATATCCATTCCGTCTTCAATTGCAGAATCAATTGCCAAAGAAACCTGCGCAGCCGTACCGGATCCGGATTCGTTTAAAGCCTTGTAGGCGTGAACGGTAACATTCGAAAGCGTGTTTGCAACAATGATACCTGCAACGTGGGTGCCATGACCTCTGTCATCATAAGCAGTTCCGTTGTCCGAAATACTGTTAAAGCCTGTATCGACTACCCTACCATTAAGAAATTCATGGTCATGCTGAACACCTGAGTCCACAACACCGATGCTAACAGTATTTCCGTGTGATTTGTTTTTTGCCGTAGCATAACCATACATATTTGATTGGGTTATTGTAGGATATTCAATAGCACTTTCGTAAACTATATCGTTCCCATCGTCCACAACAGCCTCTGTTAAATATAAATCTTCTTCAACATACTCAACACACTGAAGAGAATCATAAAAGTCATAAGCTTTTTCAAAGGAGCTTTTGTTATCGAACTGTAAAATATGTAAGTCATTATAACCAAATACGTAACCCACAGAGTCCAATGGGTCAAGTTCAAATGAGGACTTTACAATTAATCTGTAAGTTTTTTCAGTATTTTCATCTGTTACTTCTTCGTTGACATCCTGATTTTCCACAGAAGTGCTTCCACTACTGAAATACACGTCTGCATTCTCAGCAACAACACCTTCGTTCACTTTATCTTCTGTTTCTGAAACCATCTCAACAAAAGCACTTGTAAATTTAGACACAGAGAGGCAATCCGTTTCGTCATACAACGCAACAGAAAGTACGCTAAGCTCACTTATTACAAAAAAAAGTGCAATTATTAAAGACAATAGCTTTTTCATTACGCTCAACACTCCTTTGAGAAAAAAGCGCACAAGAAACAGAACTAACCAAAATCAGCCTTTGATTTTTGATTTAACGTTCTCTATTAATTTCAAAAGAAGAACCCTTAAAATCGAAGCAGCTATAATTCCTCCACCTATTGCAACTGCAACGGTAATAGTAACAAGTAAATTTTCACCTGCTTCAACATATTTTTCATTTAAAAGGTTGCTCATTGTATAATAAAGAGTACTACCGGGCACAAGAGTAATTATGCCGGGTAAAACAAATACTGTTGTAGGTGTCTTTGCGATTCGTGCAAAAATTTCTGAAATGAAGGCACAAACGAATGCACCGAACAGGTTTGCAAAAAAAACGTCCCCGGTTGTATTAAACACTACAAAATAGCTGATACAGGCAAAAAGTCCCACAAGACCTGCATATATCCAATGCAGAGGCTTCAGACGGAACAATATGGCAAAGCCGACAGTACCTACTACACCTGCAATAATTTTAATTATAGTCGGCATTAAAGTCATACTGTAACACCTCCGAAAACAATAATTGCAGCAATATAGCCGAATGCTACCATAACGGCAGTCATAACTGCTTGCACCAACTGAATAATGCCCGAAACCGTATCACCAAAAATCAGATCTCTTACGGCGTTACCAAAGGAAAGTCCCGGAATAACAAGCATTATAGTACCAATCATAATAGTATCAATGTTATTGCCTAGTCCAAGTCGGTACATAAGCAAGCCTGTTACTGCACCTACCAAGGAAACAATAACTGTGTAAAGCATTTGCGTACCGAATTTTATTTTATGAAGATTAAGGGCAGATACAACGAATCCTGCAACGGCTGCTGCGAGGGCATCCATAATATCCCCACCGAAGAAAACTGCAAATCCACCTGCAGCAATGGTACCACCAAACAACGCCCAGAACCTGTTAAACGGTCTTGTGGACATTATCTCTTCAAGCTTATCATCAATATCTTCAAGTGAAACATTGCCACTACACACGCCTCGTGAAAGGTCGTTAATAAGGTCAAGCCTGTACATATTGTTGGCAGTTTTATATACACGTCTTACTTGCGACGACGTTGTTCCATCAGGCATACGAACACCTGCCATAACAAGCGATGGCAAAGCAAAAACGTCCGTATGAACTGCCCCGTAGGAGGAACATATTCTTGTAACAGTATCTTCAATACGATGTGGCTCACCACCACATTTCAAAAGGCTTTCACCAATGTCAAGAGCTTTACAAAGAATGTACTCCGCAGTGTAAATTGCCGTATCAATATTATTCAGAATATTACTTCTATCGTTCACAGAATTTACCCTTTCTTAAAGCTGTTTAGCCATTTTACGCGAGTCAATGTAGTCCTGCAGTATTATTTCTGCAGCAACAGAGTCAACAACTGCCTTTCGTTTTTTTCCTCGCACGTTATTTTCGCTTAATATTCTATGTGCTGAAACTGTTGTTAACCTTTCATCCCAGAAAACAACGGGAATTTCGGTAATTTCTTTTATTAAAGCTCCAAGCTGTTCGCAGGCATCTGCCCTGAAGCCTTTTGAACCATCCATATTTTTAGGAAGTCCAACAACGATTGTTTCAGCCTTTTTCTCATTTGCCGTAGCAACAATTTTTTCAGCAAGCGCCTGAGCATTCCACTCAACAAGAACACCTACAGGTGACGCTAACATTTCGAGTTTATCGCATATGGCAATGCCGGTTCTTTTATCACCGTAATCAACAGACATTATTATCATATAATACTCCAAAAGTGGCTGACAGAATTACTATCAGCCACTATATTTTGTTTTAAAACCACATATTACGCATAGCAGCAGCAACCTGAGCACTTACGTTTTCAGGCTGTGCATGCTGTTCAACAACAGGTGCCGAGGTTGGT
This sequence comes from Acutalibacteraceae bacterium, assembly GCA_045605085.1. Lineage (GTDB taxonomy): Bacteria > Bacillota > Clostridia > Oscillospirales > Acutalibacteraceae > DTU089. The sequence continues at coordinate 8,257 of JAZUPI010000014.1, forward strand.
TTCTGTGTTGTTTGTGGTGGTTGTGTAGTTGTAGGTTGGGTTGTAGTCGGTTTTGTAGTTTCAGGAGCCTTTGTAGTTGTAGGCTTCGTTGTCTTTGGTTGGGTTGTAGATGGTTTTTCAGCCCCAGCCGTAGTTTTAGGTTTAGTTGTTTTAGGCTTGGTTGTGGAAGGCTTCGGCTTCTTGGTTGTGGATTCCTCGGTAGTTGTTGCTGTATTAGGAATAACGTCAGGTATACCTTGACCAATACCGTTTCTTATAGCACAATTTTTGCAGGTACCCGGTATGTCGTTGCTTTTATAGTAGCCATACGATGTGTTAGCACAGGTTTTAGATGCAATATCACCTGAAATTGTACAAAAGCTTCGCGACACAACACCACTAGCACTTGGGAATGACAAGTCGTCAAGACCCTCGTGTGCAGCGTTCATAACCTCTCTGTATAGTTTACCCGCAGGGTTACCTGAGGAATTATCAATTGATTCAGGAATATCATAACCATACCAGCAGGCAGCAACATAATATGGCGTACCACCAACGTACCAACGGTCGTATTCGTCAGTTGTTGTACCCGTCTTACTGAAGTTTGTGAAGCCTTTTACACCGTAGCCACTACCAGTACCTCTTGTAGAAACAGTTTCAAGCAATTCTCTCATAACACCTGCAGTTCTTTCGGAAATAACCTGCTCACCTTCACTGTCACCTGCAGAAAGAAGAGTTTCTGTGCCATCATTGTTTGTGACTTTATAATATGAATATGGCTTGTAATAGTAGCCGTTATTACCAAAAATAGCATATGCAGCAGTCATTTCAAGTGTTGTAACACCTTCACTCATACCACCAACGCAGACAGAAGAATAGTTACCGTCGTAATTGGGATCTTCTTCATCTGTAACAAGGTGTGAAAAATGTAAATCCTCAACAAGGAAGTCAAAGCAAGGTGAAATACCTAACTGACGCACAATCTGTGCAGGTACTGTGTTAAGCGACTGCTGAAGGGCATACTGAACAGTAACAAAACTTGATGGTGAACCGGGGTTACCACCATAGTTAATAGGCCAACGTGATGAGCCCATTCTGATACCATAGTTCTGTACCATTGTCGACCAGGTAACAAAGTTTGCCTCAACAGCAGGGGCATAAACCGAAAGTGGCTTAATTGAAGAACCGGGCTGACGAGGTGAATTACATGCTCTGTTAAGACCACGGAAGCTTTCCTTTTTACCGGCACCACCAACCATAGCAATAACACGACCGTTGTAGTCCATAATTGTCATTGCGGCCTGTGGAGCAGGATTTTCTTCTGTATCCTCTACGTCAGGCATAGTTTTTCTGTTAATGAACACATCCTCTGCCTTTTTTTGCACATCAAGGTCAACTGCAGTATATATTCTGAGACCACCAAAGAAGACTTTACGCCATGCGTCGTTGTAGGTAATGTCGTACTTTGCCATAAGGTCTTCAATAACCTGGTCTATAACGTACTCAACATAGTATGAGGATTTACCGTCGTTCTCGGTACCACTTACCTTAACATCTTCTTCAGTATACTCTTTATCATCTTCCTCTTCTGTATCATCAGTTACCTGACTACCCTTATAGTTTTCACTATTGGTGAAAACAAGCTCGTAATCAAGAGCTTCTTCATATTCCTTCTGTGTGAGAGAACCGTTTTCAAGCATACATGTAAGGCAATATCTCTGTCTGCCCATATTACCCTCTTCGTCCTTTTCAAGAAGAGCTGCAAGGCCATCCTTTGTAAGTGGATCGAAGGTTGCAGGCGCTTTTGTAATGGACGCAATAGTTGCACATTCTGCAGCATTTAAATCTTCAACGTTTTTACCGAAATAAATTTCTGCAGCAGTTTTTATACCGTAACAACCGTTACCTAAGTAAATGGTGTTAAGGTAGAATTCCATTATTGTCTTTTTGTGGTAGAAACGCTCAACATTAAGTGCATTAAGTATTTCGTAGAATTTACGTGAAACTGTTCTACCGTTTTCTTTTGTAATATTCTTAATGAGCTGCTGGGTGATTGTAGAAGCACCACGCTCAAAGCCTGAGCCTACAACACCAAGAACAGTGCCGTACCAGTCAACGCCCTGATGCTCTTCGAAACGTTTGTCTTCAAGGTCACGGAAGGCGTCAATCATTTCCTTTGGAATGTCGTCGTACTCAATCCAAACACGGTTTTCAGCACCGTGAAGACGTAAAAGCTCAACCAACTCCTTATTTGAGTCATAGGCGTAAATAATACTTGTCTGTGCCTGGTTTGCCTTGTAAACGTCAAGATCAACCTTTTTCTTACCATTGATATACTCAGTAGAGAAGTTATAAACGTAAGTAACTGCAACAGTTGCACAAATAAGCACTATACTCAAAAAAACGAAGGAAACTCGTAAAAACATCTTTAACTTAGGATGTTCTTTCTTCACTTTCTTTGCTTTCTTCGCTTTTCTTGTTTTTTTTGCAACCTCATTTGCTTGATTAATCGGTTTTTCTTTCATCAGGAATCCTCCTTAATGTCAATTTATATCAAAAAATAGTTAAGTAACTATATTAAAATCAAGGTAAATTTGAAACTACCGTTTCAGCAACTGCCATATCAAAAGGTGTGGTCAGCTTTATATTAACGTCTGCCCCCTCAACGAGTGCTACCCTGTAGCCACGGTCTGCAAAAATTGAAGCCACGTCCGTATATTCGGCAAGCTCGCTTTCTGAAAGGGAGTTAATCAAGTTGTCAAGCTCACTAAGCTTGAAGCTTTGCGGAGTCTGTACTCTATACAACTCACTTCGATGAACGTGCTCTGTAAAAAACTTACCCGTTGTACTACGCATTATGGAGTCGTACACAGGCATTACCGTTGTACAAGCACCTTCTGCTTTTACTGCCTCCACGTTATCTTTAATAATACGTGCATCAATGAAAGGTCTTACTGCGTCGTGTGTAAGAATTACGTCGTCATCGTTTATGTTGAACTGCTCGGTAAGAAAACGACAACCATTTTTAACAGAGTTATTTCTGTTTTTTCCGCCAGGTATTACGTAAACGTTATCCACAGATACACCATACTCAAGTAACGTTGCCTTCGTATATTCTACCCAGTCAACAGGGCAACAAATAACACCTGCCCTGAAGGAGCCGAAATCCTCAAAATTTCTTATTGTTCTTACCAGGATAGGTACGTTGTCCACCTTAAGGAACTGCTTGGGAAGCTCGGGTGAGTTCATTCGCGCGCCTACTCCACCGGCAAGAATCATATAGTACAAATTCATTATTTTTAATCCTTTATTTGCGATTTTTTCTCTTTACGTCAAAACCCTGTGTACTCTCTTTTTTAAATAAAATTTTGAAGGTCATAATAATCAGTTTAAAATCAAGTAGCAAGGAGTAGTTCTGAATGTAAATAAGGTCCATCTTTAATTTATTATACGCCGACGTGTTGTATTTACCAAACACCTGAGCGTAACCTGTAAGTCCACCCTTAACCTTATACCTGTTAACGAATTCGGGAATCTGTTCAGAATATTCTGCAACGTGCTCAATTCGTTCAGGTCTTGGTCCCACAAGTGACATATCGCCTTTAAGTATGTTGAACAGCTGTGGAAGCTCGTCAAGTCTGAAGCCACGAATCACCTTACCAATAGGTGTAATTCGTTTGTCATTATCTACTGCAGGCTGAGGTCCGTCCCTTTCTGCATCAACAACCATACTTCTGAACTTGAGAATGTCAAAGGTCTTTAAATCCTTCGTGCAACGCTTTTGCTTGTACAAAACAGGACCACCGTCGTAAAGCTTAACTGCAATTGCAACAACAAGAAGCACAGGTGAAAGAACAATTATGCCAAATAATGAAACAACAATATCAATAAACCTCTTTACAGCACGTTGCTCAACCGTAAGACCACTGGAGGAGCATTTGATTATTGGTGAGTCAAAGTAAGTAATGTCTGCACCACTACGGATTATGATATCAGAAATTTTCGGAATTACGTAAGCAGATTTACCTTGCTGGTAGCAATACTTAAGAAAGTCGTTTCTTAGCCTTGCAGGCACGTCGCAGATAATAATGCCTTCGAAACGGTCAATGCACTGGGCAATCTTCTCGAAGCCCTCGTCAACGTTAATTGATTCAGAAATAACGAATTTGTTTTCAAGCTTACTCATTTTGTAAACAATTTCTGTTGCAAGGTGGCTACCGTAAATAATCAGAAGCTTTTCCGGTGGGTTAAGAAGACGTACAACCTTCGTAGCAAGGACGGTCCAACCTACGAGAAGCACAACCTGCACAAGAAGTATTAATATCATACCATTAATTGGTGCAATAACTGCCTGAATAAGACATATCTGCGCGTATGCAATTCCGTTTGTAAACAGTAACGCTATTATTTCATAAATTATTATTTCCGATTTTCGCAATTCTTCAATCCTGAACAAGCCCACAATAAGGCTGGTTATGAAAACAACGAAGAAATATATTCCGAAAATAAAGGTTTTACCCTTACCGTAGAAGGAATGCTCAAATGTCGGGTTATAAATTGCATCCCAAATCAAAATGTATGCTAAGGACGAAACCAGACAAAAGATAGTTATTGCTGTTCCTCGCACAGTATTGCGATATTGTTCAATCTTTTTCATAATACCTCACAATAAATAAAGGACTTGCAAATCCTGAAATAGTCTGAATATATTTATAAAAAAACTTTGAGGTGATTTTATGAATATACTCGAGCTTTTAAGTAATATGATCTATTTAATATTACACGTAACAGACACAGATTTATTCCCCAAGCCCCTGTCTAAAAAAGAAGAAAAGGAAGCTCTGGAGCGTCTTGCCAAGGGTGACGAAGAAGCGAAAGCCCTTTTAATTAAACACAACCTGCGTTTGGTTGCCCACGTTGTGAAGAAATACTACACACAGAACACCGACCAGGATGATTTAATATCTATCGGTACAATTGGTTTAATTAAAGGAGTAAACAGCTTCAAACCTGACAAAAACGTTAAACTTGCCACATACTGTGCCCGTTGCATTGAAAATGAAATTTTAATGTACTTCCGTGGAAGTAAAAAGCAGAACGGAGAAATTTCTTTTGACGAGCCCATTGACACCGACAACGAAGGAAACGTGCTGACGTTAATGGATATTATTGCAGTTGACGACACAATTGTTGATGATATTGACACAAAAAACAAATTGGTCAGACTTACAAAAATATTAAAGGAGATGCCTGAAAGCCGTGACAAAACTATTATTGTTTTGCGTTACGGTCTTAACGGCAGAACACCTTTGACACAAAGAGAGGTTGCAAAAAAGCTGAACATCTCTCGCTCATACGTGTCAAGAATTGAAAAAAAACAACTTGAAGAGCTTAAAGAATTACTCTGACTTCTCGCTTAAGGTTATCTGGAAACGTACAGGAGAGCCACTTTCATCAACAGTGCAAATAACCGATGCGTTGAAGGTCTTGTAAACATCTCTGTCAGGACCGGTTGCTATTCTCAAATCGAAGAACACAAGCCTTAAATCTGCTTTAACCTGTGAAATCTTTTCTGTTGCATGTTGAATGTCGTCAGGATGAATACACTTAAGTAATGCCGAAACAGTTGCACCATCAGGAAGGTCAAATATGTCGTAGCCTAAAACATCTGAAGCGTTTGGTGTTATGCTGATTCTGTGCTTTACAATGTCAAACACTATCCATATAACGCCACCGTTAAGAATGTCATAAAAGGCAACAGATGGATCCAGCTCGATAACGGCAGCACTTTTACCATCGGTTTCTTTATGCTTCTTCTTGTGTCTGTTTGCAAAGTCGTCAAGCAACTGTGTAAAGCCTTCAACTGCAGGATCGTTGTGTGAAAATTCGTCGAAGCCACCCTTTAAGAAAAGCTTCTTTTCAAAAGCCGAAACCTCACATGGAACAGTCAGATCTTTAACGAACTTTTTAAGTATGCTTAATGTATCTGCACAGTACTTAATGTTACCGTTTGAGCATACAGTGTGTGCAATGTATTCGGACTTTACAACATACCTGTCAAAAATATCGTAAATATGACAGTAATTGTGAATATATTTAGAACCAAGAAGATAAAGACCGAAGCCGAAACCTGATTTATGAATAAAATCAGAAATATTTTTAAGCTTTGCAATGCTTATATCCTCAAGAATATTTTGTGGAACAAGAATTGTAAGCTCTATATCCGAACAGTCATTCTCTTCCTTAAAGGTTTTAAGCTCCTGCAAAAGCATTGCAAGGTCATCTGACGAGAACGTGGTGTATATTGAAACCGGTGGAAGCTTTGCGCCTGTGTTTCTGAGACTTATAAGCGTGTACATAAGACTCTTAATTGAGATAATGCTGAGATTTTTGGCGTTTTTATCCTTTTGACTTATTTCGTAAAATGCTTCAGGTGAAATGTTTATTGAAGAATCATATGAATAGTAAGGAATGTAATCATAGCAAACAAGGTTATTTGTCTTTGCATCTACAACAGGGATAAATCTTGGTTCTACATTTTCTTTAACCTTTCTGTTGAAAACATCCTCGTTCATATTGAAGGTTGCAAAGCTCTGCATTGTTGAATTGAAGAATGCATATGAGCTTGTGCCATTCATCTTGGCAGTCTTTGCAGCATACTCGGACGCAATTGACAATGCCTTGAAATCCTTTCCGTCGTTAGGATACCTTGCAACACCCAGGGATGCAGTAAACACACCCGATTCAGTAGCTGTCTTATACGGCTTTCTTAAAAGGTTGTGTAAATTTTCCACGAAAACGGCAACCTCTGCCTGATTTGTAACGTTCTTAACAAAAAGGAAGAATTTGTCAGAGGATGCTTTACCTACGATCTTGTCTTTGTCGGAAATGCTTCTGAGCTTTGAAGCAAATTCCTTAATAAGCACGTTACCGTATTCATACCCGAAAATGTTGTTACAGGTATTCATATTGTCAATATCTATGTGAATGAGAAGGCTTTTTGCTTGTGGATTTTCTTTAATATAAGCATTCACATCAAGCTCAAACTGTTTTTGAAGTGGTAAGCCGGTCAACGAGTCCGTAACACCGAAGCCACGCTTAATGTCACCAAGAATTTCGTCGTTGTCATAGATGTTGAAAACACCATTAAGACCAACAAACTCACCCTCATCATCAGGAATGAAAATAATAAAACCTACTGCAAGATATTCAACGTTTTCACGAATAACACGGAATTCTACACGTGTTTTGCGCTTTCCTGAGTCATAGAGCTCGGCAAAGGCATCTAAATTAACCTTTGCTGCAAAGCGCGCAGCGTCAGCAGGGTGACAAATTTTAAGGCACTGGGCAATTGCCTCAGTGAAGTTCTTCGGAACGTAAGGGAAAAGCCACGTCCAATCACCACGGACAACGTTGAAATAGCCTTTTTTGATGTTGGCTTCAAAAATAATGTCGTGACCTGCAAGGACAGATTCTTCGCAAGGAGAAAACCAGCTTACCTCTACAACCTTTTCGTCCTGGTCAGGCTGTGAATATGCAAGAAGCTTTTCATCTGCCGGCTTTGGTAATTCACTCTTGAAATCATTTTCAATTTTTGCAAACTCAGGAAGCACTTCTTCAAAGCACTTAAGCAGCTTAGGTGAAAACTCACCACAACCACCTGCAAAAATTAAATCTACAGCCTCTTCGTGTGTCAAAGCAGATTTATATGGTCTGTGACTTGTCAAAGCATCGTAGCAGTCGCAAATTGCAACAATTTGTGCAGAAATTGGTGTTTCGTCACCAACAAGACCTTCAGGGTAGCCTCTACCGTCCCATCGCTCGTGGTGATAGTGACAAATTTCCTGGCAATATTTGAAATATTGGTTGTCTGCGTCAATATCGTCAAGCATATTAAGCAAAGCATAACCACGTGTGGTATGGGTTTTCATAACCTCAAGCTCATCCTCGTTAAGTCTGCCTGGCTTAAGCATAATTGCATCGGGAATAGCAATTTTACCAATATCGTGAACAGATGACGCATAATAAATATACTCGGCCTGTTCTTTTGTTATGTTATACTCAGGACACATCTTCATTACAACGTCAACAAGAGCCTTTGTAAAGAAACGGATTCGTTTAATGTGCTGACCTGACTCAAGGTCACGGCTTTCAATAGCAGCAACAAGAAGCTCAACAAGCTCGTAGTTGATGGTCTGCATTTTTGCGCCCTGCTCCTTAAGCTTGTTTGCCTGGTTGAGAATTCGTTTAGTGTGTATCTGAGAAAGGTTATATATCTGGAACTTCAGCTGACGGATTTCAGCAATGTTCTGAAAACGTCTGTACGCAAGCTCGTAATCGAAGGGATCAGGAAAAACATCGTATGCAAAAGAAGCGAAGCCCGACTCTTCAAAATCATACATTGCACTAAATGTAGCGAACAACACAGGTACTTCTGCAAAAAGACCTGCGTCGGACAGCTTTGACAAAATCCACGTTGATTCTTTTGTGTGTGGAATTTCATCAAAAACAAAAGCAACGTTTTTATTTGAGTAAAAATCAATATCCGTCCATGAGTCAGAGGAGTATGTACAAAGACTTAAATTAGAGTTCAAGTCAAGCATTTCGATAAGACGGGTATGCTTTTCTTTTGAATCTGTAAAAAAGATAACTGAGTTGTTTTCCAAAAAACCACCTCGTAATTCTCCTAATATAACATTCTAATACTACCATTTTAACACTTGAATGTCAACAAATCACAATATAATGTAATATATTGTAACCTTACGTGGACAATCCCAACGCTTCTTGACATAACTGAAATACTTTGATAAAATAATGAAGTTGATTTTCAACGTTTAAGTTTCATACATGGAGACGTATCGAAGCGGGGACGTTGCCGAGCGCTGCCGGTGGCAGATGAAGCGAGGCATAAGGAGTGGCAGCGGTCGAAATTTTCACACGGCAGTGCTGAAAAATTTCGGGCACCGCAACAGGACATAACGGGGCTGTCTCGAAATGTTATTGCTTACTTTTGAATTAAATCTTTAAACCATTTAATATCAAAGGTTTTCAATTATCACTTTTCACAAATGTTATTTTGTCTAATGGTTCGTCTAATGTTTTCTCCCCTCACAATTTAATATATCTTTTACGGAGAGTTGTCCGAGTGGTCGAAGGTGTGGCACTCGAAATGCCATGTTCAGTAAAATGAACCTAGGGTTCGAATCCCTAACTCTCCGCCAAAAAAGACTTTAGTAGAAGTACTAAGGTCTTTTATTTTTTCATCAAAAAGCTCCTCGGTGAATGCCGAGGAGCTTTTGTTGTATTTTAATTTTTAGGCAATTTTACTGTTGCTTTAAACAAATCACCATCAATTTTTATTATCAGTTCTCCGTCCTGGAGCTTACAAAGGTCTTTCGCTATAGATAATCCCAGTCCGTTACCTTCCTTTGTTCTTGATTCATCCCCTCTTACAAATCGTTCCGTAAGCACTTCGGGTGAAATGTTAAGAGGCTCTCTTGATATGTTTTTTATCTCAAAGTAGCCGTACGAAGCATCTTCATAAACAGATGCGTAAACTCTTGTACCTTTTGCAGAATATTTCTTTGCATTACTGAACAGGTTTGAAATTATTCTGTAGGTTTTAACACTATCGGCAAAAACAACAGGCGCACTTTCAGGCTCTGTAAATTTAATTTCATTTTTATTCAACTCAAAATCAGGTGTAAATTCGACAATAGCCTGAACTGCAAGCTCCGACAAATTAAGCTTGGTTTTGTTAATTTGCACGTTACCTGTAGAGGCTTTTGATGCTTCAATCAAATCCTCAATAAGACGTTTGAGCTTTGCAGATTGATTATTGATAACACCAATATATTCAACTGCAGTTTCGTCGGTAACGTCACATTTCGACAGTAAATCCGAATAGTTTATAAGCGACGTAAGAGGCGTTTTTAAATCATGTGAAACATTAGTAATAAGCTGAGCCTTCATCTGCTCGTTTTTAACTGCTTCATCAACTGCAGATTCAAGTGCATCGTTGTAATTTTCCAGGTTTTTAGCAAGAACATCAAGAGATGAATGTACTTTACTATCTTCAAAATCAACTTTTGAGCGCTCACCTGATGCAATTATAATTTTGTCAAGATTGTTCATATACCTGACAACAAAGTATCCAACTACACCATTAAACAATAGTAACGAACAAAACACAAGAATGAAATAAACAACGCCATCAAACATTGTAAAATAATTCGCAAGATAAAGCACAAAGCAAATCAACATATTTGCCACGAAATATAAAAGAATACCTAATATTACTTCAAACTTAAATGTTTTTGGTTTATATGAGAACAGCTCTTTTATTTTTCTGTAAACAAAATGACATCCTTTAGATATACCCTTAAAAATACCGTTTAAAACAAAATAAACAAAAGAACACTTAACAACTGATTTCTCCGCTTTTATAATTCTTATAAATGATGAAAGCCACTCAGAGAATATCATAAAGAACAAAACAAATACACAAATGATTATAATAAGAAAATCCTTGGTGTACATAAAACTATCGAAGTACTCTGTACCAAATTGCAGAACATCGTGTAAACAAACAAAAAAGAAAATGAATATTCCAACAGTTACGGCAAGATGTAAATCGGTAGGTATTTTATCAATAAACGATAGCGTTGTTTTGTTGCAATCGGCTTTTCTACCATTGAGTCTCAACCAGAAAACAAACATAACAATAGCTATTACAAGTGCAATCAGAAGACACAAAATTATATCTATCACTTTTTCAGATCGCGCGAAATTGAATGTTTCAAAAAGTCTGCCGTATATATCATCTTCTTTAAAGCTTTCATCGAAATACATACAAACAGTATTGTAATCGCCCTCTTCAAGTATATCGCCAAAATTCGAAAGAACAAACCCTTTAATATCATAGTTACCCTTATTTGCAAGAATGTATCTATCCTTGTTTTTCAAATTTTTGGGAATCGAATTTATATTGGAATATATATCACCATCAAAATCCACAACATAGTACTTGAGATTCTTTCTGCTTTCCAATAAAGATAATCGATTAAGTGACACACCGTAATTATTTTCTACAGCAGTGCGAACGTAAGCATCATATTGTCCGGAAATTGCCTCAGCAGCTTGCGCTTTGTTGAAATTCAATTGTATATCAAAGATTAAGTCAGGTACTTTCGAAACAAATTCATCTGAAAGCTTAATGTCGTACGATGAATTAAAGTAGTCATCAAACGCTTCACTTCTCACAAGGCTTTCATATAAGAGGAACTCCTGGCCTTTAGCGTTAACAAGTATTTTTTGGGCTGTCTGTATACTTTCCGGATCTGTAATATCAACATAAACTTTTGTATTATATTCACTAGGTATCGATACATCAACATCACCATCAAAATTATAATAACTATCATCCCAGTTTTCTACAGCATAACGAAGTTCACCCTCAATAACACTTGCTTTATAATCAAGAAATTTATTTAGTACTTCATTTGTGACTTTTTTCTTTTGCGAGTTAAGTTCTTCAGTAAGTTTTTTAGCGTTATTTTTTGACAAATCAAGACAAGAAAAGAAATCTATTTGTAACCTGTCAAGAAAACCATCCGACTCAAAAAACGTCAGGTTCGGATCTTCTTTAAAATATTTGGATGGACCAACAGCTATACAATTAAGAAAAACCTGAAAAGCTATCAGAAAACTAATACTAAATGCAATAGCAGAAATAAACCAACACAAAAACTTTGTAAATAATGAATACTTAAATTTTTTCAACCTTGTATCCAAGACCCCACACCACCTTTAAATATTTAGGTTCTTTAGGATTAATCTCTATTTTTTCGCGAATGTTTTTAATATGTACCGTTACGGTTTTTTCCGTTTTAAAAGCAACCTCGTTCCACACTGCCTCGTAAATCTGCGAGCTTGAAAGCACCTTACCCATATTTTTCATAAGGTACTCAAGTATGCTAAACTCTCTTGCTGTCAGCTTAACACCTTCACCGTCAACCATAACCTCTTTAGTTTCTGTGTTAAGGGTTAAGCCACCTGTAACATACGTGCTTTCCGTCTGTACAAGACTGCCAAAGGAAACGTATCGTCTTATTTGTGAACGCACACGAGCAACAAGCTCTAAAGGATTAAAAGGCTTGGTAACATAGTCGTCACTACCAAAGCTTAGACCCGTTATTTTGTCGGTATCTTCACTTTTTGCAGATAAAAGAATAATCGGGAAATTATATTTCTCTCTTATCTTCAAGGTAGTACGAAGGCCATCAAGACGTGGCATCATAATATCAAGCACAAGACAATGGATTTCATTATTTTCAACAATCGCCAATGCTTCGATACCATCTGATGCAGTAAGAACCTCATACCCTTCACTTTCAAGGTAAATTCTTATTGAATCAAGAATTGCCTTATCATCATCACAAACAAGAACACGGTACATTTTCATTCCTCCAAAACAGGATTTATATCCTGACTAAAAGATACAACACCTTTGTCAATAAATAATTCAAAAAAAGTAAAGAAAAAGTTAATTTTACAATCACATTTTAATACTTAAGTTTTCATGTTGCAATATAAATACTTGAAATCACATATTTTTACAGTTATTATTAAAAAAAGGTGGGATGAAATGAAAACAATAAATGTAAACTTTAACAATCCTTCAACTACAAATAACGGCAAATTTCAGGGCTGGGGTACAAGCCTTTGCTGGTGGGCAAATCGCGTTGGCTACTCACCTGTCCTGACAAGAAAATGTGCCGACCTTTTCTTCTCAGAAAACGGTCTTAATCTGAATGTTATGAGATATAATATAGGTGGTGGCGATGACCCGGAGCATAACCACATTAAGCGTACAGATTCAAAAATTCCCGGTTGGCTTTACTACAACAAAGACATAAATTCTTATGAATACAATTACGATGCCGACTGTAATCAATTAAACGTATTAAAAGCATGTTACAAAGCAAATAACAAATCGTACGTCGAGGTGTTTTCCAACTCACCACCATATTTTATGACAGTTAGTGGTTGCTCTTCAGGTGGAAAAAACCCAAATAAAAATAACCTTCGTGATGATTGCTATGAAAAATTCGCAGAGTACCTTGCGCACGTTACCGGGTACATAAACAACACACTTAAAATCAAGGTTAATTCTATATCACCAATGAACGAGCCAAACACAGATTATTGGCATTATTTAAGCGAAAAGCAAGAGGGATGTCACTTCGATTGTGGTGAAAGCCAGAACAGAATTCTTCTTCTGACAGCAAAAGCAATCAAAGAAAAAGGCTTAAATAACGTGGAAATTGTCGGTAGTGATGAAACTGCTACAGACAAGGCGTTACTTTCGTACAAGAAGTACCCGGAAGAAGTGAAGAAAACACTCCACAGAATAAGCACCCACACCTACGACACCAAAAAAGCCAAGGAATTGGGTATGCTTATGAAGAAAGAAAACAGAAATTTCTGGATGAGCGAAACCGATTGGGGTGCTGTTGCAGGTGAAAACCCAGGTGAAATGGGTGCTGGTCTTTGGCTTGCAAATAAGATTATTTCCGACGTTAACACCCTTTCCCCTTCAGCCTGGGTTTTGTGGCAGGTTATTGACAGTCACAAAAGTAAGAATGGCTATTGTGGTAACAAGGATTCAGGCATACCCGACACAACCAAAGGTTTTTGGGGACTTGCCTTTGCAGACCACGACAAAGAAGAAATAATTTTAACACAAAAATATTACTGCATGGGACAATTCAGCAGATATATAGCCGTAAACGACACGATTCAGCATATTGACGACAATGTCTTATGTGCCTCAAATGACGAAGAAATCAAGCTTGTTGTTGTTAATGATAAAGCAACAAACAAGCGCCTTATATTTGATTTTAGCGAAACAGAGCGTACAATATATTATGCTAATATCATAAGAACAAGTGGTAGCCTTGAAAACGGTGAAAAATGGGCAGAATTACCTACAGAAAACGTTGAAAGCAACTGCTATGAAGCAACATTAAAGCCAAACTCAGTTACGACGTATATTTTCAAATAAAAAAGCTCTGTATTACAGGATGAAGCTTGTAATACAGAGTTTTTCTGTTATTCAATCAAGACAAACAGGAACAAATTCGTCAATCATCATTTCGTCAGGTGTAACAATGCAATCAATCGCAATGATATTGACACCTGCTTTCCGGGCGTTTCGTAAAGCATCACCGAATGCCTTATGCGTAATATCATTAGGCTTAAAAACGTGAACCTCTTTCATCTGAATAACAAACAAAATATATGATTTATAGCCTTGTTCCAAAGCTGAAACAAGCTCATTTGTATGCTTGATGCCACGCTCGGTTGGTGCATCAGGAAATGATGCAACACCACTATTTTCCAGAGTAACGCCCTTAACCTCTAAAAATATTTTTTCTCCAGCCGATTCTACGTAAAAATCAAATCTGGAATTTTTATATTTATACTCACGTTTGATAATAGCATTGTCACCGAAATATTTACTGTTAACCAGCCATTCGTAAGTAACATCATTGGGAATCTGCGAGTCCATATTGATCAAAAGTACACCGTTATCCGTATTCTTATCAACGGCAATTAAATCATATTTTGTTTTTCTTTCAGGGTTATCCGAAACACTTAAATATACTTTTGCGTCAGGAATCAATAATTCTTTACAACGTCCCGTATTTTTAACATGAACAGTTTCTTCCACACCGTCAACAACTACTTTTGCAATAAATCTGTTTGGTCTTGAAACAAAACGACCTTCAATAACTTTTTTGTATTTCATAGAATTAATTTAAAATAACGTCAAAAACAAGCATCAGACAAAAGCCAACAAGTAACGCATAGGTTGCACCACGCTCGTTGCCATGCGAGTGTGTTTCAGGGATTATTTCATCACTTGTAACATAAAGCATTGTACCACCCGCGAAAGCCAAAGCAAAAGGCAGAATTACAGTAGAAAGACTTACTGCAAAATAGCCGAGAAGTGTACCAAGAACTTCAACAAGACCGGTTATCATAGCGCAAACAAAGGTACGTTTTGCAGATACCCCTGCAGCAAGCATAGGACCTATTATAACCATACCCTCAGGGATGTTCTGTAACGCAATACCACCTGCAATAAGAAGTGCCTCTGCATCGTTACCTGAACCAAAACCAACACCTGCAGCAATTCCCTCAGGAAGATTGTGGATTGCAATTGCAGTTACAAACAAAAGAACCTTATTGAGATTTGCATTGTTTTTATGCTCTTCGCCATCTACACCCACAAATTTGTGCATATGAGGTACTAATTTATCTAAAAGGTTAAGGCAGATTGCACCAACAAAAATCCCGGCTACGGTTACAATTACACCGTATTTTCCACCATATTCAACAGACGGAATAATAAGACCAAGAACGGCTGCAGCAAGCATAACACCTGCAGCAAAAGAAAGTACAATATCACTGAATTTGTGTGATATGTTTTTGAATATAAAGCCAATGACGGAGCCGATTATTGTTGCCCCACCAACGCCTAAAGCAGTCAAAAGTACCAATTGCATTAAATCACCTGTTTTCGTTTATAATGTAGTCAAGAAAGCATTTACAACCAAGGTAAACATCGTTATACGTCTTTTGAAAATCCCCCGTATACCAAGGGTCGGCAACGTCACCCTTTTGGTCTGTAAAATCCATAAGTTTGTAGATTTTAGACTCACTGTCATCACGTAATATTCTATGCATATTTCTGATGTTTGCGCTATCCATTCCAACAAAATAATCGAAATTATTGTAGTCTGAATACTTTAATTGAACGGCACGCTTTCCCTCACAACTGATTTTATGCTTTGCAAGCTCACGCTTTGCAGGTGGGTAAACAGGGTTGCCTACACCGTTCCATATTTCTTCGGTGCTTGTTGCACTTGAGCAAATAATAAAATCATCTGACATATCCATATCGGATACCATCTTTTTTAAAACAAATTCAGCCATTGGACTACGGCAAATATTCCCGTGGCAGACAAACATAATTTTAAACATACAATCACCTGAACTTATAATAACACATTAACACAAATAAATAAACAAAAAAATGTTGTTACATAAAAGAATCTGTGATATAATTCTGAAAAAAATACGGAGCATTTATAATGATTTCACTTCTTATAATAATTTATGTTGTTTTTATTTCTTTAGGTCTGCCCGATTCCATGTTTGGTGCAGCATGGCCTGTTGTTCACAAAGATTTAGGCATTGCTGAAAACTTCGCTTCCCTTTACGGAATCATAACAGGTGTTTGCTCAGGTGGTGTAAGCTTCATTTCAGGTTACGTAATAAGAAAATTCGGAACACCAAGGGTAACTTTTGTATCAATTCTTCTCACAGCAATCGGTCTTTTAGGTATAAGCTATTCTCCTAACATTGTTTTAATGATGGTGTTTACTGTTGTTATGAGCTACGGTGCAGGCGCCATTGATACAGGCTTAAACAACTATATTTCGCTGCATTTCAAGGCACGACATATGAACTGGCTTCATTGCTTCTGGGGGTTAGGTGTTACAATAAGCCCACTGATTCTTTCTGTTGTTTTAAACAACGGTAGCAGTTGGCGTATTTCTTACAGAATAATTGCAATAATGCAGTTTACTATCGCTCTTGCTGTAGGCTTATATCTAAAAAAATGGGTAAATTATGACAATAAAAATACAATAAAGACACCAATTGACGAAGAAAAGAAGGAACAAGAAAAATTTAATATATTCAAAACCAAAGGCTTAATTACAAGCATTTTATCTCAAGGATTTTACTGCAGTATGGAATTCTTAATCGGCACTTGGGGCGCAACCTACCTGGTTAACGTATTTAATTACAACCCTGCCGTTGCTGCAAAGTGGATTTCCTTATATTACTGTGGGATAATGCTCGGAAGACTGGTTTCAGGATTTGTTTCAATAAAGCTAAGTGACAATACCCTCATACGTAGCAGCATTATAATTTCATTCATCGGCATACTTACACTATTTTTACCATCAGGCAATCTCTCTGGCTTAGGTTTGTTGTTCATTGGTTTCGGTT
The DNA here is from genome assembly GCA_045605085.1 of Acutalibacteraceae bacterium. Classification (GTDB taxonomy): domain Bacteria; phylum Bacillota; class Clostridia; order Oscillospirales; family Acutalibacteraceae; genus DTU089. The sequence goes on from JAZUPI010000014.1 coordinate 25,324, forward strand.
TTGGTCCCATATTCCCAAGCATTTTACATGCAGTACCCGACCGATTCGGAAAGAAATATTCAGCAGACATTACAGGCTTTCATATGGGTGGCGCATACGGAACAGGCTTTTTAGTCCAATTAATCTTTGGTTATATCGCAACTGCGACAACCTTTAAAATCACACCATTCGTACTTTTAACATTCTGCGTATTACTTTTCACAATGAATGAAATAACTATTAAGACGGTAAAATCAAATGAAAACAGCATTAATTCTTGAAGGTGGCGCCATGCGCGCCATATATTCAGCAGGCGTTATAGATGTCCTGATGGAAAATAACATTGAAACAGATTTGTGCATAGGTGTTTCTGCAGGTATTTTATTTGGTATTAACTACAAATCAAAGCAACCAGGAAGAGTTTTGCGATACAACTTGAAATACTCTACCGATAAACGCTCTGCAGGTTGGCGGTCAGTTTTAAAAACAGGTAACTTGATGGATAAGCAGTTTTATTTTAACGACCTTCCATATAAACTTGACCCTATGGATCTCAATACCTACAGAAGCTGTAAAACAGAACTCAGAGCTGTTGTAACAAACTTAAAAACAGGCAAAGCAGAATACCCGTGTATTCACGACCTTGCAGACTACACCTGTATGGAGTACCTGAGGGCATCGGGCTCGTTACCTTTTTTGTCACAAAACGTTGTAATTGACGGTACCCCATATCTTGATGGTGGCGTTGCCGACAGTGTGCCTATTGAATATTGTTTGAATGAGGGCTACGACAAAATTATCGTTGTACTCACCCGCCCATACGGCTACAGAAAGAAAGGTAAAATCAGATTTACAGAGCTATTTTACAAAGATTATCCCCGGTTTTGCAAAATATTAAGAAACAGAAACGAAAGCTATTCAAAGCAATATGACCTGATAGAACAGCTTGAAAAAGAAGGTAAAATCTTCGTTGTAAGACCATCAAAAGCTATAAAAATCGGTGCAACAGAAAAGAATCACGAAACTATAAATGCACTTTACTCTTTAGGTAAAAATGATTGTGAAAACAACCTCAAAAATCTTTTTGAATATTTAAAAAATAAATGCAAAAACACTTGATTTTATTTAATGCTTATTGTATAATACTCAAGCACTCGGGAGCATAGCTCAGCTGGGAGAGCATCTGCCTTACAAGCAGAGGGTCATAGGTTCGAGCCCTATTGTTCCCACCAAGAAAAAGGAAATCACAAATCGTGGGTTCCTTTTTGTTTTTGTATTGCTTTTTTAAGGGCTCGAACCTTCTCGGCGAAGCCGAACACAATCGGTGTTCGCGTAGCGAATAAAAGGCAGAGCCTTTCGAGCCCTATTGTTCCCACCAAGAAAAAGGAACTCACAAATCGTGGGTTCCTTTTTGTTTTATATAATTCAATTTTTATATCCTGATACAACATATTTTTCGTCATCAGAAATTATTATGTCAACGAGCAAATATTCACCCATCAACTCAGCGAGCTCATCTGCTGTAGGTAATAAGGCTGAAACATTTTTTGCTTCACCCGAGTGACACTTTATAATATCGTCTCTACTTGCACCATGGGCAACAGTTAACCTTCCCCCTTTTTGTAAATTAGAGGACAGATTTTCAAATAATTTTTCAGCACTAACAAAGTGAGGATATGCATTATAAATTACAATACAATTAAAAATTTTACCGAAAGAATATTCCTCCGCATCACCACAGACAACGTTAACTTTTTCATATTTTTCTTTAGCCTTTTTCACCATTTCAGGCGAAATATCGATTGCAGTAACATCAGTTACGCCACGTTTGCTATAATAATCAAAAAGCACCCCTGTACCACATGCAACGTCAAGAAGAGAAACACCTTTTTCTGCACCTGCGTAATTAAGTATCTGATTTATTACTGTACCATTGTGTACGTTGTTTTCATCCCAACAAGGCGCAAATTGATCGAAAAATGCAATTATACTTTGTTTATCCATACTACATTTCACCCTTTGCAGATTTAAAATGCAACTCCCTCATACCTTCAACCTCATCACAAATAGGTTTAAGGTTGCAAGTCGCACAATCAAAAACCAAGTTATTCATAACATGGTTAAGTGTTTCGGTAATTTCTCTGTTTTTTTCTGCAATTCTTTTAAACACCGAATAATCAATATTGTCGTCTGTAATAAATATAATTTTTACGGCTATTACAGAAGGATTTTCTTTGTACTTAGATATAAAGTGATTACCGATTTTTTCGAAAGTAAGACCCTTTTTCAAGGCTTCTTTCGAAACTCTTACACTCTCTTTAAACGATGACGATGCAGAGCGCATCATATATCCGTCGGGAAAGCAGTGATATTTTACATACTCAATTTTTTTGATTAAATCATACGACTGTTGTGCATCTACTTCATCAGAGACCTGAACGATTGCAACACGACAAAAATTTGTTGAAGAAGAAATTGATGAAACATCGCTACCAACAATAACTACTTCGTCAACAATATCTGACGAAGTCAAAAGGCTGAAGCCTGTACCATTCAATTCAAAGGCTGTATCTCTTTGTAAAATAACCTGATTATAACCTAAATCGGCCCACTGCTTTGATTCATTAAAGCAGTAGGCTGATTTTTTACAATTTTCAATTGATACGTCAACTTCTTTTATAAGAGAATCAAAAAAATCCATTACAGTTTTTTATCCCTTTTCATTTTGTCATAATGTTTCTGAAGGAGGTCATAAACTCTACGCACAAGCTTCATATCAAGGTTAAACCAATAGATCGCAAAAGTAAGAAGGAAAAAAACAAGAATAACAGCTAAAACAATTAAAATAATTTCCATTTTAATTCTCCTTTGCTAAGCCCTTCTGACGAGCGTACTCTGCAGCACCCAAAGCACCCATAAGCTGAGGGTCTGTGGAAAGCTCTACAACTTTTATTTTAAGAACTTTTTCGATAGCTTTTTTCAAACCGTCATTTTTAGCACAGCCACCTGTAAGAGTAATGCTGTCTGTTGCGCCTGCCTTTTTAGCCATTACAAAGCATCTTTTGGCAACTGCAAGCTGAATACCTGCAGCAATTTCATCCATAGGCTTACCTTCACCAACAAGAGAAATTACTTCACTTTCAGCAAAAACAGTACACTGAGCAGTAATTGGTATTGTATTTTTAGCTTCAAGCGAAAGCCTTGAAAACTCAGGAAGAGTCATTTCAAAAGCATTTGCCATGGCCTCGTAAAATCTGCCTGTACCTGCAGCACACTTATCATTCATTGCAAAGTTTTTAACAGTACCGTCAGTGTCAATAGAAATGCCCTTAACATCCTGTCCACCAATGTCGATAATTGCCTTAACCTCGGGGTTTGTTACGTGAACACCCATTGCGTGACAGCTGATTTCTGAAATGTTTTCGTCTGCAAAAGGAACCTTATTTCTGCCGTAGCCTGTACCAATAAGGTAAGATAAGTCCTCAGCTGAGTTAAGTCCTTCTACTTGTGCTACAGCGTCATTTAAGGCTATTTCTGCACTTGCTACAGGGTTTATTTTACTTCTGTTTGTTACGGTGGCAACTATTTTGCCATTTTCATCAAGAATTACGCATTTAGTGTACGTAGAGCCTACGTCACATCCACCAAAATATCTCATAATCTATCTCCTTACCAAGCTAAATCGTCTTCAAAATCAAGAAGAGATGCATCAAGAGGCTCTTCCTGAAGAACTGTTTGCATATATTTATTCACCTGTTCACGCATATCGCGTCGGGATATGGTGCGAGGGTCCATAAGGTCTTGCTTAACCCATATAAAATTAATATCACGTTCACGTGCCTGGTCATCAAATACACCTGCAAGACCATCCATACCCTTACAGGAAATCTGGTCATACATAATAACTGTGTCAGCGTTATATTCATCAACAATACGCCACAACTCATCCACAACATTACGGTAACCACCCTTTGTGTGCTTACGCATAATTGAGCGCTGATACGTTTTGGCTAAATCTTTAAGTGACTGTTCTTTGTCCTCGGTATCAATTTCAAGGTAGGAAATCATTGTTTCCATATCCATTACAACGTTCATACCCCAACAATTTTCAAGCCAGTTTGCAAAGCTTGTGTAGTAGTTTGCAGGACAACTCCACACAACTGTACGGTGGCGCATTTCTTTTGAGACAGGCGTTTTTTTCTCATACGCCTTCATCATAATTTTATTAACCTTTTTGTCCACCTTAAGGAATCTTTCGTTTGAGCCACCCGAAAGATTGAAATAAAAGATTCTGTACAACCAGAAACAAGCACCTGTCATCTGAGGATAAGGAGTTTTGTTTATATCCCACTTTTGTCGTTCATATTCAAGCTGCTCGTTATATTGTTTCATTCGTTTGAAGTAAGCATCCCAATCGAACTTTTCACCTGTCTGCTCTTCAATAAAACTGATAAGCGCTTTTATTTCATCTACAGCATACTCCTGCACGTCGTCACCATCATAACGAAGAGGTACACCAAAGAAATGGGTTGGCAAATTAAGTCGTCTGTCAAGGAATGATGAGTTCATAATTGACCCGTCACACGGCATATTAGTACCAATCATGCAACAGCCCATTTTTGGGTAGTCGTCTTCAATTGCGACACCAGCCTCGGCACTTGGCAAAGGACAAACGTCTGCAGGAACACCGAAGCTCTCCGTAACCTCAAGGTATGGTGGAGTTATTTGCTGGTCAACCATAGATGCAAGAAATATTGGAAGCGTCTGTAACGGTACCGGAATAAGATTCGGGAAGCCTGTAAAAACTTCATTTGGAACAATTTCATCCATAAGAACAATACGTTTGGATAATTTGTTTCCCGGATTAATTTTTTCATCTGCCCTGAAGGAAATGTTTATAAGATCAGTTGTATGCTTTACAATCATATTGTAATGCAAGTGAGCCATACGAAGCTGAGGACCCCTAAGACCTGCTACGTGTCTGTCAATAAAAGATGGTGCTGCAAGGTACGATGCCATCCAACGATAGCGCAACAAGCCTTTAACCGTGGATATTGGTGCCTTTAACACCATTTTAATCATATCCTTCCAGGTAACAAGCCAACGATAGTAATCGTACATTGTATCCTTGAAGCCACGCCATTCTCTGTGCTTAAGAATGGCTGTATGTTCTTTATATAATTTCCCGTAATCAGCCATTCGTTTTCGCCACCTTTTCTTTTTGAATTTTCTTTATTTCAAGACTTTCAACAAAAGCCTGTACACGTGTACGAAGCTGACCTGAGGCAGAAGCTGTATATTGTCTGTCTACAGCAGCAGTAGGAACACCATAATCGTTACTCATAATGTATGATGCCAAAGCTCTTTCATAACCCCAATACTCACAGAATTTAAGCTGTTCATACATAACGCCGTCTGCGTGGTACTCGTCAACAAGAGATTTAATGTAATCTCTACGCTCCTGAACCTTTTCGTGACTCATAAAACGAGGACATTGACTTGTTTTAAGGTAATGAGAACAAATTTGCGTCAAAACATCCTCATCCTTGTTTATTAAAATCTCCTGCCTACCAGGCAAAGCGCCAAAGCAGTACCTGTCTGCAACAACAAGAGCGCCACTGTCTTCAATAAGAGAAGTAAAGTCAGGGTCATCCATTTCAGAACCAACCACAACAATTTTTGCCCTGAAGTTCTTTTTAGCGTCAGGCTCACGTGTTTTCAATTCTTCTGCAGTTTCCCTGAGCATAGGAAGAATAAGTGCCTTAGGACAACAGTATGTAATAAGGTTAAGAACATGGTATTCATAGCCTGTAATACGAGGATTATCTTCTTTTCTGTATTCACCTATCTCAGTCATAAGACGACAAACCTCGTTATGCTCTTCAACGGCTTTAAGAAGCGCCTCATCCGACGTATCAACACCATAGACAGACGTTAGCATATCAAGTATTTTAATTCTTGTCTGATTAACGTAATGCTTAACTGTATGCTCTTCAATTTTAAACGGAGAGTCGAGAAAGGTGAGAAAAAACTTATCGTCAGGAACTAAATCAAGTAACTCAAAATGCTCAGCTGCTCTGTTCATTTCAGAACAAGTTTCCGATGATAACAGTGCATTAAGAAAATTGTAGCCACCTTCTATAGCTCTTTCAAGAATTGCCTTAGAGTAGCCGCAAAGAAAATTGCTCATATAATATGTTGCAATATCCATTGAGCCTGTACGTGGTGCCCTAAGTCTTACGGAAAAGCAATTGCCACAATTCAAAAGAACCTCGGGTATATGGTAACAGGTGTAACCGAGTGCTATGCCACCATCAGCTTTTGCTTTTTGTACAAGATCATTGTTTGCTTCCTGCAAAAGCTTCTCAAATGTATAAAGATGCTTTAAATCCTTCATAACCAAACCTCAAATTAAATAATATCCAATTTACAAAGTGCTTTACGTGCACCTTCAACAATTTCAGAATCACCAGGTAATTTAGTGATATTTTTACCTTCAATATCGTATATAACAAGATTTTTGTCACTCTTAATGTACGACAAAACAGGAATTCCGTTTGTATTTATATGTTTAATAACGCTTTCATCAGGAAGTCGATTTATAATTGCACCGATTTTCTGGTACATAACAAGCTCATCTGCAACAGATTTAATTGTAGAAATCACCTGTGCACCCTTTTTACTTGCATCTGTAACAAGAAGCAAATGAGTAACCTTTTCCATAACCCTACGGTTAATCTGCTCAATGCCTGCTTCACCATCAATAACAACGTAATCGAAATCAGCTGAAAGTATGCTGATAACCTCTTTAAGATATGAATTGATTTTACAATAACAGCCTGCGCTTTCAGGTCTGCCTACAGCAATAAATGCAAAACCATCTGTTTCAACAAGAGCATCAAAAATCTTATATTTAGCGTCACCCAAAAGCTCAATGGCAGTCTTTGTGTCGCCATCCTCAACAGAAGAAACAATCTCTTTCCGGATATCATCAATAGTTGTTTCAACATTTATACCTAACGCTGTAGAAAGACCTACAGCAGGGTCAGCATCTATGGCAAGAATTTTTTTGTCGGGAAAATTTTCAACAAGCAGTTTTACTATTGCTGCAGAAATGGACGTTTTGCCGACGCCACCCTTACCGGAAAGCGCAATAATCGTTGCATTCGAAGTCATAATATCACCTGCGTTTTGTTTGTTTAATATAAATCATATTATATCATAGAAAAAAACAAAAATAAAGAACTTCTTTCGAAGTCCTTTGTTTTTCAGAAACACTTTTTTCTTTTAAAACAACGTATACAAACCCTTAGATAAAGCTTTATATACAAAAAGTAATTCGGTATTACAAAACACCTAACAGCTTTAAAATCATAAACAAAGCAACAAAAAAAGTAATTACTGTAATCACTATGTACGGATACAATTTGCGTTTTTTCTCTTTAATTAACAGTACCGTCATCACTACGCAAGAAACAAGGACCAAAAATGACATAAGTAAAACAATTATTCCCAAAAATTTCTACTCCTTCATCAAATTTTTTTATCTATATTTATTTTATAGGACAAAGCTATACGCTCACCTTCAACCAAGGTTACTTCACCCATTTCGACCTATTTGGAGACCATCGTACATTTCCTGTGGAATATAGAGTTTCACACTCACTTTTTCATCAGTTTTAAATCAGGTCAACAAATTAAAATTTCTAACAAAGTTCTTTTTCAATTTCATAATAATATTGGTCGTACTCTTCTTCAAACCACCAATCGTTTTTGTCAATTATGTTTTCTATCTTTTCAAGTTTCTTCGGCATTTCATTTTTGAAGTACTTTGTTTTTATCAGCTCCAAAAGTTCAACTGTAACAGACTTTTCTTTGCGTTTTGCCGCCGAAAGAGTTTCTTCAAATCTATCGCCATAGCAGGTTAAATAAGAGTGAATTCCACCGGATGCCATTTCTTCAAGGAATAATTCAAGCAGCTCATCGTCAGTCATTGATTTATTATCTTCTGTATCTTCAAGTGTAACAAGCGATGGCTTAATTTCATCAACAACATAGGGCTTTAGTTTTTCCCATTCAGCTGTTAATTCTCTGAACCCTAAAGATTCCTCATAGTTTTCTACTTCATCACAAATCTTAATAAGATACTCTTTCCCATTTTCAATTTCGTCATTATTTATATAGTACTGCCCTAACCTGAACCACAAGGTAATATCGTCATATACGTATTCAAGGTGCTTGTTCTCGTTTATTTCAAAATATATAAGGTATGCAGTGTCTCTCTCGTTCTTTGACAACAGCTCTTCAGCATAATTCATCAATATCTCAGGCAAATACTCTACAGACCTGTATTTCTTTATAAAATCAGCAACATCTTTTTGACTTTTAAAATTACTCATTTGTTCCATCAAGTCATCAATCATTATAATTTTAGCCATCAGCACACCTCCTTTTAAAAGGATTATACTACAATTTACAAACAAAATCAATGCGAAGCATTGTATATCATCAATTCCGCAGGAATTGCATATCATCAACTTCGTAGAAGTTGTATATCATCATTGCGAAAGTTTTTTGATACACGCTATGCGTGATGATATACAGTCCTGACGGACTGATGAGATACAACAATGGCAATTTTGCCATTGTTGATGATATACACGCTAACGCGTGATGATATACCAAGCCTGTCGGCTTGGATAAAAAAATTCCAAGTCCGAAGACTTGGAATTTTTTTTGGCAGTACGTCTCACTTTAGAACCACTGATATTTGTTTTTATCCCCAGTGCAACTCATAATAATACCAATTATTTATGGTTTGTTTTACAAAACACCAATCTGTACCATTGTTAGGTTTTCCGAAATATGTTCCCCACATATCGAACATATTTTTTTCTCTTATATAATATGAAATTTATCTTCACCAATAAATGGATTTACAGAAGACTTCGACTTGCAAAAAGGAATAACCTTTTCCGTCACCACATAATAATCTTCCCCTGCTACAAGAATCTTTATCATATTGCCTTTCAGTTTTTTTCTAAAATTATTTTTCTGCACTTGTTCTTCTGTTGCAAAATAAAAATCGTAAACATTACCGTCAGCTTTATCCTTACCTGAGTAGGATACACCATAATCCTTAATCTCTTGCCACCCAAGTTCTTTTTTATAAGATAAAAAAGTAACAGTAATCCCCTCCGAATCAAGCACAGTCTTTTTACAAATATCAAAAGTAAGATAAAAAATCATCCACCCTACGACAATAGTCCATACACACGCAAAAATAAAACCAAAAACATCAAAGCCTGTGTAATCTTCTTCAAATGGCACAAGCCCCAATATTATCTGTATACCAGATACAAACATATAAATAGGAAAAATCAGCAAAAACAAATTCAATTTATTGCAATCAAATACAATCCTATCATTTAAGATATTAACTCGACTTTTCATTTCATGACCTCCCACAAAATAATTGTATCAGATTTCAATAATAATTACAATCATGTATAAGTAATACTCAATCTGATTGTCCAAATGGCGACAAGTAAGGCGAAGCCACATCGTTTACGGCATTAGCCGTAATATCGTTAATGCGAAGCATTACATCGTTTACACCATAGCTGTAACATCGTTTTGTGTCCGTAAGTGGAATGAAGTTGAGCTACACTCAAACGAAGTTATCTGCTGAAGCAGATAAACGGAGTTGTGTCCTTGCGGGCACAAACACAAAAAATAAAAGCAAGTCTTTCGACTTGCTTTTATTTTTTGGCAGTACGTCTCATTTTAGAACCACTAACACTAGATTTAATTTTTATTAAAACATCATCAGGTTTGGTCTATCCTGATGTCAATAGATTTAATTATATGATTTTTTGCATATTCATACCCTGATGACTTGCGAATGTAGTGAAAAAAGTTTTCACTGGTATCATCACTCCATAAAGTATCTTGCAGTTCACGGTTCGCTTCATCAGGCGAAAACATCAAACTTACACGAAGTTGGTAATACTCACCTTCTCCATCCGGATATTGCCTTACCAAATCATAGTAAAACAACTCCTCGCCGGTAAA
>JAZUPI010000015.1:0-15615 GCA_045605085.1 Acutalibacteraceae bacterium
TGATGCTATCTGTTCTTCCGTGGTCGGAGTGAGGTGATTCGAACACCCGACTTCTTCGTCCCGAACGAAGCGCTCTACCAAACTGAGCCACACCCCGAAATAGATATTAAATTTTAAATTGGACGTTTTTTCTTGCGAAAAAATCTTCGTCCCGAAGGTCGCACTCTTCCTGTTGCAATATAGTCGTCTTGCTCGTTATTCACTTCGCAATATTCCTTATTGCGCCACTCCTTTTTCCTCGCTGCATCTGCCACCGGCAGCGCTCGGAAACGTACCCAAATTGAGCCTCATTTCGAAATACGTAATTTTTGTTTACTGCAATGCAATTGCAAAAAACAAGTGCATATAGGATTATAATCTAAACACTTTATAAAATCAAGTTCAATTTAACATTTTTCACAAAAACATACATAAAAATATTAACCTGTATTTACAAAAAAGCGCTGTTTTTCTGCATTTGCAACCGTTGGTTGCGTTTTTTCAAGGTTTGCTTTATTGAAAACTCTTCAGCATATATGTTATATTGGGTTTGCAAACAACCCCTACCCCATAAAAGGAGATATACATATGAAGCTACACGAAAAGATTATGATTTACCGTAAGAAAAATGGGCTTTCTCAGGAAGGCTTTGCCATTGTTGTAACAGGATTTCAGATTATTGTTGGTATTGCCTGTATTATCGCAGGCGCAGTTATTATAAAAAAATTCAAGCCTAAAAAAGAATCAAAAAAATAATCTATTGCTCAAAAAATGGTCTTGTGAATTTCACAAGACCATTTTTGTTATTTCTTATATCCGTTATAGTAAACCTCGCCGGGCTTCATATCGTAGCCCCTTATTTGCAAAAGCTCTGTTACCGTTACCATTTGGTAGCCGTTGGCTTTTAACCATGGCACAAATACCTTTGTGGCATCTGCTGTGGATTGATACAAATCGTGCATTAATATTATTGAGCCATCCCTTGTGCTACTCTTTACAGAAGCAACAACTGAGCTCGCTTTACGTGTTTTCCAATCCAACGTATCTACAGACCACTGTATTAACGGATATTTTACCGTTGACTTAACAGTAGAGTTTATACTGCCACCGGGCGCCCTTACAAGTGTAGGGACTTTTCCTGTAACTGCCTTTACAGCTTTATTGGCTGAATCTATTTGCGCCTTAATTGTGGCAGCATTATACTTGGTAAGAATATAGTGGTCGTTGGAATGGTTAGCTATTTCACACCCTGAATTATATGCATTTTTAAGGGCTGTTTTGCAGGAGCTTACCCTATTACCTACAACAAAAAAGGTTGCCCTTGCATTATATTGCTTTAACGTACCTACAATGCTATTTGTTACTGTAGCGTGAGGGCCATCATCATAGGTAAGTGCCACCATTGGTTTATTTGGGTCTATACCGTTAACAGAGGTGGAATACGACACCATATTAGTATTTTTTACCCTTATCCTAAAATAGTTAACAACACCAAAATCTATTTTATTATACGGGCAGGTATAGGTGCCCTTTCCGTTTACGGTTGCAACCGTTTTCCAGCTTGTATTTGCTTGTGAACGGTGGTCTATTATATAAGAATATTTGCTGTTTAAATTAGTCCAATTAAGCACAACGCCCTTTGGCGAGTGCTTTGAGCCTACTGTAGGCGCTTTAGTATATTGAGTGGTAAAGCCTGCAACGTTGTAGCTACCCAAATTATTTCCGTTTACCTGCTTTATGGTATAGGTGTAGCTTTGTCCTTGCTTCACCTTATAGTCCATTATGTAATTTTGATTTTTATTGTTTACTACCTTAATGCATTGCCACTGCATATCCCCTACCGTTTTACGGTAAATCCTATACTGCTCTGCCGTTGAAAAGGTATTCCACACCACCATAACGCTGTTGGGTGTGCACGATAGTGTGATTTTAGGTGCTTTAAGGCAACGCAGCTTTTCTGCTTTATTAAATGTAAGAATTTTATTTTCAGCATTTATATAGCTAATTTTATACGTGTACTCAAGCCCGTTATTTACCCTTTGATCTTGGTACTTATTATTTCTTACGCCTATAACAAGGCTCCATTTACCTGTAATTGGGTCTAATTTATTGATTCTGTAGCCCTTTGCCCCCGGCACCTTATCCCAGGTAAGTAGTAAACCGTCTGCATAATTTATTATTTTCAAACCACCATTGCTGTTGTGGTCAACTGTAGCAACGGCACCTACTACTGTAAGGTATATTACAGCAACCACCATAAGTATTGCTGTTAATTTTTTTATTTTCCCCATCATCTATTATCTCTTTCCGCAAAAAACTTTAGTTTTAAAAAAGCAAATTTCTATTTCAATAATACCACAAAAAGCGACACCATTCAACATAAAAGCAACTGGAAGTTTTTAAAAATAGACAAAATTTTCTGTATCATTTGTAGCACTTTTACATAATGATTTTCTTGCTTTAATATAATTGTTATACTATAATGTAGGGTAGATGTGTTTAACAAATCCTTTAATCTTAAAAATAGATTTGTCGAAAGGCGGAATATAAATGAACATAATTGTTGTAGGCATAGGCAAGGTTGGTTACACCGTTGCAGAGCAGCTTACACAAGAAAACCACGACGTTACAATTATTGATACCAACGAGGACGTTATAAACGACACCTTACAGGATATTGACGTTATAGGTGTTATCGGTAACGGCGCTGTTTCAAAAACACTTATAGGTGCAGGCATTGATACCTGTGATATGCTTATTGCCCTTACAGGCAGCGATGAGCTTAACATCATAACTTGTTTACTCGCAAAAAACTTAGGTGCAAAAAACACAATTGCACGTGTAAGAAACCTTGAATACAGCAATGATTTGAAAATAATTAAGGATAGCCTTGGCCTTACTATGGCAGTCAACCCCGAAAAAGAGGCTGCCGCTGAAATACAGGGTATACTTAAATTTCCTATTGCACGAAACGTTACCTTCTTTGGTCACGACCAGGTAGATATTCTCAGCTTTGTAGCAAACAAAAACTGTTCCCTGACAGACAAAGCTATAAAAGATTCCTTCTCAAGGCTCAAAACGCAAGCTCTTGCTTGTGCCGTTGAGAGAGGAAATGACGTTTTTATTCCTACGGGTGATTTCGTTATTGAAGAAAACGATACAATTGCTGTGCTTACACCTACCTCTACAGCACCTGATTTTTTCAAGCAAATAGGCTTAAGGGCACATGGCATTAAAAATATTATGATTATAGGTGGCGGAATGATTGCTATGTACCTTGCAAAATCATTGAGCCACATTAACGTAAACACAACTATAATTGAAAAAGACTTAGAAAAAGCAAAAGCCTTAAGTGAAATGTTTCCAAAAATCAACATAGTACACGGCGACGGAACAAACCGTTCGCTCTTGCTTGAAGAAGGACTTTTAGAGGCTGACGCCTTCATTTGCCTTACAGGCATTGATGAGGAAAACATAGTTCTTTCCCTTTTCGCCAAAAACGTTTCCCCAAAAATAAAAACCATTACAAAGGTAAACCACACGTTGTTCAGAGAGGTTATTAAAACACTTAATATCGACAGCGTGGTTTATCCAAAGTTTACAACTGCAAATATTATTTTAAAAAACGTTCGTGCAATACAGTCGGGCAATGAAAGAACCGACGTCCAGCAGCTTACCCGAATTATAAACAACAAGGTAGAGGCTATTGAATTTGAGGTGCACGAGGGCAGCGCGCTTATAGGCAAAACCCTTAGCGAATTGCGCATAAGAAAAAATATTCTTTTGGGCTCGATTACAAGAGGCAAAACTGTTATAATCCCCAAGGGCTCAGACTCACTCCGTGCAGGTGATACCGTTGTTGTTGTAACCTCTACAGAGCGCCTTTCAAGACTTGATGATATTTTGGAGTGAAATAAAAAAATATGAACAAAAGAATGATTGCATACGTGCTGGGCATATTGATGTTTTGCGAAGGCATTTTGCTGATTTTGCCGTACGTTATTGCGCACGTATATGCCGAAACAACAACCTACCACGCTTTTTTAACCACAATTGTTTTATTAGGTGTTGGTGGAACCGTTCTTTCCTGGTTTAAACCAAAGGATAAAACCATATACGCCCGCGACGGATTTGTAATTGTTGCACTCGGCTGGATTATTCTCAGCCTTTTCGGTGCTCTCCCCTTTTTCATAAGCGGAGAAATTCCAAATTTCATAGATGCACTTTTTGAAACCGTTTCAGGCTTTACAACAACAGGTGCAAGTATCCTCTCTGATATTGAGGCTATGAGCAAATCCCTTCTATTTTGGCGAAGCTTTACTCACTGGATTGGCGGTATGGGCGTGCTTGTATTTGTTATGGCTGTACTTCCGCTCGCAGGTGGCGGCGGTAACCTTCACCTTATGAAGGCTGAAAGCCCCGGTCCCAGTGTAGGAAAGCTTGTGCCCAAATCCAACAAAACAGCCCGTATACTTTACCTTATTTACTTTGCACTTACGGTTATTTGTATATTACTTTTAAAGCTTGGCGGTATGACTCTATTTGAAAGCGTTACACACGCCTTTGGCGCTGCGGGTACAGGTGGCTTTGGTGTGCTTAATGACAGCATTGCTTCTTACTCCCCTTATTGCCAAATTGTTTTAACTGTGTTTATGACACTTTTCGGCATTAACTTTAACTTTTACTTCTTACTTTTACTTAAACGCTTCAGCGATGTTTTCAAAAGCGAAGAGCTATGGACATATCTTGGCATTCTCTTTGCTTCCATTGTGCTTATTTCAATAAATATAAGCAATCAATTCAGCAATATCGGTGATGCTATCAGGCACGCTGCCTTCCAAGCAAGCTCAATAATGACAACAACAGGCTATTCTACAATAGACTTTAACCAGTGGCCTGAGCTTAGCAGAACAATTCTTATTATGCTTATGTGCATAGGTGCCTGTGCAGGAAGCACCGGTGGTGGCTTTAAGGTTTCAAGAGTTATTTTAATTGTAAAATACGCTGCAAAAGAGCTGCGCACAATTTCACATCCAAGAAATGTTAGGGTTATAAAGTACGAGGGCGCTCGTGTTAAGGATGAAACAATCCGTGGCACAATAGCATTCTTTATTGTATATGTTGCAATATTCTGTTTGTCGTTGTTGCTTGTTTCCTTTGATAAAGGTGATACAACAACCAACATAACAAGTGTTATATCAACGTTAAACAATATAGGTCCTAACCTTGGCCCTAAAATAGTTGACCCTAATTCAACGAGTATTGCAGGCGGTCCTTTATCAAACTTTGCGGGCTTCAGCGCATTCTCAAAAATCGTATTTATTTTTGATATGCTTTTCGGAAGACTGGAATTTTTCCCGCTTATTGTTTTATTCTCACCATCAAGAAATTTAAGACAGAAATTATCAAAAAGAAAGAGGTTATAATATGAGGAACGTTAAGGTTATTAATGACAATTGGCTTTTTTCAAGCGTGGCTACACAGGCGCCAACTGCGTTCCCTACCGATTGGGAGGCTTTAAATCTCCCTCATACCTGGAACGGTACAGACGGCCAAGACGGTGGCGGAGATTATTTAAGAAAAAAGTGCTACTACGTTAAAGCTATTGATAAGGATGAGCTTACAGGCGAAGAAAACTATCTTGAATTTGATGCTGTTAACTCATCTGCAGAGATTTTCTGGAACGGTACATCACTTGCAGTTCACCACGGTGGCTACTCTCGCTTCAGAGTGCTTATACCAAATGCTGACATTCGCGAAAGCAACCTTCTTGTTGTAGCTGCAGATAACTCACCAAACGAAGAAATTTACCCACAGGTAGCAGACTTTACCTTCTACGGTGGTATTTACCGTTCAGTAAAACTTATAAACGTACCCTCTACACACTTTGACCTTGAGTATTTTGGTGCATCCGGCTTACAGATTACCCCTGTTGTAAAGGGTGAAAATGCGGAGGTTACTGTTAAAACATACGTTAAAAACCCTGCAGGTGCAAAGGTTGAGTATAAAATTTACGAGGGTGAAGAGGTTATTAAATCGGCTACCGTTGATGCCCAAAGCACAGAGGCTGTTTTAACTATTGAAAATGCTCACCTTTGGAATGGTATTAAGGACCCATACCTTTACTGCTTAGAGGCAACGCTTGTGAAAGATGGCGAAGAAATTGATGAGGTATGTAACCGTTTCGGCTGCCGTTATTTTAGCGTTGACCCTGAAAAAGGCTTTATACTCAATGGTAAGGAATACCCCCTTCGTGGTGTTTCACGCCACCAGGATTACCCCAACAAGGGTAACGCCCTCTCATTAGAGGATCACCAAAGAGATATAGAGCTTATTTGTGAGGTTGGTGCAAACACAATCCGCCTTGCACACTACCAGCACGCACAGGAGTTTTATGAACTTTGCGATGAAAAGGGTCTTGTTATCTGGGCAGAAATCCCATACATTTCACGCCATATGCACGGTGGCTACGATAACACCATAAGCCAAATGACAGAGCTTGTTGCACAAAACTACAACCACGCATCTATCTGCTTCTGGGGTCTTTCAAACGAGATTACCATTGCAGGCGCAGATGACCCTCACCTTATAAAGAATCACATGGACCTTAACGAGCTTGTGCACAAAATGGACCCTACAAGACTTACAACCATTGCTACAGTTACAATGTGCTCAATGGATAATGAGTACGTTCACATCAGCGACGTGCTTTCATACAACCACTACTTTGGTTGGTACGGTGGCACAACAGATATGAACGGAAAATGGTTCGATGATTTCCACAAGAAATATCCAAACAAGGCTATTGGCTTAAGTGAGTATGGCTGCGAGGCTCTCAACTGGCACAGCTCAACACCTACGCAGGGTGACTATACAGAGGAATACCAGAGCTACTACCACGAGGAGCTTATTAAACAGATTGCTGTTCGTCCATATATCTGGGCAACACACGTTTGGAATATGTTTGACTTTGCTGCTGATGCCCGTGCAGAGGGTGGCGAAAACGGTATGAACCACAAGGGTCTTGTAACCTTCGACCGTGAGTACAAAAAAGACTCCTTCTACGCATACAAGGCTTGGCTTAACCCTGAGCCAATGGTTCATATCTGCTCAAAACGCTATGTTGACAGAGTTGAGGACGTTACAAAGGTAACTGTTTACTCCAACTGCCCTGAGGTTGAGCTTTTTGTTAACGGTGAAAGCGTTGGTAAGCAAGCTAAGGGTGATTTCCCATTCTTCTACTTTGAGGTTAAAAATGAGGGCACCTCTACAATTGAAGCAAGAGCCGGTGAGCTTACAGATACAGCCACAATAAACAAGGTTGATACTCCAAACGAGGAGTATATAATGAAAGAAGAAAACCAGGTTATTAACTGGTTTGAAATTACCACACCTGTTGGCTACTACTCAATTAACGATACAATCGGAGATATTATATCCACATTTAAAGGCAAAATTGCCCTTGTAAAGGTGCTTCTTATGTTCAAGAAGGTTATGTCACAGGGCACTAAGGATGGCAAACCTGAGGTTATGGGCTTCAGCTTCGGTAGTGTTAATAAGAGTATGCTCCAATCCTTGCTGGGTATGGTAAAGGGCTTTACAATTAAGCGTACGTTTATGATGACAGGCAACAAGTTTTCAAAGGAACAAATCCTGGAAGTAAATGCAATGCTTAATAAGATTAAGAAGAAATAAGATAACAAAAATCCCCGACAGTTGTCGGGGATTTTTTCATATTAATCCTGGGGCTGCGATGGTATATCACAACAGCCGCTTTCTGTATTATTTTTACGCTTTTTAGCTTCAAAATGATTTACAATATTCATTATTACTCCTAAAAAAACAAGGTTCAAGCCAAAATACATTACAAGCATAAGAATAAAGCCTACTACTGCCAAATAAGGGCAAAGCAATATAACAAGAATACCAAAAAGGCTGTAAACAACCATATTTAGACCTATACGCAGGATTGTGTTTTTGATTTTTTTGAAGAGCACATTTATCACTACCTTATAAAATTAGCATTAAATCTAAAAACATTCTAAAATAATATTACCATATTAGAATTGGAATTTCAATTACCCTGTTACAGGTGATAAATGTTGAATAGAGTTTTTGCCTTACGGCAAAACGACGCTATTCGCATCGAGAATATCCCACCATCGCAAGCGACGGTCCCCCCTTTTTCGAAAAAGGGCTAACCGAACCACAACTTTATCACTCTACCTAAACTCTTTGCGAATCATTACATTCCTGCTAAAAGCTAATCGCTACAATAATCCCTTGCCCTTTCTTAAGATGTAATTTATAAAAAATAAAGGTTGAGTAAAGATTGCCTTCTTTGCATTGACAATAACATCTGCTTACTCTAAACTGAATTTACACATAAAACTTTTTGCATTCAGAAAGGAGCATACAATATGAGTACCGATTCTACTGAGAAAAAGAGTATTCCGATTTACAAAAAAACTGCCTTTTGGATTATAATTGCAAGCATAGTTGTAATATCCTTGATAGGTATTTTTGCAGGTACCGTAAACGGAAATGAATTTGATTTAGACTCTGCCATATCACAGGCTATTATAGAGCACAACTCCTACAACGAATCCGAGCGAGATGTTTTTTCTACCGAAGCTCACTCAACCTACTGCAAGCAAAGAAAAGGCAATCAAATTACCGTATACCTGCAGGTATCTTATGAGGAGTATGCAATTGATAACCCATTGGGTATAGTTGAGCAATACGGTGGTGGGTGGTGTCCGTGTGCTATCACCTTTGAAATAAATGAAGATGGTAGCTATGAAGCAATAGAATATTGGGAGCCAGAGGACGGTTCTTACTATGCATCAAGCATAAAGAAAAAATTTCCTCATATATTTGCTTATATAGCACTCTACGATTCCAAGGGTGCACCTGAAATTGATACGAGTAAGGTGTATGAGCATTTTAACGCTCCGAAAACAGTGTCCTTTATAGCCAACGATAGTGGCCACTTATTCTGTGAGGATAAGGGTGATGCTGTGCTGACCTTAAATACCGAAACCAGCTACGCAACCCTTAAAGTTAACGGTAAAGAAATTTTTACTGATTTTTACTCTTTCTTTGATTTTGATGATAATGGTGACCCGGTGGATGAATATATCTATCTGTGCGACGTTGATAACCTTCCCAATAACAGATTTGAATATGATTTTACCGTAGTAGACAAAAACACCCTTTGTGTTACCAATCTACCCGAAAAACCACTTTTCACCCGTATTGAGGAATAATCACCTTGATTTTCACATCCTTTATTTGTATAATATAGAAAGTATTTTTTAGGATGTGATTTTTTGGCGCAAGCACTTGCTACTGTTATGGCTATTTTTGCCATAATCGGTGCATTAGATAAAGTATTTGGCAACCGTTTAAAATTAGGTGATGAATTCGAAAAAGGCTTAATGACCTTAGGTCCCCTTTCCCTTTCAATGCTTGGTATGATGACCATTGCACCTGTTTTGGCAGATTTGCTGCTTCCCGTAATATCACCTATAGCAAAATTGTGTGGCTTTGATGCAAGTGCAATTGCAGGTATACTTATTGCCAACGATATGGGTGGCGCTGCCCTTGCAGACTCCGTTGCTACTGACTCTCTCTTAGGTGCATTCCACGGTTTGTGTGTTGCCTCTATGCTTGGTGCAACAATTTCATTTACAATACCTGTTGCCCTTCGCTCTGCTAAAAAAGAAAACCACGATGACGTGCTTTTAGGTCTTTTGTGTGGTATAAGCACAATACCTGTTGGCTGCTTCGTTTCAGGTCTTACTATGGGTATATCCCCTTTGGAGGTGCTGCTTAACCTTCTTCCCGCTATTGTGATTTCAGTTATAATCATAATTGGTCTTTTAAAATTCCCGAAAGCAACAATTAAGGTTTTTTCCGTTTTCGGAAAATTTATTTCAATACTCATTACCTGTGGCTTAGCTCTGGGAATATTCCAGACTCTTACAGGGAAAACAATAATCGAAAATACTGCTCCACTTATGGAAAGTGCAGGCATCGTTTTCACAATATGTATTACCCTTGCAGGTACGTTCCCGCTTATTGCTATTATTTCAAAGCTTCTTAAAAAGCCTTTATCTGCATTAGGTAAAAAAATGGAGCTTGATGAAACCTCCGTTATAGGCTTAATTGCCACCCTTGCAAACTCAATTGCAACGTTGGAAAGCGCCGATAGAATGAACAAAAAAGGTAGAGTTATAAATCTTGCATTTGCTGTTTCTGCCGCCTTTGTTTTTGGCGACCACCTTGCATTTACACTCTCATATAATGCAGAGCATATTGTTGCTGTTGTTGTAGGTAAGCTTGTTGCAGGTATAACAGCAATTGCCGTGGCAAGTGTGTTAATAAAAAAGCAGAAAGAAGCATAATATAAAAATCCTTGAGAATTAATCTCAAGGATTTTTCTTATCTTAATGCTTTTATTGCTTCCTCTGCCTGCTTATAGTCAAAGCCACCCGGGCTGTTATCAAAGTTTTTGTTACCGTTTTTCCAGCGTAAGCACCAGTTTTCAATTTGCTCATCGGTTGCTTCAATTTTAACATTGGTAAGCTTTTTAACAACCTCAATAAGCTCTGCCTCATTTGCACCTACACGTCTTAAAAATTTGTGGAATTTTTCTGCATCGGCTTGCTTTGCTTTTTGAATAAGCAAGGGCATAAATGCTGTGCAGGCCTTACCGTGTGGAATTGAGAATTCCTCTGTAAGCACATAGCCTACTGTGTGTGGAAATGCTGCACCACAAACATTTAATTCAAGACCTGCGTAAATGGAGCCTAAATAAAGCTGTTCACGGGTGTTTTCATCAGGAATACTCGTTGTTTCCCACAGCACCTTAAGTCCGTTAAAGAGGCTTTTAAGCGCCATTTCGGCATACATACGAGGATACTCTGTGCATTTAGGTGAAAAATAGCCCTCTACAGCGTGAGCAAAGGCATCAAGGGCTGTTGTTACCGTAACATCGTAGCTCATTGAGTATGTGTATTTCGCATCACAAAAAGCAACTGCGCCATAGCAATCTGCTCCACCTATGCTTTTCTTTTGCATAGTTTTATCGTTTGTTAAAACAGATACGCCTGTAACCTCACTACCTGTGCCACTTGTTGTGCCCACAAGTATTACAGGAAGTGCCTTCGAAGGATTTTTTCTGTTATATAGTCCGTCAATATCATATTGGGGATTCATAGCGCAAATAGCAACTGCCTTTGATGCATCAAGTGGTGAACCACCACCGATACCAATTATAAAATCTGCACCGAATTCTCTTGCTACTTTTCCACCTTCGATAACAGTTGAAACAAGAGGATTTTCTGTGATTTTGTCGAATATTTCATAGCTGATGCCCTGACTGTCAAGTGCTGTTTTCATGTCAGCCAAAGCACCACTTTTAATTGCACCTGTTTTACTCGTTACAATAAGGCACTTTTTTCCGTATGACGAAAAAACATTTGCATTATCTAAAACACAGTTTTTGCCACTATAAATTTTTGGGGTATTATAAAGATTAGCATACATAATTTTCACCTTCTAAAAATCAAGACCTATTCGTATGAATAGGTCTTTTGTTTTCTGCTTTTTAATTAAAAGAATTTTTTGTTAAGCTTATTTTCTACAAGTGGAACAAGCTTTGGCATAAACACCTTTTCGATAAGGAGCCAAGCAATTACACCACCAATTAAGCCAACAACTGCACCTGCAATAACATCTGTAGGATAGTGAACGTGAACATAAATTCTTGAGAAGCCTACAAGAAGAGAAAGAATAAATGTAGGAATACCAATAGCAAGGTATTTCTTTCTGCAAGCAAGTAAAAGTGCAAACGCAGCACCAATAGAGGTTGATGTGTGACCTGATGGGAATGACCAGCTGCTGCTCTGCTTAATAAGGCTCGGCCACTCGTATGTATAGCCTGCATTTAACCAAACCTCAGGGTCAAGGTTGTATGGTCTTGGTCTTGCAATAAGCTCTTTAAGAACAAGGTTATTAATAACTGATGAAATTGCGAGACCTGCAAACAAGAGAATACCAAGCTTTCTTGTCTTTTTTGGAATCAAAAGGCAAATGCCGATGATAAACCAAATAATACCCGGTGTATCGCCAAGATGTGTGATAAATGTGAAGATTGTGTCTAAAACAGGATTCATAATACTATCAACGAACTGATAAATAGCAACGTCGATATTAACGATAAATTCGTTTAAAAAGAAATCTGCCATAACTGCCTCCTAAATAATAAAACTTATGAAGTTATTTTACTATTTATTACATAATAAGTCAATAAAATAAGTAAATAAACTATATACACAAATTTACAATTTACAAGGAGTATTGCGCCATTATCGTCTACCTACAATTTTTGAGGAGAATGGTGCAAGACGACAGGATTTCCGAGCGATGCTGTACAAAGGTACTGCGAGCGAGAAAAAACCGAGTATTGCGCCATTATCGTCAAAAAAATAAAAGCGTAATCCGAAGATTACGCTTTATATTTTTGAAAAATTGATTATTCGATGATGTCTGTAACAGCACCTGAACCAACAGTTCTACCACCTTCACGGATAGCGAAACGAAGACCTGTTTCGATAGCGATTGGAGTGATAAGTTCAACAGTCATTTCAACGTTGTCACCAGGCATACACATCTCTGTGCCTTCTGGAAGGAAGATTGTACCTGTAACGTCTGTTGTTCTGAAGAAGAACTGTGGACGATAGTTGTTAAAGAATGGTGTATGACGGCCACCTTCATCCTTAGAAAGAACGTAAACCTGGCCTTTGAACTTTGTGTGAGGCTTGATTGAGCCTGGCTTACAAAGAACCTGACCACGTTCAATACCCTTACGGTCAACACCACGAAGAAGAGCACCGATGTTGTCACCAGCCTCTGCATAGTCGAGGAGCTTGTGGAACATTTCAACACCTGTACAAACAGTCTTGCTGCTTTCTTCTTTAAGACCAACGATTTCGAGTTCGTCGCCAACCTTAAGCTGACCACGTTCAACTCTACCAGTTGCAACAGTACCACGACCAGTGATTGTGAATACGTCTTCAACAGGCATAAGGAAGTCGAGGTCTGCCTTACGGTCTGGAGTTGGGATGTAGCTATCAACAGCATCCATGAGCTCTACGATTGGAGCGTAAACTGGATCGTTGATATCGTTTGAAGCTGAGTCAAGAGCCTGGAATGCAGAACCCTTGATGATTGGTGTATCATCACCTGGGAAGTCATACTCTGAAAGAGTTTCACGAACTTCCATTTCAACAAGTTCAACGAGTTCTTCGTCATCAACGAGGTCGCACTTGTTAAGGAAAACAACGATGTAAGGAACGCCAACCTGACGAGCAAGAAGAAGGTGTTCTTTTGTCTGAGCCATAGGACCATCAGTAGCAGCGATAACAAGGATAGCGCCGTCCATCTGAGCAGCACCAGTGATCATGTTCTTGATATAGTCAGCATGGCCTGGGCAGTCAACGTGAGCATAGTGACGTGCATCTGTCTCGTACTCAACGTGAGCTGTGTTGATTGTAATACCACGTTCTCTCTCTTCTGGAGCCTTATCGATGTTTGCATAGTCTTCGAACTGTGCATAGCCCTTAAGAGAAAGTGTCTTTGTGATAGCAGCTGTAAGAGTTGTCTTACCGTGGTCAACGTGACCGATAGTACCAATGTTAACGTGTGGTTTGGTTCTTTCGAATTTCTGTTTTGCCATTGGAAATTTCCTCCTTAATATAGGTTATTAGCATAATTGCACGATATTATCTTATCAAATAATTCGTGTTATTTCAATAGTTTTTTTAAAATTGTTAATCTTATACAGATCGCAACAATTTTTAATTATTTTGAACGTTCGTCCATAATCTTTTCAGCGATGTTTCTTGGAACTGCCTGATAGTTACATGGTTCCATTACGTACTGACCACGGCCCTGTGTCTTGGAACGAAGGTCTGTTGCGTAACCAAACATTTCTGAAAGTGGAACATGAGCAACGATTTCTGCAGCACCGTTTCTGTCTTCCTGTCCCTGTGGGAGACCACGACGGGAAGTAAGGTCACCGAGAACGTCACCGATATATTCTGTAGGAACAACTACTGTTACCTTCATGATTGGCTCCATAAGAACTGGGGCTGCTTTAAGCATAGCCTCTTTGAAAGCCATTGAACCTGCAGTCTTGAAGGCCATTTCTGATGAGTCAACCTCGTGGTATGAACCATCGTAAAGTGTAACCTTAACGTCAACAACGTTGTAGCCTGCAAGAACACCTGAAAGCATTGAACCCTTGATACCTGCTTCAGCAGGACCAATGAATTCCTTAGGAATAGCACCGCCGACGATAGCGTTAACAAACTCGTAGCCCTTGCCTTCGTTAGGCTCGATACGAATCTTAACGTGACCATACTGACCGTGACCACCTGACTGACGAGCAAACTTAGTATCTGCTTCAGCCTGAGTAGTAATTGTTTCTCTGTAAGCAACCTGAGGTTTACCTACGTTAGCTTCAACTCTGAATTCGCGAAGAAGTCTGTCAACGATGATTTCAAGGTGAAGCTCACCCATACCAGCAATGATTGTCTGGCCTGTTTCTTCGTCTGTGTAGCATTTGAAGGTTGGATCTTCCTCTGCAAGCTTTGCAAGAGCAATACCCATCTTTTCCTGACCAGCTTTGGTCTTTGGCTCAATAGCAACACGGATAACAGGTTCTGGGAATTCCATTGATTCAAGAATAACCGGGTGGTTCTTATCGCAAAGAGTATCACCTGTTGTTGTTCTCTTGATACCAACAGCAGCAGCGATGTCACCTGCATAGCAGCAGTCAATGTCCTTACGGTCATTAGCGTGCATCTGAAGGATTCTACCGATACGCTCGTTGTCATCTTTTACAGAGTTGTAAACAGATGTACCTGTTTCGATTTTACCTGAGTAAACTCTGAAGTAGCAGAGCTTACCAACGAATGGGTCAGTTGCAATCTTGAAAGCAAGAGCTGCAAATGGCTCACTGTCTGAAGAAGGACGAACCTCCTCCTCTTCTGTATCTGGGTTGATACCCTTAATAGCTTCAATATCTGTTGGTGCCGGCATATAGTCTACAACAGCGTCAAGAAGCTTCTGAACACCTTTGTTCTTGTATGAAGTACCACAAACAATTGGAACCATTTCGTTAGCGATTGTTGCTTTTCTGATGCAAGTTTTGATTTCTTCAACAGAAAGCTCTTCACCATCGAAGTACTTCATCATAAGTTCATCGTCCTGCTCAGCAACGTGTTCGATGAGCTCAGCACGATATTTTTCTGCAAGTTCCATCATATCAGCAGGAATTTCTTCAACTCTGATGTCCTTACCCATGTCGTCATAGTAAACAACAGCGTTCATTTCAACAAGGTCGATAATTCCCTTGAATGTTGACTCTGAACCGATTGGAAGCTGAATTGGAACAGCGTTACATTTAAGACGATCCTTTACCATGTTAAGAACATTGTAGAAGTCTGCGCCTAAGATATCCATCTTGTTGATGTATATCATACGTGGAACTCTGTATTTATCAGCCTGTCTCCAAACAGTTTCTGACTGTGGCTCAACACCACCCTTAGCACAAAGAACTGTAAC
>JAZUPI010000016.1:0-9514 GCA_045605085.1 Acutalibacteraceae bacterium
GATAGCCGCTTCCATACCACCGATACCGCCACCGATGATGGCAACTTTTTTCTTAGCTGTTGCCGGTTCAATTTTGTATTTCTTAGACTGCATCGTCTGTGGGTTTAATGCACAACGTGCAAGTCCCATGGTATCAGTTAAATCCTGTGTGTTTGCATGTCCCTTAGAAGAAGAGAAATTGAAACAGCCACTGTGGCAGCAGATACATGGTTTAATCTCTTCTAAACGGTCATCGATTAATTTTGTAATCCATTCAGGGTCTGTAAGGAACTGACGAGCAACACCTACACCGTCAATTTTACCTTCTGCAACTGCCTGTGCACCAACATCAGGCTCCATACGACCTGCACAAACAACAGGGATATCAACAAACTCTTTAATGTGTGCAACGTCATCAAGGTTACAGTTCTGTGGCATATACATTGGTGGATGAGCCCAATACCATGAGTCATATGTACCGTTATCTGCATTAAGCATATCGTAGCCTGCATCCTGAAGATACTTTGCAGCTCTTTCAGATTCTGACATACCACGGCCAACTTCTGTATATTCCTCACCAGGCATTGCACCATAGCAGAAGTCCTTCATTTTAGACTCAACAGAGTAACGAAGTGAAACAGGGAAGTTCTCACCACAAACGCCCTTGATAGCTTTAACAACTTCAGCTGCAAAACGATATCTGTTTTCGAAGCTTCCACCGTATTCGTCTGTACGCTTGTTGAAATATTCAATAGCAAACTGGTCAAGAAGATAACCCTCGTGAACAGCGTGCACTTCAACACCATCAACACCTGCATCCATACAAAGCTTTGCAGTTTTTGCGAATGCTTCGATTATCTCGTGAATTTGTTCCTTTGTCATTTCTGGACAGATAATGTCGTGAGCCCAACGAGATGGCTGTGGGCTTGGTGATGCCAACTCGTGTGATGTATCGATAATTGGCTTTACAAGTGCTCTTGTAAATTTATTTTTATGAAGTGGTGCAATAAGCTCTGTAATAGCCCAGCTTCTACCCATACCTGCAGTAAGCTGAATGAAAAGCTTTGCGCCTGTTTTATGGATTTCATCCATAAACTCTTTAAGCTCATCGAACATCTTAGTGTTCTGCCAGAGCCACTTACCCCAGATTGTATCGCGAAGAGGTGCAATACCGGGGATAATAAGACCAACATTATTGTTTGCTCTTTCAATGAAAAGCTTTGCCGCTTCCTTGTCAAAATGGCAACCACCGAGCTCAAACCAACCGAAAAGTGAAGTACCACCCATTGGGCACATAACTATTCTGTTTTTGATTTCAACGTCGCGAATTTTCCAAGGGGTAAATAATGCTTCATACTTCTGATCCATTAAATAAACACATCCTTAAAAATTTGTAAAACATAAATGTTCACGTATTATAATATTAAATATTAAAAATATTGTCAAGTTAAATTATTATCAAAGTCGGTTTTATCTCATTTACAAGCTTTGAAGCTTAACCATTTTTTAGATACGAGTATACATATCGCTGCACCTACAAATGCAACCACACTCCACAAAACAATAGTTTTATTCCAACCGAAAGCGTCTGTAAACAGTGCAATACCATATGTTGAAATTGCAGCGCCTAAATAGGTACAAGAGTTGATAAGTCCTGATATGAACGATACCCTGCCAAACTTTGCAAAGTGAGCAGGAATCATACAAACAAGAATAAGGTTTACACCATGCATTGAGCCCACAAGAAGCGCTAAAAGCAATAATGAAACTACAACATTATCGCCACCAACAAGGAGCAGTAACACTGCAGATACGGCGCCGACGCCAAAGGTGACTCCTGCACAGACAA
Organism: Acutalibacteraceae bacterium; assembly: GCA_045605085.1. GTDB lineage: Bacteria > Bacillota > Clostridia > Oscillospirales > Acutalibacteraceae > DTU089. The sequence continues at coordinate 1,829 of JAZUPI010000016.1, forward strand.
GCTCGTTTTTAATGAACTTTCTGTTAAGATACGAGACAAAAGTAAATGACAACAAGCTGAAAATTGGTAAAATTACCCCTGTAAGAATTGAAACAGAGCTATCGAGCCTGAATATTTCTGAAATGTAGGTTGGAGTCCAGTTGGTTACACCATCACGAAGAGAGCCCTGAAGCATAATGGATACCATAATAAACACAAGAAGCACGATTGATGCTTTATCGAACTTAACTGCTTGTGTCACCGGAGTAGACAAATCTTTTTTTGTGTCAGAAACAACAGGAACCTCGCACACTTTAAACGGCTTGTATTTCTCATAAATCCCCTTCCAAAGAACGCCCATTATAATTGCTAACACACCACTTATTACGAATACAAGACGCACGTCCCAAAGTTTGATTACAAGTGGAGCGAGAAGATACATTGCAACAGTACCACAGGAGCTTCCCCAGCTTACCTTTACGCAAGCCTTTTTGTAGTCATCATCGTTAAGAAGGCTTGAAAGAATTTTAACAAGTGGTGGCCACATAAACGCCTGTGCAAAGCCGTTAACTGCCCAAAAAACAACAAGAAGACTTCCTGTTCCAACTGTACCAACACAAATATTCATTAGCGCAGTAATTATGAAGCCTATAAAAATTATGTTGTGAGGCTTGAATTTATCACCAAGGTAACCACTTATAAGCTGACCTGCACCATATGTAATTGAACACGCTGTTAAGGCCAACGCAGCAACAGCTTTAGGTGCATAGCCACTGCTGATGATTTCAACAAGCACTGTTCCCAGATTTATTCTTGAAACGTAGCTCACAAAATAAACTGCTGTACAAAGAATAACCAGAAAATTAACATCTTTTTTGTTAGATAACTTTGCCATTAACTCTCACCTTGAATTAAAAATAAATATCAGATATAATAACATAGAAAATATTAAATGTAAATCAAAAGGTCGGATATTTTTGAAAATTGCAATTTGTTGTCTTAATTCTAAATATATTCATGCATCTTTAGCGCCCTGGTGCCTGTTTTCTGCCCTAAAAGACAAGTCTAATGACGTTAAAGCTGAAGTAATTGAAGACACAATAAACAATGATAAAAAAACAATAACCGATAAAATAATAAACGGTAAGTATGACGTTGTTTCATTTTCTTGCTATATATGGAACATAACGAAAACGCTTGAAATTTGCAAAAATATAAAAACAAAAACAGATTCAACAATTATCCTTGGTGGACCCGAAGTTTCTTATAGAGCAAAAAATGTTTTAAACGACTACCCTTTTATTGATTTTGTTCTATCAGGTGAAGGTGAAGAAAGCTTTCCACAATTCATTGAAGAGCACAGAACGAATAAATGCTACAATTGTGTTGACGGATTAACCTACAGAGATAATGATAACACAATTGTTTCAATTCCTGAGAAGCAATATACAGGTACACCCGTAAACCCATATTGTGACGAGTTTTTCGATAGCTTAAACAACAGAATTTCTTATATTGAAACAAGCCGTGGGTGTCCATACAATTGTGCTTTCTGTCTTTCAGGAAGATGTTCGAAACTGAGATTTTTTGATATTGAGCAAACGAAAGAAAAAATCATTAAGCTTTCAAACAGTGGTACAAAAACAATAAAATTTGTTGACAGAACGTTTAATGCAAGCCCCAAAAGAGCAAACGAAATACTAAGCTTCATATTAGAAAACCACAAAAAAACAATACCCGAAAACGTGTGCTTTCACTTTGAAATTGCAGGAGATATAATGACCGAAGATACCTTTAATTTATTGAAAGCTGCACCAAAAGGTCTGTTTCAGTTAGAGATTGGCATGCAGACCTTTAACGAAAAAACCCTTGAGGCAATCCACAGAAAAACAAATTGTAAAAAGCTTATTGAAAACATTAAAAGGTTGATAAGCTTTCAAAATATGCACGTACATATTGACCTTATCGCAGGGCTTCCCTATGAGGATATGGAAAGCTTTGAAAAAAGCTTTAACATTGGCTACTCACTTGGTGCAAATATGCTTCAAATGGGCTTTTTAAAACTCCTCTACGGTGCAGATATGCGAGAAAAGCCACAAGATTTCCCTTGTGAATTTAACGAAAACCCACCATATGAGGTTACAAAAACACCTTGGTTAAGCGAAAAGGAAATAGCAAAGCTTCACAACTGCGAGGATGCGCTGGAAAGAATGTACAACAGTGGTAGATTTTTGTTTACTTTAGCCTACCTTTTAAAGTCCTATGCCGACTCACCTTTTGAGTTTTTTTACGAATTCGGTAATGCAATCAAGGTAAATAAAATTTCGCTTTCAGATTACGCAATTGAAATATACAATTACTTCAAAAACAAAGTGGACAAAGAGCTTTTACGAGAGGCTTTGATTTGTGATTTACTTTCTTGTTCCTCTGCATTGCAGATACCTGAAGTGCTCAAAAGAAAAGATCTATTATACAAGCAAATCAAAAAGCACTTTGTTGACGGTACAAGTGAAAAAATTAAAATTGCAATTCTATATAAATCAAATAAAGTTATTGCTGTTAATCAAAGTAAACCCAAGGATTTTAACGGCAGATATCAGGGCAGATTTTACGAGCTTGACGACTTCAAAAAAATAATAATTGACTAACAAAATGTTTAAAATAAGCCTCGTTGAAAAGACTATTAATAATCTTTTTAACGAGGTGTTTTGTTTATGAAAAATGCAATAGTCGGACAAAGTGGTGGACCTACTGCAGTAATAAATTCAAGCCTTGCAGGTGTTTTCGAGGCTGCAAAAAACCGTGGTGCAGACGTTGTTTACGGTATGACTCACGGCATTGCAGGGTTACTTAACTCAGACGTTGTAAACCTTTCGCAAATACTTGACACAAGTCTTGAAATTGAACTTTTGAAAAGAACGCCATCTTCTTTTCTTGGTTCTTGCAGATATAAGCTCCCTCACTTTGAAGAAACTACCGAGCCATACGAAAAAATTTTTAAAACACTCAAAAAACTGAATATCGAATTTTTCTTCTACATTGGTGGAAACGACAGTATGGATACCATAATGAAGCTGTCTGACTACGCAAAGGAAATTGGCAGTAACATAAAGTTTATGGGTATTCCCAAAACAATTGACAACGACCTTATGATAACTGACCACACCCCGGGGTTTGGCTCTGCAGCGAAATACATTGGTGCAACAATGAAGGAAATTGTAAGAGATGCTACTGTTTACGGTACACCTTACGTGACAGTTGTTGAAATAATGGGAAGAAACGCAGGATGGCTTACAGCCTCTGCAACCCTTTCACGTGCTGAGGATTGCGAGGGAATTGATATGATTTGCTTACCTGAAGTACCATTTTCTATTGAAAACTTTCTTCGTAATGTTGAAGGCCTGCAAAAAGACAAAAAATCCATTGTTATTGCCGTTTCCGAAGGCGTTAAATTAAGTGACGGACGATACGTATGCGAATTATCTGACGATGCACGTTTCACTGATGCATTCGGTCACAAAAACCTTACGGGAACTGCAAGATACCTGTCAAATCAGATAGCAAAAAACATCAATACAAAGGTTCGTTCAATTGAATTTTCTATTCTGCAACGATGTGCAGGTCACATTACAAGCAGAACAGACATTACTGAAAGCTACCAGGTTGGTGGCGCTGCAGTAAGAGCTGCATTTAATGGCTTTTCCGGTGAAATGATTGCTTTAAAAAGAATATCAAACGACCCTTACCAATGCATTACAGAGTCTCACGACGTTCATAAAGTAGCAAATCTCGAAAAAAAGGTACCACTGGATTGGATTAACGACAGCTTTACAGATATGAAAGAGCCTTTCCACCGATACTGCAGACCTTTGATTCAGGCGGAATTAACCCCTATTTATATAAACGGCTTACAACGTCATATTAAATTATAAAATCACCCTGATGAAAACTTTATTGCTTCATCAGGGTATAGTTATTTCTTATTAATTTTTTCAGATATATAATTTACTTCAAAAATTTTTAATACAAGTATAAATAAACCTTACCTTACAAGAAAGTAAAAATATCGCCAAGCACAATCCTCTTTTATGAAATGCTCATCAAAGGAAGGAGTAAAATGACGGGGTGAAACATCAATGTATGCTATTTCACCTTTCTCATCATTGAATCCAATAAGAAACCAATAGTCATTTTCACAACATTCATCTTCATTATACGGAATATGAACTGTTTTAAAGTCAAATCCATAAACGGAGAAATTGCAGTTGTATGTTACACCCTCTGATTCGGTATAGGTATCCATATAAGATACTTCTTTAATTAGATGTTCTTTTATTTCGAGGTATTCATCATCACAATATTTTAAAAAACAAGTTGAATATACAGGATCATCAAGAAATGATTCCATCTCAACCTGAAACCAATCAATATCCAAGGGAGTTCCGATATCTCTTGGAATAGGCACCGAGTGTTCTTCACCTAAAAAACAATAATCCCCACCATACTCCATCAATTCATTAAAAGAAGATAATGCCTTGGTATCATTGAAATCAATATATAATTTTGCGTCTTCTAAAATAAAATAAAACATGCCCATAAAAACAAAATATGGAACAACCAGTACGAAGGCAAAAACTGATTTTAGTTTCCAATTGATTTTTCGGAGTTTGGTTAATAGCACGATAAATCCCCAGAAAATCGACGGAACAATCAACAAACATATTATATCAATTCCCCTGAACATATAGTGACAAAACAATCTAAAAACTACAACAATCCCAAGAATCACCGGAATTGCATAATAGAAAAAATCGGCAAGACTTGGATGAATATGTATTTCACTCAGATTTTTTTGTATAGATTCCTTTGTTTTTTCATCATCACAAAAGTCTGCAAATGCTTTATCTATACAAATCTCATCGTCATAACCTAATTTTTTGTAGTAGTCAATTCTGTCATATATGTGTGATTCAAGCTCGTTTTTTATTGAATCTTTTTGGCTTTGGGTAATTTTTTCAGGAATAAAATCTTCAATAAAATCTTCAATTATTTTATCCATAAAGCACCTCAATCACACCGAAATGGCTGAATCTGCACCAATAACCTTTTCAATGGCAGAAGAATATGTTTTCCACTCTTCCTTTGATTTTGAAAGGACTTTACGCCCCTTATCAGTTATTTTATAGTATTTACGATTCCTTCCCTGTTCGCTTATTTTCCAGAAAGATTTAACATAACCTTCTTTTTCAAAAGCATGAAGAATAGGATATAATGTGCCTTCCTTAAAATAAAATACTTGGTCACTTCTTTGTTCAATTTCTTTTATAATCCGGTAGCCATACATTTCCTCTTCTGCAATTACAGACAAAACAAGAAGAGAGCTGCTCCCCTTTGTTAATTCTTTACTGATATTCATCATAGACCTCCTATACATAGATGTTCTATGTATTCAAAATACCACAAAAATCTATATTTGTCAACAACAAAACCCCTGCTGTAGCAAGGGTTTAAGCATCAATTAATACGATTGTAATATTTTTAAAAGTTCTGCAGATATTTCTGCTTCAATCTGAGAAAGCTTAGCAAAGCACTTTGAAAGCTCCACATCCTCGTTTTCTACTTCTCTTGCGTACTCCTGGTACTCTCGCACAAGGCCTGTTGAAACCTGCCACCCTCTGAGCACCCTGTCCCTTTTTGTTATTTTAAATCCATTTAATTCATTCATACATATACCCTCCGTTTAAATTATTTCCCCAAAACAACTTATATATTCGCATCTTTTGTAGCAGGGTTATCAATTATTTTACCCTCTTGTGTAAATCGCGAGCCATGACAGCTGCAATCCCACGTATGCTCATAAGGATTCCACTTAAGAGCACACCCTAAATGTGGACAGCGTTTCATGGTCGGATGCACAAAATTCAATAGCGTTTCACCACAATTAACCAAAAGTTGCGGATGCAGTATTGATCTTGATGGTGAAAATAGCTTCTCGTAAGGATTTTTAAATTCTTGTACCATATCACAAAGCACCATTGATGAAACCATAGCTGAGGTCATACCCCATTTATTAAAGCCTGTGGCAACAAATAAGTTTGGTGTATTGTCTGAATATCTGCCTATATATGGCATTTCGTCAAGTGTCATACAATCCTGGGTTGCCCAATAAAATTTTTCTTTAGCGTCAGGGTAAACCTTTGATGAAAAACGCCTTAACTCTTCCCAATTACCACCTTTTTTACCTGTCCTATGATCCCCACCACCAACAAGTAATAGATTTTTATGATTTCTGAAAGACATTCCGTTCTGCGCTTCGTCAACATACATACCGTCAACGTTTTGTGCATTTTCAAGTGCAATAACGTAAGAACGATGCTGATACATTTTGAGAAAATATGCTCCATGCTTGTTGATAAACGGAAAATGGGTAGCAACAATAATTTTTTTAGCCTTAATTTTATTTCCGTTCCGGGTTATTGCTGTCGTTCCATTAATGTGTTCAACAAGCGTATTTTCGTAAATCTGTAACCCATCTGAAATTGCTGAAATAAACTTCAACGGATTGAATTGAGCCTGATTTTTAACAAGAACTGCACCAACCGTTTTTATGGGTATTTTTAAATCACTTCTGTATTCACAAGGATAACCTAATCGTTGAAATGAATCTAACTCTTTTTCAAGTTTATCTCGATTTTCTGTTGAATAAACAAAGGAATCTTTCATTTCATAATCACAATCTATATTTTCACAAAGTTTACAATATTCTTTTAATGCTTTTAGGTTCGCTTCAAGGTACTGCTTTGCCCTTTCTACCCCATATTTTTCTATAATTTTTTGATACAAAAGTCCATGTTGCAGCGTGATTTTTGCAGTAGTATTACAAGTAACGCCACTACCTATTGCCTTTGCTTCAACAAGCGTTGTTTTTACACCCGCATCACTTAACATACGGGCACACAAAACACCCGTAATGCCACCACCAATAACAAGAACATCTGTTGAAATATCCTCGTTAAGTACACTTAATTTTTTCATTTCGCTTTCCGATTTCCATATAGATAACATATTTTCAACTCCTTTTATTCTCCATAGTATTTCCACTTCAGGTAAAAAAAGAAGTAAAATATTAAATTATTGTATTTCTTTCAAAAAACACTTGACAAATCAAGGTTGATTTAATATAATTTTAAACGTTGTTTATGGACCATTAGCTCAGTTGGTTAGAGCAACCGGCTCATAACCGGTTGGTCCGGGGTTCGAGTCCCTGATGGTCCACCAATTAAATAAACATAGGGGCATAATGTAATGGTAACATTCCGGTCTCCAAAACCGTCCTTGAGGGTTCGAGTCCTTCTGCCCCTGCCATATAACAGACATCACTTTTGTGGTGTCTGTTTTTTAGTTAATTGGACTCGAACCCGAGAGGGTCTGAGCGTTAAGAAAACAGTCCTGTGGACTGTTTTTAGCGAGGAGCGTGAGGCGGGTACCGAAATCCATAGGATTTGGGTCGCTGAGCGGACAGTATGCGACTTGTCGCAGACGGCTAGTCCTTCTGCCCCTGCCATATAACAGACATCACTTTTGTGGTGTCTGTTTTTTTAGTTAATTGGACTCGAACCCGAGAGGGTCTGAGCGTTAAGAAAACAGTCCTGTGGATTGTTTTTAGCGAGGAGCGTGAGGCGGGTACCGAAATCCATAGGATTTGGG
>JAZUPI010000017.1:0-26405 GCA_045605085.1 Acutalibacteraceae bacterium
GTTGTTTAATTTTCAAGGTTCGTTTCGCTCCCTCTCTCAAGGGCGCCTAAAGATAATATCACAATCATCTTCTCTTGTCAACATCTTTTTTTAGTTTTTCAAAGAACTTGTCCACGCTGCCGAGCGTTGCGTTTTCTTCTGTTTTTAAGATGTTCACCAACTATTGTCGGTGGGCTTTTGTCATCGCCAACAGTTCGAAATTATATCACCGGATATATGAAAAGTCAAGCACATTTTTCAACTTTTTTCGACTTTATTTGCTATGTCGGTGTTTGACATATTCTCGTATGAGTTTTTGTACAAAATGCCCAACACATTCATATCGTCATATAATTCCTTAAGAGGTATAAGTACGAATGCCCTTTCCCCTATTCTTGGGTGTGGAAGCATAAGCTCTTTTGTATCTGATGATACACCTTCACAAACTAAGACGTCTATATCTATAATACGAGGACCATTCTTAAATTCACGCACTCTACCCATCCCTGCTTCTATGCCCAGGCACACACCAAGCAAGGCATCAGGAGTGAGTGTGGTTTCTATTTCTGCAACAGAGTTGTAAAAACTCCTTTGTTCTTTGTAGCCCCACGGCTCTGTTTCGTAAACAGATGAAGTACGCAAGACTTTGATTCCGGGCACAAGGCTTAAACACTCTAACGCCTCTTCTATATTCTTGTATCTATCTCCAATATTGGTACCTAAACCTAAAACTGCTTTCATATAAGATCCTCACGATTTATAGTTTCCTCAACTGCCACATATTCAAATTCTGCTTTAATTGGCGCCTCGGGTTTCATAAGAAGAATCGTTACAGAATCAAGTGCCGGATACGTTTGCATTATTGCCATACCAACTTTGTTTGCAGCTGTTTCTATAAGGTCATAGCTTTTCTCACAAAAAACTGCACGAGCTGTTTTAAGAATTTTCGCATAGCTTACCGTATCATCAATATTGTCACTATTTTTCGCTTTATTTGCGTCAAGTGCAGCAGTTATATCAAGTACAAAATTCTGACCATCAACCTTTTCTTCAGGATTTACTCCATGATAAGCAAAAAGTTTTAGTCCTTTTATAATTATCTTTTCCATTATATATACATCCTTTATTTAATTACCTTTAACGTTTGTTCTACGTCGTGCACACGCAGAATTTTCGCACCATCCTGAGAAACAAGTTTTGCTACGGCTACACTTCCCTCAACTCTTTTTGAAGGATCGCTTTCACCCGTCAACTCACCAACAACCCTTTTACGAGACGCACCTATAAGCAATGGTGAATATCGTGATAAAACATCACAGTTCGAAAGAAGTTCGATATCATTATCTCGACTCTTCCCAAAGCCTATTCCACAATCATATGATAGACATTGTGCTTCGATACCAAATTGAAGCGCCTTACTTTTCATCTCAGCAAAAAAAGTCAACACGGCATTTGTTACACCGTTCTCATATTCTGCAACTTCCCGTGAGTTGCTATTGCCTGTGTGCATAAATATCCAACCACATCTGTACTTTTTAACAAGCTCAGCCATCTCTGTATTAAACGTTCCACTTTCGTCATTTATGATGCTCACCCCTAGGGAAAGTGCATACTTTGCCACTGCAGGTCTGAACGTATCAATTGAAACAGGAACTGTAGAATGCTTTATAACCTCAGGCAAAAAAGTCTTAAGTCTTGCAATTTCCTCATTCTCAGAGACAAGTTGATTTTTTGGTGCGGTAGAGCAAGCGCCAACATCAATGATATCGGCGCCTTGGTTACACAACGTATTAACTTTTGAAATCACAGCATCTTTTGTAAATGCTTCACCACCATCAGAAAAGGAATCCGGTGTTACATTAAGAATTCCCATAACAAGTGGGCGCTTTTTCTGACGCAACAAAGAATCAAACGAAAACATTATTTCCCACCTAAGAGGAGTGACATTACCTCTGACCTTGTTCTTGCATCACTTCGTACTGTACCTCGGAGTGCTGAGGTCTGTGTCTGTGAGCCCGCTGCTTTTATCCCACGCATTGTCATACAAAGATGCTCTGCCTCTATAATTACAGCAACGCTTTTTGCTTCAAGCTCTTCAAACAAAAAATCGGCAATTTGTGTTGTAAGTCTTTCCTGAACCTGTGGGCGCTTTGCATAAACGTTAACAATTCTTGCTAACTTGGAAAGACCTATAATTTTCCCATCAGAAGGAATATAGGCAATGTGTGCCTTACCTACAAAAGGAAGAAGATGGTGCTCACACATAGAATACAATGGTATATCTCTGACGATAACCATTTCATCATTACCTTTTTCGTTAAACAACTTCAAATGCATGTGAGCATCTTCAGAAAGACCTGAAAACACCTCTTCATACATATTAGCAACTCTTTTTGGGGTTTCCTTCAAGCCTTCTCTATCCGGATCCTCACCTATTGCCTCAAGAATATCTCGGACAGCTCTTTCGATTTTCTCTTTATCCATAATTCACCTCAAAAGAACACACAAATAGTGTTCATTGTATTATCTGTCAAAAAAGCAACAACAGTTTCATTTTCATCTTCAATAATACCTGCATCTTCATAAACGTCATATATCACACCGGTATTGAAAAGCGAGTTTTTGGCTTGCTCCATCACAGCAAGATTCGGAAAACGAAATTCAACGCTTTTTTGATTTTTTTCTTTTGCAGCAAAAACACCGTTGGAAATTGCAGATTTAAATTTCTCACCCGAACCACTTGTAACCTGCAAAAACTCTTTCACAAAATAGTTGTGCTCTGTAGCAGTACACTCAGGAAGCAGCTGCTCTATATTCCTATGGTTTCGCAAAACTTCAGGTGTATTTATATTAAAATATGTATGACGAAGAACATCGGTGTCACCTTTAGGATCATCCCAGGTCACGTCCACGTAATAGCTTTTACCGTCAAGCGTAACAAAGTTCCACATATGAGGAATATATTTTACACCATCGTCTGCTGCTTCGCCCGTAACAAGACGATTGTCTATATTAAGCCTACTCACTATGTATTGGAAGGTTCTGGAATAACCCTCGCAGGATGCTTTACCATCCACAAGACAACCATAGATGGTGTTACGATTGGAATTCTCCTGTGGATCCATATACTTGCAATGCTCAACGAGATAATCGTGCACGTACATTTCTTTATCGTAATCTGATTGATACATGGAAGCTCTGGCTATTATATCGTCAGCAACCTTCTCTACTTCCTCAAGCTGTGATTTATAAACGTCAAACTCCAGGTCATACTCTGCTTCGAAGAAATAGCTATTACCATCTTTATACATTTTACAATTAAGCCCCAAATTGAATAAATCGGGATTATCATAAGAAATTGCCTTGAAAACTTTTGACAAATCGCCATCCTTTAATTCCGGAACCTCAATTCTGTCCGGTTGAGTATATAACTCTGCTAATAAAACTCTATAGAAAAGCTTTTCGGTTTCATTAAGTTCCTCATAGCAATGCCTGTAAAAGCCTGTTCCATCGCCACTTACAGGAACGGCATAGCTTTTGAATTTATTGATTTTAAAAAAGCCGTTACCACCAACCGAAGAAACACCGAAAATAATGGTGAAAATCAAAACTATACTTATAATTACAGTAATAAATAGGTTATTCTTTTTCACCTGTACTCGCCTCCGTATTTTCGACTTTTATGTTATCGGAAACAAAAACCTTCATTTTCTCCTTTGAGCTTGCAGGAAGAAGATAGCGAAGCTCATCTTTGGCATTTGTAAAATCAACAATAGAAATATCTGTAGTGCAATAATCTATTATGATAGAAAAGGTGTTATCTGCCGAATTAAAACGTTCTGCAGTATAAAATGCATTAAACGCCGCAACGATTATTTCAGCATTTGCTTTGGCACGCTCATAACCTTCCGTAGACTCGCAAAGATATTTCATATATTTATAAGTTTTGTCGGGAGTCAATACGTTTTCACCACGATTAAGCTCAAGGAACATATCCTCTGTATCATATTCTACGTCATCGGACACTTTTATTGTAATATCCCCCATAGCTCTGAAAAATGATTTATAGCCATTTTCATTCATAAGAACGTAACGGTCAATAGCTATGCCATAAAAGCTATTCAAAAAATCGACGGTTGTCTGTATGCCTTTCTCTATTAAAAGGCGGTGACTATCAAGACCGGTTTTCTTGTCGGATATGTTACTATCCAGTGGAACAACACGAATAACTTTCTCGCTAAGGTCGACACATATGAGGTTAAGAAAGAGGGTTTCAGTCTTATTCTCGTTAGTAACTGCAATCAGAAATTCGTAATTACCACTATAAGTGGCGCTATCTACTTCTGTAGTTGTAGGTGCTGAAGTGCTGCTTTCATCCTGCTTAACAAACATATTGTTAAAGTCGTAGTTATATGAACGCCACAAAAGAAGCATAGACACACTACCAAGTAAAATTGAAAAACAGAGAAATACTACTATTAAGATTACGTTGCGTTTTTTGTGCTTTTTATTTTTCTGTTGTAAATCAAGGCCATACTCTGCCATCATTACACCTCATCATTCACGAAATAACTATACGAAGAAGCAAACACTTCCACATATATATTATTAGTATAATAAATATCAATAAAAAAAACAAGGGATTATAACACGAATTAACATTTGATTTAAACAAAACAAGCAGTCTTACGACTGCTTGTTTTGTTACCTCTATACTTCGTAGTGGTTACATAACCAAAGTTATTTCATTTTGCGCGAGGTTTTGTAATAACAGACATAATAAGTGCTGAGATAATTGCTACCATTATACCACCGGCACCAGAGGTAAGTGGTCCTGTAAAAATACCTATCGCACCATCCTGGTCTATTATTTCCTTCGTGCCCTTTGCAAGAGCTGCACCAAAACCCAAAAGTGGTACTGTTGCTCCTGTCCCCGCAAATTTTTCGAGATATTCGAACACTCCCACTGACTGCAAAACAACACCTGTAACAACAAAAAGCACAAGTATCCTTCCGGGAGTAAGCTTTGTTTTATCTATCAAAATCTGGCCTATTACACAAATCAAGCCACCAACAACAAAGGCCTTCAAAAACATCATACACATCATCCTCAACTTTTGTTGTTAGTATTTACAACAAAAAGGAATATATGTAACCGACATCAACTCGCAAAAAAACAGGGACACTTTTTAAGTGTCCCTGTTATGCATCACTCAATTATTCAGCAACCGTTTCGCTGATGAAGTCCTCATCAAGACATGAACATGAAACGTAATTGTCTTCATCATAACCCTGAGGAGCTGTCTTTTCTTTAATTTTATTAATAATCACATAAACTGCTGCTGCAGCTGCTGCAATAGTGGCAATAATGCCGATAACCTTTAAAAGCTTTTTCATATTTAAACTCTCCTTGGTTTTTATAATTTGTATTATGGATTAATTATACCACACACCCGTCAAAAGTCAAGCAGACAATTATTAAAATTTGGTAAATATAGGCGTGTTTACAAAAATAATTTCTGTCAATAATTTTTACGTCAGCACATTTCCAACGTACATATCTTTCACCAAAAGGAGTAATAAAATGTACTACAACAAAGTTGAAATTTGCGGAATTGACACAAACAATTTAAAAACCCTTTCAGAAAAAGAAAAAACAGCGCTTCTTGAAAAAGCCAAAAATGGTGACACTGCAGCAAGAGATAAACTCATCACAGGAAATCTTCGTCTTGTACTAAGCGTAATCCAAAGATTTTCTAACAGAGGTGAAAATCCCGACGACTTGTTTCAGGTAGGATGCATTGGTCTTATGAAGGCTATTGACAACTTTGACACAAGTCACGAGGTAAGATTTTCCACCTATGCCGTTCCGATGATTATTGGTGAAGTGCGAAGATATTTACGCGACAACAACCCGGTTCGTGTAAGCAGGTCTATGAGAGATACTGCGTACCACGCTATGCAGGTAAGAGAACGATTAAATATTGAATTAGACAGAGAGCCTACAGTTGAAGAAATCGCCAAAGAATTAGGAAAGGAGAAAAGCGAAATTGTTGTAGCGCTTGAAGCGATAGTTGACCCTGTGTCATTTTATGAACCGGTATATTCAAATGGTGGTGACACAATTTACCTTATGGACCAGATCGGTTCCAATGAAACAGACGGTGATTGGATCGACGAAATATCTATGAAAGAAGCAATCAAGAATCTACCTGAAAGAGAAAAGAAAATACTTTCAATGAGATTCATGCGAGGTATGACACAAACTGAGGTTGCCGAGGAAATCGGTATTTCACAAGCGCAGGTTTCAAGGCTTGAAAAAAGCGCAATTGAATATATCAAAGAAGGTAAATAATTGACTTCCGTTCCTCTTTTATGTATAATTCTTAAAAAGATATATACTTAAAATACGGAAGGTAATTTATGGAAGTTAAAGTTTTTGACGGTATTATTGACGACGCTCGTTATATAAGAGAAACTGTTTTCATCAAAGAGCAGGGGTTCGAAAAAGAATATGACGAAATTGATGAGATAGCCAAACACATTGTAATATATGACAACGACAAAGCCGTTGCTACATGTCGCATTTTCTGGTGCGACGAAGAAAATTCATACCATGTTGGAAGAATTGCAGTTTTAAAAGAATACCGTGGTACAGGTCTTGGCAGACTTATTATGACTGAGGCCGAGAAATTGACAAAGAATCTCGGTGGTAAAACCTTGAAATTAGGTGGTCAGATACGAGCTGCCGGGTTCTATGACAAGATCGGTTACGAGCGTTGTGGTGAGGAATATCTTGACGAGGGCTACCCACACATTCCTTTTGTAAAGCATCTGTATTAAAAAACAAAACATCCTGTTGAGTTTCAACAGGATGTTATTTTTATTTTGTTAAATCTTTTGCTCTTTCGAGAGACTTTTCTATATTGGGGCAGAAATTTTCTGCTCCGATTTTATTATATATGCCTGATTTTTTCAAAGCATCCAATGGTTGTTCGTTTGCATGGGATATAATTAATTTAACGTTCTTCTTCTGAAGCTTTTCCAATATATCCTCGAAAGCATGTAAGCCTGTTGCATCAATTGTAGGCACACTTCTCATTCTGAGAACAAGCACGTTTTTGTGTTCACCATAGGAAAGAATTGTATCTGCAATTTTAGTAGCAGCACCAAAGAAAACAGGTCCCGTTATTTCAAAAACGGCTACACCCTCAGGAATAATCTTAAGGTTTATGTTTTCAGTGTCTGTTGCTTCATCAATTTCTTTCCAACCATATGCGCTTGTTTCATCACTCATACGTTTCATAAAAAGAAGAGTAGCAAGAACAATGCCAACACAAATAGCAACCACAAGGTCAAACACTATTGTAAGCACAAAGGTTGTTACAAGAACCAAAACGTCGCTCTTAGGTGATTTTTTACAAATATGTACAAATTCACGCCATTCACTCATATTGTAGGCAACGACAAAAAGTATTGCTGCAATAGCAGGCATTGGTATATATGATGCAAGTGGCATAAGCACAAGAAGGACTAAAAGAAGAACTACTGCATGAACCATACCGGCAATTGGTGTTCTGCCACCGTTTTTAATGTTTGCTGCTGTTCTTGCGATGGCACCCGTTGCAGGTATACCACCAAAAAGTGCAGAACAAATATTACCTGCACCCTGTGCAATAAGCTCCATATTTGAATTGTGACGGCTTCCTACCATGCCATCTGCAACAACACAAGAAAGAAGACTTTCAACTGCTGCAAGAATTGCTATAGTGAAAGCATCCGGAATAACTGCTTTTACAGTTTCAAAAGAAAACGTAGGAAGTGACGGCATTGGTGGTTTTGAAGAAATTTCATAAAGGTCACCAATTGTCAACACATCTAAATCAAGAAACTTTACAAGAAGTGCAGATATAAGTATTGCAATAAGTGATGGTGGTATTTTCTTAAGAACCTTAGGTAGTAAAACCAGCACAAGAAGTGTTATACCACCTATTATTGTTGCCTGAACGTTTATTGTACCTGCAGAGGACACAATTTCTTTCACCTTATCTACGGTTTCAATTGGTGAATGAGAAAACGTCAATCCAAAGAAATCCTTAACCTGACCTATGAGAATAGTCACTGCAATACCCGACGTAAAGCCCGTTGTAATTGTGAACGGGATAAACTTAATTAAGCTACCCAACTTAAATACACCCATAAGAATGAGTATAATACCTGCCAATATAGTCGCAATTACAAGTCCTGAAAAGCCGTTAGTTGCAATGATTCCTGCAACAATTGAAGCAAAGGCTGCAGTAGGACCTGCAATCTGCACACGGCTACCACCTAAAAATGATATTACAAATCCAGCTACGATTGCTGTATACAAGCCCTGCTCCGGTGTGGCGCCGGACGCTAACGCAAGGGCAATAGAAAGTGGCAATGCTATAATTGCCACAATAAAACCTGCTGTAATATCCTTAACAAACTGCTGTTTATTATATTTTTTTATTACCGAAAAAAGCTTCGGTTTAAGTTTTTCCATATCTTTTATTTCCTGTTCGATTTTCTATTTTTAACCTTTAGCATAGCCATCATTCTTTGAAGCTCAATTTCACTTCTTCTGTGTTCTGAAAGGCTTTCTGCATTTCGTAATTGCTCACGATCTTTTTCTATTTCACGCTTTGTACGTGCTTCATCTATATCTTCAGGCCATTCGCATATATGAGAGAACACCATTACGTGGTCGGGACGCACTTCCATAAAGCCATCGGCAACGTAAGCTCTTTTAACCTCACCATTAACCTTAAGACGAACCTCACCGGGACTTAACGCTGCAAGCAATGGCTGATGACCCGCAAGCACACAAAGCTCACCATCTGCGAGAGTACAAACAAAGGACTCTGCCTTACCTAAAAAGAATTGCTTTTCAGGCGTAAACATTTCCAATATAAATTCAGCCATTCAGCCACCACCTTTCTGTAGATCGTAATTAAAGTGTTTTTGCTTTTTCGCGAGCTTCGTTAATATCTCCTACCATAAAGAAAGCTGCCTCGGGTATATCGTCTGCCTCGCCGTTTACAATCTGACGGAAGCTTTCTATTGTATCCTTCAAAGGCACAAACTTACCCTTAACACCTGTAAAGCCTTCTGCAACGTTCATTGGTTGAGAAAGGAATTTTTGTATCTTTCTTGCTCTGTATACTATTGCTCTGTCTTCTTCGGAAAGCTCTTCCATACCAAGAATAGCAATAATATCCCTGAGCTCTGTATATCTTTGCAAGCATTCCTGTACCTTACGCGCAACACTGTAGTGAAGCTCACCTATTATTTCAGGCTCCAAAGCTCTACTTGATGACTCCAACGGATCAACAGCGGGATATATACCCAACTCGGAAATGCTTCTTGACAAAACAGTTGTTGCGTCAAGGTGTGTAAATATAGTTGCAGGTGCAGGGTCTGTAAGGTCATCAGCAGGTACGTAAACAGCTTGAACTGACGTAATAGATCCGTTTTGTGTAGAAGCAATTCGCTCTTCTAGTGCACCCAATTCATTTGCAAGGGTCGGTTGGTAACCAACCGCACTTGGAAGTCTGCCCAAAAGAGCAGAAACCTCGTTACCTGCCTGAACGTATCTGTAAATGTTATCAACAAACAGAAGAACGTCCTGATTTTTCTCGTCACGAAGGTATTCTGCCATTGTAAGACCTGTAAGTGCTACTCTCATACGGCTACCTGAAGGCTCGTTCATCTGACCAAATGCAAGGATTGCTTTGTTTATAACGCCACTTTCCTGCATATCGCTCATAAGCTCGTTACCTTCACGGCTTCTTTCACCAACACCGGTAAAAACAGAGTAACCACCATGGTTAACAGCAACGTTATGAATCATTTCCATAATAAGAACCGTTTTACCAACACCGGCACCACCAAACAAGCCGATTTTACCACCCTTAGTATATGGCACAAGAAGGTCTATTACTTTAATACCTGTTTCAAGTACCTCTGTTGCAGGCTTTTGCTCGCTGAGAGTTGGCGCAGGACGATGTATAGGAAGTCGATGGTCAGACGTGATTTCACCCTTACCATCAATAGGTCTTCCTAAAACGTCTACAACTCTACCTATAACACTATCTCCTACAGGTACGGTTATACCCTTACCATCAGAAACAACTGAAAGTCCACAAGAAAGTCCCTCTGTCGCCTCCAAGGCAATAGAACGAACTGTATTCTTGTCAACATGCATTGCAACCTCAAGATGCTTATCTGCTTCTTCAATAAAAAGAAGCGAATTTATAGGAGGTAGTGCATCGTGGAACCTGACATCAACAACAGGCCCTGATATTTTTACTACTGTACCGTTGTATTTTTTGCTCATAATATTATCCTTATATTCCACCCATTTCAACTGCGGCAGAAATTTCTGTTATTTCGTTTGTTATCTGAAGCTGACGAGCAGCATTCAACTCTGTAGAAAGATGCTTTATCATATCGTCTGCGTTATGTGTCGCGTTTTGCATTGCATTCATACGTGCAATGTTTTCACTTGCCGAGGATTGCATGAAAACATCAAACATAAAGCCTGTAACGTACTGATAAACAAGCTGATCGAAAACCACGTCTATAGACGGCTCAAAAATCATTTCTGCAGTTTTATTTCCCTCTTGTTCAAGATCAAGGAAGTCGCGCCTGAGAAGTGGTAGAAGTCTGACACACTTAGGCTCCTGAACAGCAGGAGAAAGAAACTCTGTATAAACAACGTAAACCTCGTGGTAGTCGTCTGTCAGATACAATCCTATAAGCTTTTCTGCAACCTGACTTGCAAGGTTCATCGTAGGGTGCTGTGACGCACCATACCATGAATAAACGGGGACAATTCCCTTATCTTTGAACATTTTATCCCCTGTAATTCCCAAAGAAATTACAATCGGATAGTTGTCGTATTGAGAAAGCTTCTCCATAGCAAGTTTAACTACAGATGAATTGTAGCCACCACAAAGGCCTTTATCTGACGTAACAACAACAAAAACCGCCGAACCTTTTCCGTTATCTTCAATAAAGCGATTCGATAAATCGTTATTTTTTGTTTTAGATAAAACATCCTTAATGGTTGTCCTTAACCTACGAAGATAAAAAAGGTTAAAATCAACACTCTGCATAGCTTTTTTCATTCGCGAGGTTGAAAGAAGGTACATAGCGTTTGTTATTTGCTTTGTTTGCTCTACTGCCTTGAGATGTTGTTTTATCTCATTAACATTGCTCATTTAAGGATCTCCTTAAATTCCAATATTTTTTCTGTAAGGTAATCTTCTGTGTCATCTGTGAGCTTACCTGTGTTGTTAACCTCAAACACACAATCTGCACAAGACACATACAACTCCTCGAGAAGCTTTTCTGCAACTGCTTTGACATTTTTCACCTGAACGTTTTCAAAAAAGTCATTTTTGTATGCAAGAAGAGTTGCTACCTGGTCAAACAGGCTCATAGGCTTACCCTTACCCTGTTTAAGAAGCTCGGTAAGGCACTCACCTTTTCTTAACAATTTTGCAGTAGACTCATCAACGTCACTTCCGAAACGAGTGAAAACTGCCATTTCACGATACTGAGAAAGTTCAATTCGTAAAGTACCTGAAACCTTTTTCATAGCATCGTGCTGTGCACTTCTGCCCACACGGGAAACAGACAAGCCGGTATTAACAGCAGGTCTGATACCACTATGAAAAAGCTCTGTTTCAAGGTATATCTGTCCGTCTGTAATAGAAATAACGTTAGTAGGAATATAGGCTGAAATGTTACCACCCATTGTTTCAATAATCGGAAGGGCAGTAATACTGCCACCACCTAACTCTTCACTAAGACACGCACTTCTTTCAAGAAGTCTTGAGTGAAGGTAAAAAACGTCACCCGGGTATGCTTCTCTTCCGGGTGGTCTGTGAAGAAGCAATGACATTGCACGATATGCAACAGCGTGTTTTGAAAGATCATCGTAAACCACCAAAACATCCTTACCCATATTCATAAATCCCTCTGCAACTGAGCAAGCACAATAAGGTGCAAGGTACTGTGTAGCAGGACTGTCTGAGGCCGTTGAAGCAACAACCACTGTATAACTCATAGCGTTGTTTTTCTTCAACTGTTCAATAACGTGAGATATATTTGATGCTTTTTGACCGATAGCACAATAAACACAAATAACGTCTGTATTTTTCTGATTGAAAATAGCATCTAATGCAATTGACGTTTTACCAGTTTGCCTGTCGCCGATTATAAGCTCTCTCTGACCTCTGCCCACAGGCACCATACTGTCAATAGCAAGTATACCTGTTTCAAGTGGTGTTTTTACAGGTCGTCTTTGAATTATAGTAGGTGCAGGTCTTTCTGCAGGAAGATAGTTATGAACCTCCAATGGCTTACCATCAAGGGGTCTGCCTATCGGGTCAATAACTCTGCCGAGAAGTGCATTCCCTACAGGGATTTCTGCAACCCTACCTGTACCCCTTACACTATCGCCTACAATTACAGAATCGGCACTATCAAAAAGTACGGCACCTACGCCATTCTCTTCCAAATCCAACGCCATACCAAAAACGCCGTTTTTAAACTCAAGAAGCTCACCATAAAGTCTGTTTTGTAAACCCTCAACACGAGCAACGCCGTCACCAACAGATTTCACAGTTCCGTAATCATACACCAATGGTTCAAAGGTAAAGCTATCTAATTTATGCTTCAGATATTCACTTTTTGTTTTATAAATATCGTTAGACATTCAAAACTTTCCTTTCAGTCTGAAATATGCTCTTTAAGGCGTTTAAGCTGTGTTCTTACGCTGTGGTCGTGAACAACACCATCCAGCTTTAAGACAAAGCCACCAACTAAGGTTTCATCGTAAACCTTTTCAAACTCAATGTCAGCACCAAGCTTTTCATTTACACCTTTACAAAGCATCTCGTATGTTTCGTCACTCATATTTTGGGTGATTTTAACTATTGCTTTACGCATTTCCATCACCATTAATTGTATTGAGGAAACCCTCAACTATTTTTTTGTTATCTTCATCGTTTATTTCTCTTTTAAGAAGCATTGAGGATGCGTCAATTGTAAGGTTAACAATGTAATCGTTAGCCTCTTCAACTGCTCTGTTATAGTTGTCCTGAGCCTTCGCTTCTGCTTTGTCAACAATTTCCTTTGCTTTTTGTTTTGCTTCGGTAATTATCTGTTCAGACTCCTTGTGAGCAAGCTTTTCCCCTTCTTTGATTGCCTCTGCTTTTGCAGATTCACACTCTGCAAGAAGAACATTGTACTCTTTTAATTTTTCTTCCGATTCAGCCTTAAGATTTTCTGCTTCTGTTTTCTGAGCCATAACGCGCTCTGTACGTGCATCCATAAAATTCTTAACAGGCTTATACGCAAGCTTTTTTACAATAACGAAAAGAACAATTATACTACCAATATTAATAATCAGGTCTGCAACCAAATCCTTGGTAATACCTAAAGATTCAAGCATATCATTTATCTCCTTATTTTGCAGAAAGAATAAGTGCTACAACGAAAGCATAAATCGCTGTTGATTCCGCAAGAGCACAACCTAAAAGAAGAATTGTCTGAATTTTACTTGCTGCTTCAGGCTGACGTGCTACTGCCTCTACTGCCTTTGATGTTGCATAACACATACCGAAACCTGCACCAAGTGCTACAAGCATTGTTACTGCTGCTGCCATAATAAATTACCTCCAAATATTTTAAGTTAATTTTTTTGTTTTTTATGTTCCTGAGGACTTTCAAGTGCCTCATCAATAAACGTTAATGAAAGCGTAACGAAAATATACGCCTGAATAAGTGGGTGAAAAAGGTTAAAGTAAAGTCCTGCCACACCGGGAATTCCGGCAGCATAACCACCCAAAGCACCTTTAAGAAGCTCCATAACAATCATACCACCCAGCATATTACCGAAAAGACGGCAAGCTAATGATACGGGAACTGCAATGTCACTTACGATTTTCAGCGGAATCATAATAGGTCGCATTGCAGGAACTGCGCCACCCATAGACTTAAGTCTGCCACCAAAACCAAGCTTTCTGAAGCCGTAGTAATTCAACAAGAAGAAGGTTATAAGACTTAATGAAAAGGTTACTATAAGGTCTGAGGTTGGCGCCCTGAGTCCGAAAAGCTCTGTTGCTGCACTGAATATAAGATAAATTGCAACCGTAAACATATATGGTGCAACACTTTTACCGACCTTTTGGTCTGTGGCTGTAACACAGAAGCTTTCAACAGTTTCAACACAGATTTCCAAAGCGTTTTGTATACCCTTTGGCTCCTCCTTGAATTTTGGAAAAACCAAAAGTCTGAAAAGCACACAAAGGATTGACACGATGACCACAATTGCAAGTGTTACAAGCGTGGTTTCGGAAAGCCTCATTCCTAAAACTTCTACACCTGACCTTTCGCCAAACATAGAAAACTCGATATGAAGACCACTCTTTTTACCTGAAAACCAAGTAACAAAAACACCTACGGCAAACCATACGCTAATTATTGCCCCGGAAAAACAAAGCGTTTTTTTACGTTTCAGCTTTTTGAAGGCTTTTACATCTTCAGTATTACTGAAGTTTTTCAAAAGACCTTTGAAATGCATATTACCAACAAGATACAAAGCAAAAACAACTATGCTTACGCCGATTTTAATCAGCTCTGCTATGCTCAATCACATCATCTCCTTTTCCCATAGTTTTCTTCATTTTTATTGCAATAACTACAAACGAAATTAATACACCGACAATAAACCCGGCACCTGCATAAATAATGCTGTCCATAAAGAAGAAATAAAGCATCGCAAACCCTATTGCATACACTAAAAACTTAAGCAAAAGTGAAATAAGCATTACTTTCATTTTGCCGCCCATAACACCTTTTAACACCGTGCTTAAAAACAACATCTGAAACACACCGATTATGGTGCAGAATAAGAATGCTAACACCTCTCACCTCTCCTTTAACAATAATTACATTATTTATAATTTCAAGTTGATTCTACTCCTTTTTTTTGCATTAATCAATGATAAATCTCACAAATTAAACCTTTTTTAAGCAGTATAATTTAGCAATTTTTAAAACTATGCACAAAAGTAAATAACGAGCATCAAATGCCCGTTATTTCAAGTATATCATCAATATTTATGATAGCATCATTTTCCCTTGTTTTTATTATTCTTCCCACAAGGTCAATGGTCTTTATTTCACAGTTTGTCGTAACGTATTTCCCCCCCTGTTTTTTCTCGTCAGGTACAAAATACGTAACCGTCACCTCTGGCTTGGAATATATATTTTCGCAGATCAAATTCAACTTTGCATTGAGGTCGAAAATTTCCTGTTCATTAAGCTCTGCTTTGTTATCCACAAGACGTGCTTCTTCTTTTATGGCTTCAGAATGACCTGTCAACGCAGCAAAGGAACTGAACTGTGCTGCTCTGTCAAGCATAGACATACGTTGACGGGTAGCTGATTGGTGGTGCTCCATATAAAAAATGCCTTCGTATTTTTCGTTCAAGCCTTATGACCCCCAATCTGAGAATTGCGTTCTCTTGTTGTTGCGCCTTCTTTAAAGTTCATTCCTTTAAGAATTGCATTTTTGCCGAATTTATTTCTTATTTTAATAACAGCCTTTTGCATACTCTTTTCTTTTTTCAGATTATTCTCTTTTTCTTTTCTTTGCCTTTCGAGTTCGGCGTAATCCGTAAACAAATCCAACTGCTCAGCCTCGGGAACAGGAACGTCTTTTTCGGGAATAATGTGGTTTGCAACAAGATTAATTCGTCTGACTAGTAAATCCTCATTAATTATTCTGTCAAACAGCTCCATGGCCACCTGAATTATTTCTTTTGTGGATGACGTGTAGCAAGTCAGATTTCCTGTACCGTGGGCATGTTTGGGAACTTTTCTGCCGTAACGGTCAACTGTAACCTCACCGTGATATTTACGGCTTATATCTACATTGGTAAGGTTTTCTATATCGTAACCCACGGTCAAAACAATCTGGTCGGTCATAAGACCTTTTTCCACCAAATCAAGAACTAAAAGCTCTGTCATTTCCTTTACTATAAGCTTTGCCTTTTCACAGTCATACGGTTCTTGCAAGACCTGACCTGTAGTCAGACTGTTTGTAGTTGGCTTGTACGCTTTTATGTCTGCAATGGTACAGGGCTCCCATCCCCATGCGTGGTCTATTAAAAGCTCTGCGTTAACACCGAAAAGCTTATAAAGCAAATCTTCGTTATAGTAAGAATTCTTCTTACCCACAGAGCAAAGAGCTACGTCACCCATAGTGTACATACCATTTGCCTCAAGCTTTTTTGCATAGCCTCTGCCTACACGCCAGAAATCTGTAATAGGAGTATGGTCCCACATAAGCTCTCTGTAAGACTTTTCGTCTAACGTTGCAATTCTCACTCCGTTTTCATCTGCAGGAATGTGCTTTGCCCTTATATCCAAAGCAACCTTGCACAAAAACAAATTAGGTCCTATGCCAGCAGTAGCAGTTACACCTGTTGTTTTTAAGACGTCGTTTATCATCATCTTTGCTAATTCCTGTGGTGTCATATCATATTTTTTCAAATAATGCGTGACGTCAATAAAAACTTCATCAATAGAATAAACGTGTATATCTTCAGGTGCAATATATTTCAAATAAACAGAATATATCCTCGTACTATATTCCATATACAATGCCATTCGAGGTGGTGCCTGGATAAATGTTATCTCTAAATCAAGATGTTTTTTCAGCTCGTCATCCAAATATGATTCACCTTTAAATTTTCTATCAGGTAATTTGAGTCTACGGGCAGTATTTACCTCTTTTAATTTTGAAAGGGCTTCAAAAAGTCGTGCTCTACCGGGAATACCATAGCTTTTCAAAGAAGGAGAAACAGCAAGACATATGGTTTTTTCTGTTCTTGTAGGATCTGCAACGACTAAATTGGTATTTAGCGGATCGAGACCTCTTTCAAGACATTCAACAGACGCATAAAAAGACTTTAAATCTATTGCAATATACGTTCTTTCCATACAGCTTTTCCCCCTTCAAAAATCTTGATTTGATATTATTGTAAGCATTCGTAAATCCTAGAGTATTATACCAAAGCACAAATACTAAAATCAATGTAACAACACACCAAAAAGAACATTTGTTCGTTATGTATTTTGTATAAATTTCCACAGAGGACTTTTTTTTGCAATAACCTATTGATATTGGATGCATTTTTAATATATACTAGGGCTATGAATTGTCAGAGGTGAAGATATGAGTATTTTTGACATATTAACTCTTATAGGTGGACTATGCTTATTCCTTTTTGGTATGAATTTCATGGGAGAATCCCTCGAAAGACGTGCCGGTGGAAGTCTTAAAAACCTATTGGGCAAGTTAACAGGTAGCAAATTAAAAGCCTTTATCACAGGCTTGGGTGTTACTGCTGTTATTCAAAGCTCGTCTGCTACAACTGTTATGGTTGTTGGTTTTGTTAACTCCGGAATAATGACATTCAAGCAATCCATAGGCATTATTATGGGTGCAAATATCGGTACAACCATTACTGCATGGATACTTAGCTTGGGCGGCATTTCAAGCGACAATATTTTTATGCAGCTTTTAAAGCCGACTTCATTCACACCTATTCTTGCACTTGTTGGTATTGTTATGACAATGGCAAGTAAAAACGCCAAAAAGAAAGACGTTGGCAACATACTTTTAGGCTTCGCAACGCTTATGTTTGGTATGGACACTATGTCGGATGCAGTAAAGGGACTTGCAGATATTCCAGAATTCCAAAATATTTTTATTATGTTTAAGAATCCTATTCTCGGTGTACTTGCAGGTGCAGTTTTAACTGCAATCATTCAATCCAGCTCCGCTTCTGTTGGTATTTTACAAGCATTATCTGCAACAGGACAAGTTTCCTTTGGCGCGGCGATACCTATTATTATGGGACAAAATATAGGCACGTGCATCACATCTGTACTTTCTTCTTTTGGTGCAAACAAAAACGGCAAAAGAGTTGCCATCGTTCACCTTTCTTTCAACGTCGTAGGCACGGTTATCTGTCTTGTAATATTCAGTCTTATTTCAAGCATTTTTAAACCAATATTGTTAGATACTGCTGCCACCCACTTGGGAATAGCCCTTTCACACTCTTGCTTCAACATAATATGCACTGTTATTCTCTACCCTGCATCATCATTACTTGAAAAGCTAGCACACAAAATCGTTCCTCAAACAGAAGATGAAAAGGAATTCAAAATCGAAATTGACGAAAGACTTCTTGCTACACCTGCTATTGCCCTTAACCAGTGCAATATGCTTGTTGACAAAATGGCAGAATCTACACTCAAAGCATACAAACGCAGCCTCGATTTACTTGACAATTACGATAATGTAGCTGCTGAAAAAGTTCGCAAGGCAGAAAAGCTTGCAGACAAATACGAAGACGTTTTAGGCACCTTTCTTGCAAAGCTCAGCGCTCACTCTGTAAGCGACGAGGAAAGCCGTCTGTCTGCTGTGTTGTTAAAGGTTATTGGTGATATCGAGAGAATTTCAGACCACAGTGTAAATATTGTTGAGGCTGCCGAGGAACTTAAAGAAAAAAGCATAGATTTAACACCCGACGCAAAAAAAGAGCTTAATCATATTATAAATGCAGTTATAGAAATTCTTGACCTTTCTTTTATAGCCTTCAAAGAAAATGACTATGATATGGCTACAAAGGTTGAGCCACTTGAACAGGTTATAGACGAGCTTAAGGAGTACCTTCGCGACTGTCACATTCAAAGACTTCAGCGTGGTGAATGTACTATTGAGGCAGGCTTTGTATGGTCAGACCTTCTTACAAACCTCGAAAGAACCTCAGACCACTGTTCAAACATTGCATTGTGCATTATCGATGCGAAAAACAACAATATGAATCACCACGCATCAGGAAAGAAAATAAAGAAGGATAAGGAGCATTTCGTACAACAATATTACGAATATGCAGAAAAATATTCTTTCCACGATTAATAAAAGTGCTTCCGTTATTAACTACAACGGGAGCACTTAAAAATTTACACAAAAAAGCCTTTTTGAAAAGGCTTATTTATAACAAATTTTTAGAACATTTTGACAGAAGAAAAAAATTAAAGCTTTTTTCTTGACATTAGCTTAAATGAGCATTAAAATTCTATATGTAATAAAAGTATATTAACTACCAAAAGTAGTAATTGAAGGAGAGATTTATTATGAAAAAACTCTACGAAGGTAAAACAAAAGACGTTTTCGAGCTTGAAAATGGTAACGTACTTCTTAAGTTCAAGGATGACTGCACAGGTAAAGATGGCGTTTTTGATCCAGGTGAAAACAGTGTTGGTCTTAAAATCGATGGTATCGGTAAAGAAAACCTTAAAACATCAATTTACTACTTTGATATGCTCAAAGAAGCAGGTATCAAGACACACTACGTAAGTGCTGATATCGACAACGCTACAATGGAGGTTCTTCCAGGTAAGGTTTTCGGTCACGGTCTTGAAGTTATTTGCAGACTTGTTGCAACAGGTAGCTTTATCCGTCGTTACGGCGAATACATCGAAGACGGCACAGTTCTTGAAGGTGGTTACGTTGAATGCACATTCAAGAACGACGCTAAGGGTGACCCACTTGTTACAGGCGAAGGTCTTGCAGCACTCGGTGTTATGAGCCCTGAAATGTTCGAAAGCATGAAAGAGCAGACACTCAAAATCACAAAGATTATTGCTGACGACCTTAAGACAATCGGTCTTGACCTTTGGGATATTAAGTTTGAATTCGGTTACAACAACGACGAAGTTATTCTTATTGACGAAATCGCATCTGGTAATATGAGAGTTTACAAGGGCGACACAATCGTTGAGCCTGTAGAGCTTACAAAGCTTATCTTAAACAGATAAAAATAAAATTATTTGCCACCATTAAATTTCCGGAAATTTTAATGGTGGCAATTTTTTTGTAACACTTTCCACATTGGTGTGTCTAACAGATGACCGGTCAAAGTAAGAACATAAAGTGAAAGGATGTGTATGGCTTGGATGATATTGAAATAATTTACAGAAAATACTACCAATACGTCAAAGGCTATGCACGTTCACTTTGCCTTGATGAGACTGTAGCAGAGGAAATAACCCAGGAAACGTTTTACAAAGCTTTGAATGGTTATGATAAATTTAACCATCAATGCAAAATAGAAACCTGGCTTTGCCGTATTGCTCATAATGTTTTTGTAAACAGCAAACGCAGAAAGCCTACAGAAAACATTGATAGCATTCTCAACCTTGTAGACGATTGTAATATTGAAGAAAAAGTTACAAATAACGACGAGGTTAAGCGCATTTTAAGTACATCAACACTATTACCCTCACCATATAAAGAGGTCTTTTATATGAAAACACTGGGTGACTTCTCTTACAAAACCATTGCAGAGGTTTTCGGTAAAACCGAAAGCTGGGCAAGAGTTACATACCACAGAGCAAAACAACAAATTACAGAAAGGATGAATAGTAATGAATAAACTTGATTGCCAGATTGTCAAAGATTTACTGCCACTTTATATAGACAAGGTTTGTAGTGAAGAGTCTATAAACGCAGTGGAAGAGCATTTACGCTCCTGTCCTATATGTGAAGCTGATTTAACAAAACTTCAGGCTACACCGGATATTGCCCCTGCCATAGACGAAGATATTGAATCTGCCGTAAAAAAAGTAAATAAACGAATAAAAAAAAGCAAGAAAAAAGCAGTTGTTAAAACACTTTCAATTACATTGTCGATTCTTCTTGTTATTGGTCTTATATCCTACCTCATTATACCTGTAAAGGTAGCATACAGCCGATACTGTAATGAAGGCTATTTATACGCTCAATGCAACCTGCTGGATATTGATATTTCAAATAACAAGAAAAGTAATTTTCAAGGAAAACATGCAAATGTTTACATAAATAAAGCACTGGGTAAATATAAAACAGAAGAAACTCAGGACGGTGAAAAACTAATATTTGAAGATGGTAAAACACTCGTTATTGCTTATATTCCAACAATTAAGGAATATGTGAAACCTTTTTACGAAGAGCACGGTATATTCGGTATAGGTGGCTGGCATAACTTTCCTTTTTTTAATCCTATTATAAAAAAAGGCATTGAATATATGGGTGTAAACCCTGACACTGTGTATGCCGACTTAAGCATATATTCCAAGCTTTTAAAATCATCGGAAGAGAGTTGGACAGAATATGCTATGCCGCTAAACCCAAAGGAATTTGCGATGTGGTATACTTATTACGCTCTATATATAAATATTATGCCGGTTAGTATGCATAATTTCGGATATTATATCCATGCCGAAAATGACACATTGCATGGTTGGGGCTGGTCAGGATATAATGAAGAAAACGGAAACAGATATGTACTCCAGCTTCAACCAAAGGGTGATATATACGATAACTACAACTTTATTTTTACCGGATTTCAAAGAGAAGAAATGATTGAAATTGCTGAGTCAATAGTACTAAAGTAAAAATTTTAAAGTCCATATTCCTAATTCCATACAGAAAGAAATAATATCAGATACTTTACGAGCATCGTAGAGTATCTGTTTTCTTTTTTGTCGATATCTGTTAAAATATTTTTCAGAAATTGTGTAACAATTTTAAATTTACTGTGTCATATTGGTGACCGGTCAAAAAGAACAGGTTGAGAAAGGGTGTGGAATTGCTTGGATGAAATAGAACTAATTTATCAGAAATATTATAATTTCGTTAAGGGCTATGCATTCACTCTTTGCTTTGATGAAAACCTTGCAGAGGACATAACCCAGGAGACATTTTTCAAGGCAATTAAATCCTATGAGAAATTCAACCACAAATGCAAGGTGGAAACCTGGCTTTGCCAGATAGCAAAAAACACATTTTTAAACCTTAAACGCCCAAAGCAAACGGAAAGCATTGAGAATTTCTATAACCTTGTTTCCGATGATAATATCGAAGAAAGCTTTTTAAAGAAAGATAACGTGAAGCATATTTTATCTGCGTCAAGGGATCTGGAATCACCATACAAAGAGGTGTTTTATATGAAAACCCTCGGTGATTTCTCCTACGAGATAATAGCAGAGGTTTTCGAAAAATCTGAAAGCTGGGCAAGGGTTACTTACTACCGTGCAAAACAAAAAATCATTGAAAGGATGAAAGAAAATGAGTAAAATCAGTTGCAATATTATAAGGGATTTGCTTCCTCTATACATAGACGGTGTCTGCTCTTCCGATTCAATTGATGCCGTTGAAGAGCATTTAAAAGATTGTCCCCTTTGCGAAACAGAGTTTTTAAATCTTCAAAAAAATACAGACATAAAACCCACCATTGATAAGGATATTGACAAGGCAGTAAAAAATGCTAACAAGAAAATCAGAAACGCTAAAAAAAAGGTTTTTATAAAAACAATTTGTATGGTGCTTTGTTTTGCTATACTTTCAGGCATTTTTATATTTTTCCAATACCCTTTAAACCTTGAAAAAAATTATTTCTACAAGACTGGTTTCAAGGCGGTCAGCGAGTGTGAAACCTGGGAGATTGAAATCGCAAAAAAAACCAATTACGAAAACAAGCTGGTAAAATGCTATATTGACAGCAAGCACGGGAAATATAAAGAAACTGAAACTACTGATGGTTTTACTCTTCATTGGAGTGAAAAAAAACTTATATCATTTATTGATGTAAGAACCGGAGAAAATTTTTATTCCGATACAAGCTTCAGTGACTTTTGTAAGCAGATTAACAATATGATGGATTCATGGTATTACCCTGCTTTCGTTCTTAAAAACGGAATAAAAGAATTAGGTTATCAAACAGAGCTTTCTCCTATGTACGACTTAAAATTAGTCAAAGAACTCATTACAATGGAGGCTCCTGAACCCTCATTATTTTTAAACTTTAATAAATACAGCAAAGCGTGTGCATATTATTATCTTCACCAATTTGCTTTACCTGTTGCTGACAAATTTATTGTTGGCGGAAGCACAAAAAATGTTATGTGGGGGACCATAAACGACATAGAAGAAGAAAACTTTGATTCATATATTTTATACTACCAACCGTACGATAACACGCAAAAAGAAACAATGGTGTGCTTTCGTGGCTTCACCAAAGAAGAAGCACAGGAAATTGCAAAAAGTATTGTAATCAAATAAGCATTTGACCCCGATGAAAGCTTTAAACCTCATCGGGGTCAAATTTTTACAAATATCAAAATTTATAAGCTTGCGTCAGAAACGCAGTTATAGCCACCGATGCTGTATGAAGATACTGCGAGGTGGCTGACAACTTTTATTTTTATACACTCTCGGTGGTGAAAAACTTTATAAGATTGCGTCAGAAACGCAGTTATAGCCATCGACGCTGTATACAGATACTGCGAGATGGCTATAACAAGTTAATGACGTGATATTATAAAGTTTTTAAGTAGTTGATGCTCATTTCTGCACATTCAATAGGTGTCTTGCCCATTGATGGATCATCCTGCTCAACAACTACCCACTGTGCGCCTGCATTTTCTGCAGCAGCGATAATATTTTTCCAATCCTGACAACCGTAACCAACAGGACGGAATTCGAAAGTATTTTCGTTACCTGCAGATTCCTCTTCCTCAATACCGATAAGCTTGTAAAGAGGTCCGTTGCCCTTCTGACCTGCAAAGTCCTTAAGGTGAACAATTGGTGCTCTGCCTGAATATTTTTCAACGTATGCTGCTGGCTCTTCACCACCAACGTTTACCCAACAGGTATCAAGCTCTGTTTGAAGTAAATCAGCAGGAATTGTGTTGTAAAGAATGTCTAAAGCATATTCACCGTCGATTTTAAGGAATTCAAAATCGTGGTTGTGGTAAAGAAGCTGAAGTCCCATTTCCTTTGCAGCCTCACCGATTTTACGGATACCGGCAACAGTTGCTTCCCACCCCTCTGTGCCTGGACGGCATTCTTCTGTAAGGTATGGTACAACAACGTATTTGCAACCCATATCCTGATAATCCTTAAGAACTGCCTGTGGATTTTCAAGCATATCGTAATATGGTACGTGTGCAGAAACAGGAACAACACCGATTTCATCGCAGATAGCCTTTACTTCTACGCCTGAATGACCGAAAAGTCCCGCAAACTCTACACCCTCGTAACCAAGCTCTTTTACTTTTTTAATTGTGCCTACAAAATCTTTTTCCATATCGTCACGTACGGAATAAAGCTGAATGGCAATAGGTAATTTCATAATGATTCTCCTTTGAAGAAATTTTACTATTTTATCTTACTCCAATATGCTTTATATTTCAAGTATTTTTCTGTTTTGCTACTGTGTTTATTGACAAAAACTCTTATAAAGTTGTATATTATAATATATTGAAAAGTGAGGTAACATTATGAAATATGTTGTTGTATTATATGATGGAATGGCAGACTATCCCGTTCCTGCCTTAAATGGTAAAACACCTATGGAATTAGCCAACAAGCCTATCCTTGACAGACTTGCAAGAAACGGCGAGGTTGGTCTTGTTAAAACTGTTGGTGAAGGCTTAAAGCCAGGTAGTGACATTGCTAATATGAGTGTTCTGGGTTATAACCCCCACGAATGCTATACAGGAAGAAGTCCTCTTGAGGCTGTAAGCATCGGCGTAAATATGCTTGATTCTGACATCATCTTCAGAACTAACCTTGTTACTCTTTCTGATGAGGAAAATTACGAAGATAAAAGAATGGTTGACTACAGCGCAGGCGATATTTCCACTGAAGAAGCACGAAAAATAATAAAAAGTGTTGAAGAGCGTTTTGGTAACGATATTTACAAATTCTATGGTGGCGTTGCTTACCGTCATTGCCTTGTATGGCACGATGGTACACTTGACCTTGGCAAAATGACTCCTCCACACGACATTTCAGGTAAGGTTATTGGTGAGCACCTTTCAAAAAGCGAAAATGCAAAAGAGCTTATTAATATGATGAAAGAAAGCTATGCTTTCCTTATGGAACATCCTGTTAATAAAAAAAGAATTGCAGAAGGCAAACTTCCTGCAAACTCAATATGGCTCTGGGGCGAAGGCACTAAGCCATCACTTTCCAACTTTAAAGAAAAGTATGGCGTTGACGGTTCAATTATTTCTGCTGTTGACTTACTTAAAGGTATTGCAAAATGTGCAGATATGGCTGCACCTGATGTTGAGGGTGCAACAGGCTATATTGACACAAACTTTGAAGGCAAGGCCGAATGTGCTATTAAAGAGTTAGAATCAAAGGATTTCGTATACATACACCTTGAAGCACCTGACGAATGTGGTCACAGAAACGAGCCTGAAAATAAGGTTAAGGCAATAGAGATCATCGATAAAAAAATTCTCGGGAAGCTCTTACCTGCCCTCGACAAATATGATGACTACAAAATAATGGTCCTTCCCGACCACCCAACACCTATTGTAACAATGACGCACGCTTCCGACCCTGTACCATATATGATTTACCGGAAATCAAAGGTTGCAGACAACGGCATTGAGTCCTTTACTGAAGCAGCTGCTAAAGCTACAGGTAACTTTGTTGAGGTAGGTTATACGTTAATGGACAAATTCATTGATTAAATAAAGGTAGCGCAAAAAATTCTTTGCGCTACCTTTAAATTTTACCCATTCACATATATTTCCTCTGCGCTTTGTTGCGCTTTAATAAGAATACACTTTAAAATATCGTTGTCTGTTCTCTCTATCACATCTGTTGCCGCATTGAAAATCATGTGATACATTTTCTTGTACAACTCCAATTCTCTTTTAAGCTCCTCTTCTGTCATAAACATTCCCCCGCAAACAAAAAATGCGCAGCCGAAGCTACGCACGAAAAACACATAGCTCAACTGTCGCAAAACAAATACAACATAAGGTTATTCACATAACGCGGGTATGTCATAAAAGAGCATGTGCTTTTACCGAAATAAAAACCATACCTTTATTATGTGATAAATATTAAGTTGTATTTGTTTTGCGACATCATTATATCACAACATAATAACAAAATCAACATTAGGTATTTCTTATTTATTCTTTAAACCATGTGCGTCCTACTACCATTAACTCAGTTCCCCTAACACTACAAACTACTTTATCTATATAACAGTTTACTATAAAAACGGCAAAACCCCTTGGGATATCCCAAGGGGTGAAACTTTTACATTACTATGTAATTAAGCCTCTGCTTCTTTTTTCTTGTTGAAGCACTCGCTGCAGTAAACAGGGCGATCTTCACGTGGCTTGAAAGGAACTTCAGCAACGCCGCCGCACTCTGCACAAACTGCTGTGAATTTTTCACGCTCGCCTCTCATTGCTGCTTTACGAGCATCACGACAAGCTTTGCAGCTCTTTGGCTCATTAAC
>JAZUPI010000018.1:0-24532 GCA_045605085.1 Acutalibacteraceae bacterium
AGTGTTACAGTAACTTTAAGAAAATCCCTTTCTACAGGCTCGTCCGATTCAATTATTTCGTATATTAATTTATCTTCTGTCACACGTTGTATAAACCTTACTTTTTGATACCACAGGGACCATTTTGTTACCGATGTAGGTGTAGAAGAACTTTCGCACCTTGAGATGATAGGCGCAATAGTGTACCAGCTTACAAGAAACCTCTCACTTGAAGAGATAAAGAAAAGTGGCTTTGACACCTATTTTGTAGACCATACTACAGGCATTTATCCAACAGCAGCAAGTGGCTTCCCCTGGAGTGCAGCAAGCATGCAGTCTAAAGGCGACGTAATAACAGACCTACACGAAAACCTGGCAGCAGAGCAAAAGGCAAGAACAACCTACGACAATATTCTGCGCCTTGTGGATGACCCTGACGTACGTGAGCCAATTAAATTCTTACGTGCAAGAGAAATAGTCCACTACCAACGCTTTGGGGAAGGTTTACGCCTTGCAACAGACAGACTTAACAGTAAGAACTTCTATGCGTTTAATCCAAGCTTTGATGGAAAGAGCTTTAAGCCGAAGATGAAATAACCAACATCAAGAAAAAATGAGAGCAGGGATTAGTTTCCCTGCTCTCACTATAACTCGTCTTATTCGGCTTTTAGTGGCTGAATAATGGCACATTTTCGCCTTGATTATATATCTCCCGATTTATCATAAACAGATTATGCCATTAGCTTTATCCCCAACCTGAATCCATCGATGAAAGCTTCCTTCTCCAATATGTTATTCATACCAGTCATACAGTCTTTTACTTTTTCATATGCTTCTTTTTGTTGTGGATATAGTGATTCAGAAAGCTTATCCTCATTCTTAACCGCCAATTCGAGCAAATGTGAATATTCACTACCACGAGTCAGGTGTTTCTCGCATGGGCATATGTTACCGTAGAATAAATCTTCAATCATTCTCATGTGTCGCACTCCTTTCATGCAACACAAAAACATATCACAAAGAGTTTGAGAAGTCCAGAGAAAAATACAAGTTAATCAATTGTGGCTTTTATACGATTAGTAAGTCTTTCGGGGATATCATCTTCTGTTTCCCACATAATTGTGTTTTTTTGAGCTATGTCAAAATGCAGGTTGACACCTTTTTTACAAAGCTGAATTACCGGTTTTCCTAAGCCCATTGCGTATCCTTCTTCAAAGTATGCACCATTATTTTGGTGTGTTAAATCCACAACTACAAATTTACTGTCTCGAATATGCTTTAATAGTTCCGGTGTAATAAAATCATTGTACTGAACCTCATCAATAAAAATAGCTTCATATTCCGCATCTTTTATACCTTTTCGGATTGCCTCGCGAAGATTTTTAGTTTCATCTCCAAATTTCATAGCGACTAAAACTTTTCTTCCTCGGGAAGTATTCTTTTGCAACACATCAATTCTGGAATATCCTTCGGGGGTTAAAGAAATATAGCACCAGGTCTTTAACGAATGGCCCTCTACAAATTCTATATAAGAAGAGTTTGTAAGATATTCTATCATATAGTTTAATTCATGTTCACAGTCTTCGTCTTCGCGTGGTTTGGATGTGCTAAAATCATTTGGTGAAATATCCAAATAATCTTTACGGTCAATAAACATTACGCTTAATAGTTCATTATAACTAAAAGTAACTTGTTGACCGATATGCTTTATCCGATTGTTTAGATAAAGTAAAATATAATCTACTCTTTCGCTAAATGTTTTAGGGAACCAGTTTTGAATAATTTCGGAATCGATATGTACAGGGCGTCCATTGGAACGGTCACCTTTATCAAAAGCTGCTTTGTACTTATCACAAGATTCCTTGTCTAAAGTTGTATAATAACGATAATCAGAACTATGTGGTTTAAATCTGTTGTGTGCAAGATACGGAGCTAATTGATTGTAATTGAATTGGTCAGAATATTCCAACTCAAATCGACCACAAACCGGACAAGTATAAAAAACTGAAACTCTGTCATAATCAGGATAAAAATTGGTTTCTGTATTACACACAGGACAGTTTTTCTTTTCTTCCATGCTCTCACCTTATTTCAAAGTTTCACTTATTTGTACATAAACTTATAATAAGCTATTTCAAATTTTAGTTTTTAGTATAAAAAGATTCAATTTCATTAGAAAGAGCCTCTTTTATGATTTCAAATTCGTGCTTTATCATTGCTTTATCGGAAGTGTTATAGTTGCTGTTATCAATAAAATTTTCACAGAATTTATGTAGGATTTCGTTACCGTGTTTGGATTCGCTGTATCCTACTCGTGCTGCTAATCCCCACTGTATAGCAGATATATAACTATTTTTGAGAGTGTCAAAATCATTCATCATTAAACCTCCCACACCGTTTCATCACCGCAGATGTTACGGATTTTTATGCGGAGTGGTTTTTTATCACTGCGGACAGTTCCGTCCCAAAAGTCTTTGATTTTTTCACCATTAACGATAACAAAACTGTTTTTATCAATTTTGATTTCGCTATCAGAATGCCATTCACCTTCGGCGGAAGTACAGTCAAGACTGATAAACTCAATAAGTTCAAGACCTTCTTCACTAATTTCGATAGGTTTATATGGTTTCTTTTCAGATGAATTAATGAACGCTTTCTGATTAAATTCATCAATTTTCGAAAGTACACGGTCGCTGATAAATTTATCAACAACAACAGAATACCCACCGAATAAATCTTCTGTAATTTCGTCAATGTGAAATTCTGCATAATCACCGATAACAACATCATCAAGGACAGTTTTTAAATCTCGAAGTTCAATTTCAACCGTTGTGCTGTCATCATCTTTAATAAACTGCATTATTTCATTTTCATCAGTAATGTCTATATAATAAACAATAACCTTTTTGATGTTGCTGTCAAGTTCAGGAATTGCCTGATGAATAATGCGGTTGATTGTAACTTTATCAAGCAATTTAGAAGCACTATCCATAAGATTCGGAACATAAACAGGAACAGTACCAAGCTTGCTATCTGAAATTGCACCTTCCCAGAATGAATCAAGAGAATCCTCGTTTTTAAGACCGGGAATTAATGACTTTATTTTATCCATTGTCTGAACAGGGTTGCGGTAAAGCTGTACACCGTCTTTGATTTCAAGCACATCAAATTCCGCATCGTCAGCAACAAGGCGGTCACGGACAGTTTGTATGGAATTTACGCCAATATCACAATGAATAAATCTACGACCAAGTTTATTTGCCACCGCGGCAGTAACACCACTACCGCCAAAGAAATCGGCGACTATCATTTCAGCACTGGACGATGCTTTAATTATACGGTCGAGAAGTGCTTCTGGCTTCTGTGTTGCATAATCTACTCTTTCGTCTGCTTGTGAGTTAAGTGGAAAAATATCTGTCCATATATCATCTACTGGAGCTCCTGCAACATCTTCCAAATATCGTTTTACACGGGGTCTTCCACCACTTGTAAATACAATTGTTCCGTTTTTCAGTCCTTCGTCTATTTTTTCTTGCGACCATATCCAATGTTTTCCAGCGGGAGGTTCAAGAATACCATATTCACCAAAGTCCCTTGCTACACCTTGCCCCACCTGAGTGAAATCAGCTAATTGATAATGTTTTCCATTTGATTCATCAACATTGTTATAGTGAGTTTTTAATCTATCATCATTGTGTTTTACATACGGTTTATCAAAATATCTATCAGAATCTAATGTGTAATAAAAAATAGTGTCATGTACATTACCAAAAGATTCGGCTTGACCTTTAGATGCACGAATTTTTTGCCAAATAATTTCGTTCCTGAAATTATCCTCTCCAAAAATCTCATCGAGCAAGACTTTTACATAGTGCCCAATATGCCAATCAAGATGAACATAAATAGATGCCGTTTCACTCATAACAGACTTAATCGCCATTAAATTCTCGTACATCCAGTTGAGATACTTTTCTTTATCCCAAACATCGCCGTACATTTTTTCTTCAAATACTTTGAGTTCGTCAACATCAAGCTCCTGTTCAGCTTGTTCAATGGCTTCTGCTACCTTAGGATTACGACGAATATACACTTTTTTCGCATAATCCGCACCACTTGCAAAAGGTGGGTCAATATAAACAAGGTCAACCTGTATGCCTTGCTCTTTGAGATACGCACAGGCAGAAACACATTCACCACGAATTACCATATTACCATCAACATTCTCGCCAACAGTTTCTAGCTTTTCCATTTCATACAAAGGCATACCACGCTGAAGCACCATTGAAGTTTCATCAGCACCTTTGTATTTAAGTATTCTGTTAAAATTACCAAGCACAGCCTGTCCTTCAACCGGCTCTGGTATAAACGGTACATATTTAATCGGCATTATTTGATTCCTCCGTTTTTAATGTAATCAAAAGGCGTATGATATTGCCTGTTTGGTACATAATGTACTCCAGCACATTTTTACTTGTTTTATCGTGGTGTTTGGCATACCCATTCATAAAATTTGTATAACTTTGCTGAAGTGTTTCTAAGTTATTGCTGATTTCTGTAGGTATACCTTTTGATTTCATATATGTACCATATTCGGATTTTAGATTTTCTAATGATTTTGATGTGTTAAAGAATTCTTGGAAAAATGTTTCAAGAGTTTTTCTAAACAAATCAGCAGTATCACTTGCGGTTTCTTCAGTGACATCTGAATACGCTTTAAGTGCTTTTACAAAACTTTTATGTGTTTGAGGATAACTTTTTAACCATTCTAATGTATCTGTTACAAGTGCGCTGTCTAATTCTTTTGCACCTTTAGGAAAGATAAAACATTTTTTGTCCTCGTATAACAAATCGTAAGGTATATGAGCATCTTCCAAGGAATTACAAAGAAGATTTTTAAAATCCTCACCCTTAAAAGTGTAATATTTATCATCTTCAAAGGCATTAACAAAGAATATATAGTATGATAAAAATTCAGTGAAACTATACTTTTCATCTCTTAGAATACTTATACAATCTTTGAAACGCTCATTGTTATAAAACTCCTTTAAAATGTAAGGATTAATCGTAGAACCAGTAGTTCTACAAAAAGTGCAATATTCACCTATGCTTAATTGTCCAGAGTTTTCAGTTATAATAGTATCTAGCGCATTAAACAATATAGTGTAAAAAAATTCTTTTTTTTGGGTATCGTCAAATCCAATGCCGAGTTTTTCTCTATAATCTATAAAATCCATATTATTTCTCCTCAAAAAACGCACATATCTTTTTCTGTGTTAACAGAATTCTGTCTCTTTCCGGTATAGTGTCTTCGAGATAAAGATAATCAAAACGCTCATAGCCAAATGCATTGTTATTCTGCTTGGAAAACTCGGTTTCCATAAAGGTTCTTTTATCTATAAAAGTCGGGTCATTAGCATAAATCTGACCTTTAGTTTCAACAATTATGATTTTGTGAATTTGACCATCCTTGCGTTTAATTATCAGAAAGTCAGGAGTATATAAACCTACATAATTCCATCTGCTGCCGCTTCGTTTATAACACTTTATTTTAAATTCTGTCATTCCACGGTCACCGTTATAATAAACTTCAAGACCGAGATTTTTAATTTCATCAAAAGACAATACTTCTCGCAGGAAAGCCTGTTCAAAATTACTGTCGGTACGGTAAGGTAAATAGTGAAACGACCTGTCTTTATTTATATGAGAAGTTGTCTGTGCTTTCAAAGTAGCAGCAATGGCATCATTTCCTGTTTCAAACGCAAGGTCAATAAGCTGTTGTGTTTTTGCATCAACCCTGAGTTTGCCTTTGTCATCTAAGATAATGTTTTCAACTGTTTTCTGTTCGGGATAATAATCCTGTGGCTTGTCTGTTGATATTTCAGTCTTAAAATTTGTAATGTTAAGAAGATTCGCTTCTTCGGGAATGCATTCTTCGGTCGTATTAAAATCTTCTTTATTGCAAAAAGCTTTACGGATATTAGATTCAACAACATTTTTATTGTATTTTGAACTATAGTAACGAGAACCGTCTTTCTCATATGTAATTGTCTCATATACAGCCTTTAAAAGCTTTTCGTAAGATATGAGTTCACTCATAGTTATTGAACCAAAACCGCCTTTAACAATGCCGTAAAGCCAAGAATTAAAGGTTGCAGGTTTTGTGCCACGTTCGGTATTATCAACAGCAATAGTTGTGTTTTCCTGACTCATCGAGAGGTCTGTGGTTTTAATAATATCGCCACCGATATATGCAGAAACAGTTGATAAAGGGATGTCTGTTTCAGGCATTGCTTCTTCAACAGTAAGTGTTTCATAATTTATTTTCAACTGATAAAAATCAACTTTAGGAAGTTTAAGATAATCCGCGCGGTTGTAACGCTTCAAAGTTATTCTCTTATCATTGCCGCTTTCAAACTCTTTAAGAGAAATATGGTGCTGCTGTTGAAGCTGGGTGTTAAGTTTCTCCGCATTAAATTCATTAAGATAAATCAAAGCTGTTTCAGGCATACCTTTAACAACCTGACGCAAACAACGGCAGGAAGTCTGTAAAACCATATTTTTAGGGCAGTCACCCTCTTGTGAAAGAATTATGCCTGTAAGACTACGGCAGTCCCAACCCTCTTTACCAATCTGAACAAGAAGAACTATTCTGATTTTTGAAATAGATTTATCAAGAATATCGAACTGCATCTGACTGTCAGCAGGCATAGGATATTGCTTGTTACCCTTATGGAATTTAAGGATGGTATCAGTACTAAGACCGTATTCAGCCACTATTCTCGAAACAAGGGGATAAACTACTTCTTCGAGTTTTTCGATTTTACCGCAGTAAATACCGAGCTTTGCAACAACTCCGTCTTCATAAACGGTATCTTTGTAATTATCAAGGAATTCTCTGACACCATTTTCAATAATATGTACACTATCTGCACTATCAGAAATTTTTACAACAGGACGTTTCAAAAAGTTACCTACGCCATCAATCAGTGGATAATAGTAAACTATATTTGTAATTTCAGCTGTTGCAACTGTAAGTTTGTCAACAATGTTTATCTTTTCTGCTTTTTCAAGATAAGGTGTACCCGAAAAACCAACAACTGAATTAACAGTCCCGTTTTCTGCCCACTTATTTACAACAGCACGAAGCTTTATTTCATCACTTACAGCATGATGTACCTCATCAATAAAAATTGAAAGTGCCGGGAGTTTGCCAATAAGATTGCGAAGTTCATTAGCCTGTCTGTCTTTGTCGTCGTCACTTTCTTCAAAGAAACTCAGCTGTCCGTTGGTTTCTTGAATTCTATCAAGGATGACCTTTTCTGCGTTTGTAACTGCAACTAAGCCGAACAATTCAGAAAGTGGTTGATGATTGGCAATTTTTTGAACATTCGGATTTTTAGTTTTATTGGATTTATTTGCAGTTTTGCTCTGGTCAAGCACCTCGAAAGAGATTAATCTCTTAATTTCTGTTGCGGCAGGTTCAGGAATAATCCAAGCAGGATTAAAATTTTGAATTGTTCTTAAGCTCGGAACAACAGAAGATTTAAGACCTGAGGGTGCGAAAATAATAAAATTGTGTGCGAATGCAGGGTTTGATGGTTCATTGATAGCAAAATACAAATCAAGATATATGAAAGCTGCCATCAGGTATGTTTTACCTGCACCCATAGGTAAACTGAAAAGGTAGTCAGTATATGAAACACCATAAAAAACATCTTTGAAAAACTTATCATAATCAATACTTTCAGGATTAGTTTTGATAGCTTTTTCAAGTTTTTCAGATACCTGCTCATTTTTATCGTTTTTAAGACTTGCAAATTCAAGCAAAGCGGTAGCAGCCTTGTTATCTTTTAAAAAATCGCGAGCGGATTTAGATAACTCTATTTCATTGAGGTCAATGGAATTGAATGTACCATTTCTGAACAAAACATCCAAAGGCTTGCATTCGCAACCTATTTTTAAAAACAGATAAGTTTTAATAGCATCAATCTGTGCATCACGCATCTGCCCCGTTTTTTCTA
Organism: Acutalibacteraceae bacterium; assembly: GCA_045605085.1. Classification (GTDB taxonomy): domain Bacteria; phylum Bacillota; class Clostridia; order Oscillospirales; family Acutalibacteraceae; genus DTU089. The sequence goes on from JAZUPI010000018.1 coordinate 8,001, forward strand.
TATATTCAATTAAATTTTTAACAGTGCAATAATTTGAGTTATACCATTGTTTACACTTGTTTTCTATCATTTTGTAGAACATAACGTTCCTCCGATACAGATGTTTTGTTGATATAAAAATACATAGTATATTATAATACATATAATCTCAATTTTCAACAAAATATAATACTATAAATAGGTCTTCGTGTATTCTTTATGTATTGCGTAGCATAATTTGGTGGGATATATATCGCCCATTTATATATGACAAAAAAATACAAATACTTCACATTTATTTTATATTTTTTGAATTTTCAGCGGGTTGCATAGTTGGCGGGTATGTGGATTGGTTAATATGACGATGGATATGTAGTCATAATGTCAAAAAAGAGCAGGATTGCACTTTGTTGTGTACTACCATGCTCTATGTTTTTGGTATAATTGAAAATGCCGAAATCGGAGTTTTGTTGCTTCAGATAGCAAGTTACATTCCGAAATCGGCATTTTGAGTATGATTTTTTATAAATTCCAGTGTGAATTTCGCTGTTTTTGCGAAAATTGGCTTAATGTGTCGTTTTTTTAGGAATCCATTACTGGTGATATAAAACTTTGATAGCTTGTCCCTCTTCTTTGATTTATGCAGTAAAGATTTTTACATATAGGTAGAACAAGAAGCAGAGTAGTAGCACATAATTTTGTACACTACCCTGCCTTGTTTTATACTGAATATTTTAATAGAGTTTTGGATTTGCTATGTTATCAACTTCTGCTAAAAGTGTTTCTGAGATTTCGCGGTTTTGGAGTCGCATCATTGTTTCTTGGCTGGTACCGAAGGAAAGTAGGTTTATGCTACCATACCAAACAGTCTTACCATCAAGGATTGCATATTTTTGATGAATCATACTCTGCGTTACAACATTTATACCACACTTATGTAAAAGATTAATATTTTCTTTGATTGTCTGCGATTCATCATCGTTATAATCCTCTGGGCACCTTGTAACAACAGTTATTTTAACACCATCTGCTCTTGCCTGAGCTAACATTGTTGTAATTTGCATAATCCGGCTTTTCTTCAAAAATGGACTTACTATTACCGCTTCGTGACGCACAAGCTGCAAATCCTGTGAAAATACTTTCGAGAAATTATTTCTGTCAAATATGATGCCGGGTGCAGTATTATTCTCAGCAAATTCCTTAACCCTATAACCAAGCTCTGCATATCCCTTTAATCTTTTGAAATACATTCGCTCCAAAACATCAACAAAGATATCAACATAATCATATATGCGAACTTCGGTTTTACCTTCACACTTTCTATGTAATCTACCTGCATACTGAGCTAACGTTCCCTGCCATGCAATTGGCATCGCAAGAAACAATGTATCAAGTCTCGGTTCATCGAATCCTTCACCGATATATTTTCCTGTTGCAACTATAACGAATGGCGTACCATCAGAGACTTGTTTGATTTTCTCTAAAGCCTCTCGCTTTTCTTTTACAGTTCCCCTGCCTGTTAACAAAAACACGTTTGATACTCGTTTACTTAAAGATGTAAACAAATCCAATGCATGCTCATAGCGTTCTGTTAAAACTATGGAATATCTATTCTCATTAAAGGCAGCTACCACATCATTGATAACCATTGAGTTTCTAGATTCGCTTTCAACCACAGCTGAATATATGTCATTAATCCCAAGGTTTTCATTTTCTTTTTGAGCAATTCTCAGTCTCGTAAAACGCGGAGTTATGACGTGGTCAAAACCACTTTTCAAAGCCTGTTCTGCCGCTGTAGTTTTATACCTCACAGGTCCGCATTGCATAAAAATTATAGGCTGATGACCATCTTTTCTCTTGGGTGTAGCAGTTAACCCATAAACAAACTCCGCGGAAACTTCTTTTAAAATTTTTTCAAAACTAACCGCAGGAACATGATGACATTCATCGACAATTACCATACCGTAGTTTTTCACAAAACCCTTAACATCTCCGCCACTCACAACAGACTGCATTATGGCAATATCTACTATGCCATTTAGTGTGTTTTTGCTTCCACTTAACTGTCCAATAAAGTCACGAGATTTTATACGTCCGGTTTTTGTTGTGTATGTAGGCTTCTCACCAGTGAAAACAAGAAATGCTTCAAGAGATTTCTTCCATTGCTCAAGTAAAGCTGAATTGTGAACAAGAATTAGAGTGTTAACTTTCTTTTGTGATATTAAATACGAACCTACAACGGTTTTACCAAAAGCAGTTGTAGCCGAAAGTATTCCATTAGAATGGAATAACATTGATTTGGTAGCATCCGATTGATTTTCGCGTAATTTACCATTAAAACAAACATCAATAGGATTCCCCTTTTGGCACTCATTTTTAAAAGTGCATTCCACTCCAAGTTGAATAAGCATATCTACAACTGCATCAAAACAACCGCGGGGCAAAGCTATATATTCACCTAAATCCTCGGCAGTTGATATAATCCTTGGGGTTCCATAAACAGAAAAACGCATCGCTTGTTTTTTGTAATATTCAGGATTTTCAAATGCCGCAAGTCGTTTTATTTTGTTTAATGCACTATGTGAGAAACCTGATTTATTTATGTAAATCATATTAGAGATAATTAATTCAACTTTACTCGGTACATCCGTACTTTTCAGCTTTATCTCAGTTGACTTTTGTTGCCAAGGTTTTTCCTCTTCTTCGTCCAAGCCTAAATAGCCGACTCCGTCATAACTTCTTAATTTTGACATATACGCAGATATATAATCACAAGAAATCTTTTTAACATCTGATAAAAATTGCCATTGATCATCATTAGGAACAAAGTTTTCATCTATAAATAAGCTATTTCCGTTTTTTCGGGCAAGACCTTGCAATGGTAATGCTATAAGATTACCAAATCCACCGTCAGGAATATTATCTTGATTGGGCAAGAGTCTGTCATAAGAACTAAACTTGATTTTATGATTATGATTCATCGAATAGGAAATCACACTACTGGCAAATCTACGAGCAAGTTTAGCCTGCACAGGCTCAGAAAAGAAAAACCAACAATGTGCACCTTCACCGGAACGAGAACATTCGACATATACAGGTATATCTAACATGTTGCAAGATCGCCTTATTGTTGTGACATCTTGCATCCAATTTTGGTCATCAAAATCAATTACAATAAAATTGGTAGTTTCGTCCTTTAACATAGGATAAATACCAATTACATCATTCTCTGTAGCATTCTTTGAAAGATGTTTGTAAATCTCTTCAGTTGTTAATTCGCTATACACCCTATTGGTACAATCTGAACATTTAATTCTACCCTTTTGACACAGTTTACCATCCCACTCGTTTTTACAAGTAGGTGAATAACCGCTTTTGCCTGTTCTTTTACTAACCCAACGTTTCGCATATACATCAGTTCTACCTGCAAACAATGATATAAACAACTTGATTTTATCTTCTGATGAGCTGAATTGATTGACTGATGGTATTCTACTTTCTGAATTTCGGTTTTCAGTATCATCTTCAGCTGGTTCTGTTCTCAACTGACTACGAAGTTGCTCATTCTCCTCTTTCAACCGAAGATATTTTTCTAATAATTTTTGATATTCTGTCTCCATATTTTTATACTTGCTTTGCTGCAATGTCAGCAGCAATTTTATTGAGATTGGATATTATAAATTTCTGAGCATTTGCGTCATAAATATTCTTTTTATATGGCACACCTTGAGGATTAACCGCATCAATCGTTAATATACCGAGTTGCTCACCTTTAGGCGTTGTAACCTTCTTCTTGCTTCCTGAATATATATTTTCAACAAGATATCCATTATCAACAAGCCAATTGGCAATATGTACGGCAGGAAGTGTTTTCACATTTTCGTCCAGCACCTCGCCTATTCTTTTTGAAATAATAGATACACCTACAGGGTCCTGTGTTATAAGAATTTTTGAACACTGTTCATCAGTAATTGAAAATGCTATTTTCTGTGGTTTTATGGTTCTACCGACAACACCACCATTGTTAATAACATCCTGAAGTACGTTAGAAACATAAAACAAACATCTGCTGATTCGAACATTGTTTATTACAGAATCATCCTTAATAATTTCATCTGTTAACGGATCAATACCGTTGGCAAGCTTATCTATATAATTCTTTGCGTGTTGCATTGTTTCAAGTTCGGTCATAATCAATTTCTCCTGATAAACAATAATATGTGCAATTGTATTCTTAAATAAATTTTGGATTCTAATTGTTCGACAGCCAGTCTGCTATATCGACAATCCTTACCCCTTCGTATTGATATTCATCGTGGCGGGTACGAGCAATTACCATCTTGGGATATGCATCTTTAATTTTAAGTAATGGTGCAACTTCTCTTTCAAAAGTCTTTTCATCAGTAATATTATCGGATACCTGGATATAAATCTTTTCGTTACGCTTGATAGCAACAAAGTCAATTTCTTTTTTGTAAAGAACGCCGACATATACTTCATAACCTCTACGCAACAATTCCATAGCAACGATATTTTCCAGTATTCTACCATAATCCAAATTTTTCGTGCCAAGTTTGGCGTAACGGAAAGTATGATCGCTCAAATAATACTTATCGTTAGTAGAAAGATACTTTTTACCTTTAATATCATACCTGCGAACCTTATAAAAAGCGAAAGCATTACAAAGATATTGCATATATGAGCTAACGGTTGTGTGGTGTATCTTCTCCACAGCAACACTCAAAGTGCTTGTGATGTTTCTGGCAGAAGAAAGGTTGGATATATTATCCATCAAGAAATCCACAATTCTGTCCATTAATTGTGGGTTGCGGATTTTATATTTTCTACGGATATCCCGAACTATCAATGTGTCAAACACTTCGGCGATATAGTCATATTTTGCTTCCTGATCTTTATAGAGATAGGAACCAGCCATACCACCCTCAAGCATAAACTTATCAAACGCAGTATACTTGTCGTCATAACCGAAATATTGCAGATATTCACTAAAAGAGAATGGATACACTTTGATTTCAAAAGTTCTTCCTGTAAATAAGGTTGCAAGGTCAGAGCTCAAAAGAAAAGCATTTGAACCCGTAATGTAAATATCATATTTTTCCGTTGCATGCAGACCATTGATTGCTTTTTCAAAATCGTTGCACATCTGCACCTCATCTATAAAGACAAAGTTTTCTTTACCTTTAACGTACTGAGAATTGATATAGTCGTATAAAGGGCGATATTCAAGTAAATGTTCATATTCAGGGAGATTGAAATTAATGTGGATAATATTGTTATCTGTTATATTTTCTTCGATGTATTCCTTAAAGGCATCAAGTAGCTTGGATTTACCACAACGACGAACACCGGTGATAACTTTTATATCGGGAGTACCGATAACATTAATCATTTTATCTAAATATTGTTTTCTTTCAATTAGTTTCATAGCAGAGCACCTCGCAATGTTATTATACCACCACTACGCACCAAAATCAATATTTTTTTGTTTTTGGCTAATAGAGCCCCGAGCTAACTGTTCACCTTTCCCCTTTTTGATTGATTTTTGCGAAATTTGGCTTAATGTGTCGTTTTTTTTCAGGAATCCATTACTGGTGAGGGCTTGAGACTTGCTTCTGATAGGCTCAACAGCAAAAACTTCTATGCGTTTAATCCAAGCTTTGATGGAAAGAACTTTAAGCCGAAGATGAAATAATGGTATAACAAAAAGCAGATGGTTCCCATCTGCTTTTTTATATCAGAATAAGTTATACAATCAAGCGCAAGAGTTAGATAAAAGAAAAAGTGCATATAAACCCGTGTTATAATGTGATTGATAAAAAACAAGAAGGATTTATATGAAATATACACATCTTATTGTTGCTTTATAAAATAAATCTCTCACGTACTGTTTTTTTGCAGTAAGTGAGAGTTGATGCTATTTTACTCGTATTTATTCTTTTTCCATCTGCCTGAGAAAAAGAATATTAAACCGATTACCATTGGCATAAAGCCTGCCAATGCATCACCATACCAGAAGCCCCGGCAACCCATTCCTACAACAAAGCCGAGCAGAGCTGAGATACCGATGCGACTAATGACACCGTCGATAATAGCTACTGCGAAGTTCAGCTTAGCATTGCCCGAACCATTCATAAGAGAAAAACTCATAGAACGAGTGGCAGAGCCATACATATTGAGAATTGCAGGAACAACAATTATGGACGCTACGGCAAGGACCTCTTTGTCGTTTGTGAACATCTTGAAAATTGGTTCAGAGAAGAATAACAGTGCAACTGCAAGAACGGTAGAAATAAGAAGACTGCAATATAAAACCACTTTCATAATCTTTGGAACACGCTCATACTTCTTTGCACCCAAAGTTTGACCTACCATTGTGCTGCCTGCTGTGGTGAAGGATTGAGAAACAATACCAATCATCATATTAATTTTGTTATAAAGCCCTGAGAGCGCTGAAAACACCACTCCATACAGGTTAATCCACGAGGTAAGCACAATTTTTGAAAGGTTGATAGCTGCAGATTGAATTGCCATAGGCACACCAAGAGCCACCAGCTTTTTAAACGCCTGACGGTCGATTTTGAAAGAGGCAGGCTTAAAATCGAAGCCAAAGCTTTCTCTTTTTATATACAAGTATGTAAGTGCCGTGGTAAAGCTGATACCCTGCGAAATGACAGTTGCCAATGCAACACCGAAAACCTTCATATCAAAAATCGTAACAAAAACAAGGTCAAGCACAATATTTACTACAGCTGCAATAGCAATGAACACAAAGGGTCTACGGCTATCACCCATACCACGCAAAATAGCGCTGATGATATTATAACCGTAAATAAAGAATAACCCGACTATGCAGGTAACAGTATAGTCCATTGTGTAAGCATATGATTCAACAGGTGTGTTCAACAATTGAAGCATGAAGCCACGGATAAAGTAACAACCAAAAGAAATAACCAATGATATGCCGAGAAGAAACGTAAACATAGTTCCTATCGTTTTTTTGACAGCATCCATACGTTTTGCGCCAACATCCTGTGAAATGAGCACTTGCCCTGCAGATGAGAAGCCCATAGCAATGAAGGTCAGCAAATGAAGCACATCGCCACCTATAGAAACGGCAGACATACCCACACCACCAATATACTGCCCCACTACAATCATATCCACAATATTATACACTGCTTGAAGTGCATTTGAAACAAATAATGGAAATGCGAATTTCAGCAGCAGTTTGGAAACACTGCCATTGGTAAGGTCCGTGACCATAGTTGAATTTCGGTTAGACATATAATTCCTCTTTTAACAAAAATAAATAACAAAACTGATTATACCACCCACAAAAATTAAAAACAACACTCACTTTAAGTAAACTGCCCCAATTTGTGTAGACAGTACAAATTGGGACAGTTCGACAGTAGTGGTTTTTGTTTTTATAATTTACGTTTAATATGATTCTTTATTCATTTCACACTCGGCAGCTCAGTCATTCTTAATTTTGCACAGCCGTATGGGTAGAGCTTTATGGTTTTTTCTTCTGAAATCGGAGTGGTGCTTTTAGGCTTTGCAGCACATACTGTGCTATGCAGCTTATGTGTACCCCAATTAATTTTTTTAACCCTTGCCTCAACTGTTACGGGTGGGTTTTGGCTTGAAAACGGAATATCGTTCACTTCGTTTGTAGTGAGCTTTAATTCACTACTGCTATAGCCGTACTGCCACTCTGACTTAGGTACAAGTGTATAATCGCAATATGGGAATTTACGCTCGACGCCATCCTTTGTAAACTCGTGCATAACCTGCTCAAACTCAACAGGCACAGAGAATATTAATGACCCACATTTAACTGCTTTAAGGCTGTTTGGTCTGTTTTCAAAGTGTGGTTCAACGTCGTATTCCACAACGATTTTTTCATCTGCCCCCTCTTTAAAGATAAACATCATTTCCAGCCTTGAGCGTTTAGTACCGTTTACCCTTATATTTTTAGCAAATGAGGGTACACGAATAAGGAAACAAAAGTCTTCCTTTGCCTTTACGGTATATGTAAATATGTTTTTAAACGGATAATCTGTTTCAAGCGTAATATCTGCTGTTTTGCAGTTAAGTGCACTTGGCACAGGTACGGCGCTTACAATCATTTTTTCGTTATACATAAACGTGCTTAACGCAAGCTTTGGCCAAGCCTGGTTAAAGTTTGCCGTACAGCAGCCGTAGTTTGGCTCCAAGCCGAAAAGATGTGATTCGCCACTGTTTGTTCTAAAGTGTGGTATCCCTTCAAGCTTTTCGCAAGCAATTTGGTTTACCATTTGGTCGTACTGGTGGGTCCACATATCATCACTTATAGTGGCAGGTAAGGCGTTAAACGCAAGCACCTCAAGTCGCTCTGCCCATTTTTCATCACCTGTGTAGGCAAAAAGGTGTTCGTAAGAATACATCTGCTCTGCTATAGAGCAAAGCTCTGTGCCTTGAATAGGTTTTCTGCCCGAAAGGCACTCATCACCTGTAAAGCCTTCAAAAACAGTGCCGTGGTACTTATCAAGAATTTGACGCAGCTTTTCTGCCCTATTCTCGTAAGGCTCCCCTGTTAACTCGCAATACAATGCTTCATACTTAAACATCATAGCAATATTTACAATGTGGTCTCTGTGGCGCCATATCTTTTTTTGAGGAATACGCCATCCCCAAACGAATTTGTTATAATCTGCACCCTGCTCTTTAAGAAGCTCCGCAAGGTCTATAAGCCAAGACTCACTGCACCTATCATACACAAATTTAACAGCAATAAGCATTTCGTACCAACGGGATTTTGCCCACTCAAAAAGATGTGTTTGACCACTTGAGAGCATTTGGTAATAGTTATTTAATGCGCTGTAAAGCACACCGTAAACTCTTTCATCCTTTGAACAGTCATACCACACAACAAGCACCTTGGAAATAAGCATAAGCGCCCAGGCATCGTATTCTGCCCTTTTATTATCCTCACAAGGGCAAAGCCAGCCGTCAGGCTTTTGGTTTTCGATTATAGCATCTATGTACTTTTTAGCACGTGCCTTCATATCCTCATCGTCTAAAAGATATGCTAACGGAATAAAACCATCGAGCCAATAAGGAACTCTCTCCCATCCCTCTTTGTTGCCACCTATCCAGGCACTTTCTTTAACATCGGGCCATATTTTATCAAGGTTACCGCTTAGTCCGTTTGCTTGAATTTTCAGTTGATTTTTCACCCAGCCAAGTGGCTTAATCTCGTTTGTTGTGTAAAAATTCCATTTACGCATAGTGGCTTCTCCTAAAATTATTTTTTCCATCTTACATTATATACAACCCCTACTTAGAATTCAATAATATTATGTGGAAAAGGTGGATAATATGTGGTATAATTAACGTAACAACAAAGAAAAGAGAAGCACTATGGAATTCAATGAAAAACTGCAAAGTCTTAGAAAACAAAAGAATATGACACAGGAGGAGCTGGCAAAAGCACTTTTTGTGTCGAGAACGGCTATTTCAAAGTGGGAATCCGGCAGAGGCTATCCTAACATAGATTCACTAAAAGCTATTGCTGAATTTTTCGGTGTTACAGTTGACGAACTACTCTCAGGTGAGCAAATTATCAGCATTGCGAAAAAAGACGGTATTGATAAGGCTGACAGGTTTAGAGATTTGATTTTTGGCTTGCTTGATACAGGCTATGCTTTATTTTTCTTTCTGCCTTTTTTTGGTGAAAATATAAATGGCACATTGGTGCCTATTTTTGTTTGCTTAGGCTTTGGTGCTTTAGGCCTACGCCAGTTAATCAAAAGGAAAAGTGTGGTTAAGGTTGATTTTGATATAATTGCCTTAGGAGTATTTTATGCTGTTGTTATAGCTGTATTTATATTCTTTGAGGTTTTTGTTGTTAACTACAGGCCTGTTTTGATTGAAGGTGTTCTTGAGGCCTCATACCCCTCCTCCACCACGCTGCTTGTTACGTGTGTGATTCCTTCTGCAGCTATTCAGTTTAAAAAGCGTATAAAAAATAACACATTAAAAAAGCTTGTAATTACTTTATGTGTTGCGTTTACTGTGTTCATGGTAGTTGGCAGATTAATTTCAGGTGTGCATTGGATTACAGATATTATAGGTGGTGCACTTTTTAGTGCAGGTATTGTAGAAATGTATTTGTCATTTATAAATCTTAGTAAAAGGTGATTTTATGAAAGCGAAAATAATTGTGGAGGCACTAACCAAGTTTTTTGCTGGTGTTATTCTTGTAGGTACATTAATATTTTTGCCTGCAGGAACCATAAATTATGTTAATGGAGCCTTGCTTATGGCTATTTTATTTATACCGATAGCTATAGCAGGTATTGTTATGTTCATAAAGAACCCATCTCTGTTGGAGGCTCGCCTTAAGGGCAAAGAAAAACAGAAGGACCAGGATATTGTTGTAAAGCTTAGCGGACTTATGTTCCTTATAGGGTTTATCGTGGCAGGACTTGGCTTTCGCTATGGTTGGTACATATTACCCAAGGGTGTTTCAATAGCTGCTTCAATTGTATTTTTACTTTCATACCTACTTTATGCAGAGGTTATGAGGGAAAACACGTATCTCTCCCGTACGATTCAGGTACAGGAAAATCAAAAGGTAGTTGATACGGGCCTCTACGGTATTGTAAGGCACCCTATGTATTTTGCAACACTGCTTTTATTCTTAAGCATTCCTCTTGTACTTGGCTCTGTGTATTCATTTGTAATTTTTCTTGTATACCCCTTCATTATTGTTAAAAGAATCAAGGGTGAGGAAAAGCTTTTAGAAAACGAGCTTGAGGGCTACGCAGAATACAAGCAAAAAGTCAAATTCAGATTGATACCATTTATCTGGTGAGGTGTAATATGAGCATCAAAATAGTTGAAGCATACAGCTACAAAGAGGAAATAAAAGCTCTTTTTGACGAATACACCAAAACGCTTATTGAGGGCAATAGTGAATTCAAGAAATACTTAGAAAAGCAAAACTACAGCCACGAAACGGAAAACCTTGAAGAAAAATATGGTTTACCATATGGCAGACTGTATATTGTACTTTTCGACGGAAGCGTTGCAGGATGCATTGCTTTAAGAAAAATTGACGAATGTAACTGTGAATTAAAAAGATTATTTGTAAAGCCGGAATTTAGAGGAAATAAAATAGGAACTATACTTTTGGAAAGGATAATTACCGAGGCAAAAGAAATTGGCTACAAGCATATTCTGCTTGATACACTCCCCTTTCTTACTACTGCAATCAAAATGTATAAAAAAGCAGGGTTTTACGAAATCGAAAGCTACAATAATAGCCCCATGGATAACTTAATTTATTTTAAATTTGACTTATAACCCCAACTCAACCACCGGTATGTAGACTTTCCACACAAAAAAACATACACTTATTTTGAAAGGAGGCGCACGCCAATGGACCAGGTTAAAATCGGTAGGTTTATTGCAAATTGCAGAAAGGAAAAAGGCCTTACACAAATGCAATTGGCAGAAAAATTAAATATTACCGACAGAGCTGTTTCAAAGTGGGAAACAGGCAGAACAATGCCGGATTCTTCTATAATGTTGGAGCTGTGCGAGATTTTAGAAATAAGTGTTAATGATTTACTTTGTGGGGAGAGAGTTACTATGGAGAATTATCAAAAGCAATCAGAACAAATGTTGATTCAAATGGTCAAGGAAAAAGAAGAAAAAGACAAAATGTTGTTGAGAACTGAAATCGTCACCGGTATACTTTGTTTGGTACCCTTGCTTATGGCAACAATTTTCGTAGCATATAACCAAGAAATAGAAGAACAAAAAAGAGCTATTATTGTATTTGCCAGTGTAGTGCCTTTTTTAATCACAGTACCGTTCCTGATTAAAATTGAACAAAAGGCCGGTTACTATAAGTGTGCGGAATGTGGACATATATATGTTCCAACCTTTAGCAGTGTGCTTTGGGCACCGCATATGGGCAGAACAAGACATATGAAATGCCCTGAGTGTGGCAAAAAAACATGGCAGAAAAAGGTTATAAGCAAAGAGGATTAAAGATAAAACGATATAACAACGGAGCAGTATTTTGTACTGCTCCGTTGGTTTTTAAATTCATTAACAACACTTATTGAAACATTAGTAAATGTATGATATCATAGCAGTATACGTTGCGAAGGTAGGTATATTTTATGGACTATATTAAGTACGTAAACATCAAGCAGGGGTCTAAATCTCTGCACCGTTTTTCTCAGGGTAACACATTACCCCTTGTGCAAAAGCCTTTCGGCTTTGCTGCATTCAGCTTACAAACAGAAACCTCGAGAGGTAGCTGGTATTACCACCCCGATGACCGTTCTGTTGAGGGTATTCGCCTCACCCGTCAGCCCAGCCCTTGGATCAGCGACCACAGTGCATTTACAATGATGCCCCAGGTTGAAAGACCATTTGTAGAGTTTGAGGACTGCTGGTCAGGCTACGACCCTGAAAAAGCAATTTTACAGCCACACTACCTTAGCTGTTACCTTAAAAGGCCTTTCTGTAATTTTGAGCTTACGCCTACAGAATACGGCGCTTGCGTAAGGCTCAGCTTTAAAACTGATTTAGACCGTTTTATTTCTGTTTTGCCTGTTAAATACAACTGCGAATATGAGTATGATACAGAAAACAACCGTCTTTACTGCTGGACAGACGGTAACCAAGGCAGAGGCCACCACGACAAAGGCACACTTAAAGGCTACTATGTTTTTCAATTTGATGCTGACTCTGTTGATGTAGATAAAATCCTTATAGGCAATAAAGACAGCAAGCACACACAGCACGCCCTTTGTGCAAGTGGTGAAGGCACAGGTATACACCTTGCCCTTAAGAAAAAGGACGTTACCTTCACTGTTGCCACATCCTTTATAAGCTACGAGCAGGCGCTGCGAAACCTTGAGTATGATTCTATTTACGGTAGCTTTGATGAGCTCAAAGCAGAAAACGAGCGAATTTGGAACAAGTACCTTTCAAAAATTGAAATAGATGCTGATGAAGATACAATGAAAACCTTCTACAGCTGTATGTACCGTACCTTCCTTTACCCACACAAAGCACACGAGCCTGATGAAAACGGAAAGCCTATTCACTATTCACCAAGCGCAGATAAGGTTCTGCCCGGTGTTAGGTACACAGATAACGGCTTTTGGGACACGTACCGTACAAACTACCCGTTTTATGCTATTGTTGCAAAGGATATTTTACCCGAAATCATTGAGGGCTATATACAAGACTACATTGACGGTGGCTGGCTCCCCCGTTGGACTGCAGGCGATGCTAAAAACTGTATGCCAAGCACAGCAATAGATGCTGTTATTGCCGACGTTGCTACAAGGAATTTAATTTCTAAAGATTTGCTTGAGATTGCCTTTAAGGGTATGGAGCACCACGCAAACAAATCCTCTACTGTGCCTGCTTACGGCAGAGAGGGTTGCGAGGAATACCTTGAATTAGGCTACGTGCCTTACGATAAATACTCCGAAAGTGTAAACCTTACACTTGATGCAGCATATTTTGATGACTGCCTTGCTACTGTTGCAGGTATTCTCGGCTATGAGGAGAAAAGACAGAATTATCTTAAGAGAGCTAAAAATTACGCCAATATTTTCGACAAGGAAACAGGCTTTATGAGAGCCAAGGATTCAAACGGCAATTTCAGACCTGACTTTGACCCTATAAAATGGGGTGCTGATTACACAGAAGCCTCTGCCTGGCAAACAAGCATGGCTGTACAGCACGATATTGACGGACTTGCAGAGCTTTACGGCGGCAAGGACAAGCTTATTGAAAAGCTTGACCAATTATTCAGCGCACCTGCAAGCTACAGAGTTGGTGGCTACAGCTACGAAATACACGAAATGACCGAAATGGCTGTTTGCGATTGGGGTCAATGTGCAATTTCTAACCAACCAAGCTTCCACATTCCGTTTATGTATACATATTTAGGTCAACCCGAAAAGGCTGAGTATTGGCTTAAAAAGATATGCTCCGAAGGCTTCTCCTGGAGAGATGACGGCTTCCCCGGTGACGAGGACAACGGCTCAATGGCTGCGTGGTACATATTCAGCTGCCTCGGTATTTACCCTATTACCCCCGGCAAGCCTGTTTACACAAACAACAAGCCTTTAGTTGATAACATACGTATATTAGGTAAAAATGTAGATTTTGCTAAATACGGCAATATGATTACGTACGATGAAATAATGAAAGAAATTACAGAGTAAAGAGGTAGATTACTATGCACAAAAAACTTGCTCCTACCCCACCAATGGGCTGGAACAGCTGGGACTGCTACGGCGCAGCTATAAACGAAGAACAATTACTTGCTAATGCTGACTATATGGCAAAGCACCTTAAGGACTACGGCTGGGAATACGTTGTTTGCGATATTCAATGGTCTGAGCCTACTGCAAACAGCTTTTACTACCACTACTTTGCTCCACTTTGCATGGATGAATATTCACGCCTTATTCCATCTATTGAGCGTTTTCCATCCTCTGCAGGTGGCAAGGGCTTTAAGCCTATTGCTGATTATATACACTCATTAGGCCTTAAATTCGGTATTCATATTATGCGTGGTATTCCAAGGCAGGCTGCACACCAAAACACAAAAATCAAATGTGAAGGTCTTACTGCAAGAGATATTGCAAACCCATCTAACATTTGCAAGTGGAACCCCGATATGTATGGTCTTCAAACCGACAAGAAGGGCGCACAGGAATATTACGACTCAATTTTTGAGCTGTATGCCTCTTGGGGTGTAGACTATATTAAGTGCGATGATATTGCAAACACAGAAATGTTCCCCGATAACCCATACTCTGCAAGAAAAGAAATTGAAATGCTTAGAAAAGCTATTGATAAGTGTGGCAGAGATATGGTGCTCAGCCTTTCACCCGGACCTGCACCTGTTTGGGAGCACGAGCACCTTGCTACAAACGCTAATATGTGGCGTATGACAGGCGACTTTTGGGATGAATGGAGCAAGCTCCACGCAATGTTTGAGCGCTGCTATGCTTGGCAAGAATACGTTCAACCGGGCGCTTGGCCCGACTGTGATATGCTCCCACTTGGCAGAATTCAAATCACAGAAGAAAAGCCTGAGTACAGAGACCGTTACACTCGCTTCACACAAGATGAGCAAATTACAATGATGACCCTTTGGGGTATTTTCCGTTCCCCTCTTATGATGGGTGGCGAAATGCGAGATAACGATGAATTTACCCTTTCTCTCCTTCAAAACCGTGAGCTTATTGATATGCTTAAAACTTCTAACGGTGCAAGGCAGTTTAAACGAGAAGAGGTTGACGGCAAGGGTGAAATCATTTGGACATCTACAGGTACAAGCTGCAAATACGTTGCTCTTTTTAACACAGATGATATTGAAAGAGAAATCAGCTTTGATATTACTGATATTTCAATCGGTGGTGTTAAATACAGCGTTTCGGATATGTGCAAGCACGAGGAATACACAGTAACAGAAAATAAGTTCTCTGCAAAGGTAAACTCCCACGGCGCAAGGTTATTTAAATTAACGGTAAAATAATAAGTTGTATAAATACAAATGTAGGTATTCTAAAAGGAGAATAAAAATGAACGAAAAAACCATAAGACAACCTACCGGACCTGCAATAATATTCCTTATTAATGCACTTACATATTTTTTCACAATATTTAGCACAGTTTTAATGGGCGAGCTCTTTGAGCATTCCCAAAACCTACCGTTAAATAGCATTATTCTGTATCTTATTTGGGGCGCAACTAATTTATTTATGAGCATTGTGCTATTCGCTAAAAAATATAACAATGCATTATTAGTAGGCTTAATTACAATGGCAGTACCATGCATTATAGGCTTATTCATTAAGATCACCCCTTATAATATCAGCGAAATTTTGTTTTCCTTGATAGTAATCGGGTTTGCTTTTATAATGATTAAAAAGCCCGAAACACCAATAAGAGAAAAGGCTGTAAAGCTCCGTTTTGTTATCCCCGTTTTTAAGTTTGTACTTATTTTGATATCAACAATACAAACCATAAGCAGTCTTTTTAAAAATATTGTTGAAGCTACGGGTGCACCATTAAGCGACCCCTTAATCCTTGCAACATTTTTACTACCATCGTTGCTTGGTGCAATTGTAAGCTTCTTACCGGTGCTTTGCTATGCATGGCTTGCAAACTGGCTTGCTGACCCTTACAAAAAGTAAATGATTAAATGACCCACACACCATAATTAGGTATGTGGGTCATTTTTTAGTTTTTTAATTAAAGCTTTTTACCCAATTCACCAATGAGCCGTGGTGGGTATTTTCTCTTACGGTACCTAACATATAATCTGTTACGGGGCCGTTTTTTCTCATTTTTTCAAGTATAGCCTCCTGAAGCTCCTCAACAGTCATATCCTCATAAGGTTTGCTCCAATCAACCGTTACTGTTGTTGGGGCATCTTCTTTTTGCTGTTGCACAGGTGGTGTTGCTTTAGGGTCTTCTGCTTTTACAGCCTCTTG
>JAZUPI010000019.1:0-15090 GCA_045605085.1 Acutalibacteraceae bacterium
TAATAACTACACCAGAGTTTCCGAAAACGAATTGGTTGCAATTCAGAGTGGTGACCAGAACCTTCTTTACCACACAACTCCAACCAATATGAACGATTCAGGTTACGTTCTCATTCAGCGTGATGACGGAACTTATGACTGCTTCGAAATCAAGGTTGTTCCTGCTTCAAACGTTTATTTTGAAGAAACAGAGTTTGATAAAAATGCAGGTACAGGCACTGTTGCATGGAGCGAAACAACAGGTGGAACAAGCGTTTCACATCGTGAGCTTCCGAAAGAGTTTGATGTAGATGGTTATGATGAAGCTTATAACAATACAAATATCTATTCAAACGGTAAAACTCTTTCAGCAAGTGTTGATGTTAGTAATAAGAGAAGTAAAACCGCAACAGTAAGCTTTGCAGGTGATGGTATTGATATCATTTCTGCTTGCGGACCAACAACAGGTATGCAGATTATCAACATCAAAGATGCTACTACAGGTAAATCAGTTAAAGCAGCTATTGTTGATACTTACTACCAGGGTGGTGAATTTACACAGGTTCCGGTATTCAGCTGGAGAGGTACTCACGGTACTTATATTGTTGAATCAACAGCTGTTTATCTTACAACAGCAGGTGCATTGAACACCTCTACAAGATTTAAAAATATACTTCCTGGCACAGGCCTTGTAATGAATTCCTCAGAGAATCTTAATGCTGCTAATGTCCAGGCTATGCTTGAAGCAGCAGGAGTTAAAGATATCGATGCAGAAAATCTTGAGCTTATGTGGTGTGATGACAACTCCATTTTCAATGGTGGTACTGGTGTTGCCCCAACTAAGAAGGGTGCACGTGCAACAGCAACATCATCTGTAACTCTTAACAACTATCTTGATGGCTTTAGAATATATAATCCTCTTGGCGCATCTTCTGATGACTACACAGAAAGCGAGAAAAATGCTTCTTATGTAAATGTTATCAATAATCTTGCTCCGTTTGAAGAGGGTAAGGATACTCTTGATGGTATTGGTTTCATTACTGGTGTGCTTGGAGATGGCGAAAATCTTAACTTCTCTAACTATCAGTCTGTTGGTCCTAAGGATGAGTTCTACCTTTTGAGTAACAAGGCTGTTGCCTTCAAAACCAAAATAAACGTTGGCGAAAAGGTTATGCTTGGTCTTCGTGCAGTTAACAAACCTGTAACAGTTAAAATCACTTCCAACAAGACAGCCGAAAATGTTGAGGTAACTGTTAACAGTGCAACTGAAATGTTCTATGACATTTCAAAATGCATTGGTGATATTACCGCCGATAATACCGAGGTTCAGGTTACTGTTCAGAATGCTGATGCAGATGGTGATATGCTTGCAGTTAACCAGGTTAAGTTCTCCGGCGGTACAAAGGTTAACACCGGAAATACTCGTTTAGCTCGTTCTCTTACGGGTACAGTTAATGCAACTAAATCATTTTCTGAAAGTGTTTTCCTTCCTCTCACTGCAGAAGCATTAGCAGAGGTTGAATTGAGTCTTACAGAAAAAGAAACTGTTCAGGGTGAAATCAAAAACGGTGTAATTATTCCTGCTGAAAAAGAAATTCCTGAGAATAATACAAACACAGGTAACGATACTACAGATGATAGTACCGGCACCGTAGATGGTAATGAAAAACTCGATATAGCTTCATTGGTTGAAAAGATTATTGCATTCCTTGAAAAAATATTTTACAGCTTATTTGGTATAGGTAAAAAGGCTTAAGGAGGGAATAGAAAGTGAAAGATTATATTAAACCTACATTTACACTTGCTGGCTTGGCTCCTGTGGCTTTTGCTGCAAGCTGTCCTGTTAAATCAACAAGTGAAGACCTTGCTGAAATTTATGCAACATTCGGTGTTACAGACCCTAATCAAGCATTTACAGAGACAGACAATTGTAATCAACCAATTCCTGACGGGATTACACAGTACTGTAAATTCACATCTACACCAGATGCAACAGGAATTGTAATTTCATCATAATTAATTTTAAAACTCTGCTTTCTGATGAAAGCAGAGTTTTTTACATTATATACCTTAAAAAACAGAGGGAATTTAAAATGACAAATAGTCTGAATTAGTAGCAGAAATATTGTGTTCCTGTTGATTAAAATAAAAACTGCTGTTCCGAAAGGAATAGCAGTTTTTGGCAATTTTTAAAGGATTTTATATTATTTTGCCTTTGCGTATTTGTATGCAGACCAGCCGGAATAGTAGTTTTTCTCACCAACTGTTTTGTAGGTTCTTACACGCACGTAATAGGTCTTACCTGCGCTTAAGCCTGATAACGTGTATTTTGTTGTGCCATAGCTTGAAATTGTTTTTGTTACGGCATTTGTAAATGCTTTCGAGGTTGAGAACTGTAACTGATAGCCTGTAACCTGAGAGTTTTGCTTTGTTATGTTGACGGTAATCTTTTTTGAACCCGGTGTCAGCTTTTCTATGGTTGTTTTTACAGGGTTGATTTTAAAGTAAAGATTTTTTGTACCACCATAGTTACCAATCATCTTGACAACTATCTTGTACGTGCCAACATTTTTTCTGCCACTCTGGTAGGTTACCGTGTAGTGTGTGCCTTTTTTTAGCGTGGTGCCGTTTGCATTTACAACAGTTACACCCGGTGTACGTACCGTGCCATTGTAGGTGTACGCTGAGGTGGTGAGTGTTGTTTTGCATGTAGAAACATCTATTGGTCTGATTAAAAATGTCTTGGTAATTGTACCTGCATAGCTACCTTTACCGATTATTTTTAATGTTGCCGTACCTGCGAAAAGGTTGTTGGCGTAAGAGAGCGCATAGTCTACGCCATTTTTTAAGGTTTTGCCATTTAATACTACCTTAGGATTTTGTGTTTGTTTTTTACCATTATACGTTGTGCTTCTGAGCCCTGTAACAGTAGCAGAGGTAATGCTTGGTGCAATACGGAATGTTTTTGTAATTGATCCGAAGTAGCTGTTTATACCTGTAACTACTGCAGTTGCAGTACCCTTTTTTACATTATTTTTATATGTAACGACGTAATCTGTACCGTTTTTCAGAGTTTTGCCCTTGAAGGTAACCTTTACAGCAGGTTTTACCTCTTTGCCAGTATAAGGCTGGTTCAAAATAGCGCTTATGGTTGCGCTATTGTTAGGTAATGAATTAAAGGTCTTGGAAAAATGTTTTGAATACGGACTTACTCCGAAAAAGTCGAAGCTTGATTGTATGTATTTTATTGAGCCGTTTTTATCAAAGGTGTACGAGTAGCTTGATTGGAAGTATTGGTAATGAACTCCTTCCTTCAAGACTCCTGCAGCAGTTTTTAAAACAGGTGTTAGCACCTCATTGCCGGCAGAGTCTTTAGTTGATTTTAAAATTACGGTTACCTTATAGGAGCGGAATGCATAGTCACATACCTTACAGGCTCTTACCCAATTTCCCTTAGCATCAAATCCCTTGTACGTGTGAGCTGTGGTGTCTGTATGTGTTGCTTTATTTTTTATTTTTCCGCATTGTGTACATACATCCCAATGGTAGGTGCTGTTACACTTCTGTTGATAGGTATGTCCGTGGTTTACAGTTTTTCTTGTAGTTGAGCCGAGAGAGGTTGTGCTGATTGCATAGAATGTAACGTCATTGCCACGATATGTATACCATTGAACTTTTTGGTTGATGACTACAGGTGCACAATCGGAAAGCTCACCCTTCATTTTGAGAGTTGAACCATATTTGTTGCCTTGATTGTCAAGAATTGCATAGTAGACGTAGTCGTTTACAGACCAGAGAACCATATAATAGTTGGTAGATATTTTAACAATATGTGGGACAGATGCAGATGTACTTGGTGACGTATAGCTTGTAAGATAGGTAAGCTTTGAGGTGCTACCGGTACGAGAAAGCTTGCTTACAAAAACATTACGTGGCCCCGTGGGTGATGTGTTAAGCTCGGAGTTTCCTACAACAATATAAGTTGAAGGAGAAACCTCGAAGCCACCTATGGAAACACCTGTATAATTGTCGCCGGTGGCACCTGGGATGTTTAACATAGAATATACTTTTTCTACGGAAACGTTATCTGATTTGAATGCTTCCGGTTTGTATTTAACTAAGCTTATTGTTCGTGGATGCGCGTCACCATGGTCAACAGCTACCAACTGGTTGTTATCGTAGCGTATAAATTGGTTAAAGGAGTGACTAACGTAACCACCCCAGTTAACGTTTGCGATGCCGTGATGAGATTTAATAATGGTCATTTTGTCTGTGTTTACAGAGAATGTCAGGTTTGCCTGATGGTTAAGACCGTCGCTTGATTGGTACATTTCGTGACAGGTGCGAACAACAAGTACATTACCCTTGTGTGTAAAACGCGCACTTCCACCATCGAATGGTACGGTTGTATTGCAATCATACAGACCTACAGCGCCTAATCTGTTCCAGCTTTTGTCATATTTTGTGACACGATATACCTGACGCTTAGGGTTTTCGTCAAGATTGTTCTGACCTGTAAGAAGGTAGTAGTTGTTTTCTGTTTCATAAAAACCACCGAAGATAGGTAATTCCTTTGCTACTGTTATGGTTTTATATAAGCTGTAGTCAGAATTGTAGTATGCAACCTCAAGAGATGAATTTGTATACGATACTGTCATAAGCTTTCCTGTTTTACTTGTAGATAAATATGAGTGAACAGGAGATGCCCAATTGTAGCTATAGTTTTGAGTACCAACGTTACTTCCGGTTAAATCTGTACCATATTTGTGTGCAGCAGATGCAGTTAACGGAAAAAGACACAATAACAATATTACTACTGAAATGATTCCGTATATACGCTTCATAAACTAAAACCTCCTGAAAATTTATAAAATATATATCCTGAGATAAGTTTATCATAAAGAAACAAGATTTACAATATGGCGTGTTCACTATTGCTTTCGTTGACATAGAAATATATGTATGATAAACTTTAATAAATAACATTTTGAAAACAGAGGAATGGAAAATGAAGAAGTTTTTGTCGGCATCTATAATGTGTGCAGATCTTTTGAATATGGAAAAAGCTATAAAAGAGCTTGAAAGAGCAGGAATCGATTATTTGCATATTGATATTATGGACGGAGCATTTGTTCCCAATATCACCCTTGGTTTTGATCTTATAAACGCAATAAAAAAGGTTACGGATATGCCTCTTGATATACATATGATGGTTAACGAGCCATCAAAATTTGTAGGGGGGCTTCAGCTTGGTGCAGATGATATTCTTTGTGTGCATTATGAGTCCGATATTCACATTCACCGTACACTTGAAATGATTAAAAATAAAGGATGTAAGGCAGGTCTTGCAATTAACCCACAGACACCTGTAGAAAACGTGGAAGACCTTATGGATTACGTGGATATGCTCCTTGTTATGACGGTTAGTCCCGGCTTTGCAGGACAAAAGCTTTTCAAAGGTGCAGAGCGTAAGGTTGAAAAAGCAAGTACACTTCTGAATAAGTGGGGATATGCAGACACACTTCTTCAGGTTGACGGAAACATCAGCCTTGAAAATGGTGCGAAGCTCAGTAAAAAGGGCGCTAATGTTTTTGTTCTTGGTACAAGCTCATTGTTTTTGAAGGATAAGTCCCTGACACAAGCAGCAGAGGACTTCAGGACGGTTTTGTAATATGTATAAAAATATAAAAGCTGCCGTTGTAGGCAGTATAAATATGGATATAATTCTTGAGGCGCAACGCATTCCTGACGTTGGTGAAAATTTGTTGGGCACAGAGTACAGCTACGCCCACGGTGGTAAGGGCGCAAACCAGGCAACTGCATTGTCACGCCTTGGTGCAAGAGTTAAAATGGTGGGTAAGGTTGCTGGTGATGCCAATGGTAAATCACTTATTGCAAATCTTGAAAATAATAATATTGATACGTCAGGGATTGCAACAGATGGTACCTCCACAGGACTTGCAGCCATCCTTGTTGACGGTGACGGAAAAAACAGAATAATAGTTTACGAGGGTGCAAATTCAGAAATTGACCCTGAAGAAGCCGTTGATAGCGTGGGTGAAGATATAGATTTACTTCTTGTCCAGTTTGAAACGACAGAGGAGGTAGTTGTTTGCGTAGTTAACCATGCCATTAGTCACAACATTCCTGTTGTGGTGGATTGTGGTCCTGCAAAGGCTTTCTCTCTTGAAAAAATGCAGGGTGCAACAATAGTTTCACCAAACGAAAGTGAAACGAAAGCACTTACAGGTATTTTACCTGTAGACCGAGAATCTGTTCTTGAAGCATCGAAGGTGCTTATGGAAAGAAGTAAAGCAAAATATATTGTTCTTAAGCTTGGTGAAAGAGGTTGCAGTATATGGGATGGTAATAGCCTTACTATGTTACCTGCAAACGAAACAAAGGTTATAGATACAACTGCAGCAGGTGATTGCTTTACTGCGGCAATGGCGCTTGAGTACATCAGATCAGGGGATATACATTCTGCCTGTGAGCTTGGTAATAAAGCAGGGTCAATAGCTGTAAGCCGTTTGGGTGCAGCAGCTTCTATGCCCGGAATAGAAGAGCTTTTTTAATGATTTTTAAAAAAGAGTGATTTGAAATGAAAGAAAAAACACTTGAAAAACTTCCTGTTAACATATCGTTTATCAAAATTCCCTTTGGTGGTATAACTGCTAATATGCTTCGTGTTCTTGCTCTTGTGCTGATGCTTAGTGATCATATATGGGCAACGGCAATGAGCTTTGGCAACTGGATGACGTATATAGGCAGATTAGCCTTTCCTATATTCGCTTTTCAGATTGTTGAGGGATTTTTGCATACGTCTGATTTTAAAAAATACGCTGTAAGATTATTGCTTTTTGCCTTGGCTACCGAAATTCCCTTTAATCTTTTTTACAGCAGTAGTTGGTTTTATCCGTATCACCAGAACGTGTTATTTACGTTGCTTTCAGGATTGCTTGCAATATATGTTATTGATAAAGCTAAAAGAGTTAAATCAGCAAAACAGACGAGCTTAACAATATTTTTATTATTGTTGATTTGTGTTGTTTCAACAATTGGCTTTGTGGATTATGGATTTTTAGGCGTTGCAACAGTTGTAATGTTCTATTTTTTAAGAGATTTTCCTTTTGCGTGGGTTGGTCAGCTCATAGCTATGGTTGTTATAAATCTGTTCCTTTTTGAAGGTGAGGTTGTACCTGTCACTCTTTTTGGACATAGCTTTGAAATTGCAAAACAAGGCTTTGCAGTGTTTGCACTTATTCCTATATGGCTTTATAATGGCAAAAAAGGTCGTTCAAGCAAGCTTATGCAATATGGATGTTACGCATTTTATCCTGTGCATATGCTGGTTTTGTATTTAATAAAATATTTTGCATAAAAATTCACCCTGATGTTTTACGAAACATCGGGGTGTTTTTATTGCTTTGCAACTTGTAACAAAAAAAGCCTTGTGCTATACTGAATTTATAATATATCAGCAGTGAGGTTTCATATGGAAAGAAAGCCTAACATTTTATTTATAGTTACAGATGATCAACGCTGGGACACAATAAGTGCTTTGGGTAATAAGGACATAATGACACCCAATCTTGATGGTTTGGTTGAAAGAGGAACTTCCTTTGTAAATGCACATATTGCAGGTGGAACATGTGGTGCAGTCTGTATGCCAAGTCGTGCTATGGTTTTGTCAGGACGAAACCCATTTCACCTTGAAGAGCTTGGTGGAAATATTCCGACAGAGCATAAGACTATGCCCGAAGCCTTTAAAAGCAACGGCTATGAAACAATAGGTCTTGGAAAGTGGCATAATGGTTGCCCAGCCTATGCGCGTAGCTTTTCTCAGGGTGCAAAAATTTTCTTCGGTGGAATGTGGGATCACTGGAACGTGCCTACCTGCCGTTATGATACCACAGGTAAGTACGATAACGTTATAAATTTTGTCGTGGATTTCTTTGGTGACAATAAGCCAATGAAGCAGCATTGTGACGAATTTGATCCGGGAAAGCATTCTAGCACCTTGCTGACAGATGCAGCAATTGAAATGCTTAAAACCAATGCAGGGCAAGAAAAGCCGTTCTTTATGTATCTTGCATACCTTGCGCCGCATGACCCTCGTACAATGCCCGATAGCTTCCGGGAAATGTACAACCCTGAAAAAATAACCTTGCCACCAAATTTCAGGAAATGTATTGAAACAAATTATCCTCTTATGGTGCATAGGGACGAGCATCTTGCAGAATATCCACGTAAAGAGGAGGAAATAAAATGTCTTATTGCAGAATATTTTGCAATGATAACCCACCTTGACTATGAAATAGGCAGACTTCTTAATACCCTTCGTGATTTGGGTGAGGAAGATAACACGATTATAGTATTTACAGGTGACAATGGTCTTGCAGTAGGTCAACACGGTTGGCTCGGCAAAGAAGATATTTACGAGCATGGTGTACGCGTGCCACTTATTATGGCAGGACCGGGTATTGCAAGTAATGTAAGAAGTAATGCTTTTGTGTATCTTTACGATATTTTTCCTACACTTTGTGAAAAGCTTGGTGTAGAGGTGCCCTCATCTGTTGATGGTAAAAGCTTTGCTCATTTACTTGATGGTGAAAATAACGAAGGCTTCCGTAAGGAATTGTATCTTATTTTTGACGAGTTTGTGCGTGGTGTGAAGGACGATACCTTTAAGCTCATAGAATATCGTAATGGTGATGGCAAAGAAGATAAATGGACCTTCCTTTATAACCTTAAAGATGATCCGTGGGAAACAGAAAATCTTGCTGTGTATGAAAAATACAGAGATAAAATTATAGAAATGCGTAAAAAAATTCTTGCTCATCGTGACGATTGGGAAGAGCAAAATCACCCGTGGGGTGTAAATTTCTGGAAAAGATTTTCCTTGAATGATTAAATTACAGAACGATGCTTGTGGTTAATATAAGCGGTTGATTGTTTATGATATACAGATGTGCTATAATAAAAATGTCCGAGGTGATTAAATGAAAACAGACCTTGAATTTGCGCAGAAAGAGTCTAAACAGCTTTCAAGACTTATGAAAAATCAGACTCGTAGTGCAGGTAGCAGATATTTCTTTATTCTGCTTATGCTCATTGCAGTTGTGAATATTCTTGATGAGGTCACAAGTAATCTTACTGTTACTGTGCAGTCATCCTTTATTACAGAGTTTTTTGTGAATAATCCTTTTATGGGTAAATACTATACATACGAGGATGGACTTGCCTTTCATTCGGGAATAGGTGTGGTTACATATGTTTTTGGAATTTTCACACCATTCTATAAGGCTCTTGCAGATAAATGGGGTAGAAAGCCTCTTTTTGCAATATCCACACTTGGTATGGCAACAGGTCTTCTGGTTATTCATTTATCATCAAGCTATATAATGTTTCTTGTAGGATTTGCTATTATAAGCTTCTTTATGGGGCACGATATACAGATTATTTATATTCTTGAAGAAGCACCAGATAAGCACAGGGCAAAAATTTACAGCTTTCTTAAGAGCTTCGGTATTTTAGGGGTTATTCTCATACCCACTCTTCGTGATATGTTAATGGGCAATGACCCCACAAAATGGCGACAAATTTTCCTTGTACCTGCCATTATCGGCTTTGTGGCAGTTTTACTTGTTATTCTGTTTGCTAAAGATACAAAGGTTTTTGTTGATGAAAGAATAGCATACCTTTCAAGACCATTCGAAGAAAGGCAGAAGGAAAAGGAGATAAAAAAACAACAAAAAGAGGCGCAAAGAAATCAGTCAGGCGTTTTCAATGGTGTTAAATATATTTTCGGTAATAAGGATACAAAAATGCTTATTATTTCCCATATTATATTTGATTCCGCAATGCCTGCTATAGCACTCTATTTTGAATCCTCAATGCACCGTGCAGGAATGAGCACAGCGGATATTACAAAGGCACTTTTTATGGTTCCTGTAATATATGCTACCATAACCTTCCTTTCGGGCTTTGTTGCAGATAAGCTTGGCAGAAAGGCTACTGTTACAGCTTTCTCTGTAACCTGTGTGGTTGGTTACATTCTCTTTGTTGTGGGCATTCTAAAGGGCTGGAATCCATACCTTGTGGGCTCTCTTGCAGGTTTGTATCAGGGCTCTTACTGGATTGGCAGAGATTATATGAATGTTATGATGACAGAAAAGGTGCCAACAGACATACGCGCATCTGTAGTGGGGGCAGAAGGTCTGCTTGTTATAATTGGATTGGTAGTCGGATACGGCTTAGCGATAGTTGGTATGACATTAATGCCTATATGGTGGGCTTGTCTTGCTATTTCTGTTCCTGCAGTTTCTGTAGCGGCTGTTATGTTCGCTTTAAAAGTAAAGGAAACAAAAGGCGCAAATCTTGAAGAAATACAATAATTTATAAAAGGAAGAAGTTAAAATGAACGGAATGACACGCAGAGAAAGACAGGTAACTGATATAAATGCAATTATAAATATTCTTGATAAATCAAAGGTGCTTCACTTAGGCCTTGTTGATGGTGATGAGCCTTATGTTGTGCCTATGAATTACGGTTACACAATGGAAAATGAAAAGCTCACCTTGTGGCTTCATGGTGCTACTCAGGGCAGAAAGCTTGATGTTATGAGAGCAAATCCTAAGGTATTTTTCTCAATGGAATGCGATTTACAGCCTTTTGAAGGTGAGGTTGCTTGTAAATATGGTGTAGGGTATTCATCCCTTATGGGCAAAGGTGTTGCTGAAATTGTTGAAGATGTTGAGGTGAAAAAGGATGCCCTCACATTCCTTATGAAAACACAGACAGGTAAGGATTTTGAATTTAATGATAAGCTTGTGTCTGTTGTAAGTGTTATTAAAATTGATGTTGCAGAATACACTGCAAAATACAGACCTGTACCTACGAAGTAAATTACAACTATTAAATTTGTAAAGGGGAAGAAGAAATGAAATGTCCTGCTTGTAACGGCGAAATAGGCAGATTTGAGCTTTCACCTAACTGCAAGCATTGTGGGATTAACATATTCTACAGTCAGCAGAAGGATTTGCTTGCACACGATGCAAAAAAATGTGAGCTTGAATATGCAGGCTTCAGAATTCTTGTTTCAAAGCTGAAAACAGCATTTATTGGTGGACCAATACCAATTTTGCGTATTGTTTCAATGCTTCTTGCAATTGGTGCAATATTTATCCCCTTTGCAACGGTGTCAACTGACGTTTCCCTTTTCAGTAGTCAGGTCAGCTTTGGCGCGTGGGGAATATACAGTGCCTTTACAGACGGCACCTTTGGTGCACTTTTTAATTTGATTGACTATTTACCTGCTCAGGCAGGTGTATGCTTTGCCTTACTAGGTTTAATTGTGGTAATTTTCCTTGTAGGCTTTGCTGTTTTTGTTTGCTTGCTTTTATCTTTTACCAATATTATAAAAACTGCAAAGGTAATGAGAGGACTTTCTGTTGCAGGAATGGCTTTGTGTGTTGGTGCTTGTGGATTGAGTATTTACGTGCCTTACGCAATGGGAAAGGGTGGCTTTTTACAAGGTGACACAGGCTTTGGAGCCTTTGCGTGTGTGCTTGTTTTTGCTATGATTTTCGTTTTAAATCACCTTGTTATAAAGAAAAAAATTCAGCCACAAATAAAAGAGGTTGACCTCAAAAGAGTTGAACTTAACAAAAAGGTTAAAGCAGGAGAGGTTTCAATTGACGACTTGCCACTTCCTGTTTTTGAAACAGAGGAAGAACGTGAAGCCAGACTTGCAAAAGAGGTTGAAAGCAAAGCTCTTGTAGAAAAGGCAAAGGGTGGTGAAGCTCTTGAATAATACAGAGAATAAGAAAAAACAATTTATAATTTTCGGTCTTTGTAGCTTACTTGCCCTTGTTTTGTGTATGGTTACCCTTGTAATAACTGTAAAAAGGGTTGAAAAGGAGCAAAGCGCTCCTGTAAAAGAAAAGTCCGAAGAAGAGGTTTATCTGGAGAATAACGAAAACGAGCTTTTCTGGTACATTTCAGCTGCTACAAGAATGGCGCTTGAGCCTAAGGACGCAAAAGTGAATATGAGCACAAGCGTAGACATTGACGACAGTACCATTGTTATTGACGGAGAGCAGAGTGGCAAAGATGTTGATTTGTTCAAGTATTTCAAAAATCAACTCCTTGGAAAAATAGATGCTCTTTATGGTGAGGATTACATAGGCGAATTTGGTGTTGCGTACGATAAAAAGCCTGAAATTATGCTTATGGATACAGGTGCAGAATGTATTATGACTAAAGGTCTTGCAGACGAAAATGGTAACCCTGTGCTTGACGATAATGGTGAAATAGTGGATAAAGACTACTATTTTCTTACCTTTGTCAATGACGGAGCAAAGCTTAACGAAAAAGCCTCTAAGGCTTATGGTATGGAAAATATGCCTGAGGTTAAGGACGAGATTATAAAAATTCTGTCAGAAGAATGTAAAGTGAATTCTCTTAAGATTGAGCCACAGAAGTTTTATATAGATGCAAAAGCAAACGTTTACAATGACAGGTTGTCATAC
Organism: Acutalibacteraceae bacterium; assembly: GCA_045605085.1. Taxonomy (GTDB): domain Bacteria; phylum Bacillota; class Clostridia; order Oscillospirales; family Acutalibacteraceae; genus DTU089. The sequence goes on from JAZUPI010000019.1 coordinate 12,514, forward strand.
GTGGAGTATAAATACGTGTACAAGGTGTCTGCAAAGCTTGAGTTTATAAATAATCTTGCAGTTTTTGGTGAGAAAGCTGTGTCCTTCGATTATGTTGTAACAAGACGTTTCGATTACTTCTTCTCATACGTTGAGTTTTCTACAGACGCACTTTACCTTGAGGTTGGTGAAGAAGCTCAGCTTACCGTAAATGCAGTTATTGAAGATGATAGTGAGTATTCTGTTAAATTTATTTCTGATAACGAAGACCTTGTAAGCATAGATGAAATGGGCTACGTAAAAGCTCTTGCCGAAAGTGACGAGCCGATTTCCGTTGTGGTTGTACTGGAGTATCTGGGCAAACATAAAACAGACGAATGCTTTGTTTATATAGGTAAAGATAAAGCCGGATAGGGGGTGCTTTTATGAATGAAATTGAAATAGTAAATAAAGGCACCGAGGAGCAGACCGAGGGCGTAAGATATTACGAAGGTCACAACTATGTAGGTGTGCGTGAAACGGTTGCTTACCTTTTTAACGACTGGTCTAATACTTTTAATATTAACTCTTTTCAGGAGCGTTATATCTGGGACGTTGTTAATATTGACTTTACCGTAAGTGCAGTAATGAACCTTGTTACTGCCGGTTGGGATATTATTAACGATACGTTTATTTCTGTAATTGTAGATAATACACGTACAAGAATCGGTAAATTCAGACCATACCTTATTGGTATGCAAATACCTCTTACAATTATGGGTGTGTTTACATGGCTATTGCCGTTGTTCTTTGGTACATCGGGTGGTACGTATCTTCCCAAGCTGATCTACTATTATATTTTCGCAATTATAAATGAAACAGCAGGTACATTTACAAGTGTTGCAAAAAGTGGCTATATGTCCACAATAACACCGAACCCCAATGAACGTATAAGGCTTATAACACTTGCAGAGCTGCTTACAGGCTATATGGGTGAAGACCTGCCACGTTACATAATGGGTGTGCTTATTGACCTTGTTAACAATAAAGTTGTCAACTGGAAGCTGAGCTCTGTATTTATGGTAATGGGTGGTGGTACGGCGCTTATATCATCACTTTGTACCTTCTGGTTCTTTATGGAATCTAAAGAAAGAGTTCCACAGTCAATAGAAAAACCGAGCATCAAGGAGGGAATGAGAGCAATTTTCTCCAACTACCCCGTACTGCTTATGTGTATGTCTGAATTCTTAGGAAACTTCTCCATAAGCAAGAGTGAAACAAACTACTTTATTGACGTTCTCGGAAGCTATTCACTTATAACAATTCTTAACATTCCGTCATCTATGAACGGTAGCATCAGCTACGCCTTTGTCGGTCCTCTCAGAAGACGCTTCTCTTCGAAATCCTTGTGGATATTCAACGATATTTACAATAGTGTAATTTCTATTTTAGTTTTCCTTTTCGGTATGACTAAAAAGAAGAAAATGTTTATGCAAACAATACCCATGTGTATTGCTTTCGGGCTTAAAGAATGGTTTGTTAAATGGTCATGGGGTATTTCCAAGGTTATAAACGCAGACCTCTGGAACGAGGCTATGGACTACTGCGAGTGGAAAAACGGTTACCGAATGGAAGCTACAACAGGTGTTGCAAAAGGCTTGATTTTAAAGGTGCAAAGTGCACTTCTCGGCTCTGTAACAAGCCTTATTATGAAAAGAATCGGTTACGTGCAGGGGCTTGAAATTGGTGCGCAGAACGACAGGACAAAGTTCTGGGAGTTTGCCCTTTGCACAATTATTCCGACTGTTACGGGTATTTTGAGAATCGTACCAAAATTTCTTTGGCCAATTTCTCGACAGAAGCGAGAATGGATGTACGCAGAGCTTTCGGAAAAACGTCAGCAAAGTGTTATGGGTTATGTTGATAGCTTTGATAATGCAGAATAATAAAAACAGCAGTCGAATGACTGCTGTTTTTTCTTGTGTTATCTATAATTTTCAAATTCTTCAAAGGATTTGAAGTGCTTTATTTCTATTCCTTTTTCTTTGAAAAAGACTTCTTGTTTAAGAAAATCTTCACTGCTTATCCATGTTGAATTGTATAAATCAATAGATTTACCACTTATAGTTTTAAAGGCAATATGTTGTTTGTCAATGAATTCGTCTTTGAAATAATAACCATCTATTACACCGATGAAATCAATTGCAGAGTAGTCGCAGACTGCTTGTGTAAAAGGGAAATCTACTTCAGCATACTTGAAATTATCCTCATAAAAAACCGAAATGGAAAAAAGACTTGTTATGCAGCCTATAAGTGCAAGACATTCTGCGAAAACAGTGAAGTATTTTAAAATCTCTTTTGAAAGGCTTGTAAGCTTTGGTGAGTGGATACCCTTACTGTCATTCTTTTTCTTTTTAGGTGTAGCAAAGCGCATTGCTATTGAAAAGGCTAAAAGAAAACAGAAGATGGGAATAATCAACATGAAATGATATAGTGATAGTAGACACTAAAAAAGTGTCTACTATCATTTTTTATGTTAAGATAAAGAAAAGGAGATGAAAGATATGGGTAGACCAAAAGGTGGAACAAACAAAAGTCATACAAAAGAAGAAAAACTTA
>JAZUPI010000020.1:0-34642 GCA_045605085.1 Acutalibacteraceae bacterium
TGACGACCAACAGCATCAATTTCGTCTATGAAAATAATTGCAGGAGAGCTCTTTTTAGCCTGGTCAAACAAGTCACGAACACGGGAGGCACCAACACCAACGTACATCTCAACAAAGTCAGAACCCGAAATCGAGAAAAATGGTACGTCTGCCTCACCTGCAACAGCACGTGCAAGTAAAGTTTTACCTGTACCTGGAGGGCCTACAAGAAGAACACCCTTAGGTATACGTGCACCTAACTCTGTAAATTTCTTTGGATCTTTAAGGAATTCAACAAGCTCCTGAAGCTCTTCCTTTTCTTCATCTGCACCTGCAACCTCCTTAAAGGTTGTTTTTCTTTTTTCGTCCTTACCGAACTTAACACGTGCTTTACCGAAGTTCATAGCACGGTTATTCTCGCCTGAAACAGTGTTATTTAATCTCCTGACGAAGAAAATACCTACAACAATAAGAATAACTGTTACGAGAACACTTGGAATAAGCTGAAGCAAATAGTTTCTTGATGCACCTGAAACATAGTTATATTTTATTGGTTTGTCAGGATTTGCCTTGTTGTACTCAACAACGCTAGTATGAACATCGTCAACAAACAAATTAACGTTTGGTACAGTGTATTTAACTGCAGTGCCATCCTTCAACTTGAAGTTAAGGTTACCTGTACCAATGTTTAAATCGTACTCTACAACCTGACCGTTATCAAAATATTCAATAACCTGATAATATTTAAGCTTGGAATTTGCCGCAGAATTACCGGATGAGAATCCTATAACCATTACCATAATAAGTGGAATGATGACATACGGTAATAATGCCTTGATTTTTTCGCTGTTTTTTATAACAGCTCACCTCTTTTCAGAAAACTTTTAATTATTCGTTCTCGTAAACGGAACGCTTTAACGCGCCAATATATGGGACGTTTCTGTAATATTCATTATAGTCAAGACCATAGCCGACAATAAATTCGTTAGGTACTTTGCAACCAATATAATCTGCAAAAAGGTCAACCTCACGTCTGTCAGGCTTGTCGAACAAAGTACAGATTCGTATGCTTTTTGGGTTTCTTGCAAAAAGAATATCTTTAATGTAATTCAAGGTACGTCCACTATCGAGAATATCCTCAACAATAAGTAAATCCTTACCCTCAATTGATTTATCCAGATCTTTTATAATCTTAACAACGCCTGAGCTTTTTGAACCTGAGCCATAGCTTGAAACAGCCATAAAATCTATGTTACAAGGAATTGTAATTGCTCTCATAAGGTCTGCCATAAACACAACGGAGCCTTTAAGAACACTGACAAGTAAAAGGTCTTTATCTTTATAATCTTCTGAAATCTGTGCGCCTATTCTTTTAACTATTTCTGCTAACTCCTCTTCGGAAATAAGAACTTTTTCAATATCATTAATTAAATTTTCACTAACCATTATTTTCTCCCCAAACACAAATAATATTACATGAAGAATCTGTAATATGACAACGAGCTGTTGCGCCGAAGCCATAAACCCACACAACACCATCATCATCGCATATAACCGGGATAAAATCACGTTGTTCAACAGGAATTGCATATTCATTAAACAACTTTTTCAACGATTTTGTAACCTTTCTATTGTAGAAAGAGAATTCGTCACCCTCTTTACGAGTGCGTAAAAACAAATCACCTTTGATTTTATCATAATCGATTAAATTATCCAATATGTTTTTGTTAATATTTTTTAAACAATCACTATAATCCGAAAGTTTGATGTGATAACTTCCGTATCTGTACTGACCACACTCACAAAGTTTTATTGACTCAGGAGCCGATTCTTCCTTTCTTACGAAAAATCGAAGCTTGTTTTTCAAAACCTCTGCACACTCATTTCCGTAAAGCTGTATTCGACCTGTCTTATTTAACAATTCGGAAACAAGTTTTATTTTGTTCCTGTCAATTGACTTTTGAGAAAACCTTGAATAAGCAATAAAAATAAACTCATTAAGTACAGCTGTATGAAGAGTTTTCAAGACGTTGACGTCATAGGTATTTTTTGAAACAAACGCCTCATTTAACACGTCGTTTGCCTGAATAGAGATGTATTCACAAACAACTCTTGCATCCTCGCAAAATGAAGTAACGTTAGAAATTGCGGCTGAGTTTACATCTTCCATAACCGGAAGAATTTTATGCCTTATTTTGTTACGAGTGTAATCATCACAAAGATTTGTACTGTCTGTTACATATGACAAACCATTTTCCTTGCAGTACCCTTCTATTTCCTGTCGAGAGCAAAAAACAAGTGGTCTTATGACGTTGTCGCGCACAGGAGCAATTCCACAGGCACCCTTTACAGATGAGCCACGTGAAATATTGAACACAACTGTTTCAACGTTATCGTTAGCATTGTGTGCAGTTGCAATTTTAGTGCTATTACCACAACGAGCATTGAAAACCTGGTACCTGATACGTCTGCCACACTCTTCAAGAGATTCCTTGGATTTTTTTGCTTCGGAAATACAATCAAAAGAAACTATCTCAAACGGAATTGAAAACTGTTCACAAAACTGTTCTGCAAAATTCTGGTCACGCTTTGCCTCGTCACCACGAATGCCGTGGTTAACGTGGACAGCCTTTACGTTTATACTTAATTCGTCTTTGTATGAATTAAGCAAATGCAACAAACATACTGAATCCGCACCACCTGAAAAGCCGACAACAACCTCTGTTGTATCATAAAACATAGAATAGTCAGAAATTGCCGAAAGGAACTTATTCTTTACAACAGAAGAAAAATTATTCATCTCTATACTCCAAGGTTGAGAACAACGTATACTGTGCATCCCAGTGAAGCTTTACCCTTTCTGTTGCACCGTGACGGTTTTTAACAACATCAACGTCTGCCTGAGTCATATCAACCTGTTCAGCGTCATTGTTTTTGTCTTTACCATAGTAGTAGCCTTCACGATAAAGCATCATAACAATATCTGCGTCCTGCTCAATTGAGCCTGATTCACGCAAGTCTGAAAGCTGTGGTCTGTTTGATGCTTTACCATTCTTTTCAGGTCCACGGGAAAGCTGACAACAGCAAACAACCGGAATCTTCATATCCTTTGCAAGCATCTTAAGACTACGCGTAATCTCTGTAACCTCTTGAACACGGTTTTCTTTTTTCTTCGCAGATTCCATAAGACCAAGGTAGTCAATAATAATGCAATCAACATCCCTTGCTCGTCTGATTTTTGACTTGATTTCAGGAACAGTAATAGATGCAGTGTCATCAAAATAAAGGTTGCATTTACTTAGTCGGTCTGTTGCCTCAGCAAGCCTTACCCACTCGTCCTGAGAAATGTTACCTGAACGGAATTTATTGGAGTCAACACGTGCCTCTGTAGAAAGCACACGTGATGCAAGTTGCTCGTTAGACATTTCCAAAGAAAAGAAAACAACCTTTTTGCCTGTCATGGCAACGTTTCGCGCAATATTTAAAGCAAAACTAGTTTTACCCATAGCAGGACGTGCACCAATAATAACAAGGTCAGACTTATTAAGACCTGAGGTTATTTCATCAAGCTTTGAGAAGCCCATTGGCATACCTTTGTATTCATCTGCATTATCAGAAGAAATTTTAGCAAGCGTAGGATAAACCTCAGCAGAAATAACGTCACTTAACCTTTGAAGTGCGCCTGTTGTTTTGCCTTTTCTTATGTCGTAAATTTTTTGCTCGGCAGAATCGAGAATCTTGTCAGCCTCTGCACCACCTTCAGTTGCAGAATCGATAGTTTCTTTTGAAATAGAAATCAAAAGACGAAGGAAATGCTTCTCCCTGACAATTTTACAATAGTTCTCAACGTTAGCAGCAGATGGGACGCTCTGAGCAATCTGGAAAAGAAGGTTTTTACCGTTTTCCTTATCAAAGGATTTGTCTGAGCTAAGTTTATCGAGAACTGTCAAAGCATCTATTCTTGAGCCTAACGAATCAAGCACAACAATAGCATCCATTATTGCCCTGTGTTGTGGTATGTAGAAATAATCGGGTCTGATATGGGAAAGAACTACACTGACACACTCAGGGTTAATAAGAATGGAGCCAATTACAGCCTGTTCTGTTTCAAGACTGTATGGCAAATCACTTAAATCATATGATTGATAATCATTTTTTGAAGCCATATTTCAAAATCCTTTTTACAATTATTCCTCAACAACCTGAACCTTAAAGTCAGCTGTAACCTGAGGATGTAACCTTACCTGAGTATTGAACGTACCAAAGGTCTTTATGTCGTCAACAGTGATTTTTCTTTTATCAACCTTAATGTTGAATTTTGTTGAAACAAGCTGGGCAATTTCTTTAGCAGTAACAGAACCGAAAAGTCTTCCGTTTGTTCCACCTTTTGCCTTTATTACAACTGTTTGACCGTTGATTTTTTCAGCATTTGCTTTTGCTGCCTTCAGCTCTTCATCAGCCTTGAACTGTTCTGAAGACTGTTTGTTTTTTAACTCTGAAATAAGCTGAGCATTCATCTCAGCAGCAAGTCCCTTTGGAAAAAGAAAATTACGTGCATAACCTTCGGAAACTGAAACCTTTTCGCCTTTTTTACCAAGACCTTTTACATCACTTTTTAATAAAACTTCCATTTTGAACCTCCATTGAAAGATTATTTGTTTTTTAAATAGTCGTTTATTGCATCGAGAAGCTGGTTTTTAACTTCATCAAAATCTGATGCTTTAACTTGTGCAGCAGCCATAGTATTATGGCCACCACCATCCAGCTTTTCCATAATAAGCTGAACATTTTCCTCGCCTAACGAACGAGCAGATATCTGAAATTTATTGATACCTATTTTTGATATAACAAAGGATGCTTTAACACCTTCGATTTTCAACATATCGTCTGCAGCAACGGACGTAACAACTCTTATATTCTTACTGTCGTTCTGACAATAGCCAATCATAAAGCCGTTATTTATTTTTGCATTTGAAATTATACCCTGCTTTATAACTGCCATATCTGCATCAATAGAAAACATTTTTCTAACAAGCACGGTATCAGCACCATTGTCCCTTAAGAAGCCCGCTGCTTCAAAGGTACGCTGCGATGTTCTGAGAACAAAGTCCTTCGTATCAAGAACGATACCTGAAAGTAATGCAGTAGACACATCTGCAGATGGGTTGTCCTGAATTGTTGAATATTGAATCAATTCTGTAACCATTTCACAGGTTGACGATGCAGACGGTACGCTGTACGAAACGTCAGCGTCGGATATGTAATCGTCTGTTCGTCTGTGGTGGTCAACAACAACCGTAGCACCTGCAAGGTCGTATAAATCTGTAGATTCAAGAAGGACTCTTCTTTGGGTGTCAACAACAACTACAACCGTGTTATCGTCACACATATCCAGTGCCTTTGAAGGAGTAACAAACTGCTTAAAGCCGTTATTCGCAAAGTGGTCAACAAGTGGTGTGGAAAGTGTTGTTTTGTTATCTACAACAACATACGCTTCAACGCCACAGGACTTTGCAAAGAACCACATACCCAGTGCAGCACCTACAGCATCGTAATCGGAGAACTTATGTCCCATAACTATTACTTTTGTGTACTTTTTTATAAGATTTGAAACATTGGCTGCAGTTTGTCTTGGTGACACACGAGATTTATCATTGACACCGTTTGAAACGCCACCATAATACACATATCCGTCGTCAGTATATACTGCTGCCTGATCACCACCCCTGCCTAAAGCCATATCAAGCGACTTTTTGGCACGTGATTCGCATTCAGAAAAGCTTTCGCCATTACCTACACCAATTGAAAGAGTTGCATTTACCTCAATGTCTTTTGAGGTGTAATTTCTGACGTCGTTGAGAACAGAAAACTTTTTTTCTGCCAACGAATCTAAATTTCTTTTTTCACCGACAACAAGGAAATTACCATTACCGATTTTCTTTAGCACAACTGCTTCGTTTTTAAGCCACTGTTCAATTCGGCTTTCAATTCCACTTAAAACAAGAGCAAAACGACTATCGGTTAACTTTCTTGAAAGCTGATCTATGTTATCAACAGAAATCAACATAACAAATGGTCTTGAATATTCGTACTCAAGTGCAGTCTGTTTGAGTTGAGTATCGTTAAACATATAAAAGCATAGCATTGGGTTACTTTCGCTTTTGACGTTAACAACAAAAGCAGTATATTGACTACCATTGAAAGAAAGCTCTACTATTTTTTCTTTTGAGTATTTTTCGAAAGAGAAATCATTAACGAAACTTTGCATTGACAGTGTCTTCACATCGCACGAATCAATAACGTCGTGAGTAAACTGAGAGTTATACCAGGCAATATTACCGAACATATCGCACATAACTGTGGGCAAAGGAAACTCTTCAATCGAATCGGATTTCCCCGTCAAAAGTGCATTATTAACAGCACTGACATATTTCTTAGTTGTACGCAATGATAAAAACGCATATAAAACATCAATTATCACTACGAACAAGAAAGCAACAAGCATAATTAAAAATGCTTTTTTACTTACAAAACAACTGCATATTGTAGCAACAAGTAAAATTAATGCCGAACAAAAGCCTGCAGGGTTTTGATAAAATAACGCTTTAAACTTCACATTATACCTCCATAAGAATAGGAAGAATCATCGGGCTACGTTTTGTACGCTCGTACATTAATCGGGAAATTGCATCCCTTAGCTTATTATTCATCTGGTTTACGTCAAAACTATATGGCGGAAAGCTGTCGATAACGTTCATAGAAACTGCAACAGCTTCATTCATAAGAATTTCAGCTTCCTTTACATAAACAAAACCCTTTGAAACAACCTCAGGACCTGAAAGGAGCTCACCCGATGCACCATCAATTGTGGCAGTAATGATAATTATACCATCCTGACCAAGATGAAGTCGTTCCTTCATTACACGTGTTCCAACATCACCTACACCAAAGCCATCCACGTACACCTTGCCACTTGCAACAGTGCCTGTAACATCGATACCCTTTAAGGAAACGGACACCTCATAGCCATTGTCGGCAATTACGATATTGCGTGGATCCATACCAATACTTTCGGCTAATCTGCCGTGGTACCTGAGATGCTTTTGTTCACCATGAACAGGAATAAAGTATTTAGGCTTAACAAGGGAAAGCATAAGCTTCAACTCTTCCTGACAAGCGTGTCCTGAAACGTGTACATCATACATCTTCTCATATATAACGCGCGCGCCAAGCTTCAATAAATCGTTTATTACCCTGAAAACTGTCTTTTCGTTACCGGGAATAGGTTTTGCCGAAATAATAACGCAATCGTTTGAATCTATAGACACCTTTCTGTGGTTACCTGACGCCATTCTTGAAAGGGCTGACATAGGCTCACCCTGGCTGCCTGTCGTAATAATAACAAGTCTGTCATCTGAATAATTCTTGATTTCCTCAATGCTTATGAGAGTACCTTCAGGAATTCTCATGTAGCCAAGCTCCGAAGCAATTGCAACAACATTTTCAAGACTTCTTCCCGAAAGTGCCACCTTTCTGCCCGTTGCAGCTGATATATCGATAATCTGTTGTACTCTGTGGATGTTTGATGCGAAGGTTGCGATAATTATACGCTTTTTACCTGCATCATTGAACAGATTTTTGAAGGTAGCACCAACCGTGCTTTCACTTTGAGAAAAGCCTGGTTGTTCAGCGTTCGTTGAATCTGAAAGAAGACACAAAACACCTTCTTTGCCTAACTCAGCAAATCTTGTAAGATTTATAATATCTCCATCAATGGGACTTGTATCTATTTTAAAGTCACCTGTCTGAACAACTGTACCTGACTCACAACGGATAGCAAGAGCAACTGCGTCAGGAATAGAATGGTTAACCTTGATAAATTCAACGTCAAAGTCACCTAAGCAAACAACGTCACCTGCTTTGACAATGTTGATTTTAACCTCGTGGTCGAGCTTATGTTCAGCCAACTTCCCTTGTATAAGACCTGCTGTTAAAAGCGTAGCGTAAACAGGTACGTTGATTTTCTTCAAAAGGTAGCATAAGGCTCCGATATGATCCTCGTGACCATGAGTGATAAGAACACCTTTGATGTTATCAACATTGCGTTCAACGTAAGTGAAGTCAGGAATTACAAAGTCAACACCCAATTGGTCAGATTCGGGAAACGCGAGACCGCAATCAACAATAATCATTGACTTACGATATTCGTAGCAGGTCATATTTTTACCTACTTCGTTTATACCACCTAAGAACGAAATTTTAATTGGCTCGTTGCTTACGGGTGAAGTGTAATTCGATGGTTTGTTAAACTGCTTTTTGTTTGCTTTAGAAGTTTTTCCTGTCTGCTTTTTAGTACCCTTTACCTCACGATTCTGTACTGCCTTACTCTTAGAGTGTTTTTTACTATTTTTGCTTATTTTTTCTTTAGGCATAGTTTTACTCTTTTTACTCTGTTTTGTCTGTGAGGGAACTTGCTTTTTCTTTGTTTCTTTTTGCATACTTTTCTCCTGATTAAGTTTTTAAAGTTATCTATCGTTTTATGTAAAACCGTCAAGCTCGCTGACGGCATAGTTCTCCAGTTTTCAATAATATATAATACAATTAATTACATTATATGTCAAGTGAATACTAACTATATGTGACCTTGCAAAAAATTAATGATTTCCGTTGCAAATTCTTCTGCGTTCTCTGCCTTTACATTTTGCGCCAGAAGTCTTATTTTTTTGCTATTCCCCTCATCAAAGCAATGCAGTTTTACGTTTCCGTTATGAAAAATCATTGAGTTATTGTTATATGAAACGTCAAATTTTTCTGACAATTTTGACGCTAAAAAAGGGATGTTCTTATCAGTAAAAACAACTCTTTCAGCAATATAAAAAGAAGGCATATTTTTAATTTCAGTATAAAAATCGAGGTTTAAATTTGCTACAATTTCCATAACCTTAAAGCACAAGAAAACAGCATCATATCGCCATATTTCACAGTTGTATTGTGAGCTTTTCTTGTCGTAAAACGCTACAAACTCACATAATTTATCTTTATTAAATTTTTCGTTGGAGCAAACACATTCTACATTGGTTCCATTATCATTTATACGAAAAATAATCTGTTTGTTCAAGTTACTGACTTGTACTTTTGCCAACGCCTTTTCGACAACAAATGTAATTTGATCATTATTGCATTTAAATATTGGAAAAAATGGAATTTCACCACTAAAGTTATTGACTAAATTTTGTACATATATGCTTTTCATTCCCGTTATTTTACGGATATTTTTACAAAAATTCTTCTTACATCTTATTACACCATTTGTAGACATAAGATGCTTTACAGCATAAAAAATATCCTTAGGCATATGGTTTTGATTCAGAGTCACAAAGGAAATTATGGTTCCATCACTGGCTCCATCAATAAAAAAACCATAATCCATATCACAATAATTAACGTAATAAAGCAAGGCTGACGAAAAACCGAAACCGAAATCCAGACACTCAACCCCTGTTGACATCAACCCTGAAACCAATGCGTATTTTAAAACTGTCGCATTAATTTCACCATTAGTAAGAATTGCTATTCTTGTTTTTTTGCAAACTGTACCTACTGCGCCACCAAGCAACGCAGCTTTTTCCGGTGTGTAACCATAAAAACCTGACACCGACTCGTTTTCTTGAGAACTGTGAGTTTTCCACCTGTTACTCACTATTGTAAACGGTCTGATATATGAGTTATTTTCCACAAAAGTATCTTCAGAAATTATGGAATTGCATCCAACAACAGAGCCTGAGAAAACTGCCGAATTTCGCCTTATTGATGCATTTTCACAACACAACACGTTATCAATAAAGCAACCACTTGAAACGTACGAATCCTTCAGCAAAACAGATGATTTTATGCAACTTTTTCTCGAAACAAGACTTTTATCAAATATGATAGTATCTTGTCCGATTACGCACTCTGATTCAATCTGTACATCGTCACCAAAGAAAACAGGTGGTGTTATAACGAAATCTCCTTTAGGAATGCTTTGAGTAGCAAAAACACCCTCAGCGACCATTGGTAAAGCAATACTCGTTTTTTGATTTAAAATACTTTTCAAAAATGATTTATACTCCGTTAAAGTATTTATTTCAAAAACAATATGAGCCAATTTTACATTGTTGGTTTTTAGGGTTGTTAATAAGTTTTTATAATCGGATACACAATTCAAAGAATCTATTTTATTAAGTAAATCCTGTTTGTTTACAACGAAACAACTAACTATGCCTTCGGAATTTGTTATACGTACAGGCAGTAAATTCAAAAAATTATCATTTATATACTTTTCATCGAGTTCAAAATAGACGTTAGAAAACACCAACACAATTGTATCATCAGTGCATTCACGCAAAAATTTATTAAAATTTAAAACGTCAGAAAAGCATAGAACATCTTCTTTCTCAGGTGTGTTCCACTCACTCAAATACACAAATTCCGTTACACCAATCGAAGAAAATTCTTTTAATTGAAAATGGAGTAAATCACCAACAAGAAGTGACAGCTCACTGCAAGATTTAACACCTGTATAATCACAAAGCTCATCAATTCTTTCGTCGATAATTACTGCTAACATCAAAATCCTCCGTTTTTTATTATTTATATCTTTAAAATGTTCAAAAAATGTGATAATATGTAAAAAAACAAAAGGATAGCTATTTATTTATGAAAAACGTAGAAATATTCACAGATGGTGCATGCAGTGGTAACCCTGGTCCAGGTGGTTGGGCAGCAATTTTAAGATATAACGAAACTGAAAAAGAGTTGAGTGGTTGTGAAAAAGACACAACCAATAACAGAATGGAATTAACTGCTGTAATCAAAGCCCTTGAGATTTTAAAATATCCTTGTAACGTTACTCTTACTACAGATTCAAAATACGTCTGTGATGCAATTAACCAAGGCTGGGTTTACTCATGGCGTGACAATGGTTGGCGTAAAAAAGACAAAAAGCCTGCATTAAACCCTGATTTATGGCAACAGCTACTTACGTTACTTGAAAAGCATAACGTAACCTTTTGCTGGGTTAAAGGACACAACTCCCACCCTGAAAACGAAAGGTGCGATAAGCTTGCAGTAAGTGAATATACAAAATTATTGTAAGAAGAAGGATTGAATCAAAAGATTCAATCCTTCTTTATAATTTAGAGATTCTTTTGTAATCGGGAACAAACTTTTCAACAAAAGCATAAAAATCTTTGCTATGGTTGTGATGTTTTATATGTGCCAGCTCATGAACAACAACGTAATCTATAAACTCTTCCGGCTTTGTTAATAAATACAGAGAAAAGTTTAACCTGTTTTCACCTGAACAAGAGCCATAGCGTGTTTTAGCCGAGTTGATTTTAACGGATGTGGGCGTAACACCCATAATTGACGAAAAATATTCAACCTTCTGGGGAAGCAGCTCTTTAGCTTTCTTTCTGAGAATTTCAATTTCTTCCGTCGAATATTCTTTTCGATTCTTTTGTTTATTACGCTGTGTTACAACTGCCTTTTCCAGCCAGGATTTTTTACTAAGCATAAACTCGTCTATTGTCTTTTGTGTGACAAAAAGTGGAGCTCTTACAATTATATTACAATCCCTGTCGACCTGAAGAGAAATGCTTTTCCTTGCAGAACGGACTACAGTATACTCAAACTTCATAATCAAAAACCATTCTTATACTCATCTAAAGGCTTGCCACCTCTTGACAAATACTCATCGTACAATTTTTTCTTATATTCAGGCGTGTATTCATAAGCCCACAAATCATAAACACCCTTAAAGCTTTCAAAGGTTTCGTCAGGGTAAACCTTTTCGTTACCTTTGACATACGGCAAATTTATTTCAACCGTACCGTTTGACGCAATAAAATAGTTTCCATCTGCAATTTCAATTGACTTTCGGTTCGTCGTATGCACATCCCACGTTTCATCAAACTTTATTTGTGTTGCAGGAAAAAGAACACAATCAGCATCAACTAATTCGTAAAATTTTTCTGTTGTACCAAAGTGACAATGATGTGCCTGCTGAACAATATCTGCCTTTAAATAGTTAGGATACCTTGCCTCAACAATGTAGCTTTCTTCGTGCCCTGCATCACCAGGAATAAGAATTTTTGTGTCTTTTGCAGTAACCATAAGCATCACAGAAGAATCGTTATAATTGCTGTTATCGTTAGGAAAAACGTCCTCATGAGAGCAAAGAGTATCGAGCTTCAGATTATCAATATAGAAGGTCATACCCGTATGTAACCTGACAATTGGAATGTCAGGTCTGTCTTCCCTCAGGGTCTTATACAAGCTATTTACGTAGCCTTTATTAGATGGCATCCAATTATCGCTATCCCTATGATTGTTATCGATAATATTCATATAGATTCTGTCAATAACAGTATCTTTCATATAAAATCTGAGATAGTTATTAAACTGAGCAACGTGGTCGTCGTGACCGTGGGTTATAAACCAACCCGCAATATGAATTTTTTTGTTGGCAGGGGTTCTTTTCCGTAAAAAATTATGAATTCTTTCACAATCGTTTACTGAATACGTATGTGCACTATCGACAACAAAAAAAGCACCTGAACACGTTCTGATGATATAGCACATACCACAGTCAATAAGGCTATGGTCAACCTCAAATTGCCACAAGGTTGTTTCTGCGCTCTCTACAACGTTCTGTGAGCAAAAATCAGGTAATGTGGTTTTTCCATCAACAACAATTCGTACCGAATTGTCACAACCATAAAACCCTGCACAAACTAAAAATGTACCATTGTGAAAAAACTCAAAATAGTTGTTTTCAATAACGTTTACTTTAATTTTATTGAACCCAAAAGATGTTTCAATCTCTTTACAAAAAGCATCAAAACTAACCTTTGAAGTATCTTTATACAAGAAAAGATTGCAATCCTCCCCTGAATTATACAGGAGAGGTTGGGTGTTGAATATCATTTCTGAATACTTTTGTATTTTAATTGAAATTTCACAAAATTGCATAACACACACTCACGAATAAATTTAATCAGTTTGTTTTATATTGCATAATTTGAATTGACTCAACAAACGAAATCAAATCTCCTGCAGAGGCAGAAAACTTGCCTTGAATCATAGTATCTCTGCCACCACCTCTGCCTTGAAGAGATGAATTAAACTCCTTGGCAAAGGCTTTTAAATCGAGGCTTTTGCTACCAACAATGTATGAATATCCATTATTATCATCACCTGACGCAACAATACAAAGATCTGTTTTTTCCATACCGAAGTTTGCAAGCTCGCGCATCATATCTGAATCGAAATTACTTGTAATAAAGTATGAACAATTGTTAACGTAATTCAAGTTATTTTTTGCATTTTCAGCAACAGATAACTTAAATACTGCAAATTCCCTATATAAATTTTCGTTTTCCCGCTGAAGTCTTTCAACTGCAGACGAAACCTCCGTCTGTTTTGCTGAGAGTAAATTTGAAATTTCAAAAACACTTGTGTATTTGTTTCTGTAGTCAAGCAAAGCATCGTAACCACTTTTCATAACTAACCTTACACCACCTCTGTGGCGCATAAAATCAAGAATTTTAATGACACCTATTTCACCTGTTTTATTTACGTGTGGTGCACAACAAGCACAAAGGTCAGTGTTTTCAATTTCAACAACACGAACGTTTTCCGTTAAATCAAGCTTACTTCTGTAATCAAGATTTTCAAGCTGTTTTTCGTCAGGGAACCAGCATTTTACGTTATAATTTTTATAAACTGCTTCGTTAGCCTCTTTCTCAACCATATCAAGCTGTTCACGATTAAGTTCACCGTCAAAATCAACCGTAACATAATCATCTTCCATATGAAAGCCAACATTTGTGTAACCGAAATGCTTCTTTACTATTCCTGAAACAATATGTTCACCTGTGTGTTGTTGCATTCTTTTAAACCGGACATCCCAATTTATTTTACAAAAATAGATTTCACCAACGTTGACTTTCTTGTCAGTGTAATGGTAGAGGTTTTCACCCTCCTCCTGAACATCGGAAACAAATGCATCACCTATAAAACCTGTGTCTGCCTTTTGTCCACCACCTTCAGCGAAGAAAGCTGTTTTATCAAGCAAAACCTTGAAACCACTATTAAGATCAACACACTCAAGAACTGTTGCACTAAATTCAGCAATGTAAGAATCTTTATAAAAAAGTTTTTCAGTCATATAGTAAACCTCTTATGCTTTAATAAAGAATATTGAAAATGCAATAGAAAATTGCGCAAAGTAGTAGCAGAAATGATTAAGGATAATCGCCGTTCTGCTTGTACGCTTCTTTTGGGTAGGACCAAAATACAAGCCCGACAAAAACACATCGGACAAAATGAACAACAAGTAACCAACACCGAGAATAAGTGTTGCAATTGAAAAATCAAAAATAGTGTAGCCAACTGCAAGTCCAACAGAGAAACCAAGTATTGCCATATAAGCAACAGTTATAGCTTTAAAACCATTATAGTTAAGTTTCATTAATGGCTCAAAAATAAATACAGATGCAACACTAATTAATGCTATAGGAAATGCACCGATAAACACACGTTGATTATAGCCGAAGGCAATAATCATTGCGCAAATATAAAACAAATGACCAACACCAAACGAAGAAAAGCCAGCATATAAATACTCTTTTTCGTATTTTTTGAAAACATATTTAAGATCAAGCGCGATATCACCTAACAACCCCCATACGCCACCTGCAGCAATAAGAGCACCAACAATTTTAGGACAGTTGGGGTTTTCTACCATTGAAAACAACCCTGTTAAAATAAAAAGGACACTCGCAACTGCTTTCAAAAAAGCAACAGGAAGCGTAACCTTAGCAGTTCTTTTCACAAGAAAAGCCCCAACAAATATAGCTCCTAGAGCTAAAAAAATGTACACCATACCATATTCCCCTTTCATACACATAATGATAGCACATTTTAAAGCTATTTAAAACAAAAAAAAAAGAATGATTGCATAAAAATTCACCACAAATTTTGGTAATATTAACAAACAAGTTTTTCTTGATTTTAACAAAAAAGAATGGTAACATAGTTTTAAAGTTAATACGCCAATGACTTTACGCAAATAACGAGAGCTGTTCAATTGTGGACAGCTCTCGTTATTTATTTTTTTATTGAAAATACATATAAAATGGTGCATATTTTATACTTTTTACACTATTGAAATTTACGATTTTTCATTGATTTGTTTTTTCTTTTGTTGTAAAATTTAATAGACCAATTATATATGTAATATTTAATTTAAGGAGATTCGCAAATATGCCTCTTGTTTCTTTAAAGACTCTACTCAAAAGAGCCGAAGAAAAGAAAATTGCCGTCGGCGCTTTTTCCGTAGGAAACATGGAAATGATTCTGGGTGCTATAAAAGCAGCAGAAGAAACCAACACTCCCATAATTATACAAATTGCAGAGGTACGCTTACCAACGTCGCCATTAAGATTAATTGGTCCCATGATGGTTGCTGCTGCAAAAAACAGTACGGTTGACGTATGTGTTCATCTTGACCACGGTTTAAACTACGAAACAGTTGAGCTTGCGCTCGAGCTTGGTTTCTCTTCCGTGATGCTTGACGGCTCTACACTTCCGTACGAAGACAACATTGCTCTTACCCAAAAGGTTGTTGCCAAGGCAAAAGAATATGGTTCTTCTGTTGAGGCAGAGCTTGGAGTTGTTGGTGGAAATGAGGGCGATGGCAAGGCACACATAATCCAATGTACTGACCCCGATTCTGCAAACGATTTCTGCAACAAAACAGGTATTGATGCTTTGGCTGTTGCAATAGGTAATGCACACGGTCACTACAAAGTACAGCCATCCCTTCGACTCGACATTCTTGAAGAGATTGACAAAAGATGCAATATACCACTTGTACTACATGGTGGTACGGGTATAACACCTGAAACCTTCCAGGAGTGCATACGAAAAGGCGTAAGAAAAATCAACATTGCAACAGCTAGCTTTGAAGCAGTCGCCAATGCCAGCAAAGAAACATCACAGGCTGGTGGTAATTACTTTGACCTTTCACGCAATATGACAAACGCAGTTTACGAAAACGTTAAAAAGCACATACAAATATTTAATATGGAAAATTTAAAATAAGGAGTTCTTATTATGAAATACATTGAATTTGACCAGAGCAAAGAATTTGATATGATTCTTCTCGGAAGAGTTGCAGTTGACCTTAATCCTGTTGACTACTACTGCCCTCTTTCTGAAAGCACAACATTTAAAAGATACCTTGGTGGTTCTCCAGCAAACATTGCAGTTGGTCTTTCAAGATTAGGCAAAAAATGTGGTTTCTTTGCACGAGTTTCCGATGACGAATTAGGAACGTTTGTAGAAAACTTTTTTAAAAACGAAGGAATTGATTGTTCTCACATCACACGTTGCACAAACGGTGAAAAAATCGGTTTGACTTTCACTGAAATCAAATCTGAAACAGAAAGCTCAATCACAATGTACCGTAACGAAGCCGCTGACCTCAAGCTTGATGTTGCTGACATTGACGAGGAATACATAAAAAAAGGTAAAGCATTACTCATTTCAGGTACTTCTCTTTGTGAAAGTCCATCAAGAGAGGCTGCTCTCAAAGCAACTCTCATTGCCAAGAAAAACAATATTCCGGTTATTTTCGATATCGACTACCGTGCTTATAACTGGAAAAGCAATGACGAAATCGCAATTTATTACTCAGCAGTTGCTGAAAAGGCTGATATCATTCTCGGTTCAAGAGAAGAATTTGACCTTACAGAAAAGTTCATCGGTCTTGATGGAACAGACAAAGCAAGTGCAGAATACTGGCACAGTAAAAATGCTAAAATCGTTATTATCAAGCATGGTAAAGATGGTTCAACAGCATACACAAATGATGGTATGAGCTATACAATCAAGCCATTCCCTGTTAAACTATTAAAATCCTTCGGTGGTGGCGACGGATACGCATCTGCTTTCCTTTATGGCATCCTTGAAGGTTGGGATATGTGGGACGCACTCGAATTAGGCTCAGCATCTGCAGCAATGCTTGTTGCAAGCCATGCATGCTCTCAGGATATGCCATCCGTTGAAGCTGTCAAAGAGTTTATAAAGAAAGAAAAAGAAGAATACGGCGAAATGGTTGCACGAGGCTAAAAATGAATAAGAAGTTAAAAAGTATTATTTCAGCTTCACTTCTTATTGTCTTTATTCTTGCACAAATACCTCTGCTTATAAATGTGTATATGCTTGAATATTCGAACAAGTATATTTTATCTGTTGAAGAGGCTGCAAAAATGAAGGTTGACTGTGTACTTGTTTTAGGTGCAGGTGTCTGGGGAGACTCACCATCCCATATGCTTGAAGAAAGACTCAATAAAGGTATTGAAGTTTATAAAACAGGTTGCACAAACAGAATTCTGATGAGTGGTGACCACGGCAGGAAGGATTACGACGAGGTAAACGTAATGAAAAACTTTGCTGTCACCTGTGGCGCAACTGCTGACGAAGTTTTCATGGACCATGCAGGTTTTTCAACGTACGAGTCCATGTACCGTGCACGCGACGTATTTGAAGTAAAGTCTGTAATTATTGTCACTCAGAACTACCACCTTTACAGAGCAGTATACAATGCTCGTAAATTAGGCCTTGATGCATACGGTGTATGTGCAGACGGTCAGTACAACTATGACATTCTTGTAAAAACGTACAACAACACACGAGAAGCACTTGCACGTTGCAAGGACTTTGTATGGTGCATATTCAAGCCTGCTCCGACTTATCTGGGTGAAGTAATACCCATAAGCGCTAGTGGTGAATTAACGGAAGGTTGATGGTGAATATAAATGTTTGAAAAATTGATTTTTAACGAGAACAACGAACGTATTCTATGCGAAATGAATGGTAAGCATTCAGATATGCTTATGAATATCAAAGTAAAAAGATTTAACGCTGGTGAGGCTTTCAATTTATTTGATAACGATTGTGAAACTGCATTTTTAATTCTTTATGGTGACGTTGACATCAGCTGGAATGGCGAAACTAAAAATATGAGAAGAGAAACTCCTTTCGTTAAAGCCACCTACTGCTTACACGTACCAAAGCAAACAGAAGTAACAATAAAAGCAAATAAAGAAACAGAAATTATTATTCAACAAACAGATAATGATATAGTTTTCACCCCTGTTTTCTATACACCTGATATGATTTTATATCAGCATTTTGGCAAAGACCAATGGGAAGGCACAGGCTACAGAATTGTATCTACCGTTTTTGACCACGATAATGCGCCATATTCAAATATGGTTCTTGGTGAAGTTTACAATCAACCTGGCAGATGGTCAAGCTATCCACCACACCACCACCCACAACCGGAGGTTTATTACTATCAGTTCGACAAGCCTCAGGGTTTTGGTGCTGCATTTGTTGGTGATAATGTATTTAAAAGTGTTCAAGGTAGCGCAGTATTTATTACCGATGGAAATGATCATCAACAGGTTGTTGCCCCCGGCTATGAAATGTGCTACATATGGATGATACGTCACCTTGATAATGATCCTTGGTTTAAAACCACTAGATTTGTTCCGGAAGAACATCAGTGGCTTACAAAATAAATAAACAATTCAATAAGGAGTGATATAAATGCCTATTATGACAATGGGTCAAGCCCTTGTAAAATTCCTTGACAACCAATACGTTTCCTTCGATGGTAAGGAAACAAAATTTGTAGATGGTATATTCACCGTCTTCGGTCATGGTATTGTTTGTGGACTTGGTCAGGCTCTTGATGAAAACAGAGGCTCTCTTACTGTTTATCAGGGCAAAAACGAGCAAGGTATGGCTCACGTTGCAACAAGCTTCGCAAAGCAAAATAACAGGAGAAAAATCATTGCTTGCTCATCTTCTATCGGTCCAGGTGCAGCAAATATGATTACTGCAGCAGCAACAGCAACTGTTAATAACATTCCGTTATTACTCTTCCCTGCTGACACCTTTGCTTGCAGACAGCCCGATCCTGTTTTACAGCAGTTTGAACAACCTTACTCACTTTCTGTTACAACAAACGATGCATACAAGCCTGTATGCAGATATTGGGACAGAGTTGTTCGCCCTGAACAATTAATGTCAACTATGATCAACGCAATGCGAGCTCTTACAGATACAGCAAATGCAGGTGCTGTATGTGTTTGCTTACCACAGGATGTAGAGGGTGAAAGCTACGATTACCCTGAAGAGTTTTTCAATAAAAGAGTTCATAAAATCACACGAATTGCACCATCTGCTGATGAAATTGCAGATATTGCTGAAATTGTTAAAGCAGCAAAGAAGCCACTCGTTATTGTTGGTGGTGGCGTAAGATATTCAGAAGCAGGTGCAGCTGTACAGGCTTTTTGCGAAAAGCATAATATTCCTTTCGCAGAAACACAAAGTGGTAAAACCTCTGTTTTATCTTCTCACCCACTCAACGTTGGTGGTGTAGGTGTAACAGGTAACCTTTCTGCCAATCTTCTTGCAAAGGATGCAGACGTCATTATAGGCATAGGTACACGTTTCTCTGACTTTACAACTGCTTCAAAATCATTATTCAAAACAGATGCAAAGTTTGTTACAATCAATACAGATAGATTTGACGCGTACAAAATGGGTGCTGTTAAGGTCGTTTGCGATGCTAAATTGGGTGTTAACGCACTTGATGATGCAATTGGCGACTACAAGAGTTCATACACAAATGAAATATCTGATGCCAAAAAAGCCTGGGACGATGAAATGGCTCGTCTTTCCAACTACAAATATGACGAGAATTTTGAGCCACTTATTAAAGCTCGCTACGAGAAAACGATCCCTGAATTTGTGGAAATGAGTGGTGGTACAATTACCCAGACATCAGCACTTGCTCTTATAAGAAAGACAATTGATGATTCTGCTATCGCAGTTGCTGCAGCAGGCTCGCTTCCCGGCTGTATGCAAAGAATGTGGACATCTGACACATTGTACACATACAATATGGAGTACGGTTATTCCTGTATGGGTTATGAAATCGCAGGCGCTCTCGGTTCAAAGCTTGCAGAGCCGGACAGAGAAGTTTACGCTTTCTGTGGCGATGGAAGCTACCTTATGCTTCACAGCGAGCTTGTTACTTCAATTCAGGAAAACAAGAAAATCAACGTTTTACTGTTTGATAACGCAGGCTTTGGTTGTATCAATAATCTTCAAATGAGCAATGGTATTGGTAACCTTGCAACAGAGTTCCGTAAGCGTGATGAAAACGGCAATCTTTTAGGTGACCTCTTCCCTATCGACTTTGCAAAAAGTGCTTCCGGCTATGGTGTGAAAACATACACAGCAACAACTCTCGGAGAGTTAGAGGCTGCACTTATTGACAGTAAAAAACAAACTGTTTCAACACTTATCGATATTAAGGTTCTTCCAAAGTCTATGACAGATGGTTATGGAGCATGGTGGCACGTTGGTATCGCATCAACATCATCAAATGAAGCTGTTGATGCTGCTTTTAAAAATAAAGAAGAAAATCTAAAAAAAGCGAGGAAATTCTAATGCTTGATAAAAACAAAGTAAAACTCGGTATTGCTCCTATCGCATGGACAAATGACGATATGCCGGACCTTGGAGCAGAAAACACATTTGAACAGTGCATTTCCGAAATGGCTCTTGCAGGCTTCACAGGTTGCGAGGTTGGTAACAAGTATCCTAAAGATACAGCTGTTCTAAAAAAAGCTCTTGACCTTCGTGGTATGCAGATTTGTAACGCATGGTTCTCAACCTTCCTTACAACAAAACCATACGAAGATACAGAAAAGGATTTTATTGAGCACATTACCTTTCTCAAAGAAATGGGTGCTAAGGTTGTTGGTATTTCTGAACAGGGTCACTCTATCCAGGGTACAGACAAATCCATCTTCGACGACAAATACATAATGAACGACGAAGAGTGGGATGCACTTTGCACAGGTGTTAACAAGTTAGGTAAGGTTGCTAAGGATATGGGCATTACACTTACATTCCACCACCATATGGGTACTGTTGTTCAGACAGCTGCAGAAATCGACAGACTTATGGAAAATACAGACCCTGAGCTTTTCAACCTTCTTTTTGACTCGGGTCACCTTGCATACTGTGGCGAAGATTATATGTACGTTCTCAAAAAGTACATCAATCGTATTAAACACGTTCACTTAAAGGATATCCGTCCTGACGTTATTGCTGAAGTTAAAGCAAATGGCGAAAGCTTCCTCCAGGGTGTACGTAAAGGTACTTTCACTGTTCCCGGTGACGGTGTAATTGATTTCGCACCTATTTTTGACGTACTTGCAGAAAACAATTACGAGGGATACGTTCTCGTTGAAGCAGAGCAGGATCCTGCTATTGCTAACCCATTTGAATACGCTAAAAAGGCTCGTGCATACATTGCAGAAAAAGCCGGCTTATAATTAATTTAAGGAGAAATAAAAATGGCTGCAGAAAAAATCAGATATTTTTGCAATGGTGAATTTAAAGAATCAAAAACAGACGTATGGTACGACTTACATAACCCAAGCACAGGTGAAATAACAGGTTATGCTCCTTGCTGTACTAACGATGAGGTTCTTGAAGCTATTGCAGCTGCTAAAGCAGCATACCCTGCATGGAGAGCAACTCCTGCAATTAAAAGATCGCAGATTCTCTACAATGTTCGTAATCTTATTATTGAACATATGGAAGAGCTTACAACTCTTGTTGCTGAGGAAAACGGTAAGGTGTGGTCCGAAGCTGAGGGTGATGTTCTTAAAGCTAAAGAAGGTACAGAGCTTGCAACTCAGGTTCCATCACTCATGATGGGTGAAAGCATGATGGATGCTTCATCAGGCTTCGATACAGTAAAATATCGTGAACCAATGGGTGTTTTTGCAGGTATTGTTCCTGTTAATTTCCCTGCTATGATTCCATTTGGTTGGATGACACCAACTTGTGTTGCTTGTGGTAATACAATCGTTCTTAAGGCTGCTTCATTAACTCCAAGAACTGCATTAAGAATGGCAGAGCTTTACAAAGAAGCAGGTATGCCTGATGGTGTTGTAAACGTAATTACTTGCTCAAGAAATGAAATAAACACAATTCTTGACCACCCAGATATCAAAGGTATTACCTTTGTCGGCTCAACACCTGTAGGTAAGCTCATTTACGAAAGAGCTGCAAAAGCAGGTAAGCGTGTTCAGGCTCTTTGTCAGGCTAAGAACCACGCACTTGTTCTTGAAGATGCTCCAATTGAGAGAACAGTTGCAGGTATCATCAACTCTGCATACGGTTGTGCTGGACAGCGTTGTATGGCTCTTTCCTGCTGTGTTGTACAGGAATCTATTGCTGATGCATTTGTTGCCGAACTCAAAAAGCAGGCATCACAGATAAAACTCGGCAAATCAGTTGATAAAACTTCAAAGCTTGGTCCTCTTACATATAAGAAACACTACGATGAAGTTGTTGCTGACATCGAAAAAGGTGTTAAAGAAGGTGCTACACTTGTTCTTGACGGTAGAAATCCTGAACTTCCTGAAGAACTCAAGGACGGTTATTTTGTAGGTCCTACAATCTTTGACAACGTTACTGAAGATATGACTATCGGTAGAGACGAAGTTTTCGGTCCTGTTCTTTGCATCAAGCGTGTTAAGGACTTCCACGAAGGTCTTGCAGTTATGAATGCTAACCCATACGCAAACGGCTCTGTTATTTTCACACAGAGTGGTCACTATGCAAGAGAGTTCACAAGACATACCGATGGTGGTATGGTAGGCGTTAACGTTGGTATTCCTGTTCCAATCGGCTTCTTCCCATTCTCAGGTCATAAAGACTCTTTCTTTGGCGACCTTCATTGCTTAGGTAAAGATGCTTACCGTTTCTTTACGGAAAGCAAATGTGTAACAACACGTTGGTTCGATGAAGATGAAATCAAGAAAACAGAAGTTTCAACATGGGATGGTACAATCTGATTTATAAATTCAATTTGAAAGGACATAATAAATATGCTTAATATTGGTATTATTGGTGCAGGACGTATTGGTAAAGTGCATCTTGAATCAATTTCATACAACGTAAAAGGCGCAGTTGTTACAGCAATTGCAGACCCATTTATGAACGACGAAACAAAGGCTTTCTGCGAAGGCTTTGGTGTAGAAAAAATCTACACAGACTACAAGAAAATCATCGAAGACAAAACAATTGACGCTGTTCTTGTTTGTTCATCAACAGATACACATGCTCCAATTTCTATTGAAGCAATCAATGCAGGCAAGCACGTTTTCTGCGAAAAGCCACTTGCAAACACAGTTGACAAGATTCTTGAAATTGCTGAAGCTCTCAAGGCTCATCCGGAATGCAAATTCCAGGTCGGCTTCAACCGTCGTTTTGACCACAACTTCGCAGCTGTTCGTAAGGCTTACGACGATGGCAGAATTGGTGATGCACAGATTCTTAAAATCACTTCCCGTGACCCACAGGCACCACCTGTTGGCTACTGTGCAGCAAGCATCTTCCTTGATATGACAATTCACGATTTTGATATGGCTTGCTTCCTTACAAACAGCGATGTTGAAGAGCTTTATGTTTACGCTGATGCTCTTATTAATCCGGGCATCCGTGAATACGGCGACTTTGATACAGCTATTATTTCAATGAAAATGGCAAATGGTGCCCTTGCGGTTATTGACAACTCTCGTCAGGCAATGTACGGTTATGACCAGAGAGCAGAGCTTTTCGGATCAAAGGGTATGGTTGCAACTGCTAACGACACACTTTCAACTGCTGTCGTTTCAGATGCTAACGGTGTAACAGGTGAAAAACCTCTTTACTTCTTCCTCGAAAGATATATGGGCTCATTCGCAGAAGAAGTCAGACAATTTGTTGATTGCTGTGTAAACGACAAAGAAACTCCTGTTGGTATTCATGCAGGTCTTCAGTCAGTTAAAATTGCCCTTGCTGCTGAAAAATCAGCAAACGAAGGCAGACCAGTTAAACTTTCGGAGATTGAATAAATGTCAGAAGCAAAAAACTATGACGTTATAGTTATTGGTGCAGGTTGCGGTGGTTTAACTGCCGCAGCTTGTGCTGCTAAAGAAGGGAAGAAAGTTCTTCTTTTAGAGCGCCACAACTCCCCAGGTGGCTTTGCCTCAAGCTTTGTAAGAGGTAGATTTGAATTTGATATATCTTTACACAAACTCTGTGGATTTCCTCTTGAAACAGGGTATGGTGAGACACGCCGTATTTTTGACGAAATAGGCATCAGCAACAAAATCAAGTGGGCAGAAATTCCAGAAGCCTACAGACTTATTACTAAAACACGTACCGGAGAGCAAATCGATGTTACATTGCCTTTCGGTGTAGATAATTTCATAGAAGCAATGGAAAGCTACGTACCGGGTTGCAAACAATCAATGGTTAAACTGTTCAACCTTGCAAGTGAAATTACTAATGCTGTAAACCACATTTCCAACATTGAAAATCAACCAACCCTTCGTGAGGTAAGAAACATTTTTAAGCAGTACGGAAACTTTGTAAGAACAGCACCATATTCTGTTAACGAAGTTCTTAATGCTTTGGATGTACCTCAGAAGGCTCGTGATATATTTGAAGCTTACTGGCTCTACTTAGGTGTAGATTGTGACAGATTAAGCTTTACGCACTACATTTTAATGATGTACAGCTACCTTACAAACGGTGCTGTTGTACCACAAATGAGGAGTTATGCTATGAGCATGGCTCTTACAAGTGAATTCGAGGATTTCGGTGGAGAAATACGTTACAACTCCCCTGTTTCAAGAATTATGTTCAAGGAAGGAAAAGCCTGTGGAGTAATTCTTAAAAATGGTGAGAGAATCAACTCTAATCACATCATTTGCAACTGCTCACCTACCACTGCATACTCCAAGATGATGAAAGCAAAGGATGTACCTGTAAGTGCAATAAAAAGAACTAATGCACGTACATTTGGGGCAAGAGGTGCCTGCGTATATATAGGCTTAAACCGTTCCCCTGAGGAATTGGGAATAAAAGATTACTCGGTCTTCATATCTGATACATCTGATTCTATTGAACAGTTTGAGTTAATGAAGTCAATAGAAACAAACAACATACTTACTGCAGTCTGCCTTAACAAAGCAAATCCTGAATGTTCACCAAAAGGCACAACTATTCTTTGTCTTACAACAATATTTACAGAAAACTGTTGGGCAAACGTTTCACCTGAGGAATATTTTAATCAGAAGGATTTATTTGCTGCACGAATGATTGCAAATTATGAAAAAGCAACAGGCATTATAATACACAACTCTATTGAAGAAATTGAGGTTGCAACACCTGTTACTTTCGCAAGGTATACAGGCACACCACAGGGTGTTATTTACGGTTATTTCGGTAATGATTGGGATAGCCTGCTACCTAGAATTATGACAGAGAAAACAGACAACGATACTCCGGGCTTACGTTTCTGTGGTGGCTGGGGAGCACAGCTTTCCGGTGTAAGTAGTGCTATTGCATCAGGTCGCAACACAGCTTACGCCACGTTAAACGATATTGACGAGGAAAGAGGTGTTGTAAATGAGCAATAAAATTGTAGTCCGTTCAAAATTCAGGGACAAAAAGAATTTCAAGGAAATACCGCTTCTTCGAAAAGGCGTTATTAACGAAGCACCTGATACACCACTCAATGCAAACTACGCCGTAAATTCTACAGCTAATTTTTTGCATCCTCAGAACCAATATCTAAAAGTAAAACAGGTTGCAGAAATTTCAAAAGAAGTCAGGGCGTATGTTCTTGAACCTGACGCAGCTATGGGTACTGCAAAGCTTGCTTATTTCCGTCCAGGTCAAAACATCAGTATTACTCTTAACATTGGAAATGCAGTTGTTACAAGACCATACACCATATGCTCTTCACCTGACAGATCTGTTGATGACGAGTACGTAATTATTGTACGTAAAAAGCCATACGGATTTGCATCACATTACATTCACAACACGTGGAAAAAAGGTACGAAAGTCCTTGCTTCTGCACCGTTCGGTAATTTGTATTACCAACCATTACGTGACGCTAAAAACGTAGTAGGCATATGCGACGACCAGGGCGTTTCAGCTTTTCTTTCAATGGCAGAGGCAATAAACGAAGGTTCGCTTAACGTTAACCTTACCCTTTTGTATGCTGCGCGAAAAGAGCGTGAGGCAATAATGGCACAAAGGCTTGACGAGTTGGCAGAAAGCACAGATAATTTCCGTGTCATTTATGTTTTCAGTGATGACAACATTGCAAAAAAAGAACGTGGTTTCATTACAAAATCACTTATTGAAAAATATGCTCCCGATGGAAAATACAGTGTATTTGTATGTGGCTCAACTGCACTTTATAACAGAGCAATTCCACAGATTGCCGAGCTTAAGCTTGAGAACAAGTTTATTCGCTTCGGCTTAAGTGGTCAGATAGAAAACCCGTCAACGTTGCCTGATTTTCCACAGAGTGCAAAGGGACTTACGTTCCTTTGTAAGGTAATAAGAGATGGTGAATTGGTTGCAACAATACCCTGCGCAGCTGAAGAAACACTTCTTGTTGCACTTGAAAAGGAAGGTATTGCAGCGCCATCCTTATGCCGTTCAGGTGAATGTGGATTTTGTAGATCCAAGCTTTTAAAGGGTAACGTATTCATCCCGCAGGAAGTTGATAACAGAAGGCTTGCTGATTCAAGCTATGGAATAATTCATCCCTGCTGCTCATACCCTATGAGTAATTTAACACTTGTTATTAACTAAGTTAGTTATATAATAACAACGCCGTCCTTGTAAGAGGACGGCGTTGTTGTTGTTTTAAATATTAATATTTACAGTTAATTTTATATGCCGAACTGTTTGCGCTTGTATAAGAGCTCGCATATGCTCTTACAATGTATTGGTACGTTGCACCTTTTCTCGGTGTTTCGTCAAGGTATTTAATCTTTGTGTTTCCCTTTACCGTTGCAATTCTCTTCCACTCACCTGAAGAAGCTTTGCGATACACATAGTAACCGGACGCTCCTGCTACCTTGTTCCATTTAATAAGAATACCCTCATATATACTTGTTGCGCTTGAAAGAGTTGGCTTTGCAAGAAAAAATGCAGTATCCGAAAGTAACGGATACTGCATTTTTTAATTAAATATTTCTTCAGCGTAACGGACTGTTTCCATAGCGTCTTTGGCGTATTTGTCTGCACCGATTCTGTCGGCATACTCTTGTGTAAGCACTGCACCCCCAACAACGATTTTGCACCATTGTGCTTTTTCTTTTAAAAGCTTAATGGTTTCTTCCATTGCCGGTACGGTTGTTGTCATAAGTGCACTTAAGCCAACAAGCGGTGCTTTCTCCTCTATAACCTTTTTTACAACGTCTTCAGGTGGCACATTTTTACCCAAATCAATTACGTTATAGCCGTAATTTTCTAATAGTAATTTTACAATATTTTTTCCGATATCGTGAATATCACCATAAACAGTTGCAATAACAAATGTGCCTTTAGTTTCACCATTATCCTCCTTTGGCATAGTGGCTTTAATTACATCGAAGGCGCTTTTTGCAGCCTCTGCACTCATAAGAAGCTGAGGTAAATAAACCGTCTTTTTCTCGAAGCCCTCACCTACTATATTCAATGCAGGGATAATCTCGTTATTAACAATAACCAGAGGTTCTGTTGTATTTAAAAGCTCCTTTGTAAGCTCTGCTGATTTATCCTTAAAGCCTTGTACAACAGCCTTTTGTAGCTCTGAATTATACTTTTTTTCGCTCTTTGCAGAAGCATTAGTCTGTGTCAAAACAGAGCTTACGGCAAATAAATCTGCTACACTTACGTACTCAGTGCAATTTTCGTCCAAGCCCTTAAGAGCATTATACGAATAGTAGGTTTTCATCATATCCACTGAATATGGGTTCATAATTGCTGCAGAGAGCCCGTTTTCAAGGGCTATAGCAAAGAACACACTATTAACGGCATCTCTATCAGGAAGGCCGAATGACACGTTAGAAATGCCCAGAGAGGTATGGCAACCAAGCTTAGTTTTTATATCAGAAAGTGCCTTCAACGTTGATTTGGCAGCATTATTATCTGCACTGACGGTCATTGCAAGTGTATCGAAAATAATATCTTTTTTAGAAATTCCGTATTCCCCTGCAGTTGCAAGTATTTTTTGTGCAATTTCGAAACGACCCTCTGCACTATCAGGAATGCCATTTTCGTCTAAAGTAAGTGCAACAACCACGCCACCATATTTCTTTACAAGTGGGAAAATCGCTTCCATATTCTCTTTTTTGCCGTTAACGGAATTAATCATAGCTTTACCGTTATAACGACGCAAAGCATTTTCCATGGCACAAACATCGGTAGTATCAATCTGCAAAGGCAAATCTAAAACAGACTGAAGCTCACAAACAACTTTGGGGAGAAGGGTTTGTTCGTCAATATCGGGCAGACCAACATTGACGTCAAGGATATGAACACCCTTTTCTTTTTGATTCACGCCTTCAGTAAGCACGTAATCTATGTCATTCTCAATAAGAGCCTGTTTAAAGCGTTTTTTACCTGTAGGGTTAATTCTTTCTCCAATAAGCACAGGACGCTCTGCAAACCTTACTGCGTGTGTATATGAGGAAACTACGGTAATGTTTTTATCTTTTAAAGGTAATGGTTTTAAGTCAGTAATTTTATCATTTAAAGATTTTATATATTCAGGTGTTGTACCACAACAACCACCAACAAGCCTTGCACCGTTTTCAACAAACTCTGAAACCACCTCAGAAAAGTTGTTTGCACAAACGTCAAAAACAGTTTTGCCTCCTACTGTTTTAGGGATGCCTGCATTAGGTTTAACAACAACAGGTATAGACGCATTTTCTAACAGCTCGTCAACAACGCCACAAAGCTGCTGTGGCCCCAGAGAACAGTTTGCACCAACGGCATCTGCGCCCATACCCTCAACAAGAGCCACCATAGCAGCAGGAGTTGCGCCCGTCATTAATTTACCGTCTTCTCCATATGCATTTGAAACAATTACAGGTAAATCGCAATTTTCTTTAACAGCAAGTAAGGCAGCCTTTGTTTCGTAGCTGTCATTCATTGTTTCAATAATAACAAGGTCAACGCCATATTTGACACCAAGCCTAACAGTCTTTGCAAAAACGTTAACGGCATCTTCAAAGTCAAGGTCACCCAAAGGCTTCAAAAGCTTACCTGTAGGACCAATATCAAGAGCAACAAACTTTTCTTTTGAAGAAGTAGACTGCGCCTTCGCTTCTTTTGCGTTATTTATAGCACACTTAATGATTTTCTCTAACTCGATCTCATCGAACTTTAATACGTTAGCACCAAAGGTGTTTGTGCAGACAACGTTACTGCCTGCATCATAGTACGCTTTGTGAACGTCAACAATAGCCTGTGGATGCTCAATATTCCACCTTTCAGGATGTTCACCCGGCTTAAGACCTTGTGCCTGAAGAAGAGTACCCATTCCACCGTCAAGGACAACGATATTCTCTTTTAAAAACTCTCTGAAATTCATATTACTTACCTAAAATATCCGAAAGATTGTTTTGTATTTTCTGTGCAACGTCAGGTTTGTTCATAGAATAAACATGTACATTAGTTATTCCATTTGCATATAAATCAATAATCTGATCTGTCGCATAGACAATACCTGCCTGTTTCATTGCTGCAGGATCAGAGCCGAATTTATCTACAAGACTTTTGAAGCGCTGAGGCATAAATGAGCCCGAAAGCTTAACTGCACGCTCTACCTGATTGGCGTTTGTTATGGGCATAACACCCGGTATTACCGGAACAGTTATACCTGCTTCTCGTATTTTGTAAAGGAAGTTATAAAGAAGATTATTGTCAAAAAACATCTGAGTTGTAAGGAAATCACAACCGGCATCTACTTTTTCTTTTAACCGTTTAATGTCATCCTTCTGGTTAATACTTTCGGGATGCACCTCAGGGTAACAGGCA
The DNA here is from genome assembly GCA_045605085.1 of Acutalibacteraceae bacterium. Taxonomy (GTDB): domain Bacteria; phylum Bacillota; class Clostridia; order Oscillospirales; family Acutalibacteraceae; genus DTU089. The sequence goes on from JAZUPI010000020.1 coordinate 30,007, forward strand.
CCACCAACACAAAAATCGTAGCCTGAACTTTTCAATTCTTCAACAAGCTCAACTGCGAATTTGTAATCCCAATTTGAACGATCATCGTGCTCCATTGCAGCAGGAATATCACCACGTAAAGCCATAACGTTTGTCAGACCAGCTTGTGCAATTTCCTTTATTTTTTGCTTTACTGTTTCCTTTGATGATGAAACACAAGTAAGATGAGCTAAGGTTGGAACACCGTAAAGCTCTTTGATGTTTTTTGCAATATCAAGAGTATATTTACTTGTACCACCACCTGCACCATATGTAACACTCATAAAGGATGGCTTAAGCTTTGCAATATTTTCAGTTGCAGACTTAACGCTTTCAAAATTCATTTCCGTTTTAGGTGGGAAAACCTCGAAGGAAAGTGAAAGCTTGTCAGAATTCAATAAATCAATAATCTTCATACCAAAAATCCTTTAATGCAATCTTTTTCTTATTATACATCTATGGATATAAATAAATCAAGATATTTACGTATATAAATAAAAACAGATTCGGTGTAGACCGAATCTGCAATATGTATTTAGACTTCCGTCACTCTTTTATTCCGAAAATCAATTTCAAGAAACCTTTTAAAAATTTAGGACTTTCGCATACTACGACTTTCATAAATCACCACTCCCATTATTTTTACTACATAATATGAGAGAGGTGAAAATATGTTACAGCTCCCACTCCTTAAGACGTTTTACATCATTATACATTGAAACGTAACTCTCGTGACGTTTTGCATGGATTGAACCTTCTTTTACAGCATCAAGAATAAGACAACCCTTCTCTACTGTGTGAGAGCAAGATGTGAATTTGCATTTCCCAAGATATTCTGAAAACTCAGGGAAACAAAACGGAAGATTTTCCTTAACAATAACATCGCTGCTTTCTTGAATATCCAGCGAAGAAAAACCGGGTGTATCTGCAACCATACCATCGCAGACGTGGTAGAGAGTTACCTCGCGTGTGGTGTGTCTACCTCTGCCTAATTTATCACTTATTTCGCCTGTAGCCAATTCGAAATGAGGATCAATAGCATTAAGAAGTGATGATTTTCCAACACCGGTATTACCTGTAAAAACAGTAATTCCGTCACCTATCATCTTTTTGACATCTTCAACACCATCACCTGTTTTGTTACAAACAGAAGTAACAGGTATACCTGATTTACGGTAAACAGACTCATATTCACTCGTATCTGCCAAATCACTTTTAGTGAAAACAACGCAGGGCTTTATGCCTTTATCCACAGCAATTGCAGTAAGCTTGTCTATAACAAGAAGGCTTGGTACAGGCTCCTTTATAGATGAAACGATTATTAACGTATCAATATTAGCAACAGGTGGTCTCAACAGAAAGTTCTTACGCTCTTTGATTTCGTCAATAGTGTTTTCGCCGACGTCTCTGATTGTGATTTTGACATTATCGCCGGCTAACGGTGTGATTTTTTTCTTTCTGAAGGCACCACGTGCTTTACATTCAAAAACCTCTCCGGCGGCCTCTACATAATAGAAACCGCCTATACCTTTAATTATTACTCCGTCTAAAATTTTTTCAGCCATTATTGCTCCTGTGGATTTTGTGTTATTGATTGTTCTACACCTACTGAGGTTACTGACTCTAATGTAGTATTTTCCACGTTTTGATTGCTCATATCATTTATGGACTCTGTTACGGTAGGTGTATCATCAACAACAGGTAAACCATTGTTTACAGTTGTTGTAACCTTATTTGCGTCAGCACTCTTAGCTTTCGCAACAGTAAGAACAATTGTTGCAGTCTTGTCAAGGTTTGGCGCAGAAGACTGAGATGGTGATTGACGTAATACTGTACCAGGATTACTGTCAGTACTTGCCTTTTCCTCAACAATTATATTTTTATAACCTGCTTTTTTAAGAACAGATTTAGCCTGGTTAACGTCCATACCAACAACGTCAACATAGAAATTAACAGCGTGGTATTTTTCTCCTGACAGTTTAACAGGATCTTTAGTGAAATCTGCCTTAGCCTCAAAGTAGATGTGATCGTTTAAATACACCTTAACTCTTGCAACCTTGTCACCTGCAACCTTAAGTATATAATCACCCTGTGAGGCAGTGTCAACAGTTTCAGTTGTTATGACCTCATCAGCTGAAGTAACCTTAACGGAAATTGTACCAACGTTTGAAGGAAGATTGATTTTCTTTTCTAAAACGGTTTTACCTGAGCTGATTGTTAAAATTACGTTATCACCCTTTTGAACAGGTGAACCATCCTTTGGTGACTGTTCAACAACAGTATCCTTCTCTGTAGGCGTATCTACAACCTCTTTACTACCGAGAATCAAACCACATTCTTCAATAACTTGCTCTGCCTCAAGAACATCCATACCTGTAAGGTTAGGCATCTTAAAGAGCTTACCGGTTTCAGATGCAGCAGCGTAATAAACGTTAATGTTTGAACCTGGCAATACACTTGAACCCGATGCAGGATCGGTACGTACAACAGAGCCTACGTCCTCTTTTGAAGTAGCATCAGGAACTGCTTTAACAACAAAGCCCATTGACTCCAAAGTATTGCATACGGACTGGTAGTTCTGACCATAGAAATCAGGAATCACCTGACCTTCACCGGATTTTGCTATATACAAGCGAATGGTAGAACCCTTGGCAATTTCTGAGCCTGCTTCAGGATCCTGTTTAAATACGCATCCATCCTTACCATCGGTAAAGGATTCGTAAGAAACCTCGAAATTGTACTTATCCTGATAAATTACATTACCCATAATTTCATCTTCGTAATTCATACCGATGAAATTTTCAACCTCGATTTTTTTGCCAACACCAAGTGTCAAGGTACCATTTTTAAGTTGAATGCCTATAAGTGCAACAACAAAAACAAGAACAGCAACTACAACACCTGCTATAACTGCATATTTTCTTGTATCACTGCCGTCATCGTTACTTTCAGCCACAGCCACAGAGGTACGTACAGGTGTGCTTTCAACTCGTCTGCGAGTCTGAGATGCAGGTGGAACTGTCCTTACACGTTCAGGTACGTCTCTTCTTGCAGGCGCAACCTTACTTGTATTATCCTGAATTCTGCCTATGTACCTTGTTGGCTGTTCTTCAACAAAATATTTATCATAGTCAAACTTTATATTTGGATTACGCTTTAATTCCTCCAGGTCAAGGAGCATTTCTGCAGCAGTCTGGTAACGCTCCCTGGTACTTTTCTGCATTGCCTTCATTGTAATCTGCTCAAAGCCAAGTGGTATGCTTGGATTGATTGTGCGAGGAAGTGCAGCCTCGTTATTAACCTGCATAAGAGCAACAGATACTGCATTTTCCGCCTGGAAAGGAAGTGTTCCTGTGAGCATTTCATAAAGAACAATACCAACGGAATAAATATCGGCTTTTTCGTCTGTAAGCTCACCCTTGGCCTGTTCAGGACTGATGTAGTGAACTGAACCGATTGCCTTTTCACTCATTGTTTTTGTTTCACCATGACTGAAACGAGCAATACCAAAGTCGGTAACCTTTATTGTTCCATTTTCTAAAAGCATAATATTCTGTGGTTTTACGTCCCTGTGAACAATGCCTTTGTCGTGAGCGTGCTGCAAAGCACGAAGCACCTGTATACTGAAGAAAAGAGCTTCGTTCCAATTCAAAACACCACGCTGTTCAATATATTCTTTTAATGAAATACCTTCAATATATTCCATAACAATATACTGTAACCTATCACCGAAGCTAACATCAAACACCTTAACGATATTTTTGTGATTTAAAACAGCAATTGCTTTTGATTCATTTTTAAATCTACGACGAAATTCCTCATTTGCAAGATACTCATCTTTAAGAATTTTGACAGCCACGATTCTGTCGTCAATATTGTCGTACGCTTTATAAACAACAGCCATACCGCCAACACCAACAACGTCCTGAATTTCATATCGTCCGTCAATGCGCTTACCTACATAATTTTCCATACTTACTCTCCTTGACACCCGGCATTCATCAAAACGACTGTTATATTATCTTTACTGCCGTTTTCTATAGCCTTTTCCACAAGTTTTTCTGCTGAAGAATCAGTGTGTTCTTTTACTATATTTAACATTTCTTTTTCTGTAAGACTTCCGCTTAAGCCGTCCGTACACAAAAGAAGTGCTTCACCCTGTTTTACGTCAACAATATCAAAATCTACGTCCACGAAATTAATGACACCAACTGCCCTTGTGATAATGTTCTTATCGGGATGTGAAAGGGCCTCTTCCTCTGTAATTTTGCCATTATCAACCATAACCTGAACAAGTGAGTGGTCTTTAGTTATTTGCTTGATTATGGAAGAATCCATAAAATACGCTCTGCTATCGCCCACGTGTGCAACAACTGCAACATTTTCAATAACAATTACTGCAACAATTGTTGTTCCCATGCCTTTCAAGGACATATCTTCCTGAGACTTGTCAAAAACAATTGAGTTTGCAGCAGTAATTGCAGATTGCAACAAGTTCTTTGCTGCTTTAACAGTTAAACTTTTTCTGTAATTACGTTTGATTGCTGAGGCAACGTGTTCAACGCAAAGCTGACTTGCAACCTGACCACCTGAAACACCACCCATACCATCGCACACA
>JAZUPI010000021.1:0-80892 GCA_045605085.1 Acutalibacteraceae bacterium
GGCGCGCTCAAAGCCGCCGAAGTAGTTGTAAATAATTAATCCGACCCGTTTACGGGTGCCAAGAATAAGTAAGCAAAAATAAGCAACCGCTCGTGAGCGGCTGCTTGAGATTGTAATGCAGTGCTAAACTTTCAGTGCCCCTTCGAGGGGCTAAGCCAGCATTCGCCCCTTATAGGGGCAGAGCAAACCACCAGTTTACTGGTGGTTATGATTACATACCAAGCATTGATGAGAACATACCTTTTTTCTTTTGCTTCTGAGGCTTGTAAACAGGTGGATGTTCAAGTCTCATTTTAGCACCTTTGCTCTTTGAAAGGTATGAGATGATTTCTGTTAATGGTGACTTAATTGTGTCACTGAAATAATCCTCACAACGTTCTACGAGGTCAAGGTTTTCAGAAAGTGAAACACCAAGTATAGTAACAGCAACAAGACTCTGTGTGTCATTTGTGCCGTCCTCATAAATGTCGTTTAAAAGGTTGAAAAGCTTTCTCATTTTAAGCTTATCGTTTTCACGGATTGTTTCAATAACGAGTGCATTACCGTGGTTTACGAAAAAGTCTTCTGCAAGGAATTCATCGTAAAGCTCAACGTTGTTTTTGTACTCGTCACGAAGCTCTGGGTAAAGCTTTGTGAAACGGTCACCTAATGTATTTGCGTCATATGCAACAACACCACTTTTGGCCTTTGCTCTTGAGACAGGTGTTGGTAATTTTTTACCTGTAGAGGTTGATTTGCTACCAAAAGACTTCTCAATTGTTTCGATATATTCTTCAAAGATGTACTTAAGGTCTCTTTCATCAAACGTTTCAAGGTCAAGAAGGTTCAGTGACTTTCTTGGCATATCGTCATCGGGAGCATCTGCTTCGTCTGATTTTGCAACGTAAAGAGAAAGCTTATCGTTTTCGTGTTCGATTCTTACACGACCATTGTCACCACGGTACATAATAATTGATTTGTTGCCATTGGTTGCAATAGGGAGTTCAGGTGGCTGAATACCGTCAGGATATTCAACTTTTAAACCTGCAGTTTGTATAGTGCCCTCAATACCCTTCATAATGAGGTTAAGAGCATAACTTTTTTCAAGCATTAGAGATACCTCGCTAATTTATAATATCATAGTACAATAGTATATCATAATAAAACTGTTTTGTAAAGTTAGTTATTCGCCTTTCATTGTAAGTGAGATACGCTTCTTCTGCGCGTCTACAGAGAGTACCTTAACCTTTACAATTTCGCCAACCTTAAGCACCTCTGAAGGGTGCTTGATGTATTTGTCACATATCTGAGATATATGAACAAGACCGTCCTGATGAACGCCTATATCAACAAAAACGCCAAAATCTATAACGTTTCTTACTGTACCTGTAAGCTCCATACCTTCTCTTAAGTCGTTCATATCCATAATGTCAGAACGAAGCATAGGCTTTGGAAGATCGTCACGAATATCTCTGCCCGGTTTTTCGAGTTCACTTAAAATGTCTTCAAGCGTTAGGGTACCAACACCACATTCCTCGGCAACCTTTTGTACACCATATTCCTGTACCTTTGCAGAAATTCCACGTGCACCGCTTTCGGCAACGTCCTTCTGTGAGTATCCAAAGAGTTCAAGCAGCTTTTTAGCAGCATCATAGCTTTCAGGGTGAACACCTGTATTGTCAAGTGCAGTTTTACCTTTTGGAATTCTAAGGAACCCTGCACACTGCTGGAATGCTTTTGGTCCAAGGCCTTTAACCTTTTTCAAGTCTGTACGTGAATTAAAGCCACCGTTTTCTTCGCGGTATGCTACAATATTTTTGGCTGTTGCAGAGGTAACACCTGCAATGTATTTTAAAAGGGAAACAGATGCCGTGTTAAGATCGACACCTACTGCGTTAACACAATCTTCAACAACACCTGTTAAGGATTCGTTAAGCTGTGCAGGTGGTACATCATGCTGATACTGACCAACACCAATACTGCGAGGCTCGATTTTAACAAGCTCTGAAAGTGGGTCCTGTAAACGTCTTGCAATAGAAACTGCAGAACGAACGGAAACGTCAAAGTCAGGGAATTCCTCAGCGCCAAGCTTGGATGCAGAGTAAACAGATGCACCTGCCTCGTTAACAACCATATAAGATACAGGACGAGAAGATTTTTTAATAGTATCAGCTATGAAAATTTCGCTTTCCTTACTTGCTGTACCATTGCCTATGGAAATGCAATCAACACCGAACTTTTCAATGAGGGTTAAAACGGTTTTTTCGGACTCGGCAATTTTAGATTGTGGTGGGGTAGGGTAAATAACGCCTGTGTACAATACACGGCTGTTTCCGTCAACTACAGCCAGTTTACAGCCTGTTCTGTAAGCAGGGTCAACTGCGAGAACGGTTTTGTTCTTTATTGGTGGCTGCATAAGTAACGGCTTAAGGTTAGAGCCGAACATTTTAATTGCCTGCTCGTCTGCTTTTTCTGTAAGGTTAGCACGTGTTTCTCTTTCAAGAGATGGGAAGATGAGTCTGTTGTAGCTGTCTTCTGCAGCAGCTTTGCAGAAGTCGGTAGAGGAGCTACCTTCTTTAATAAATAATTGGTAAAGAAGAGAGAGGGCAGTTTCTTCTTCAACCTCAACAGAAACCTTAAGAAATTCTTCCTTTTCACCACGATTAATTGCAAGAATTCTGTGGGAAGGAATTTTTGCAACAGGTTCCTGATATTCGTAATACATAGCATAAACGCTGTCTTCTTCTGTTTTTGCAACAGAACGAATAACACCACGCTTCTGAATTAAATCCTTAAGCACCTTTCTTCCATCGGGAGAGTCGGAAATAATCTCGGCAATAATGTCAGAAGCGCCTTGTAAAGCGTCCTGAGGGGTTTCTACGCCTTTTTCTGCATCAACGTACTCTGCAGCCAACTCCTCAAGGTCAACGCCCTGTAAGGTGAAAGAGAAAAGAATTTCCGCCAAAGGCTCAAGACCTTTTTCTTTCGCAACAGATGCGCGTGTTTTTCTTTTCTGTTTGTATGGTCTGTAAATATCTTCAACCTCTGCAAGGGTAACTGCAGCAGCAACGGCTTGTGAAATTTCATCGGTAAGCTTGCCTTGCTCCTCAATAGATGAAAGAACCTCTTCCTTGCGTTTTTCAAGGTTTCTGAGGTAGGTGAGTCTGTCGTTTATGTCACGAAGCTTCTGGTCATCGCAGGAGCCAGTCATTTCCTTTCTGTATCGCGCAATAAAAGGTATTGTGTTACCATCGTCAATAAGTGAAACAATGTTTTTGGTGTGCAATTCGCTTATGCTGAATTCTTCTTGCAAAATCTTTAAAATATCCATGTGATCGTCCTTTATTATATATAGTATAGCAATAATATACTTATAATATCATAAAAAAAGCATCTTGTCATCTTAAACTGTTGCTAAAAAAGTATTTTTTTGATAGCATTAAATTAACGATAAAGAAAGAGGCAAGCTTTATGAAGGTTTTAGCATACAGATCAAATCTCATATTTATAACTGCACCTATACTCGTGCCCATATGTTTTTGTATTTGTTTTTATATGGTAAAGGATATTATGCGTTGGTGGTGGACGTATAATGATTTCTGGTGGGGTATTTTTATAACTGCTTTTACAACAATGCTGTCACAGACCATAGGTTTTATTGAAAGACTTTTTATGCCAAAGGTGTTAATAGAGTGTGATGACCACGGCATATATATTTATAAGTATAAAAGAAGCGAGCCAATACTATTAAGGTATGAGCAAATATGGGGCTTTTGTGCCCATACAAATTACGGCGCCGAGGATTATCCATTAAGTCAGACGGGCAATCCAAATACATTGGATAGCTATGAAAAAACAGCAATATCAATGAAATCATTTGTGGGAATGTTGAAAATTAATACTCCTTATGAGGTGGTAACTATCCACGGAATAAAGGACGTAAAGGCAGTAGAGCGTGAATTGGCTTCGATTAAGTACGATTTTAAAGAGAAGCAAGAAGAATGGTTGAATTACAAAATAGAACGCAGTAAGAGGGAAAAAGAGCTGGAAGAATTAGCAAAACACGATATAAATACATAAATTTGGTACAAAAAAGTAATGTTTACAATTTGTTCACATTTTCGCGACAAGATTGCAACATTGTTATGTTATATAATAGATAGACAATTTGATTGCTTAAATTAATCATTTCATTTTCTCTTTCCAAAAGATATGAATCCATACTGTAATAGGTATGGGTTCATTTCTTTTTATAAAAAATATATTCCTGTTTCAAATCGAAACAGGAATATTTCATTTTGTGTAATTATAGCCATTTAATATAGTCAATAACCTTTTGTGGAACGTTGAGTCGAACAGGAGTTTTCTCTTTAGTTAATACAAAATCAAGAAAGAAGAATTCGTCACCCTTAACGATTGTCTTTAATCTCTTTTTGAGCTCCTCTTCACGCTCTTCATCACCCTCGTGCTGCGCTACAATGAACGAGCCCAAGGTTTCGTACAAACGGTCGTTACGGTAGCCTAAATCGTACTCTCCTAAGCTGTAACGAAGCTCTTTTTCCAGTTCATCTGAGTATTTGAAATTGTCACGTAAAAGAAGGGCGCGTAAAAGTATAGAATGAGTACCGTCGTTAATTGTGTTATTGAGTGCATACTTTTCATAGTAAGTGTAAGCCTTAACATATTGGTCAAGGTGAAGCTCGTAAAGGGTACCTAAGGCATAGTAAACAAGTGCCTTGTAGTTTGTGTCGTGTACGTCCATATAGTGCTGTGTAGCGTAAACCAATATTGTTTCAGCAGCAAAAAGGTCAGCATCGTTGCTTTTTGACATTAATTCGTTTGCAAGGTCTGTTACTATTTCGCACTTATCCTCATTTTCAAATTCTTCAAGATATTTGAAAAGCGCACTATATAGTACTTTATCTCGAGTTTTTGCGTTTAAAAATCTTTTAATCATAATTATTAAACCTCAGGTGGGATGCAAGCAACTATAGTCATAATATCCTCTGACTTTGCTTTTATTTTATTGTTGCAGGAATATGGCATAAAGAAATAATCACCTTTTTCGATTTTCTTCTCATAGCCTTCACCATAAAGTGTGCCGTTGCCTTCAGTTACAACGTAAATACAAGGAGCAGAAAGCTCTTCTGTTTCACCATTGTTTACAACGTAGCGTTCAACGCTGAAGCAAGGTGTGTCTGCCTTACTGATAAGACTTTCTTTTCTGCAGCCTGAATTTTCGTAAAGAGTTTCAGGTTCTTTTTTACATTCGTTTTGAACTCTTTCAAGGTTGTATGAGTAGTCAAAAACAGAAAGTGCAGTTTCCTTGTCTAATGTAAGGTACATCTGGTGGTCAGAAAGCTTGTAGTCACCACACCAACGCTCAGGTTGAATTGTAAAGTCTGTTGGCTCCTGTACCTCTAAAATAAGACAACCGTAGCCAATTGCATGTACAGCCTTTGCGGGAATAAAGTAAACGTCACCTGGTTTTACAGGGATTTTGTTTAAAAGGTTTTCCATTGCCGTTTTATCTGTTTCACTGTCTTCTACAGCTTTTCTTAAATCTTCCTCTGTAACGCCGTCTTTAAAGCCGAAATAGATGCATGCATTTTCTCTTGTTGCAAGTACAACCCAGGACTCTGCCTTGCCGAAATCAGAGTTGAAGTAAGCGCGTGAAAATGCTTTGTCAGGATGTGCCTGTACAGGAAGACGAATAGCAGAATCGAGCCCTTTTACAAGTACGTCAAGGCTATCTCTATTGCCGAGCATAAGCTCTTTTTCATCTTTAAGAAGTTCGTCAAAATATACTTCCGTACCAAGAACTTTTGAAATACCCTCGTGAATATCTGTGCTACCTTCGTTTAATGCCCTTGTGGAAGAGCAAATCCATTCCTCAGGATAAAAACAGTCTTCACTGTCGTCACCGAAAAAATCCGAAAAAAGCTTACCACCCAGATATACTCTGAAAACTCTGTTCTTTTCAAAGAAAACGGGGAATGAAGCTATTGCTTTTTTGTCCATAATATCACCTCAGAAGGATGTTTTGAGCATCCTTAATATTTTTATAAATTCCACTTGCAGCACCTGCGAAAACACAAGCACCAACAGCAGCTTCTTCCGAATTTTTAGGTAAGGAAGCGGGAATGCTGAAATCTCTGCTGAAAATTTCTCTCCAGATGTTACTTTTTCTTAATCCGTTGCCTGAACAAACAAGCATTTCCGGATTAAAGTTCAAAAGGTTGTCTGCACTGTCGTACATAGCCTTAAGCTCTGCAGAAACTCCCTTTAAAACGCCGCAGATAAGTGTTTGTGGTGTGAAGTTGTCTATGCCTATATTCTCAATAAAGCCACGCTTTGACGGGTTTTCGCGGCTTCCACAGAATTCGCAATTTACTGTTAATTCATCAGTAAGAGAGAATACGTCTTCGGATAACGCATCCATCTTTTTGTAAAGGTCATTTTTGTCGCCACCAAGCATATCTGCACAAAGAGAAAAGAAGTTTTTCAAAATTGCATAAGCTCTGCCACCACAAAGGGATGAGCCAACGTAAATGTATTTGTCCTCTGTCAATGGACGGATTTCGCCTGTTGCTACAAGCTTTACATCTTTTGTAACAAATGAAACCTGACTACCTGTACCAACGTTTACAAGCACAGATTTTTCAGGTTCTGCAACAGACCCCAAAAAGCTTGCCTGATTATCACCAATAGCCACACTGACAGGAATATCGTTTTCCAGAAAATCGCAATTTGTTTTACCTGCGATTTCCGTGCCTTTTATAACCTCAGGTAAAAAGCTTTCGTCAATTTCTGCGATTTCTAAAGCATCGTGAGAAAAGCAAAGGTTTTTTAAATCAAAAAAGCCTAAGCTTGCAGCATCACTTGTGTGTGTAACAGGCTTGCTGTTTGTAAGTACACTTACAAGGTAATCGTGAATTGTTGAAAGCATAACGGCATCATCCGGTACAAGACCATTTTTAATGTTGTAAAAATGTGTTGTAAGACCAAAGCCCGTTGCTGCCTTTATGCCTGTCTTTTCTGTAAGGTGTTCTGCATAGGTTTTGTTGTTTTCAAAAATTTCGTTACCTCTTTCGTCCTGCCATATCATAAGAGGGGAACAAGGCTTGAAATCATTGTTCAGGTAAACAATACCATGCATCTGACCGGTTACGCCAACGGCGTTGATTGTTATGCCGTTTGTGACTGTTGTAACAGCTTCTTTAACAATATCAATTATTTTATTTGCATCCTGTAATTTTTCGAATGCTTTTCCGGTTGTGAAAGTATCATTTGCAAGGGTGCAGTTTTTTGTAACTTTTTTCGTTTGTGTATCAAGTACAAGTGCCGTAACGGTAGTTGTACCAATATCAATTCCTAAAATATTCATAGCATTAGCATGTAACTGCTGTTGAAGCAGGATCAAGTCGTTTTATAATGTCTTGCTGGATTGCAGGTGAAAGGTCAAGGAAGTTTACAAACGTGCCGTGAATTCTCATAATATAAACTCCATTTGGTGCGTACTTTTTAGGTTCTGCAAGTACCTTTTGAAGAATTTCAGCAGTAGTAACGTTAACGTAAAGGTAGAATGGTGAAACGCCTTCTTTATATTCATTGAAGAAAAGAGGCTTGATAACCTTGTTTTTGAATTCAATGCCTTTGCCCTCGTTGTCCTGTGAGCTGAAATATTTAGGGTCAATGCCAAAGTGTGAAGCGTAGCCACCACACATTTTTTCAAATGGAAGCTTCATAAGACTTAAGGTTCTGAAGCCCAAGCCGTTCTGAGCGTCACCATACAATGGGTCAACACCGTAGTTGAGCATATCGCGTGATTTTCTTCCGCAGGGAAGGGCGCCTACCCAGTAACCATACGTAAGGTGTGTTGATGGAGTTGAAAAGTCGGGACGGAAGTTATTGCCTAAATAGTTTTTCTGTGCTCTTACCATATCTGCGATTTTTGAGGTTACCTCTGCAGCTTCCTTATCCACAAGGCTATTGTTGTTACCGAATTTTGGTGCAGAAAGTAAAAATTCCCTGAGCTCTTCATAGCCTTCAAAGTTGCATTTTAAAGCATCAAGAAGGTTTTGTGCATCCTGTGGACGTTCTTCTAAAAGCTTATCGATAGCAATAAATGAGTCTGCAACAACGCTTGTGCCGTGTATAAGGCAACCACTACCATTGTATTTTGTGCCCTGGTTTACTATATCTCTTGTGTCGTAGCCTGTTTCAATGCCACCCATTACTGTGCTTAAGAATGGTACGGGAAGGTGAGAGATTGCAGTTGATGCGCCATTTGCAGCCTTTATCATAGCGTCACAGTAATACTGTGCGTTTTTGTAAAAACGTTCTCTTACGTTTTTGAGTGCAGAAAGGGCGTCTGTCTTTTCGCAAACCGTGCCGATTTCTTTACCTGTAATAAGTGAGCACCCATCGTTAAGGGTAAGCTCAAGAATCTTACCTAAATTAAACCAACTGTTTGTTGTGTTTCCGTTGTCCTTACCCATAATAAGTGGCTCCTGACAACCTGCAATTGATGTGTCGGGTACATCGTTTACGTCAACACCTGCAAGAGGAAGGAGTGTAAATAATGAGTCATCGTTGAAAAGTGAAGGTGTAAGGCAACCTGGTGTGAAAAAGAATCTTCCAAGCTCTTCATAAAGCTTATCAGGTGTATTTTTATGAAGCTTAACAGAAAGTATTGGTTGAGGAAGATTCATATCGTAATAAGCATCAAGAAGCGCATAAGTAGAAAGGTTTGTAAGGTCGTTGCCTTCAACGTCCCTACCACTTACAATAAGATTCTGAGAAATAGCCCAGCTTCTGTCTGCAACGTTGAAAAACACAAGAAAATGCTTGAAAAGTGCAGCAGTTTCTTCTCTTGTTAAATCTTCGTTAGCTCTGTATGGCTCAAAAATTCTGTCAGCGTTACCAACTGAAAATGCAAATGGGTTTGGTGCCTGTTCAAGACACATAACTTCCCATAAAAGAATAAAGCTCTGTATGGCCTCAAAAAGTGTTTGGGCACCATTGAACGGTACCTTTTCAAGAGTGGTTGAAAGTAACTCTAATTGCTCTTTTCTTTCACCCTTAGCAGATTTTAGCTTGTCGTCGACAATTGATTTGTAGCGCTTTGCTAAAATCAAAACACAATCAAGGGCAATCTCCATTGCCTCGTAGTTTTTCTTCTGCTCGTCATTAGCAGTAAGTTTTTTTGTATTAATGTCGTCAAGCATAGTTTTTACGCCGTGCTTTAATGCATAACGCATGTCAGGAATAAGGTGACCTGTAACCTGCTCAATGAAATATGCAACCTCACCGGTGTGGTCCTCGCATGAAGCGTAAACCTTGGAAAGTGACTTTATATAGTCGGTCTGCTTGTCAAGCTCACGCAAAGCATCTATTCTTTCTTGTGTGAATTCTTCTGTAGCATCAATATCGTTGTATACTGCAGTAGGGTCGCAGTAGCCTGCAAAGGTTTCAACACGGAAGCTTGGGTTAATAAGTGCATAGCTTCTTGCAAAAGCGTCACGCTGTGTACCTGCAAAAACTGCATTATCACTAACAGAAAGTGGGAGCACCTTTATAGCCTCACGGAATTTTTCTGCAGCCTTGTTCATAGGTGGCAGATTGCTGTATTTTTCATCTGCCTTCTGCTCTTCTTCTTTGAGTATAAACCAACCTTCAAGATGGTTTATTGCCCTTTCTTCTTTGAAAAGCTCTTTTGCCATTTTTGTTGCTTCAACAGAATTGTATTTGTACATAAAATCACCTCAGGTGTTAACAATTTTCAAATTAAATGCTTTAAGTTTATTGACCAAAAGCTTAACGTCATCATCAGTTACAAAACCGTCTGCAACGGCGTAGCTTTTGCCGATTTTTTCGTATTTGTCTTTGCCGAATTCGTGGTACGTAAGAATTTCAAAATACAACTCGTCAGAGTCACTTTCTTTTTGTAGATGGTTGAAAAATTCTGCAAATGCAGTTGCGTTATCATCACCACAGTTAAAGAAGTGGATAAGTGGTATTCTTACGAGCAAAGGCTTTTTCGTCTTTGCCCTGAATAACAAGTTTTCTTTTATTACCTCAATATCACCATTGGTGAATTCTTTTAGTTTTTCTTTGAATGGAGATTTGAAGTCTGCAATCATAAAATCAATTTCATTGAACAATTCCTCACAGTCGGTGAGAGATGCGTTTGTTTCAATGCAGGTTGAAATGCCTTTTTCTTTAAGTAGCTTTACGGCAGATAAAACACTATCTTTTTGTAGGGTTACTTCACCACCTGTGAAGGTTACTCCACCACCGTCAATAAAAATCATTTTTGATGCCTCTGCCTCGGCTACAAGGTCGTCGACAGATACAACCATATTGTCTTTGCTTTGGGTCATTCCTTCAGGGTTTGAGCACCAGGGACAACACATATTGCAGCCACTAAGATGGTAAACAAGTCTGTTTCCCGGACCATCCTGGGAATAATTGAAGCCCTTTTGAAAAATCAAAAGATTTTTGTTGTTTATCTTACTCACCACCCAAAAACTCTATTATTTTATTCTACAACAAAAAGGCTGCTTCTTCAATTGTAAATTACTATAAAAAAGATAATATAAAATAGGAAGAATACACAATAATATGTAATTATAAGCTTACGTGAAGAATTGGAAATTGAAAATTCAAAATACATAATTCAAAATTCCGGAACTGCTTTGCAATTGTAAAAGCTGCCAGTCTCCAGATGCCGGATGCCAGAGCTTCGCATGAAATTCAAAATTCAAAATACAAAATTCAAAATTAAGGGTCTGCGACGCGATTATAAAGCCGTCGCAAGAGTTAAAATTATCGAAAAATTGAAATGATGCGAAGCCTATCCCTTTTTCGAAAAAGGGGGGACCATTTCACAATGGTGCTGTTGTTTTAGTTTAAGTATATTACGGGTGATATATTAAATTTTACATTCAGGCTCGGGCGGAATGGTGGGATATTCTTCGGTGTTGTAAGACACCGTTTTGCCGTCAGGCAAAAAGTAACAATAAACTCAATACTATTATTTACTTAATGATAAGGGTCGCACCTTCGGTACGATTTTAATAAACGTGTCATCTTACGATGTAATTGTTGCTACGCAACAAAGAATATCCCACCGTTCCGCCCCAACTGCATTTTTATGATTTACTTATATCCCGAAGTAAATTTACCACAATAACAACCTTATTCAGGAACGGTCCCCCCTTTTTTGAAAAAGGGATAGGCTGTCGCTTCTCATCAACTGAA
This sequence comes from Acutalibacteraceae bacterium, assembly GCA_045605085.1. Taxonomy (GTDB): domain Bacteria; phylum Bacillota; class Clostridia; order Oscillospirales; family Acutalibacteraceae; genus DTU089. Next base: position 11,245 of record JAZUPI010000021.1, read on the forward strand.
GGGTAGTTCTCTTACCTCTTTTCTTCAGTTGGATAGAAGAAGCTTTAAGTTTATGAAAGATCTACCTTTTTTCTTGCACAAAAGCAGAAACATATTTTGTTCAATAATACTGTTCGTCTTCTATAAAATAATCACAAAATATTGAAAATGATAATTTTTTGTGGTAAACTAAAAATGCCAAACCAATTGAATATAAAAATGAGGGCGATTTCTATTTTTTTATAGGAGTAATTTTACCCTTTTGTATCAACATATATGTGAATTTGACAAAAATGCAGATTCCTCAATGTGTTGGTGCGTTATTGCCCTTTATATTGAATTGGTTTGGCGACTATCGGAGTTTGCGTTTTTTGTGCGTCTGCTTCGGTAGGCGCACTTTTTTATTTTAAAGGAGTAGAAGTTTGTATGAAAAAATTATTATCTCTTTTATTGTCAGCAATAATATTTATCAGCTGTTTTTCGGTTTTATCTGTAAATAGCTTTGCTTTGACGTATGAGGAAGAAAGCAATGGCACTGAATATTATGCAACAAATATCAATTTGAACGAAAGCGTAATAGGTAATCTTTCTCATGAAGATGATGAAGATTATTATAAATTCACAATAACACAACCAGGTAAAATTAGGTTGTACTTTGAACATCCGTATGTTGAATATTGTTGGGAAGACGAAACTTATTGGAAAATATTGATAAGTAAAAAAGATTCTGGTACTGTTATAACACAACATATCACAGGTGATTCTTATGAAGGTGATTACACTTCCTATATTGGGGTAGATGCAGGTACGTACTATATATATATAAGTAGCTATTATGATGGGTGGGTAACAACGTATCATTCCGAGGTAGATTATACACTTTTGGTGGATTATGTTGCTTCAATTAATTGTGAAAACGAACCTAACAATAACTATTATACTGGTGGAAGAGAGATTTCATTAAAAACCACTTATTATGGTAATCAACCCTATTCACCATATAGTTGGACAGGTGGATATGAAGATACAGAAGATTGGTTTAAGATTGAAATACCTTATACTGGTATGTACACCTTAAATTGCGATAGTGATGCAACAATCTCGATGAAGGATGCAGAAGGTTATGATGCAGGCAGTGTGGAATTTTCTCGATATAAAAAAAGTGAGAACATATTACTGAACAAGGGTGTGTTGTATATTGGTGTGAAGGACGGTGCTGAATACAGCTTCAACATAACTCCATATCTTGCAGCTCCACCTCTTAAATCAGCAACCCGTATAACAAGTGGTGTTAAGGTTACTTGGGAAACTGTACCGGGTGCAAGCCAGTATATAATATACCGTAAAACAAACAATACTAACTGGACTCGTCTTAGTGTAGTTTTAGGCACTTCATTTGTGGATGAAACCGTAACTCCGGGTATAGCATATATTTATACTGTTAAGGCACAGAATAAATACGTTACAGGTAGCTACAACAAAAACGGCATAAAATTTGTCCCTATTGCAGCACCTAAATTCACTAAAATACAAAATGTAAACAACACTGTAAAAGTCACTTGGGGTAAGGTTACATATGCTGACGGCTACTATTTATACCGTAAAGCATCGGGAGAAACATCTTGGAAGAGAATTGCGACCTTGAAAGGTAATGCAACTGTTAATTATACAGATAAAAATGTTTCGAACAACAAAGCTTATGCATACATAGTAAGAGCCTATGGTGATGGTGATGTTTCCGTAAACTCTGCTACTACAAAGATTCTTCATTTGAATAATCCTAAGTTAACTAAAATTGAAAATGCATCTTCGGGCGTAAAAGTAACTTGGGGCAAGGTAGCAGGTGCAACAAACTATGTTGTATATCGCAGAACATACAATGCTTCAACAAAGAAGTGGAGTAGCTGGGTAAATATTGCTAAGGGTGTAAAGACCAATTCGTATGTGGATAAAACTGCAAAGTCAGGCACTTACTACATCTATACAGTAAAGGCACTTGCAGGTGCGTACACAAGTGGTTATAACGCAACAGGACTCAAGACTTATTTTCTTGCAAGACCCAAAATTAGTAAAGTGGAAAACATAAATAAAGCAGTTAAAATTACCTGGACAAAGATAACAGGTGCAGAGGGCTATTATGTATATCGTAAAGGACCCGGCGAAACAGCATGGAAAAAGATTGCAACCGTAAAAGGTAATACATACAAAGACACAAATGTTTCTAACAACAAGGTGTACACATACTCTGTGAAAGCATACTATGGTACAAGAACATCTTACCTTGCTTCAAGCCTTAAGTTTGTTTACCTTGCAGCACCTACACTCACAAAGGTAACCTCAACAACAAGTGGTATTAAGTTTACCTGGGGTAAGGTTTCAGGCGCAGAGGGCTATCATATCTATAGAAAAACAACCTCTGGTAGCTTTAAGAAAATTGCAACAGTGTACGACACAGGTAGCTATATCGATGCTTCTGCTAAGAAAGGTACAACCTACTATTATACTGTAAAAGCCTTCAAAGGTAGTCGCACAAGCGCCTACAACACAACAGGCCTGAAGGTCAAGGATATTTACTAATATTTAAGTTTAAGACGGAAAGGAATGGGTACGACCATTCCTTTCTTTTTTTGTTTACTTATAAAATATTTCGTGGTATAATATAAAATCAATCATTAATAATGATAAAGTAAACCTATCAATACTGAATTATTCAAAAAAGTGTGGTGAGAATATGCCTGACAAATTCATTTTACATTCCGAATATAAGCCGACGGGTGACCAGCCTGAAGCGATTGCAAAGCTTGTTGATGGTCTTGACAAGGGCTATATGGAGCAAACGCTTTTAGGTGTTACAGGCTCCGGTAAAACCTTTACAATGGCAAATATCATAGAAAAGGTGAACCGTCCCACGCTTGTTCTCGCTCATAACAAAACTCTTGCAGCGCAGCTTTGCTCGGAGTTTAAAGAATTTTTCCCCGAAAATGCAGTTGAATATTTCGTTTCTTATTACGATTATTATCAGCCTGAGGCATACATTCCCACTACCGATACTTATATAGAAAAAGACAGCGCAGTTAATGATGAGATTGATAAGTTACGCCACTCTGCAACGTCTGCTCTTTCTGAAAGACGCGACGTTATAATTGTTGCGAGTGTGTCGTGCATATATACCCTCGGTGACCCTATCGACTATAGAAATATGGTTATTTCGCTCAGAACAGGTATGCAGAAGGATCGAGATGAGCTTATAAAAAAGCTTGTCGAAATTCAATATGAGAGAAACGATATAAGCTTTACACGTAATAAGTTCCGTGTTAAAGGCGACACTGTAGAAATATTCCCTGTTTATTCTTCAGACACTGCCTACAGAATAGAGTTTTTCGGTGATGAAATAGATAGAATTTTAGAAATTAACCCTCTGACAGGTGAGGTTAATTGTGCAAGAACTCACGTGGCAATTTACCCTGCATCACATTACGTTGTGGATGGGGATAAAATGGAAAAAGCTCTTGAGAATATATACAACGAAATGGAAGCACGTGTGGAAGAGTTTAAGTCACAGGGTAAGCTTTTAGAGGCACAACGTATTCAGCAACGAACACTTTACGATATGGAAATGCTTCGTGAAACAGGTTTCTGTAAAGGCATAGAGAACTATTCTCGTGTTATGTCAGGCAGGGAGCCGGGTTCGGCACCATTTACGCTTCTTGACTATTTTCCTGATGATTTTGTGCTTTTTGTGGATGAATCACACGTGACCTTGCCACAGGTAAGGGGTATGTTCGGTGGTGACCGTTCAAGGAAAGAAAGCCTTATAGAATTCGGTTTCCGTTTACCATCAGCGTACGATAACAGGCCATTAAGGTTTGATGAGTTTTATGGTAAAACACATCAGAAAATATTTGTAAGCGCTACCCCGGGTGACCTTGAAAAAGAAAAAAGCGCACAGATTGCAGAACAGGTTATAAGACCGACAGGTCTTTTGGATCCGGAGATTTCAGTGCGTCCTACACAAGGTCAGATTGACGACCTGATTTCCGAAATAAATATGAGGGTAGAGAAAAAAGAACGTGTTCTTGTCACTACTCTTACACGTAAAATGGCAGAGGACCTTACAGATTACCTTAGTGATTATGGAATAAAGGTAAGGTATATGCATTTTGATGTTGATACCATTGAACGTATGGAGCTCATAAGGGATTTGCGCTTAGGTGAGTTCGACGTGCTTGTAGGCATCAACCTTTTAAGAGAAGGTCTTGACATACCTGAGGTTTCTCTTGTTGCAATTCTTGATGCTGATAAGGAAGGCTTTTTAAGAAGTGAAACGTCGCTTATACAGACCATAGGCAGAGCAGCAAGAAATGCTGATGGTCAGGTAATTATGTACGCTGACGAAGTAACAAGATCTATGGAAAATGCCATAGAAGAAACTTATCGTCGTCGTGAAAAACAAATGAAATTCAATGAGGAAAACGGAATTATTCCTCAGACCATAAAGAAAGATGTACGAGAAATTCTTGAAATCAGCTCTAAAGACAACGTTCAGGAAAAAATGGCAAAGAAACGGCTTTCTGCAAAAGAAAAGTCAGAGCTTATTGAAAGACTTACAAAAGAAATGCGTGCAGCTGCAAAGCTTCTTGAATTTGAACACGCTGCATACTTAAGAGACCAGATAGCTAAGTTAAAAGGTGAAAAGTAATTTTTATGGAAAAAAATCTTATTGTTAAGGGTGCAAGGGAGCACAACCTGAAAAACGTAGACGTAGAAATACCAAGAGATAGCCTTGTGGTTTTCACAGGACTTTCAGGCTCCGGTAAATCTTCTTTAGCGTTTGATACTATCTACGCTGAAGGTCAAAGACGTTATATGGAAAGCTTATCTTCCTATGCACGTCAATTTCTTGGAATAATGGAAAAGCCTGACGTTGATAGTATTGATGGCTTGTCTCCTGCAATATCTATAGACCAGAAAACAACCTCTAAAAATCCACGTTCAACAGTTGGTACAGTGACGGAAATATATGACTATTTAAGACTTTTGTATGCACGTGTAGGCGTGCCTCATTGTCCTGTTTGTGGTAAAGAAATAAAGAAACAATCCATAGATCAGGTTGTTGATAAGGTTTTGGTTTTGCCTGAAGGTACAAGGTTTCAGGTTCTGGCACCTATTGCAAAGGGCAAAAAAGGTGAGTTCCAGAAGGAATTACAAAGTGCACAGAAATCAGGCTTTTCAAGGGTGCGTATTGACGGGATTGTTTACGACCTTTCAGAAAAAATAAAGCTTGAAAAAAATATCAAACACAATATAGAAATTATCGTTGACCGTCTTATTATGAAAGATGGGATAGGCTCAAGACTTACAGATTCCCTGGAAACTGCATTTTCTCTTACAGATGGTACAGCTGTAATAGATGTTGTAGATGGTGAAGAAATTCTTTTCTCTCAGAATTTTGCTTGTCCTGAGCACGGCTCGTGTATGGATGAGCTTGAGCCTCGTTTATTCTCCTTCAACAATCCATTCGGTGCTTGTCCTACCTGTTCAGGACTTAGTGTTTTTATGCGTGTTAGCGAAGATTTACTTGTTCCTAACAGAAAGCTTTCCATAAATGATGGTGCTATTAAAGGCAGTGGCTGGAGTAATGTTGACGCAAGTACTATTTCAGGAATGTATTTTAACGCCCTTGCAGAAAAATATAACTTCTCATTAGATACACCTTTTGAAAAAATTTCAAAAGAGGGTCAGGAAGCTATTTTTTATGGTACAAAAGGCGAAAGAATTAAAATGGTTCGTCAGAATGAGTACGGAAGTGGTACTTATATGACCGAATTTGAGGGTATCATAAATAACCTTGAAAGACGCTATAAAGAAACAACCTCCGATTGGTCAAGAAGAGATATTGAGCAATATATGACCCAATGTCCTTGTCCTGATTGTAAAGGGGCAAGGCTGAAGCCAGGTCCACTTGCGGTAACTGTTGGTGGTAAAAACATTAAAGAATTTACCGATATGTCAATTCGTGACGAGCTTGAATTTATAGAAAATCTTGAGCTTTCCGAAAAAGATAAGCTTATAGGCAGCCAGATTATAAAAGAAATCCGTTCACGACTTTCATTCCTTTGCAACGTAGGGCTCGATTACCTTACTCTTTCAAGAAATTCAGGTACTCTTTCAGGTGGCGAAAGTCAACGAATCCGTCTTGCTACTCAAATCGGATCTTCTCTTATGGGTGTTCTTTATATACTTGATGAGCCCAGCATCGGTCTTCATCAACGCGATAATGAAAAACTGCTTAAATCACTTAAAGAGCTTCGCGATTTAGGTAACACACTCATTGTTGTAGAACATGACGAGGATACTATGAGGGAAGCTGACTACATTGTTGACGTGGGTCCCGGTGCAGGTGTGCATGGTGGTGAAATCGTGTGTGCAGGTACTGTAGAAGAAATAAAGAAATGTAAGAAATCTCTTACGGGACAATATCTTTCAGGTGAAAAGAAAATTCCTGTTCCCGAAACTCGCAGAAGGGGTAACGGTAAATGTCTTGAAATTAAAGGGGCAAAGCAAAATAATCTTAAAGGCATTGACGTTAAAATTCCGTTAGGTGAGCTTGTTGTTGTAACAGGTGTTTCAGGTTCAGGTAAGTCATCTCTTATTAACGAAATTCTTTATAAAAAGCTTGCTGCTGAGCTTAATAATGCCCGTAAGTTTGCAGGTAAGCATGACGAAATTCTCGGTATAGAAAATCTCGATAAGGTCATAGATATTGACCAGTCACCGATAGGCAGAACACCACGCTCCAACACAGCAACCTATACGGGTGTTTTTAACGATATAAGAGCGTTGTTTGCACAGACTGCAGATGCTAAAGCCAAGGGCTACGATATGGGAAGGTTTTCCTTTAATGTAAAGGGTGGTAGATGCGAGGCTTGTGAGGGCGACGGCATAATCAAAATTGAAATGAACTTCCTTTCCGACGTTTACGTGCCTTGTGAGGTGTGTCGTGGTGCACGCTACAACAGAGAAACACTTGACGTTAAGTACAAGGGCAAAAGCATAAGCGACGTTTTAAATATGACCGTTGAAGAAGCTATGGAGTTTTTTGCTAATATTCCGAAAATCAGAAGAAAGCTCGAAACTATTTTCCAGGTTGGTTTAGGTTACATTACGTTAGGTCAATCAGCTACAACCCTTTCAGGTGGTGAGGCTCAACGCGTGAAGCTTGCAACGGAATTGTCCAAATTATCGACGGGTAAGACAATATATATTCTCGACGAGCCTACAACGGGTCTTCACACAGCTGACGTTAAAAAGCTTATTGAGGTGTTAAATAAATTGGTCGACGCCAATAACTCTGTTGTGGTAATTGAACATAATCTTGACGTAATAAAAACTGCAGACCACATTATCGATTTAGGTCCTGAGGGTGGCGACGGTGGTGGTACCATTGTGGCAGAAGGTACACCGGAAGAGGTTGCAAAAATAAAAGAATCTTATACAGGTAAATACCTTAAGCCCTTGCTGTAAAAAATTACAGCTATTGATATAATTGTTAAATGGGTATATAATTACCTGTTGTTAATATTAAAAATTAAAGAAAGAGAGAAAAATTATGAAATCAAACCAAAGCATTCCGAATTTTGATGTGAAAGTAAGAGAGTACACAAATTACGCAATAAAAAGCATAAAAAACGTGTGCAAAAACTTCGGTCCACGTCCTGTTGGTAGCGAAGCGGAGAAAAAAGCTCAGGAGTATATGCAGGCAGACCTTGAAAAATGGTGCGATACAGTAGAACGTCAGGAGTATAAGTGTAGTGATAAAGCATTTATGGCTTGGGTACCTATTGGTGCAACACTTCTTATATCAGGTGTAGTATTTTTCACATTAGGTCTTGCAGTACTTGGTCTTGCTTGTGCAGCACTTGCATTATTCTTTGTTGTTGGTGAATTCATTTTCTATAAGCCTGTGTTAGACGGTTTTTTCCCAAAGAAAACAAGTGGCAACGTGTATGGTGTAAGAAAAGCAAGTGGCGAAACAAAAAGAAGAATTATTTTCTCAGGTCATACAGACTCAGCTTTCGAATGGACTTATACATATAAAGGTGGCAGACCTGTTGTTGCAACAATCATTATAGTTGCAGTTGTAAGTATTCTTTTGGGACTTGGTGCAAACATTTACGCTATGGTTCATTTCGGTGGCGCATTCGGTTCAGTAGTATGGGGTGCAGAAGGTAATCTTGTTCTCAGAATTTTAGCAATTGTTATGTATCTTACACTTCCAATTCTTGTAATGGCATTGAAGTTTGTTAATTACAAGTTACCTGTTGTGGGTGCAAACGATGACCTTACAGGCTGTTTTGTAAGCTGTGCAGCAGCAAAATTCTTAAGTGATAACAATATCCGTTTTGAAAATACGGAAGTAGCAGTGCTTTGTGCAGGTGGTGAAGAAGCAGGTCTTCGTGGCTCAAAGGCATTTGCAAAGGCGAATAAGGCTATACTTAATGATGGCGTTGAAACTGTTTTTGTTGGATTTGATACAATCCGTGAGCCTGAGTTTATAAAGGCGTACGATAGAGATATGACAGGTGTTGTTAAGAACGACAGACGCGTTGCTGAGCTTATTCAGGCAGCAGCTAAAAATGTTGGTGTTGATGTTCCGATCGGTGCTATTGAATTAGGTGCAACAGATGCAGCAGCAATGTCACAGGCAGGTATTCCTGCATCATCTCTTACTGCTATGGATCCTTCTCCTGCAAGGTACTACCATACAAGACTTGACACAGCAGATAACCTTTCTGCACAGGCAATTGACCTTGGTGTTAAGATTGCTATCGAAACAGCATTCTTGTTTGATGAAAAGGGGATATAAGCTTTGTTGAACAGAAACCACAAAATTCAGGGTAGGGGTTTGCTCCTAAATGATGATGGCTCTTTGAAGGAGCCCGGTTGGGCAAACAGACTTGTTTTTGACTATGATCCACAAATGGTTAAGGAGCCAATGCGACTTAAAGAGTGGGACTACTATCTTGTTATTGATAGTGAGGGTAGATATGCGGTTTCATTCACCTTTGCAGATAACAGATATATGGGTCTTGTTAACTGTGCTGTTTTTGATTTTGAAGAAAACAAAAAATACCCATATATGGAAATCAAGGTCTTTCCAATGGGTAAATTGAATCTTCCTAAAACCAGTGAAGAGGGGAATATAGAATATAAATCCAAGTTTTGTGATTATCATATTGACCGTAATAAGGATGGCAGACATTTTTATTGTAAATATTACGCAAGAAAGCACAGAACAGAGCTTGAAGCAGATATTTACCTTGCCCAGCCAGATATGGATACAATGGTAATTGCAACACCCTGGTTAGAAAAAAGGTCAGCCTTTTATTATAACCAAAAAATAACTTGTATGCCAGCTTCCGGTTACGTGAAGATAGATGGTAAAACCTACACCTTTGACAGCTCAAAGGATTTCGGTATTCTTGACTGGGGTAGAGGTAGCTGGACTTATGATAATACGTGGTATTGGGGTATAGGTTCAGGTATTGTGGATGGCAAACCTTTTGGATACAATATCGGCTATGGCTTTGGTAATACTAGAAACGCAAGTGAAAATATGATTTTTTACGATGGTAAATGTCATAAGCTTGATTTGGTTGATTTTGGCATACCAACACGAAACGTAATGGACAAATGGTATATGACGTCTAACGATGACCGTTGGAAAATGGAGTTTACACCGTTTTTCAATGACCGTGCCGATTTGTCATTGCCTTTTGTCTGTCAACATGCAGATAAGGTCTTTGGTAGGCTAAACGGACAAGCTGTCCTCGATGACGGAACAGTTCTTGAAATAAAGGACCTTGTGGCCTTCCACGAAAAAGTTCATAATAGATGGTAAAAAAATGCAGTTCACAAATGTGTGAACTGCATTTTTTTATTCCGGTCTTGTATGCTTGAATTTTTTCTTCAATAACGTGTAGTTGCCACTTTTCAATTCTTCAACAAGCTCTTGTGGTGTGGTGATTTTCTTTTGGAAGTATACACCACCATGGCACGCATCTTCGGGTTCGTGAAAATCAGAGCCAGAGGTTACGATTGATTTGTTGTGATATTTTGCCCATTCCTCTGCCATTGGGTTACAGGAATAATGACGTGGATTTCCGTTGAAAATTTCATATCCATCAAGGATTTTCCAGTCGGTAACCTCAGAATTTCTTCTGAATGGGTGTGCCTGAAGGAAAACTAAACCGTTTTTATGTGCAAGCTCTGAAAATTTTTCTGCACCCATTGCCATGAGGTCGCCGTGTGCCCTGAGAAATTCTTCGGTAATGCCATAAACAAGATAGTCGTTGGGATTATCATAAAAGTGTATTTCCATAGCCATAATCACAATAAGCTTGTCGCCAACAGCTTCCTTTACTGCTTTGTAGCCTGTAATAAAATGGTCGATTTTTTCATTCCACGGAGCATCCTTAAGACCTCGTTTATCAAAGGTGTCAAAGTTCATATGGTCTGTAAGGACAATTCCTGTATATTCGGTGTCAACGTAAAGGCTTGCAAGCTTTTTTGCATCTGATCCGGCACAAGTGGAAACTTCTTTAACGTGTGCGTGCATTTCGTATAAATATGACATTTACAAAATCTCTTTTCTAAAATTATTTGTAGCGATATTATAAAACAAAGAAATCCATTTGTCCATAATAGTATTGCGATTTTTAGATTTAAATGCTATACTTTTTTGTAATATTAAAGATGTTGAATGAAGCATCATTCAGGAGGTAATCTTATGAAAACATTAAAGGCAGCCGTTATCGGTGTGGGTGGAATTTCAAATGAGCATATTAATGGCTATATAAAAAACCCAAATGTAGAGTTATATGCGTTTTGCGATATAAACGAAAAACAACTCAAAAAAATGGCAGAAAAATACGGTGTACCCGAGGAGCGCTGCTTCCTTGATAAAAATGAGATGCTTGAAAAATTGCCTGAAATAGACATTGTCAGTGTTTGTACATGGAACGCTGCACACGCAGAGTGTACAATTGCTGCACTTAATGCAGGTAAAGACGTTATTTGTGAAAAGCCTATGGCAATGAACACAAAACAAGCAGAAGAGATGCTTGCAGCTGCAAAGGCAAACGGCAGACATCTTCAGATTGGCTTTGTAAGACGTTACGGCAACGATGCAGACGTTATGCGCGATTTTATAGATTCAGGCAAATTTGGTGAAATTTATTATGCAAAGGCAACCTACCTTCGTCGTAACGGTAACCCTGGTGGCTGGTTTGGTGACAAATCACGTTCAGGTGGTGGACCACTTATAGATTTAGGTGTTCACGTTATCGACCTTTCAAGATACCTTTGTGGTAATCCAAAGCCTGTTTCCGTTTACGGTGCAACCTTTCAAAAGCTCTTTAACCGTCCTGACATTAAGGTTGGTAAAGGATATCAGTCAGTTTCAGCAGGTGCAGAGGATATCTGCGACGTAGAAGACCTTGCTACTGCACTTATTCGTTTTGATAATGGTTTTGTGCTTTCTGTTGAAGCAAGCTTCTCTCTTAACATTAAAAATGGCGAGGGTAATATTCAGTTCTTCGGAACAAAAGCAGGTGCAAAGCTTGATCCACAGGTTGAAATCTTCAGTCAGGAAAACGGATACCTTGTAGATTTAAGCTTCAATAACGATACAAGCCTTGCGTTTGATGGTCTTTTCTGCAGAGAAATCAATCATTTTGTTGATTGTGTTCTTAACGGTACACCTTGTATTGCTCCTGCAGAGGACGGCGTTGAGATTATGAAAATTCTTGACGCTGTTTATGAATCTGCACGTACAGGTCACGAGGTTGTTATAGGCTGATGAAAAAACCTAAGCTTACTGCCCTTTGTGGAATGATGACGGCACTTTCTGTTGTGCTTATGTTTTTCACTACATTTTTGCCTGTGCTTATGTACGTGTTACCTATAGTTACAGGTATTATAGTCCTGTTGATTAAAGAGGTAAGTAACAGGAAATGGGCGTCAGCAGTTTACTTTGCTACGGCTATTTTGTCGCTTTTGCTTATAACTGACAAAGAGGCAGCGTTAACGTATGCGCTATTCTTCGGCTACTATCCAATTATAAGAGATTTTGTGCAAAAATTACCAAACCTATTGATGTGGGTAATTAAAATGCTTCTGTTCAATTGTGCCGCTGTTCTTATAGGTGTTACGGGTGTATACGTTTTCGGACTCTCTGCAGAGGAGTACAGTGAATTCGGAAAAGCAACAGTACCCATACTGTTGAGCTTAGCAAATGTTGTTTTTCTTATGTATGACGTTATTTTCAATAAGTATGATTTCTTGTTCAAATATGCGGCAGATAAACTGAAAAGAACAATGAAATAAAAAGGAGAAAGTTTAATGTGTAAGCATATAGATGCTAAAAATTTATCGAAATATAGAAGCGCCATAATGGGACTGTCGATATGTATGATAATGTTTTGCCATGGAACTGTTAATCTTTCAGGGACAAGTGGAACGGTATATTCAATATTGATGCAGTTTTCTCAGGTTGGTGTGGATATTTTTCTGCTGGTTTCAGGGCTTGGCTGTTTTTATTCTTTGAGTAAGGATAACAAGTTGTTGTCGTTCTATTACAAGCGTGGCAGCAGAATATTGATACCATATGCTTTGGTGATTTCTTTGTGGGCAGTTCTGCAGGTGCTTCTTCCGGTGGAGAGCAGTTTGGTGGGATTCATTTACAGGTATTGTCTTGTCACCTTCTTTTTAAGAGGTGAATTAAGCGCGTGGTATGTTGCAGCTGTACTTGTTTTATATGCGATAGCTCCATTTTTATACAAGCTTATAAAAAAAGGAAAGCATTATGCGTTAGTGATGATTGTACTGCCGATTATTATTGCTTCAGTAATGCATTATTCAGCTACGGTGCTTGACGCAGAAAAAATTGCTTATGCATTGAAGGTGGTTTCAGAGATTTTTGTGATACGTATACCTGTTTTTGTGGTTGGTATGCTTATTGGTGAAAAAATTATTTGTGGTAATAATCCGAAAATATCACTTAAATTAGTTGTGGGCGTATTTTCAGTGTTTATAGTACTTTTTTTGTTAAATACACTTGCTTTTCCAGGATATAAATGGTTTTTCAGTCAGTGGTTTATAAGTAGGTTTTTGTATTTGTTTATCAGTGTTTGTGTTGCCTTGTTTGCTGCTTGTTTCTTCAACAAGTTTGCAAACAGTAAAATACATAGTGTATTTTTATGGTTAGGTTCCCTTACCTTTGAAATTTACCTTATTCATGAAAAGATACTTTCAGCAACCGACAAGTACCTGATTGGTTTGACAGGTTCAAATATAGTCGATAGCGTAATATCTAATGCTTTGGCAATTGCTATAGCAATTGTTTGTGGACTTTTATGTCATAAAATTGTTGAATTTATTCTGAGTAAAGTGAAAAAATAGCATTATAGTGTGGTTGAATGTGATTGTTTTTGCATTGACCACACTTTTTTTGTTGTTACACTATAAAATAGTGAATTTTTTAACAAATTTGATTGACAAAATATACTAAAATTTTTATAATTATAATGTATAAAAATAATTGAAATCGGAGGGGTTTCTTATGCAGAAAATAACAGTTGCACTTACAGGCTCTTCAGGTACCATGGGCTTCCAGGGATTCTTAGAGCTGTATGCAAGGAAAAATGAGTTTAACATCGTTCTTCTTAATAGGGATAGCAAGAAAAATCGCGAAAAGTTCGCAGAGTATATGGATGATCCTGCTGTCAGATTTGTTTGGGGTGACCTTACAAATTACGACGACGTTCTTGAAATGGTAAACGGTGCCGACTACGTTCTTCACGTTGGTGGTATGGTATCACCTGCTGCAGACTACTATCCTGTTAAAACACAGAAGACAAACGTTGCTGCTGCACAGAACATTGTAAACGCTATTAAGGCTCAGCCAGATCCTGATGCAGTTAAGGTTGTTTACATAGGTACAGTTGCTGAAACAGGTGACAGAAATGCTCCTATTCATTGGGGTAGAACAGGTGACCCACTTAAAGTAAGCGTATACGACCACTATGCAATCAGTAAGATTAAGGCAGAAGCAGTTTTTGCTGAGTCAGGTCTTAAGCATTGGGTATCTCTCCGTCAGACAGGTATTCTTTATCCTGCAATTCTTAAGAATATGGAACCAATTATGTACCACGTTCCAATTAACGGTATGCTTGAATGGGCAACAGTTGAAGACTCAGGTCGTCTTCTTGCAAACGTTTGTGGTGACGATATTCCTGAAGAATTCTGGAGACGCTTCTACAACATCGGTTCAGGTGAAGAATACAGAATTACAAACTTTGAATTTGAAGAACTCCTTCTTGGTACACTCGGTCTTGGTTCACCTAAGAAACTCTTTGATCCACACTGGTTTACAACCCGTAACTTCCATGGTCAGTGGTACTACGATGGTGACGAGCTTGAAAAATATTGCCACTTCCGTGCAAACATTCCTGTTAAGGAATACTTCAAGAGCATGATGAAGAACGTAGAGTTCTACTATAAGCTAGCTTTCCTTGCAAAGCCATTTGCATTTGCAGTTAAGCCATTTATGAAGAAAATTGCTATGACACCTGAGTATGGTACACTCTGGTGGGCAGAAAACAAGGTAGATGTAAGAATGACTGCTTACTATGGCAGCATGGAGGAATATAACAAGATTCCAAGAAAGTGGAAGGATTTTGATATTGTTATTCCTGCAAAGCAGACAACAGCAGACGACGTTAAAGTTCTTGACCACGGATACGATGAGACAAAGCCATTCGATTCACTCACTCTTGAAGATCTTCAGAAGGCTGCAGAGTTCAGAGGTGGTAAGTGTCTTGCTACAGAAATCGTTGATATGTACACACCTGTTAAATGGGTAAGTGCAAGAGGTAATGAGTTCGAAATGTCACCAAACCTTGTTCTTAAGGGTGGTCACTGGTGTCCGGCAGAGCTTCCATGGCCTTGGAACTATGACGAAGAAGCAAGAATCAACCCATTCTTTGCACAGGTTTGGGATCGCCAGGGTGAAAATAACGTTTATGGTCCTGAAATCTTCGATAACTTTAAGGAGAAGGTAACAGAATGAAAGTATTTATGATTGGCGGCACAGGTCTTTTAGGCTGCGAGGCTGCACGTATATTTATCGAAAGAGGTCATGAGGTAACAAGTGTTGCCCTTCCTCCTCTTCCGGAGGGAGCACCAATCCCTGAAGAAATGAAAATTGAATTCTGCAACATTTACGAAAAGTCAGATGACGAAATCCGTGAAATGTTAAAGGGACAGGATTGCTTCGTTTTCGCAGCAGGTATCGACGAAAGAGTTGAATTCCCTGCACCTGTTTACGATGCGTATTACAAATATAACATCGCTCCACTTGAAAGAATTTTACCTATCTGTAAAGAGGTTGGTGTTAAGAGCGCTGTTATTCTTGGCTCTTACTTTGCATACCTTGCAAAAGAAAGACCAGATATGAAGCTTACTGAAAAGCACCCATACATCAGAAGCCGTATTGATCAGGAAAATGTAGCTTTCTCATTTGCTGACGATAACTTTGACGTTTCTGTGCTTGAGCTTCCTTACATTTTTGGTACACAGCCAGGTAGAAAGCCTGTTTGGGTTATTCTTATTGAGCAGATTAAGAGAATGGATAAGCTTCCATTCACAATGTACCCGGGTGGTGGTACAGCAATGCTTACAGTACGTCAGGTTGGCGAGGTTATTGTTGGTGCTGCTGAAAAGTCAAAGGGTGCAAAGGCTTGGCCAATTTCTATGTATAACCTCACTTGGAAAGAGTTCCTCAAAATCGTTTATGCAGCTCGTGGAATGGGCGAAAACAGAAAGATTATTTCTGTTGCTCCATGGATGATGAGAATGGGACTTGGTGGCGTTAAAAAGGAATACGCCGAAAAGGGTATTGAAAGTGGTATTGACGTAGACGGTCTTGCAGATATTATGGGTCTTAATCTCTTCATTCCTGACCGATTCTCAAAGGAACTAGGCGCTACAGATGACGATATTGAGGCAGCAATCTTTGATTCTATCAAGGTTTCACAGGCTGTTTATGATGGCACAGTAGAGCTCCTTGGTATGAAAGGCGAGTAAGCCTGATTTTTGTAAAATCGCAGACTTGGTATAACTACTTTTTAGGGACTGCTTATGCAGTCCCTATGATAAATGAGGAGAAAAAATATGAGCGACAAAATCAGTTTAGTAACCGGTGCAACAGGTCATATCGGCTACGCTCTTTTAAAAGAGCTTGTTGACAGTGGTGAAAAGGTAAGAATCCTTATCAGAAAAGACAGTAAGCAGTTCGACGGTATCGATTGCGAAAAGGTATATGGTGACGTTACAGATATTGATCAGCTTCGTGCAGCCTTTGAAGGTGTAGACGTGGTTTACCACCTTGCAGGTATTATTGATATCAATGCTGACCAGGAGGATATGATCTGGAACGTTAACGTCGGTGGTACAAAGAACGTTGTTCAGGCGTGTGAAGAAAAACGCGTGCGTCGTCTTGTGTACGCTTCTTCCGTTGATGCTTTCGAGCCTCTTCCTGACAACCAGGTTATGAGAGAAATTGACAATTTCCCTGTAGACAACCTTGAAGGTACATATGCAAAGACAAAGGCAACTGCAACACAGTTTGTTCTTGATGAGGTAAGAGCAGGCAAAATTGATGCTGTTGTTACTCATCCGGGCGCTTGCCTTGGTCCTTACGATTTCAAAAAGTCAAACGTAGGCGAAATGGTAAGAATGTTTGTAAATGGTATTTTCCCTGTAACCCTTTCCTTTGGTGCATATAACTTCGTTGACATACGCGACGTTGCACATGGTATGTATATGGCAGCAAAGCAGGGTGGCAAGGGTGAGTGCTACATTCTTTGTGGTGAACAGATTTCAGTTGCGGATTTTATTGCAGCAACAGCAAAAGCTTGTGGTAAGAAAGCACCAAAAATTCCTCTTTCCTATGGTGTTGCTAAGGCGGTTGCACCTGCAGCAGAGGTTTTCTACAAGGTAGCAAAGAAAACACCTCTTTTCACAAGATATTCAATCCGTAAGCTTATGTCTAACTGTAATTTCTCTATTGAAAAAGCAGAAAGAGAGCTTGATTATCATCCAATGACAGTTGAAAAGTCTGTTAAAGATATGGTTGATTGGATAAAAGAAAACGAATAAATCAGTAAAAAGGGCTGTAAAAACGATAAGTTTTTTATAGCCCTATTTTATATCCTTTTGCAAAATGTAAAAGCATATGCTATAATGAGATAAACATATTCGTGAGGTGTTTAAATGAAAAAAGCATTACGTATTGTTGGTTGTGTATTCAGTGTTTTGATTGTAGCTACACTTGTTTTTACAATTGTTACAGGGTATGTTTCGTATCCCTTAAGTTTTGCAAAAGGTAAATATAACACAACCTTTGAGATTGAGTATAATCCCGATTTTATGAAGAATTTTGAAGGCGAAAAGACAACTATGGAAAAAAACTGGTTCAACTATTATGGTATACGATACAGTGCAGATTGCTACTTTAAAGGGACCATTTTCTACAAAAGTGGTGTTGAAAGCTTTTCTGAAGATTTTTTCCTTGAGCCTGGCGAAAATATGGAGTTCTACTCTTTTATTGACGGCTTTTTAGAGAAGAGAAAAGCTAACGAATTGTGCAATATTACCTTTGATTCCTGGAGTGAGTATGGTGGTAAGCTTCAAGTTTTAGGTGTATCCACGTTTAACAGAGAGATTCCAGAAAACGAAGTTTACATAGAGTCAAAAAATCATAAATTAGGTGTGGATTTGCATTGGGGTGGGGCTCTTAGCTACTTAGAAGACCTTAATTCCAACGTAGAGGCAGTTGTTGTGGACGGAAAAATAAAGGTGGATTCAAACGCCTCCAAACGTTACAATACAGAGGCAGTCAATACCAACGTAAACCTTATAAACAGAAACGATACAGGCAGACTTGTACAGCAGTCCTACTACGGTACGCTTGATTACGATTTTGCAAAGTATAATGATAACGACTGGCGCTATAATCCTGTGCAGGGTGGTAACCAGTATAACGATGCAAGCAAAATTGTTGACCTGAGAATAACAGAGGATTCAGTTTACGTTAAATGCAGACCGTTAGATTGGGCACAGAAAAAAGATCGTATAACACCATCGTATATGGAAGCAACCTACACCTTCGAGAATGGTTTAGTCCACGCAGCCTGCAGGTTTGTTGATTTTTCAGGCCATGCTCCTGCAACAGCAACTCAGGAAATGCCTGCATTTTACTGCGTAGAGCCTCTCGGTAGGTTTGTCTACTACGGGGGTAAAAAGCCTTGGACAGATGACAAATTGACGGTTAATGACGATTTGATTTTCTGGCCGGACGCAAATTACCCTACTTTCGAATCATCAGAGCATTGGGCAGCTTTTACAGGGATGTTTGACGACAGCTTTGGTATTGGTCTTTACGTGCCTGATGAAACAAAGTTTTTATCAGGCATTTACGCCAAGGGTGAAACGACTAACGAGGATCCGTCACGAGATGGGCCAACCTCATACATTGCGGTAGTAAAAGATATGGAATTCAAAAGCTTTGCTCCTTTTTCCTATGAGTTTTATCTTGCTACAGGTACAGCAGAGGAAATAAGAGGACAGTTTAAGACTATTGAAAAGTAGTTTATGGAGGATTTATTATGAAAAAGAAGATTATAACCACAGTAATAATTCTTTTAGTTGTAGGTATTGCTGTCGGTGTTGTAGTTGTGTCGGAGAGAATGCCGAAAGGTGAGGCCTCAGCAAAAATTACAATCGATATTTCTAAAAAAAATGGTGTTGCATCCAACGTTGTAAGTAATAATAACGTGTGGGATATGGGTGAAAGCTTTTATGACCCGAAGATTAACGAGGAATATAATGTTTTTGAGTTTGTTGAGTATATTCAGCTTATGCAATGCTCAGGTGGTACAAAGGAAAGAGATTTGTTTAAAAATCCGATGGATTTTAACGTTCTTGACGATTATGATTTTGAACCCCTCATCAAAAACTGTGAGGGTATCTTGAAATTAGGTGCGAAGCCACACCTGAAACTTGGCGGCGTTCCACTCAAATTTACAAGAGGCTATCTTTTAGATGGTTTCGGTATGAACGTTTATCCACCTGACGATTATGACGTTTATTATGATTATATTTTTGCGTTGGCAACTGCACTTGTTAAAGAGTTTGGTAGGGAAGAGGTGCTTACATGGCGCTTTGGCGTAATGACCGAGTATGAAAACTGGGACTGGTTCAGAGCAAAGGACGGTAGGAGCGCAAGTGCATCGGGTGAATTTTGTAAACTTTACGACTACACCGTCCAGGCACTTATAGATGCAATTGGTGAAGACGTTTTCGTTGGGGCACACTCTATGACGGTTACTGAAGGTCATTGGGATGAAGCCTTGTTCATACAACATATTGCAAAGGGGATAAACTACGCTAACGGAAAAAAAGGTACAAGAGTATGCTTTTTGTCTGCCTCATTCTATGACCACTCACCTGAAGAATATACGGAAGGCTACACCTTACCCCAAACTATTAACTATATTCGTTCAACTGCAGAAAAGCATGGTCTTACTGACCTTATGTACGGTGTGGACGAGGGTCGTTTTCTTGTGGGTCTCGAAAAAGGTAAAGATAGCGACGAGCTTCTTTCAAGAACTGTGGGGCATACCTATCAGGCTGCATATGATGCAAGACTCTGGAAACAATGTCTTGATAATAATATAGATTATTTTTCATCCTGGAGCTTTCTTACAGGCGGTATCAACGATGGTTACCCTACAATTTCGTACCACGTAGCTAAAAATATTGCAGAATTTAAGGGCTCACAGAAGGTAGGCTCTAAGGTGAAGGCAAGACCGACACAGTCTGACGTGGAAATGGATGCTGTTTCTGTCTATGATGAAGAAACAAAGACCCTTCGTGTAATGGCGTACAACTACAAAAACGATTTGGATTATAAAGAAAATGCAGTATTTACTTTTGATATAGACGTAAAAAAATACGGCTTTACAAAAGCAAACGTTAAAACAACCTTTATAAGTGATAGCTGTAATTTCTTTGATGAATGGCAACAAGACAGAGAAAAATACAACATTACAAGCGATGCTTTCAGCTGGTCACCGGATGATCCCTGCCTTGATAGTGAAATAACACTTTCAGATTCGAAAATTCAGGAGCTTTACAGAAACGAGCTTCGTGATAAGTACATTGATTGTTCAAAAACTAATCCGGTAAAACAGGAATATCAGCTTGAAAATGGTGCTTTAAGCTTCAATAATGTAGTTGAAGGAAACTCAGTTGTGTTTTATGAAATAACTTTCCAATAAAAAGTTAAAATTAAATCATAATATTAAAAATCCTCTCATATAGTTTTTTAGAACTCTATGGGAGGATTTTTTATGTATAACGATTATGAAGATAGAGCAGTGAAGTTGGGTAGATACATTGCGGACAGTAAATCAACAGTGCGAGGTGCTGCGAAAAAGTTTGGTGTGTCAAAGTCAACGGTACATACAGATATAACAGTAAGACTAAAACGTATTGATCCTGCACTTTTTGGTGAAGTACGTAAGGTTCTTGACGTAAATAAAGAAGAACGTCACATAAGAGGTGGCATCGCAACCAAGGAAAAGTATAAACGCGAGGCAATAGTTTCCGGACGTACCGGTGGTTGACAAAAGCTTCGTAAAAGGTTATATTACCATTGTAATATAACTTGAAACGAGGCGTTTTAATGAAAAAAATATTGCTTGTTGTTATGGCGATTTTCATGGTAACAGTTTTAAGTGCTTGTGGTGAGGATACAGCTACTGTCGACGAAACTACAACAGGGACAGTTACGGAAAGCACAGTTAAGGTAAGCGAAGAAACTACCGAAAAGCTTACCAATACCTTTGACGATAAAAATAATCAGGTTTTTGTTGCACGCTATTCAAAGTATGATTTGAGTAAAATAGGTATTACAAAAGATATTTCAAATTATCATTTTAAGCTTACAGGTGAAAGTGTTACCGCTACAGACGGTGAAAAGGTGTTTATAGTTTACCTTCTCGAAAATGGCGTTTATACAAATTACATTTTTGGCTTTACACCTGAAAAGGATTATTACTATGACCCTGCGCTTGACAAGTATATTCCATTGGAAGACGTGTTAGCACGCTGATTTTATAAAACAAAACAACCGAGAGTTTTTGAGCTCTCGGTTGTTTTTTGTACGTTTATTATTTCAATATACCAAGTCCTTCAAGGAGTATCTTTAAGCCTAAAAGAATAAGTATTGCGCCACCTGCAAATTCTGCTTTGGATTTGTACTTTGTTCCGAAAATGTTACCTATTTTAACACCTAACGCTGAAAGTGTGCAGGTAATAACACCTATCATAACAAAGGCTACGTAAACAAACCAATCAGGATTAAACTCTGTGAAGGCAAAGCTTACACCAATTGCAAGGGCATCTATGCTTGTTGCAATTGCCATAACAATCATAGTTTTGAAGCCCAAGGAATCGTCGCAACAATCCTCGTCTTTTGAAAGTGCTTCTTTAATCATATTACCACCAATAAGTCCAAGCAATATGAAAGCAATCCAATGGTCGATGGATGTGATTTTGTCGGCAAAGGTGTTTCCCAAAAGAAAGCCGATCAGAGGCATAAAGCCCTGAAATGAACCGAACCATAAGCCAACAACCAGACAGTTTTTAAGGTTTATTTTTTTAAGTGCAAGACCCTTGCATAACGCAACGGCGAAAGCATCCATTGAAAGACTTATTGCAAGAGCAATAATTTCTGTAATACCCAAAACATCAACTCCCGTTGGCATATTATATCACAACATAAATATATGTCAACAAAGTGAAAATTAATAAACGATTAAATTTGTTACTTGCAATTGTTTTTGCGAAAAATATGTGATATTATAAAATTCTTAAAATGGGGGTGTTAATATGAAAATATCAACAAAATTAGGACTTGGTATTGCATCGGCTGTAGCAGTAGCATCTGCACTAAAATATAAAAAGCTTGCAGATATGGATTTTGTTGAACGCTGCAAGATGTGTTCAGAAAAGTTTGTAAACACCATAGAAAAGCTTCATATTGATCTTCCTGATCCACCGGTGGATAATTTCGACAAGATTGAGAGCGACAATTTAACAGGTCGAAAATATTTTTCTGAAGCGCCTCGCAAAGCAAAATGGAGTCTGGGTTACTCTCAGAAAAGCATTTTACCTGACGATATTGATACAAAAAAATATTGTATAGCAGGTAACACCCGTCTTCCTGCGAACTATGCTGCAGGAGTTCTTGACGATATAAGAGTAAGAACGGTTGCCGTAGACGACAACAGTGGCAGAGGTAAGATTGTTTTCTGTTCTGTGGACTGTATTGGTATTTCAAATAAAAATATCAATAAATTAAGAAATCAGCTTTCAGTTTTTTCAAAAGATAACAACATTTCCTACATAAATATATGCTCAACTCATACCCACTCATCTATTGATACAATGGGTATATGGGGAGAAATAATTTCTGTTATTACAAACAATCGTAAATGTCTCAAAAAAGGCGAAGGTCAGCTTCTTGACTCTTGCGATAAAGAATACATGGCTTTCCTTTTTGATAAAATAACAGAAAGCGTAAAAGATGCTGTTCTTAATATGGAGGAAGGCAAGCTTTACGAAAGCTATATGGGTAAAAGCTCAATGCAAGGCATAAGCGAAAGGTCATCACTTTCTGACAGAGGTCTTTATGGCTACGTTTGGGACAGACGTGAGCCTTACGATTGCTCAACTCAGCTTTTAAGATTACGTTTCGTACCTGACGATGAAACGAAAAAATCTACAATTATACTCAATTTCGGTGCCCATCCGTATATTAATTCAATGAAAGAAAAGGGTAAGGGTAACGGTGACCTTGTTTCAGGTGATTTCGTTTATAGCTTAGGTAACTATTTCGAGAAAAACAGTTATAACTTTGTTTTCTTCAACGGTCCTGTAGCCGCAGTTTACCCTACAAGGCTTTACAGCAACAGGGTAGATTTGAAAACTCAAGCAAAGGCTGTTGGTGAGGAAATAGGCAGAATAAGTCTTGCAATGACTATGAGCAAGGACGAAATCGAAAGAAATCCCATTGTTGATCCGGGTACATACGAAATGCAGGCAGGAATTTTTTCGAATGATGAAAACAGTAGGTATTCAAAATGGATTGAAGACAAGGGTGACCAGACAATTGAGGAAAAAGAGCTTAAGCCATTGTTGAATCTATATGTGAAAAAGGCTGAGCTTAAGGTCGACAATCCTATATTCTACGCAATAGCAAAACACAGAATAGGTTCTTATACAATTCTTTCTGACGATAACGGAAGGTACAAATCATTTACTGAAGTCGGTCTTCTGGAGTTGGGTGGAAAAAGGAAGATTGCCCTTGTGCCCGGTGAACTGGAGCCTGCAGTTCTAAGTGGCTCACAGGCAACAGGCGATAAGGAATCCTTCTCAAAAACATCATTTTCATCCGTACCGTTAAAAACATCTGCTAAGGATGATGAGCTTGTTGTTTTTGGACTTTCCAATGATGCTATTGGTTATATTATTCCTGATAATGACTTTTCAATGATGTTTCTGGGGACAGGCAAGCTTATGAAAAAGCTTTTTGGAAATCATTATCTCGAAATTTTTTCCTTTGGTAAAAATACTGCTGTAAGTATCGCAGAAGCCTTTAAATATATTTGTGACAATAACGAAAAGGAATAAGAAATGGACATTGATAAAATAAAACAAAGCCCTGTTGTGAAAAAGATTATAATCATTTTTGTGGTGCTTCTGGTTGTAGCCAGCCTGGTTTCAACAATAATCATAAGTGAGAATTTCTTGAACAGGGAAAGCTTTTTGAAAAATGAAAAATCAGCTCAGCTCATCACAGTAGATTTAGCGTCAAAAGAGCATATCAATTGGCTAAAAACAAAGGCTGAAGAGGTTAAGGCAGATAATATAAGTGCTTTGTTCCTGAAAAATAAAAGCACGTCACATAGCTATATGATTTTGCTTCACTCTCTTACTACTGAAAAAAGCGATATGGCTTCATATGCTTACCATTTTTACGATTTGGGCTTTAACGTTTACATTCCTGATTATATGAGCAATAAAATATCTTTGGGTGTTGAAGAACAAAAATCAGTTGTGGAATTGGTGAATTATATTTTAAAAGCCGACTCTAAAGCCAATGTATTTATTTTTGGTATAGGTATAGGTGGTGCAACCGCCTTACTGAGTTCAGACGATTTGAAACAAGATAACGTAAAGGGTATTATTTCTGATAGTGCATACTCGGACGTAAAAGAAGTATTCAAAGAAAATATCAGAGATATTTATGGTGTGCCATCATTTCCTACTGTAGCCCTTTCCTCGTTGTACGTGAAAATTACAAGGGGATTGAGCTTTAGTGAAATTAACGTGCGTGATTCTGTGAAGAATTCTCAGGTGCCCATACTCTATATTCATGGTACAGAGGATAACGTGGTACCTGTTCAGCAGAGTAACGAGCTTTACGAGGTGACCAATGTTGAAGGTACTGACCACGTAACCATTCATGGTGCAAAGCACGGGCAGACAATGAGCTTTGATTCTGAAAAGTATTGGCGTGAAATTGACGCTTTCATAAGGAATTCAATGGATTTTTAAGATTTTGCACAAAAGACTTGACAAATATGTGTTGCTTTGTTATAATGCACTCCTGTAAAGTGAAAGTTCTTTACAGGGGTGCTTTGATTTTAAAGTTTATGCAGCAGTGCAATCTGAAGAAAGGAGAGTAGTTATGGCAAAAAATCTTGATGTAGTGTTACTATGCGACTACTACGGCGAAATGCTTACTGAAAATCAGCGTAAGTTCATAGAGTATTACTATAACGACGACCTCTCTCTTTCGGAAATAGCCCAAAACGAAGGCATTACAAGACAAGGTGTGAGGGATGCAGTTAAACGTGCAGAAACTCAGCTTTTCGATATGGAAAAGAAGCTCGGCTTTGCAGCACGTTCCCGCAAGGTGAACGACGCACTCGATGCAATAATCGAAAGCACAGAAGTAATTAACAATTACAATATGAATATTTCTCTTTCGAGAGAAGTTAACGATGCGATTGTTCAGATTAAATCCATTGTTAATTCATTAAATGAATAAGGGGGTTGCACCGTGGCTTTTGAAGGTCTTTCAGACAGATTAGATAACGCCTTTAAAAAGTTGAAAAGTAAGGGTAGCCTTACCGAAGCAGACGTTAGGGACGCTATGCGAGAGGTGCGCCTTGCACTTCTTGAAGCAGACGTTAACTATAAGGTTGCAAAGGATTTTACAAACTCAGTAACTGAACGTGCAATTGGTGCAAAGGTTATGGAAAGCCTTACACCTGCACAAATGGTTATTAAAATTGTTAACGAAGAGCTTACAGCTCTTATGGGTGGTACTCAGGCACGACTTGCGTCAGCAGCACATCCACCAACGGTTATTATGATGTGTGGTCTTCAGGGTTCAGGTAAAACTACCCACAGTGCTAAAATTGCTCTTAAGTTAAAGGAGCAAGGGCACAGACCATTGCTTGTTGCTTGTGACATTTACCGTCCTGCTGCTATTAAACAGTTGCAGGTTGTAGGTGAACAGATTGATGTTCCTGTTTTTGAAATGGGTACTGAAAATCCTGTTAAAATAGCGACAGAAGCGATCAAATTAGCAAAGGACAACGGCTATGACTATGTTTTCCTTGACACAGCAGGTCGTCTCCATATAGATGAGGAGCTTATGCAGGAGCTTAAGGATGTTAAGCAAGCTGTTAAGCCTCATGAAATTCTTCTTGTTATTGACTCAATGTTAGGTCAGGACGCAGTAACAGTTGCATCAAGCTTTAATGATGCATTAGGTATTGATGGTCTTGTTCTTACTAAGCTTGATGGTGACACTCGTGGTGGTGCTGCCCTTTCAGCAAGAGCTGTAACAGGCAAGCCAATCAAATTCATCGGTGTAGGTGAAAAGCTTCAGGATTTAGATGTTTTCCATCCTGACAGAATGGCAAGCCGTATTCTTGGTATGGGTGACGTGCTTTCTCTTATTGAAAAGGCAGAAACAGCCCTTGACGAGAAAAAGGCTGAAGAGCTTGAAAAGAAGCTCCGTCAGAATAAGCTTGACCTTAACGATATGCTTATGCAGTTTGAGGAAATGCGTAAAATGGGACCGATGAAGGACATTATCGCAATGATTCCCGGACTTAACAAAAAAGCAAAAGACGTTGACGTAGATGACAAACAGATTGATTATACAATGGCGATTATCCGTTCAATGACAATGAAGGAACGTGAAAATCCTGACATAATCAACCCATCAAGAAAACGTCGAATTGCTGCAGGCTGTGGTATGCAGGTTGAAGACGTCAACAGACTTCTTAACCAGTATAGATCAATGCAGAAGCTTTATAAACAGCTTAATGGTAAAGGCTCTAAAAAGATGATGAAGCGTATGCAGCGTATGGGCATGGGTGGCGGAATGCCAGGTGGAATGCCGGGCGGCATGGGTGGATTCCCAATGTAAGAAATTAGGCAATTATGCTTAATATATAAATTAGTTTATTATTATTTTACTTTTCGGAGGTAATTAAAATGGCAGTAAAAATTCGTCTTCGCCGTATGGGCGCAAAGAAAGCACCTTTCTATCGTGTAGTTGTAGCAGATTCTCGCTATCCTCGTGATGGTCGTTTCATCGAAGAGGTTGGTTACTACAACCCAGTAAGCGATCCAGCTGAAGTTAAGATCGATGCAGAAAAGGTTACAAAGTGGATTGAAAACGGTGCACAGCCAACAGACACAGTTCGTGATCTTCTTAAGAAACAGAACATCATTAAGTAATTAGGTGACGATAATGAAAGAATTGCTCGAAACAGTCGCAAAGGGTCTTGTAGAGACTCCCGACGCAGTCGAGGTTACTGTTGATGAACCTAATGAAGAGGGTGTAGTTGTTTATCATCTTCATGTTGGTCCCGACGATATGGGCAGAGTTATCGGCAAACAAGGCAGAATAGCTAAGGCTATCCGTACAGTTATGCGTGCGGCTGCCGTTCGTAAAGATGTTAAGGTTCAAGTAGACATCGACTAAAAAAAGGGGAAGGGGCTGGTTTTTCAGCCCCTTTTTTGACAATTATGATTAAAGAATATCTTGAAATAGGGCAGGTGGGTGCAACCCACGGTGTAAGGGGAGAATTTCGTCTTAACCCTTGGTGCGATGGCCCTGAATTCGTTAAAAAGTTCAAAACCTTTTACCGTGATGATAAAGGTAATTCACCAGTTAAGGTGGTTTCCTGCCGTCCTCACGGCAATGTTGCTGTTGTCAAAATAGAAGGCGTAGACACAATTGAACAGGCAAAAGAGTTGAGAAATATAGTATTTTATATCAAAAGAAGTGACGTAAAGCTTCCTGAAGGTAAATGGTTTGTTTCTGAGCTTATTGGCTGTAAGGTTATAGATGTTGATGATAACAGCAAGGAGTACGGAACACTTAAGGATGTAGAAACGCTTGTTGCAAACGATATATGGTATATTGACACTCCTGATGGTGAGGTCATTATTCCTGCAATCAAGGACGTTGTAATAAGGTGTGACGTTGCAGATAATAAGGTTTACATTCGTGCTTTAAGGGGGCTTTTCGAAGATGAGGATTGATATTTTAACTCTTTTTCCCGAAATGTGCGAAGCAGTTATGGGCGAAAGTATAATCGGCAGAGCCCGTAAAAGTGGCAAGGTTGAAATCAATTTTCACCAAATCAGAGATTTCGCAATAAATAAGCACAATCAGGTTGACGACACGCCATATGGTGGTGGCGCAGGTATGCTTATGATGCCACAGCCTATTTATGACTGCTATATGAAGGTTTGTGACGAGACACAAGCAAAGCCACATTTGATTTATATGTCACCATGTGGCAAAACTCTTACACAGGAAAGAGTTAAGGAGCTCGCCCAGTTACCCAATATTGCTATTCTATGTGGCAGGTATGAGGGCGTTGACCAACGTGTTATTGACGAAATAGTAGACGAGGAAATTTCTATTGGTGACTATGTTGTTACAGGTGGTGAAATGCCTGCAATGATTCTTGCTGATGCAGTTTCGCGTATGCTTCCTGGTGTACTTTCAGAGCCGGAAGGCTTTATGGGTGAAAGTCACTATTCAGGACTTTTGGAATATCCACAATATACAAAACCACCTGTATGGCACAACGTTGCAGTACCTGCGGTTTTGGCGTCAGGTCACCACGCTAATATAAAAAAGTGGCAGAGAGAAAAGGCTCTCGAGCGTACTCTGGAACGTAGACCTGAGCTTCTTGAAACAGCAGAGCTTTCTAAAAAAGACGTAGAATTTATAAATAACTTAAAAAACAAGTAATTAACGTCACTTTAGTTATATTAAATAATATCTTTCTACATTTGTTGTGATTATGCACAAATATGAATCTTTTTTTTGTGGTAGGTTTAGCATTACATCCGAATTATTGAAAATAAACAAAAAGGTTGAGCGTTTTTCGTTGACTAAAAATAAAAAAATGCTATAATATAGTAAGTGTAAGACATAGACTTGCGCTTTTATAAGACTAGAAACAAATTAAACTATAATTAAATGTGGGAGAAATATTATGTACGTTAAAGATGTTACTGTTCAGAATCAGGTTGGCCTTCATGCACGTCCTGCAACTTTCTTTATTCAGAAAGCAAACGAATTCAAATCTTCTATCTGGCTTGAGAAAGAAGAGAGAAGAGTAAACGCAAAAAGCCTTCTTGGTGTTCTTTCACTTGGCATTATGGGCGGAGCAGAAATTCGCATCATTGCCGGTGGTGTTGATGAAGAGCAGGCAGTTAATGCTCTTGTTGCTCTTGTTGACAGCGGCTTCGCTGAATAATTAATTATTAGTTTTTTAAGTGGTAAGGGTTACCTTGCCACTTATTTTTTTATGTGTTATAATAAAAAAACAGAAGGTAGGTGAGTATTGTGGACAAAAGACTTCGTAGGTTAAAGGATAAGGCAAATAAATTGCCCCTGACTCCCGGTGTCTATATAATGAAAAATAAGGAAAATAAAATTATTTACATCGGTAAGGCGAAATCCTTGAAAAATCGTGTGAGTCAATATTTTGGCGCTCAGGATAAGCATCTTACAAAGGTGCGTAAAATGGTAGAAAATGTTGAAGATTTTGACTACATACTTACCGATAGCGAGTTTGAAGCTCTTGTGCTTGAATGTAGTCTTATTAAACAGAATATGCCCAAGTATAATATTTTGCTTAAGGATGACAAAGGCTTCAGCTACATTAAAATTACAAAGGGATGGCGTAATATTTACCCTGTACTGCAAAAGGATGACGAGAACGCAGATTACCTTGGTCCATATACTGCAGGTTTTTCTGTTACTAAGGCAGTAGAGCAGGCAAAAAAGATATATAAGCTACCTACTTGTTCAAAGGTTTTTCCAAGGGATATCGGCAAAGAGCGTCCTTGTCTTAACTATCATCTTGGTTTGTGTTGTGCTCCATGCTCAGGAAAGCTTTCTTTAGGAGAATATCTGAAAAATGTAGATGGTGCTTTGGATTTTCTTAACTTTGGTGGTAAGGAAACGGTTAAAAAGCTGACTGCTGAAATGAACGGACTATCTGAAAATCTTGAATTTGAAAAAGCAGCAAAAATCAGGGATATAATCAAAAGCATAGAAAAGGTTGGTAGCACACAGAAGGTTGTGTCCTCCACATACAAGGAGCAAGACGTTTTTGCTCTTTTTACAATGGATGGAAAAACCTGTTTTTCTGTTTTAAGGTTTTCCGACAACGCACTGTACGATAGTGAATATTTCTTTGTTGAAGAGGGTGATAGTCCTCAGGCAATGCGAGGAGAATTATTGCTTTCATATTACTCTATGAACAGAAAAATTCCACCAAGGATAGAGCTTGATGGTGAAACAGAGGACGTTGAGAGCATCGGCAGATTTCTTTCAGACAAAAGGGGCGCCAACGTTAATATTGTTGTTCCACGAAAGGGAATGGAAGCCCGTCTTGTAGAAATGTGTAAAGCTAACGCAATGCAAAAGCTTTCAGAAAAATATATGGGTAACGATAAGGGCAAGGGAGCACTTGAGGAGCTTGCTATGATGCTCGGTTTACCTACTGCGCCGGAGTTTATAGAGGCGTATGATATTTCCCATACAGGTGGCAGTAACAACGTTGCCGGTATGGTTGTTTTCAAGGATGGTAAGCCCTTTAAAAATAGCTACAGACGTTTTTCAGTCAAAGGCTTTGATGGTCAGGATGATTACAGGTCAATGGCAGAGGTAATTGACAGACGCCTTAACGAGTATGAAAAATGTAAGGCAGACGGTGTTGAGGATGGCTTTGGCAGACTGCCTGATTTAATTCTTCTTGATGGTGGAAAGGGGCAGGTGAATGCAGTTGCACCTGTTCTTAAAATGCATAACATAGACATTCCTATGTTCGGTATGGTCAAGGACAATAAGCACAGAACCTCGGCGATTTCTACCGGTGGTGGCAGAATAGATTTCAACTCCCGTAAAAAAGCCTTTAACCTTGTTACCAATATTCAGGACGAGGTGCACCGTTATGCTGTGACATACCACAGAAAAAAGCGCACAAAGTCTGTTCTTTCTGCAACCCTTACTGAAATAAAGGGGATAGGACCAGCTAAGGCTAAAGCTCTCATAACAAAGTTCGGTACTTTGCAGAAAATTGGTGAAGCCGATTTACAAGAGCTTATGAGCGTTAAAGGAATTACTGATGAAAACGCAAGAGAAATAATAAAGAATTTTTATGGTGAATAAAAAGTCTTACTTGGGATACACTGAGTAAGACTTTTTTGTATTGCTTTTTCAAGGTGTCGTTTTTAACAAAAACTTGACAAAAATTATATAAAATGTAATAATAAACTGACTTCATATATAATAATGAATCAGTATGTTTTCACGGAGGAATTCTAATGCGAGTTATAACTGGTTCTGCAAGAGGAAGAAAGCTTCAAACCCTTGAGGGTGAGAGTGTAAGACCTACAACAGATATGGTTAAAGAGGCAATGTTCAGCATTGTTCATTTTGACGTTGAGGGTGCCCGTGTGTTAGATATGTTTTGTGGTTGTGGTCAGTTAGGCATAGAGGCTTTAAGTCGAGGAGCAACGTCTGCAGTTTTTGTAGACATTTCACGCCAGTCTATGAGCGTAACAGAAAAGAATCTTGAAATCACAGGCTTTAGAAATCTTTCAAAAACCGTAATCAGCAACTCCCTTGAATACCTTGACAGAACGTCAGAAATTTTTGATATTGCATTTTTGGATCCACCATATAAGGCAGGCATAATGGAGAATGCTATTGAAAGAGTGCGACTTCATATGGCAGAGGGTGGCATCATCGTTTGCGAAACCTCAGCAGAGGAAATCCTTCCGGAAGAAATTGAAGGCTTTAAATCAAAACGATATAAATACGGTAAAATAGCACTTACTGTATACAGAAAGGGTGCGTGACATGGGTAAAACAGTTGTTTGTCCCGGTAGCTTTGATCCGCTTACAATCGGACATCTTGATATTATAAGAAGGTCTTCAAACCTTTTTGACAACGTAATTGTTGTTGTAATGCGTAACTTAAGCAAAAATGTAGGTAGCTTTACTACCGAAGAAAGAGTAGACTTTATAAAACGCTGCACAAAGGACTTACCTAATGTCAGCGTCGATACTTATCAGGGACTTCTTGCCGATTACGTACGCGAGAAGGGTGCATCTGCCGTAGTAAAAGGCTTAAGAGCTATTTCAGACTATGATGATGAATTCCGTCAGGCACTCACTAACCAAAAGCTGAATCCTCAGATGGAAACAATCTTTATGGTGTCAAATTCAGAGCATATGTTTTTAAGCTCAAGCGTTGTGAAGGATGTTTGTAAATTGGGTGGCGACATTACAGAATTTGTTCCACATGAAATTTGCGACGATATCATAAAAAGATTAAGCAGGCTATAATAATCCGTTGTGAATAATACGGGTTTCAGATAACAAGACATATATTGAAAGGAACGATATATTATGAGTAACATTGAAACATCACTTGAAAGCATTGACAGACTTATTGCCGAAGCAAAAGCAATGCCTTTTTCATCAAAGCTTCTTATTGATGAAGAGGAGCTTGCAAGACTTGTAGAGGACATTCGTCTTAATATGCCTATTGAAATTACACAGGCAAAGAAAATTGCTCAGGAAAGACGTGACATTCTTAATGATGCTGAATCACAGGCAGAAGGAATTATTGCAAAAGCACGTCAGAGAGCAGATGCTATGATTGAAGAGCATCAGATTACTAAAGAAGCAAAAAATGCTGCAGACGGAATTCTTCAGCAGGCAAGAGATGAGGCTTCAGCAGTAAGATCAGAAGCAAAGGCAAATGCACGCGACATTATGGATAAAGCAGAAAAATGGTCTGACGACATCCGTAGAAACGCAAGCTCTTACGTTGAAACAATCATCAGAGATACTGATGAAACGCTTACAAAGAGCGTTAACGACATCAGAAAGCTTCGTCAAAGCGTAAGAGAAGCTTTAACACAGAGTGGTATGGCATCAAAGCCAAAATTTGACGAATAATATAAAGGAAAATACAATGGAAAAAGAGAAATTGTGTTTACGTTGTATGCGTAAAATAGGCAATAATACGTCTTGCCCTTACTGCAGCAACGAAAGCAATAAATCGCAGGAGGATTACTACCTTCCACTTAAAACCGTTGTTGGTGGTAGGTACCTTGTTGGTAAAGCGCAAAGCAGTAACTCAGCAGGTGTAGTCTACAATGCCTTTGACCTTGAATTAAAAAAACCTGTTACACTTCACGAGTTATTCCCGAAAGGAATACTTTTAAGAGGTGAGGATAACTATTGTCTTGTAAATGTTGGTAAAGCGTCAGATTTTATTGATGCTAAGGAGTCATTTTTACATTTATGGAAACGACTTTTGGGTATCAAGGGTTACACTGCCCTTGTACCTGTTTACAACGTTTTTGAGGATTTAGGTACAGTATACTCTGTAACTGAATTTTTAGGTGAAGGTCAAAGCCTCAGAGAATATTTGTTGGAAAAGGAGCAGGGTTATGTTTCGTGGGAGGAAGCAAGAGTATTGCTTATGCCTGTTGTTTCTGCCCTTGGTGAGCTTCATTCTTACGGTATTATTCACGGAGCAATGTCACCAACCAACCTCATTATAGACACAAAAGGTAAGGTTAAAATCACAGGCTTTGCAATTCCTGAAATCAGGGTACAGAAAAACGGGCTCGAGGCGGAGTTGTTTGACGGCTATGCTGCAGTTGAGCAGTATGGTCTTAGCAATAACGTAGGTCCTTGTACAGATATTTACGGCTTTGCAGCTGTTCTTTACAGAGCTCTTATCGGTAGCGTGCCTATGAGCTCTGCATCAAGACTTAGTAACGATAAGCTTATGATTCCAGGTAAGTTTGCAGAGCAGCTTCCGGCGTATGTTATTAACGCTCTTGTAAACGCTTTACAGATTCTTCCTGAGGACAGAACGCCATCAATAGATTTATTGAGAAATGAACTTTCAGCATCACCTGCAGCAGCAGGTACAGCAGCAGAGGCTTATTCTTCAATTTATGAGAATGAGTATGATAACGCTACAGAGCCTGAGCAGATAATTGCTCAGGAAGAGTATGCCCAGGAAGATGATTACGATTACGAGTTACCTGAGGAAGCAACACAGGGCAGAAAAAAGAGCACGGTTGCAGCATTTATGATAAGTGTTGTTATATGTCTTGGAATCCTTGTCGCTGTTCTTGTAGGCATCAAAATGTTTTCTCGTGGTAACGAAATTCCTGAAGACACTACACAGCCTGTTGAAACTGTTGAACAGGATGCAGGTGAGGATGACACCACAAAGGCAAATGAGGATGGCTTTACGTCAACGAAGCTTCCTGATTTCAGTGGTAAAATGTACGACGATATCAAGAATACTGAGGAATACAAAAAAGTTCTTATTTTCAAAACTGAGTATATTGACAGCAAAGAAAAACGAGGTACCGTAGTATCTCAGTCTATCAATGCAGGTACAGAGGTAACGTCAATTAACCCAAAAACAATTATTTTGAAAATAAGTAATGGTCTTGAGGTTCCTGACCTTGTTGGTGAAAAGCTTAAGGATGCAATTGAAAAGCTTGAATCTAAAGGCTTTAAAAAAATCAAGAGTGAGTCTGCTAAAATAGCAAGTAACGCTGAGGAGTCCAACAGTGTTTACAGAATTGCTTACGAGGATGCTGAAACAGGTGATTGGGCAGAAATTCCAAGCGATAAGCGACTTTCTTCAACCGATGTATTGATTTTATATTACTTCGGAGAATTTGCAGAAACAACTGAAGAAGGCGCTGAAGGTGAAGTGGCAGATGCTCCTGAAGCAGATGAAAATAATTCTGCGGAAGAATAATTTATTTATTACAAAAAAATGCTTGACAAATAAAGGCATTACTGTTATTATATTTGAGCAATAAAGCAGAACTGTTCCGTTCTCACCAAACGAGAGGTATTGTTTGGTCAATAGCTTTTGAAGTAACGCAATCTTTGCGTCGTTTAGGCTTGAACGGAATTTTCCGTTCAAGCTTTTAAATTTTTCTGGAGGTGCTTAGGTATCAGCAAGGAAACACAGATCAATGAGGAAATCAGAGATAAAGAAGTAAGAGTTATTTCTGCAACAGGCGAGCAGATTGGCATTATGTCATCAAAAGAAGCTCTCTCTTTAGCAGAAAAAAGCAACCTTGACCTTGTAAAGATTGCTCCTGGTGCAAATCCACCTGTTTGCAAAATAATGGACTACGGTAAGTTCCGTTTCGAGCAGGCAAAGCGTGAGAAGGAAGCCAAGAAAAATCAAAAGGTTATGGATATCAAAGAGGTCCGCTTATCTTTGAATATTGACACAGGCGATTTCAATACTAAAGTTAATCATGCCTTACGTTTCTTAAAGTCAGGCGATAAGGTTAAGGTATCAATTCGTTTCAGGGGCAGAGAGATGGCTCACACTGAAAACGGTACTGTTATTATGCAGCGTTTTGCAGAAGCTTGCGCAGAAAACGGTACAGTTGAAAAGGCTGCAAAGCTTGAAGGTCGTCAGATGCTTATGTTCCTTGTTCCCAAGGCATCAAAGTAAAAGCAAAATTTAAGGAGGATTTTATCATGCCTAAGATTAAAACACACTCAGGCGCTAAAAAGCGTTTCAAATTGTCAAAGAATGGCAAGCCAATTCGTGCACATGCAAATAAGTCTCACATCCTTACAAAGAAGACAACAAAGCGTAAAAGAGGTCTTCGTCAGTCAAGCGTTGCAGACGTTACAAATCAGAAGCAGATTAAACGTCTCATTCCTTACAAATAATTAACAATCGACAGGAGGTAACTTATAATGGCACGTATTAAAGGTGCGATGATGACTCGCAAAAGAAGAAACAAAGTTCTTAAACTCGCTAAGGGTTATTATGGTTCAAAGAGCAAACTTTTCAAGACTGCTAAACAGGCAGTAATGAAAAGTGGTAACTATGCATACATCGGCAGAAAGCAGAAGAAGAGAGATTTCCGTCGTCTCTGGATTACAAGAATCTCAGCTGCTTGCAAAATGAATGACATTAACTACTCAACATTCATCAACGGTCTCAAAAAAGCTGGTATTGAGCTCAACAGAAAGATGCTCTCAGAAATCGCTATTTCTGATCCAGAAGGCTTCAAGGCTCTTGTTGAAAAGGCAAAAGCTGCTCTTTAATAATCAATAGTTGCGCCCGACCATTTTTTGGTCGGGCGTTAGATGTTTTTATCGGAAGAAAAATAATAGTAATTTTTGGAAGATATAAGGGTGATTTATTACGGAAAAGATTACCAGTAAAGCAAATGATCGCATTAAATTTGCTGTGAAATTAAGAGAAAAGGACAGCTTGCGTAAAAAGGAAAGCTTGTTCTTCATAGAGGGTGCAAGACTCTCTTTCGATGCAGCACAAAGTGGTGTTGAAATCAAGGAGCTTTTTGTAACGGAAAACGCACTTAATAAATATTGTGATTACGTTCGTTCTGTAGAAAATATAGCCGAGCGTAGCTTCCTTGTGTCTGAAGAGGTAGCAGAAAAATTAAGTGACACCAAGAACAATCAAGGCGTTTTCTGTGTGTGCAAAATGCTTGACAAAAAAACAAATATAGGTAAAATAAAATATAATGGGAAATATATAGCCTTAGAAGATGTTTCGAACCCGTCTAACTTCGGTGCTGTTGTAAGAACTGCCGAGGCTGTCGGGCTTGATGGTGTTATTGTGTGTGGGGGTTGTGATATATACAACCCGAAATCACAAAGGTCTGCAATGGGTTCGCTTTTCAGATTAAGTGTTGTATCTTGTGACAATCTTTCTGAACTTGTTGCTGAATTGAAAGAAAACGGCATGAAGGTCTATGCAGGTGTTCCTGATGGTAACGCTACCAAAATTACAGAGGCTGATATGAGTGATGGTGTTGTGTGCATCATAGGTAACGAAGGCAACGGAATTACCGATGAAACAATAAAAGCATCAACCTGTGCTGTTACAATACCCATGAAGGGCAGAGCGGAATCTCTTAATGCTGCAGCTGCCGCATCAATTATGATTTGGGAAATGATGAGATGAAGGCTTCACCAATAGAGTTCTGGATATGGCTTCAGACTGCATTGGGCGCGGGTGCGCGCACCGATGAAATTCTGGCGTATTTTGAAACTCCCGAACAGCTTTATCTCGCAGGTTCAAAGGAATGGCGTCTTTCAGGCGTTCTTACGGAGAAGAAAATAGATGCTCTTAAAAAATCTACACCATCTCAAACGATGGATGTGTTGCGGGAGTGTCGCAATAAGGGGTATGAAATTATAACCCCTGACAGAGAGCTTTTTCCTGACAGATTAAGACACATACCCAATATGCCACTTGTTTTATATGGCATTGGTGATTGTACTGCAATAAAGGATCATGTCTCTATAGGCATTGTAGGTACTCGTAAGGCTAGCGATTACGGTATACGCATAGCCCAGAAGCTTTCCTACCGTCTTGCACAGTCGGGTGCAACAATTGTCAGTGGTGGCGCTTTAGGAGTAGACAGCGAAGCACATGCAGGTGCAATGCTTGCAAAGGGCAGGACCGTTGCTTTTCTTGGTTGTGGCTTGTCGTACGACTATCTTCGCGAAAATGCACCAATCAGAAGAGCGATCACAAGGTATGGGGCAGTTGTATCAGAGTTTCAACCTTCTTGTGCTCCCTCGAAAGCAAGCTTCCCTATAAGAAACAGACTTATATCAGGCATTAGCCTAGGTGTTGTGGTTATAGAAGCAGGTGTTAAAAGTGGTTCGTTAATTACTGCTGACAGGGCAGCCGAGCAGGGTAAGGATGTTTTTGCCGTACCAGGCGACATTGTAAGGTCATCCTTTGATGGTACAAACTACCTCATAAAAAATGGTGCAAAGCCTGTTTTTTCTGCATTGGACGTTTTGTCAGAATATGAATTTTTGTACCCTGACCTGATAGATTTCGGGAAAGCTGCTTTACCATTGAACGAAGTGGAATATGTGGATTACCGAAAACCTAAACAAAAAAATAAAGAACAACCAACAATATCAACAAAATCAGCGACTCAACAAACCGAGCCGTTAAAGGTTGAAAAGGCTCGAAGAATTGACGTGTCAGATATGGTGTCAGCTGAAGCAAAGCTTATTTACGATACATTAAGTGAAGAGCCTATGCATATTGATGATATTGTCAGACAAACAAAATTAAAAATGAACATTGTCCTCTCGTCACTTACAGAGCTTGAGTTAACAGGCGTGTGTGAATTGGTGAGTGGTAAAAAATATAAGATAATATAAGACGGCAGACTTCCTGTCTTGAAAGGATGAATAAAATGTCAAAGCTTGTTATAGTTGAGTCTCCTGCAAAGGCGAAAACAATAAAAAAGTATTTAGGCAACGATTATGACGTTGTTGCATCAATGGGACACGTAAGGGACCTTCCCGCAGCAAAGCTCAGCGTTGATGTGAAAAATGATTTTGCACCTAAATATGCAGTTATAAAGGGTAAGGAAAAGCTTGTTAAAGAATTGAAGGATAAGGTTGCTAAAAGTGACGCAGTTTACCTGGCAACTGACCCTGACCGTGAGGGAGAAGCGATTTCATGGCACCTTGCAACCTTACTTGAGCTTGATCTTGCTGAAAAAAATAGGGTTAAATTCAATGAAATTAACGAGTCAAGCGTTAAGAAGGGTATCAGCAATCCTGAGGTTGTTGATATGGGTCTTGTTGATGCTCAGCAGGCACGTCGAATTCTTGACAGACTTGTGGGCTACAGAATCAGCCCATTTATTTCACAGAAAATCAGAAGAGGTCTTTCAGCAGGCCGTGTCCAGAGCGTTGCAGTAAGGCTCATCGTTGACCGTGAAGAAGAAATCGGTAAATTCATCCCTGAAGAATATTGGTCAATTGACGCTAAATTCTCTGTAGGCAGAAAGGTGTTTACAGCTACCCTTACAGCAGATGAAAACGGCAAAGTGAAAATTGAAAATAAAGAACAGACAGATGCATTCCTTAGTCGTCTTGAGGGTGCAGAATACGTTGCAGATTCTGTGAAGAAGGGTACTCGTAAGAAACAGCCTTCACCACCATTCATTACCTCCTCAATGCAACAGGATGCATCACGTAAGCTTAACTTCCAGGCACAGAAAACAATGAAGCTTGCACAGGAGCTTTACGAAGGTATTGAAATTGACGGTTTTGGTATGACCGGTCTTATAACTTACATGAGAACCGACTCACTTCGTGTTTCTGAAGAGGCAAGAGCAGCGGCAAATGCATTCATTAGTAGCACCTATGGTGAAAAGTATCTTCCTGAAAAACCAAGGTACTTTAAAACACGTGCAAATGCACAGGATGGTCACGAAGCAATCAGACCAACAAATATTGCAATTACACCTGCACTTGCAAAGAAAAGTCTTACTAACGACCAGTATAAGCTTTACAACCTTATCTGGTGTCGTTATGTGGCATCTCTTATGGCACCATGTGTACAGGATACAGTAAAAATCGAAATCAAGGCAGAAAAATCAGGCGTAGCCGGATACCTTATGTTCTCTGCAAGTGGCTATTCAATTAAGTTTGATGGCTTTACAGCTCTTTACGAGGATGCTGTTGACGATGGTGATGAAAGCGCAATTCCTGAGGTTAAAACAGGTGATGTGCTTAAGCTTAAGGACCTTAAGGGTAATCAGCACTTTACTCAGCCACCTGCACATTACACTGAAGCCTCTCTCATTAAAACACTTGAAGAAACGGGTGTTGGTCGTCCAAGTACTTATGCATCAATTGTAAGTACAATCATCAAGCGCGAATATGTAAAGAGAGATGGTAAGCTTCTTAAGGCAACAGAGCTTGGTTGTGCAACAACAGCTTTGCTTAAAGAAAAATTCCAGAAGATTGTTAATACAAAGTTTACTGCATCTATGGAATCCAAGCTTGACGAAATCGACAGTGGCTCAATCAACTATATTCAGATGCTTCACGAATTCTATAACGAGCTTGAAGCTTCACTCAGTAAAGCAAAGTTCGAAATGCAGGGACAGAAGATTCAGCTTCAGGAAGACATTACCGACGTTAAATGCGAAAAGTGTGGCAGAAATATGGTTGTTAAAACAGGCAGATTCGGTAAATTCCTTGCTTGTCCGGGATACCCTGAATGTAAAACAACAAAACCACTTATTGAAGAAACAAATGCAGTTTGCCCTGAATGTGGCGCAAACGTAATAGGTAAAAAATCAAAACGAGGCTATCAGTTCTATGGTTGCAGCAACTATCCTGAGTGTAACTTTATGACATGGGATAAACCAACGGGAGAAAATTGCCCGCAGTGTGGCAAGTCACTCTTCAAAGGTAAGGGTGGTTTAATTACTTGCCTCGACGCAAAGTGTGGCTATTCCTTCAAGGCACCTCGTAAGAATGCAAAAAAGACAGATGATTAATAAAACAGCAACAGTTATAGGTGGTGGTCTTGCAGGAGTTGAAGCTGCAAGACAGCTCAGTAAAAAAGGTGTAAAAGTAACCCTTTACGAGATGAAGCCAAAAAGATTTTCACCTGCACATAAAACAGACAAGTTAGCAGAACTGGTTTGTTCAAATTCTCTTAAGGCAGAGCGTTTAGGCTCTGCGGCAGGGCTTTTGAAGGCAGAAATGAGGCTTTTTGATTCTGTTTGCTTAGACGCTGCAGATAAAGCAAAGGTTCCTGCAGGTGGTGCATTGGCAGTTGACAGGGACATCTTTTCGCAAGAAATTACTAAAACCATTGAAAACGACGAAAACATTACTTTAATAAGAGAGGAAATAACGAGAATTCCCGAGGATGACGTTGTAATTATTGCAGCAGGTCCTTTAATGAGTGACGCCCTCGCAAAAGAGGTAGCAAAGCTCTGTGGGGAAAGGTTCCTTTCCTTTTACGATGCAGCAGCACCTATTGTTACTGCAGAAAGCGTTGATATGGAAAACGCCTTTACTCAGTCAAGGTATGACAGAGGTGGGGAAGACGACTATATCAACTGTCCTCTTGACAAAGCGCAGTACGAGGAGTTTTACGACGCCCTTATTAATGCAGAAAGCGCAGAGCTTCATTCCTTTGATAAGAAAAAGGATGTCTATGAAGGCTGTATGCCTATTGAAGTGCTTGCGTCACGAGGTATGGACGCTATGCGCTATGGTCCGCTTAAGCCTGTCGGTCTTACAAATCCTAAAACAGGTCACAGACCATGGGCAAACCTTCAGCTCAGAAAAGAAAACAAGGATGGTACAATGTACAACCTTGTAGGCTTTCAGACAAACCTTAAATTCTCTGAACAAAAGAGGGTTTTCTCAATGTTTCCTGCATTGAAAAACGCAGAATTTGTTCGTTACGGTGTAATGCACAGGAATACGTTTCTTAATTCACCGGGACTTCTTTCCTATGATTTCAGCCTTTTGAAGAAGCCAAACGTATACTTCGCAGGGCAGATTTCAGGTGTAGAGGGTTATATGGAATCAGCAGCGTCAGGCATACTTGCAGGCTACAATGCATCAAGAAGGTTAGAGGGGAAAGAACCAATTCTTTTACCCAAAATTACAATGATGGGTGCATTATCACAGTATGTTGCAGATGAATCAGTAAAAAATTTCCAACCAATGGGTGCAGCCTTTGGCATAATCGATCCACTGGATGAAAAAATAAGAGATAAAAAAGAACGCTACGAAGCATTGGCAAATCGTAGTATGAAATTTTTTGAAACCGTAGAGTTATAAAAGGAAGATTTTTATGGAAAAGATAGAAGCTTTTGAAAAGTCTATAGGCTACACTTTCAAAGATAAAGAGCTTATAAAAATTGCATTGACTCATTCCTCTTATGCAAATGAAAACAAACTCCCAAGGGATAACGAACGTCTTGAATTCTTAGGCGATTCAGTGCTGGGCTTTGTTACTGCTGAATATCTTTTTTCTGAGTATAGGTCAAGACCTGAAGGTGAACTTACAAAGCTACGTGCAGCAGTAGTTTGCGAAAAATCTCTTTTCAAATTCGGTGAGAAAATTTCTTTAGGCGAATATATCTATATGGGCAAAGGTGAAGAAAACTCAGGTGGACGAAACAGACCATCTATTGTTTCAGACGCTTTCGAGGCAGTAATTGCAGCCATGTACATTGATGGTGGCATTGAGGTTGTAAAGCCATACATCCTGTCATTCATTACCGATGCCGTAAAAAAAGAGGCTAACTTCAAAGATAATAAATCACTTCTTCAAGAAGAAATTCAAAAGAACAAGGGCAATACAATTTCTTATGAAGAAATTGGTGAAAGTGGTCCTGACCACGAAAAGCTTTTCAAGTTTGCTGTGAAAATAAATGGTGAAGTTGTGGGTGAAGGCGAAGGCAGAAGCAAAAAAGAAGCAGAGCAGGCAGCTGCAGGTGCAGCACTCAGCAACCTTAACGTATGAAGCACGCCAATATATCGCTTTTTGTTCCTCATATGGGGTGTCCTCATCAATGCTCTTTCTGTAACCAAAAAACAATATCAGGTTCAGTAAGGGAATTGACACCTGAAGATGTTGTTAAAACACTTCAAAGTGCAATTGAGGATAACAACAATCCTGAAACTACGGAAATTGCTTTTTTCGGTGGTAGCTTTACTGCCATAGACAGAGATTATATGATTTCACTGTTAGCGTCAGCAAAACCCTTTATTGATAAAAGATATTTCAGTGGCATAAGGATTTCAACACGTCCTGATGCAATAGATGAAGACGTTTTGGATGTACTTAAAGCCTACAAGGTAACAGCTATTGAGCTTGGTGCACAAAGCACCGATAGTGAAGTACTTGCTTTAAATAACAGAGGTCATTCAAGGCAGGATATTATAGATGCTGCCAAGCTAATAAAGTCCTATGGCTTTTCTTTAGGATTGCAGATGATGACAGGGCTTTTAGGTGACACAGACGAGAAATCAATAAAAACCTGTGAGGATATTATAGCCTTAAAACCCGATACAGTCCGTATTTATCCCACCATCATTCTTGAAGGGACGTGCCTTGCAGAGTTGTATAAAAAAGGCAAGTATAAGCCTCAGACTCTTGAAGAAGCAGTTTCCCTTTGTGCACTACTTTTAAGGGAATTCAAAAAGAATAATATAAAAGTCATTCGTCTTGGTCTTCACTCTGGTGGCAATGTGGAGGAAGGGTACGTAACAGGTCCATATCATCAGGCTTTTGGTGAGCTTTGTGAAAGTGAAATTTATTTTTCACTTGCTCTCGAAAAGCTGAAGGGTACACCAAAAGGTGACGTGACTCTTTATGTTAATTCCCGTGAAATATCAAAAATGACGGGACAAAAACAAACAAACAAAACAAAGCTTGCCTCTTATGGCTACAACGTAACCATTAAAGGCAAAGAAGGTTTAAAGCAATACGAAATAGAAATACAAATAAACGAAAGGTCGTAAATCAATGTATCTTAAAGCCATTGAAATGCAAGGCTTCAAATCATTTCCTGATAAGACAGTCCTTGATTTTGGAAAAGGTATAACAGCAGTCGTTGGTCCTAACGGTAGTGGTAAGAGTAACCTCTCTGACGCTATGCGTTGGGTTTTAGGTGAGCAGTCAACTAAAACTCTGCGTGGCTCTAAAATGGAAGACGTTATCTTCAGTGGTACAGATTCCCGTAGGGCAGTAGGCTTTGCCGAGGTTACCTTAAAGCTTGATAACTCCGACATGGCGTTAAATAATACGGAAAAGCTTGTTACTGTTACAAGAAGATATTATCGTTCGGGTGAAAGTGAATATAAAATAAACGGCGAGCAGGCAAGACTCAGAGATATACACGAGCTGTTTATGGATACAGGTCTTGGTCGTGACGGTTATTCTATGGTCAGCCAGGGTAAAATAGAAACCTTGATTTCAGGTAAATCCGACGATAGACGTGATATGCTCGAGGAGGCTGCAGGAATATCTCACTACAGATATCGTCGTGCAGATGCTATGCGCCGTCTTAACCAGGCGGAAGAAAATCTTTTAAGACTCAGAGATATTCTTACAGAGCTTGAATCACGTGTAGGTCCACTTAAAACTCAAAGTGAAAAAGCACAGAAGTTCCTTGAATATGCAGGGGAAAAGAAAAATCTTGAAATTGGTATATGGTTATACACAATTGAGAAAGCAAAGAACGACCTTCGCGAATATGAAAAGAAAATTACAATAACTCAGGCTCAGTACAATGAGGTTTGTAAAGATCTTGAGGAAATTACAAATAAAATAGATTCTGCAATTGCAGATTCTCAGAAAATTACCGTTGCCGTTGACGAAATAAGACGTGCATCAACACAACTTGAGGAACAAGCGGCACTTCTTGAAAGTCAGGTAGCAGTTCAGGAAAATACAATTGAACACAACAATGAAACAATAGAACGTATTGAACGCGAAAAGCTTGAAGAAAATGATACGGATTCACAGATTTCCGAGCAGATGGAAGCTGCAGAAAAAATCATAAACGACTTAAGAACAACCATAGAAGCAAAAAAGGTAACTCTTGAGTCATTCTCGGGTCAGTTGGCTGTGTTGAGTGATGAAAATAGTAAATCAGCCCAAAGAAGCGTTGAGCTTTCTGAAAAGGTATCATCACTTTCATTACAGATTGCAGATAGCAGAGTTATTGTTTCAACTGCAAGCTCTTCTGTTGAAGAAATCGAAAACAGAATAAAAGTAATTGATGAAAATATAGAAAATCAAGCACCTATTATTCTTGCTCTTGAAAAAGAACGTGACGAGGTAAAGGCAGAGCTTGAGAAAATTATTGAAAGAAACCTTGAGCTTAATAATTCTCTTTCGGGTATTGAGCTTCTTGCGCAAAAACGTTTTGAAAAGTATGAGAAACTCAAAGAACAGGAAAATTCTTTAAGGAACGATAAGCAGATTAAGGAATCAAGACTTCATATGCTTACAGACCTTGAAAAGAATATGGAAGGCTATCAGGGTAGTGTAAAAGCAGTAATGAAAGAGGTTCAACGTGGAACTCTCAGAGGCATTCACGCACCTGTATCACAGATTATCTCTGTTAAGGATAAATATTCTTTAGCAATTGAAACTGCTTTAGGCGCGCAGATACAGAACATTGTTACCGACACAGAAAACGATGCTAAAAGAGCAATCGGTTTCCTTAAAGAAAGTCACGCAGGTCGCGCAACCTTTCTGCCGTTGACTGCAATTAAAGGTAAGGTTCTTGAAGAAAAAAACCTTGACGATTGCTTTGGATACATAAATCTTGCATCCAATCTTGTTGAGTATGATTCAAAATACACTGA
The DNA here is from genome assembly GCA_045605085.1 of Acutalibacteraceae bacterium. GTDB lineage: Bacteria > Bacillota > Clostridia > Oscillospirales > Acutalibacteraceae > DTU089. The sequence goes on from JAZUPI010000021.1 coordinate 56,195, forward strand.
AATCATAAAATCTCTTTTAGGCAGAACTGTTGTTGCTGAAGATCTTGATGCAGCAATAGCTATTGCTAAGAATTACAACTATAAATTCAAAATTGTTACCCTTGACGGTCAGGTTGTAAATGCCGGTGGTTCTATGACCGGTGGTGCAAAGCTTCAGAATGCAGGTATTCTGAGCCGTGGTAACCAGCTTGAAAAATTAAAGCAGGAATGTAATGAGCTTGACGAAAAGCTTCGTCTTATGGAGAAAGACGTTCAGGCACAACAGGAAAGCGCTGCATCTGTAAGTGCTGAGCTTGAAGGCTGTAAGGCAGAAATTGCTGTGTTAGGTGAAGAGAAAATAAGAATTGAGGGTTTACTTGCTCTCAAGAATGGTAACCTTGATAACCTTAATTCAGCTAAAAACAGTGCAGAAGAGGAAAAAACGCAGTTAAGGGAAAGAATTAACGGAATCAACAACGGTGTTTCTTCTGCACAGGAAAATTTAACAAAGCTTCAAAGTGAGCTTGAGCTTGTTGAAGCAGAGCTGTCAACTCTTACAGGTGACCGTGAATCAATTAGTGAAAAGCGTGAAAAGCTTACTGCAGACGCTGCACAGATTAACCTTGACATTGCTACTGCACAAAAAGAAATTGAAGCAAAGCAGGATGAAATCACAAGACTTCAGGGCAGAGCAACAAGCCATAAGGATAAGCTTTCACAGTTGAATGGTGAAATTGAAGAAATTCAAGCAAAAAACGAAGAAATCAAAAAACGAATAGAAGTTCTTAATTCAGAAGCATTTGCCTTAAGAGAACAGAGTGCAACCTCTAAGGAAAAAATTGCTACAGAGATTTCCAAGCGTGAGCAGTTTGAACAGGAAAGTGGCAAGCTCCGCCTTCTTGAAAGAGAAAAAACAGAGGAACGCGAAAAGCTCAGTGGTGAAAATGCACGACTTACAGAGCGTCGCGATACTATGCAGAAGGAGTTTGACGATATTTCAAACAAGCTTTACGATGAGTACGAGCTTACAAGACGTGAGGCCGAAGAGCTTAATATTGAAATTGACAATATTCCGGAGGCAAAGAAAAGACTTAACGAGCTTAAGGGTAAAATTCGTGGCTTAGGTAACGTTAATGTAAGTGCTATTGAAGAATATAAAGAGGTTTCCGAGCGTTACAGCTTTATGTTCGGTCAGGTTAACGACGTAGAAAAATCAAAAGCTGAGCTTATTAAGCTTATTAACGAGCTTACCGGTAAAATGGGTACACAGTTCAAAGAGCAGTTTGATAAAATCAACTTCAGCTTTGGTCAGACCTTCTCTGAGCTTTTCGGTGGTGGTAAGGCATCCCTTGTTCTTACCGACGAAAACGACGTACTGGAATCGGACATTGAAATTAAGGTACAGCCACCAGGTAAAAACGTTCAGAATATTTCACTCCTTTCCGGTGGTGAAAAAGGTCTTTCAGCAATTGCACTTCTCTTCTCGATTCTTAAAATCAATCCTTGTCCATTCTGTATCTTTGACGAGGTTGAGGCTGCTCTTGACGACGTTAATGTTGCAAGGTACGCTTCATACGTACGTCGTATGACAGATAATACACAGTTTATTCTTATTACTCACCGTCGTGGTACAATGGAAGAGGCAGATATGCTTTACGGTGTTACTATGCAGGAGAAGGGCGTATCAAAACTGTTGGAGTTAAAGACAGCTGAAATGGCTTCCAAATTTGATTTGACGTGATCTTGCGCGATTAACTTGTTTTAGTTCGCTCGCAGTATCATCATACAGCGTCGCTCTCTAAAACGGCGTTACTCACACAACCTCACGCCAAATCACAAGACGTGATCTTGTATGAATAGCAAACAGCTAAGTGCTGGTTGCTATTCGCTATACTAAAAACAAGGAGTTTTTCACTTGGGTATTTTCAAAAAAATTAACTTTGGTTTAAGAAAAACCAGAAATAACGTTTCCGGCGCTATCGACAATGTTCTTGATAGCTACACCTCGATAGATCAGGAGCTTTTCGACGAGCTTGAAGAAGCACTCGTTATGGGTGACGTAGGCGTAAACACAGCTTCTGAAATTACGTTGCGTCTTAACGATATTGTTCGTAAGAAAGGTATAAAGGATCCTGCACAGGTTAAGGCTGAAATCAAGAATATTGTTGCAGATATGCTTGAGGGTGGCGAGGATATGGGACTTATTACCATTCCTTCCGTAATTCTTGTTATCGGTGTTAACGGTGTAGGTAAAACTACAACCATCGGTAAAATGGCAGCCCGTTACAAGGCAGAAGGCAAAAGCGTTATTCTTGCAGCAGCAGACACCTTCCGTGCAGCTGCTATAGATCAGCTTGACGTATGGGCACAACGTGCAGGTGTTGACATTATCAAACACAAAGAGGGCGCAGACCCTGCTGCAGTTATTTTCGATACAATTTCAGCTGCAAAGGCAAGAGGGACAGAAATTATAATCTGTGACACAGCAGGTAGACTTCATAACAAGAAAAACCTTATGGATGAGCTTGCAAAAATATACAGAGTTATTGACAGAGAGCTTCCGTATTCTGACCGTGAGGTACTTCTTGTACTTGATGCTACAACAGGTCAGAATGCAGTTAACCAGGCTCGAGAGTTTGCAAAAATTGCAGAAATTACAGGCATTATCCTAACAAAGCTTGATGGTACTGCAAGAGGTGGTGTTGTTCTTTCAATTAAGAATGACCTTAAGGTTCCTGTTAAATTTATCGGTGTAGGCGAGGGTATTGACGATCTGCAGCCGTTTAATCCACAAGCTTTTGCAGAAGGCTTATTTGACGCTTTACCTGAAGACTACGAGGAAGATGAAATTGACCTTTCAGCTATAAGGGAGGATATTCCTGTTGCTGATGCTGACGAGCATTCTGAAATTGCAGCAGCTGTTGGTGAAATCTTTGAGGCATTTGCAGAAATGCAGGCAGAAGAAACAGTTGAAGAAACAGTTGAAGAAAACGTCGAAGAAACCGTTGAAGAAACTGTTGAGGAATCAATTGAAGAAGATCTTCCCCAGATAGCAGAAACCGATGAAGACTCAGACGAGGTTGTAGAAGCAGAATTACTTGATGTTATTAAAGAGGAGGATGGACCTACAGCAGTTTTCGTTGCAGAAAAAGAGGAAGAAAAAGAAGAGCCTAAAAAGAAAAAGGGCTTCTTCGGGAGGTTGTTTGGCTGATGGCTATGGAATTTTTAATTGCTACGCATAATATGAAAAAGAGAGATGAACTCTACAGAATTCTCTCTCCTTTAGGTATAGACGTAAAGACCTCAGACCAGCTTGGTATTGAAATCACAGATGTAGATGAAACAGGTGAAACCTTTTACGAAAACGCATTTTTGAAAGCAGAAAGTGGTTGCCGTGAAAGTGGTATGCCTTGTGTTGCAGACGACTCAGGTCTTGCAGTTGACTATTTAGTTGGTGCGCCAGGTGTTTACTCTGCACGCTTTGCAGGTGTTCATGGTGATGACGAAGCAAACAACCAGAAGCTTTTGAAACTCCTTAAGGATGTTCCTCTTGAAGAAAGAACAGGTAGATACGTTTCAGTAGTTTGTTGTGTTTTCCCTAATGGTGATGTTCTATCTGCAAGAGGTACCTGTGAAGGTTACATTGGCTTTGAGCCAAGAGGAAATGGTGGCTTTGGCTACGATCCTTTGTTCGTAATGGGTGAAAAGACCATGGCAGAATTAACTGCAGAAGAAAAGGACGCTATAAGCCACAGAGGTGAAGCAACAAGACTTCTTGCAGAAAAGCTTAAGGAATATTTTGATAAACAGAAATAATAGTTCCAATTTCGGTAACATCGACTTTCAATTCGGTGTTGCCGTTTTTTATTGTCTTTGTATTAATATCCTTTGTGAAAATAGCGTCATCAAAATTGAATTCTGACAATAAATCAGTAGTAAGGTCGTTGTTATTAATGAAAGAAAATATAATGTTTTTAATAAAATCTATTTCTTGTGTGTTATTTTCCGTAAGGTTGTCAAAAACAATATGTAGTGCACAAAGCTCGTTGCTTTTATTTTGTTCAAGCTGAACCATAATTTCACTGTCTGTGAATTTGAAAAATTTCGTGAAGGTTTTATCTTTATCATCAAAAATAAAGCCATTGACAGCAATTTCCCACCCATCAGAGAGTGTGTTTACTCTTTCGGTAAACGCTTGCAGACTGTGTCCGTTTTCGCGTATCTGACAACCACAAAAAGAAAACATTATCAGGAGAGAAATTACTATGCAGAAAATTTTTACCAAAGCCTTAACACCTACACTTTCTTAACAATTATTTAACAAATATATTGCAATTTGTTGTATAATTCTATATTATATATAATAGAAATATTGTACTTACTAATATAAATATAAGTTGGTAGAGATTAAATTATGAGAGAATTTCTTAAGAAAGCACTATGCATATTTTTATGTGTTTTTGTAGCATCATCTTCATTTATGAGTGTTGCTGCAAATGCTTCGTCGTACCCTGACGGTGTAACACAAACGGAAGCATTAAATGCTATTGAGGGCACACAAAAGCTTCTTGATCAGCTTCTTCCTGTAATTGCTGAACAAGACTTGGTTTCATCGTTTAAAAGTTCAGTTTACAACAGTAAAACCTTATCAGATTTGCTTTTGGAAACCTATCTCTCTTTGGATGGTGGCAAAGAAGCAATGCAGTTACTTGGTGTGGATTGTTCTACAAAAAAGCTTTCTGCAGCACTGTTCGATTATCCTAAGGTTTGCGTTGCTCTTTTTGAGTGTGAAAATTGGGCGGATGTAGATTTAACCGACGTTGACTGGGGTGTAAAAGATAAAGAAGGCTTTGCAAAAGCCATCGGCGCAATTTTTTCACCATTTAACGATATGCTTTATACCTTACTTTGTTCAGATGGCGTTAAAGTGAAAAACGGCATACTTACGTTTAAGGGTGCTAATGGGTACGAAACCTCTGTTATTCCATTTCTTCAGGCTGTAAATTGTATAAATATCCTTGACCAGGAAGCCTTTACGGCACAAGCCGACGAAGATAAAAACAATATGATTAAAAATATTGTTTTACCTGTTCTTACTGTTCTTGAAGATGCCTTTTCTGATCCATTGAATGGTTTGCTCGATATTCTTCCGGAGTTCGCATATTTCGTGGACAGTGGTGAATTAAACGCTTGCATACAGACCTTAGTAACACCAATAGCAAAAAATCCATTAGTTGAGCTTGCAGTTCTTCTTAAGGTCTTTGATTTGGATGCTCTTACAAACATTGACTTTGGTGAGATGCTCACATCAATGCTTACAACAGAAAACAGTGGTTTTAAGCTCGCTCCCGTTGATCTTGCAACCTTTGCAGCTTGTGGCACAAAAACAGAAAATGGTTTTGTCACAGACAAAGGTAAAGCATTTGTTGAAATATTACGTGTAGCTATTGAGTCACTTAAACTTAATAAAGATAGCTTGGGAACGCTTTTCGCATCAAGTGAAAATGGTGCTAACGTAGACGTAGCTTTCCTGAATCAGCTTCTTGAAAAGGATACAGATAAGCTTGTGGCAATGATTATTTTACTCTTCACACCTGCAGAGGTTGGAGCAGCACAAGTAATGATTTACCCTACGTTTACAAATGGTAGTGTACAGAATACTACAAAGCTTACAGATAAGAATATCGACAAAGTATATAATGAAATAGATGGCTTGCTGGATCAGTTTGTTGCTGAAGGTGGCGCTTATGGTAATATGGGTGCTATGATGTCGTCATCAATTTACACCAATAAAAACGTAAGTGCAGCTCTCGTTGGCATTTATGGTGCTGTTGAAAAAGAAGGTCTTACTCAGGTCCTTGGCATACTTGGTATAGACGCAACACCTAAAGGCGTAGCAAATCTTTTAGGAGAAAAAGATTATCAACAGGCAAGGGATATTCTTTTAGCTGCCGAAAAATGGTCCGACGTATCTCTTAATGGTGTAAGCTGGGGCTTTTGGAACGGCTCGCGCAGAGGCTTCCAGAATGCTCTTACTGCAATACTCAGACCAATGTTCCCACTTCTCAGGGTAGTTCTTGCAGAACAAGATCTTACAATTATGGACTGTATCACTATTAAAGGTGATGATGGCTATAATACAGCAATTATTCCTGTGTTAGAAGCGCTAGGCTGTAACGACAGACGTATAAAAGACTATGACGCTTACAAAAAGCAAGTAGATGGTGATGGAGTAATCAAAAACATCCTTGATCCCGTTTTTGACCTTCTCGACGATGTATGTCATACACCTGTAAAAACACTTATCAACATTCTTCCTAACGTTGTTTACTTTATGGGAAGTGGTTCACTTGAAAAATGTATTTCAAATCTGCTCTTACCGGTAACTACAGTTATCAATAGAGTGCCGGGTGTTGTGGAGTTTTCTTTAGACACAACAGAGCTTACAAAGAATCTGGATTTAAATTCTCTTATGAGTTCTCTGACAAAGGATATTGGAATAAATATGGCAGATTTCAATATCGAAGAGATCGCAAAGCTTGGTGAAGCAACCCAAAGAACAAGCAAAAGTGTAATTAATGGTGAAAAGGTAAAATACACCTATATTGAAGCTAAGGAAAAAGATATTATTATATCTCTTTTGAAGATAGTCGCAAAAACATTGAAGACACCCGGTAACGAGGATCTTTTAATGGGTTCTATGACGTCGGGCAGTAGTATGTCCTTCGACACTTCCTCCATATCAGCACAGTTCAGCACAATGAGTGAGGATGAGCTTATTGAGTGGCTTTACAACCTTTTCTTTAAAGAGAGGGTACAGTTTGAAATTGTAACCAACGAAGAAGATTATTCACCAACTATTATTTATAAACCTGCAGAAAAGGATAACACCTTGTTGTATTTGTTAATTGGTTACCTTGGTGTTTGCGCAGTTGTAGGCTTTATAATTTTTGTTAACAGAAAACGCTTGTATAATTAAGGGGTTAATTATGTTAGTTTTAAAAAATATAGTTAAAGATTATGTTACAGGTGATACCACTGTAAGAGCCCTGAAAGGCATTGACATAAATTTCCGTGAAAGCGAGTTTGTCGCCATTTTAGGTCCCTCAGGTTGTGGTAAGACCACTATGCTTAATATTATTGGTGGTCTCGACAGGTACACAAGTGGTGACCTTTTCATAAACGGAAAATCGACTAAATATTTTAATGACAGCGATTGGGATACCTACAGAAACCATTCTATAGGCTTTATTTTCCAAAGCTATAACCTTATTCCTCACCAGACTGTTTTGTCTAACGTTGAGCTTGCTCTTACGCTTTCAGGTGTTTCTAAAAAAGAAAGACGACAGAGAGCAATAGAAGCTCTTAAAAAGGTTGGTCTTGAGGAACAGATTTACAAAAAGCCTAACCAGATGTCAGGTGGTCAGATGCAGCGTGTTGCTATTGCACGTGCACTTATAAACGATCCTGATATTCTTCTTGCTGACGAGCCTACAGGTGCTCTGGACAGTGAAACAAGTGTACAGATTATGGAGCTTCTTAAAGAAATTTCCAAAGAGAAGCTTATTATAATGGTTACCCATAACCCTGAGCTTGCCGACGAGTACGCGAACAGGATTATACGTTGTCTTGACGGTGAGGTTATAAACGACTCTAACCCATATAACCCTGAAATAATTGATGTTGAGCGTCAGGTTGAAAAGAAAGAAAAAGCAGATGCCAAGGGCAAAAAATCTATGTCCTTTGGGGCTGCATTCAACTTGAGTATAAATAACCTTCGTACGAAAAAAGCAAGAACCTTCCTTACTTCCTTTGCAGGTAGTATCGGTATCATAGGAATCGCCCTTGTTCTTGCACTTTCTAACGGTATTCAGGTTTACATCAATAACGTTCAGGAAGATATGCTTTTGTCATACCCGATGACAGTTGAAAAGCAGACCATGGATATCAGTAGCATTATGACTACTATGACAGGAATGGGTGGACTTACTGTGGACGCCGAAGAGGATGGTAACATATACGTTAACGAATCCTTTATGAAGATGGTTAACTCCTTCATTTCCGAGGCCACTTCAAATAACCTTGACAAATTTAAAAAGTACGTTGAAGACAACAGGGAAGCATTCGAAGAAACCTGTAACGATATTCAGTATAAATACAGTACGCCACTTAACATTTATAAGGCGGATACATCAAACGGAGTGGTTAAGGTTAATCCAAGTAATATGATGGAGTATATGCCAATGGGTGGTGACTCCGGTGGTATGATGGATATGTCCGCTGCTATGGGTACTATGGCGCAAAGCTTCAGTGTCTGGACAGAGCTTATAGGTGACGACAGACTTATGGATGCTCAGTACGACATTATTGCAGGTAAAATGCCTGAAAAATACAACGAGGTTGTACTTATAGTAGATGGTAACTATCAGATTAACGAGCTTGTTGTTTACGCTTTAGGTCTTAAGGACCAGGAAGAGTTTGGTAAACAGGTTATGCAGGCTCTTGCCAGTGGCGAAGCTTTGGGCTCGGATGACATTACTAAGTTCTCGTATGACGAAATTCTTGATATGGAATTCAGCCTTGTTTTAAGTGCAGATTACTTTAAGAAGGATGCAGAAACAGGTCTTTGGACAGACAACAGCGAAAACTCTCTTTACGTTAAAAACCTTGTTGATAATGGTGAGAAAATCAAAATCGTAGGTATTCTTAAGCCTGACGAAGACAATACGCTTTCCATTGGTACAGGTGGCATCGGTTACAGACGTGACTTAATGGATTTTGCCATAAACGAAAACACTAAAAAACAAGTCGTACAAGAGCAGTTAGCAAGTAAAAACCGTGACATTATAACAGGCTTTGAGTATTCAAACCTCACTGTTAACGACTTCGATTTAGCCGATGTTGACCTGAGCATAATCGACTATAATTTACTTGACTTCAAGCCATTTATGTCTATGGCACAGGATATGGATATTGCAGATATTGATATGTCCAACATAGGCGCAATGTTCGGCTTTGATAATATGAGTGATCTTCAGAAGAAGCTTATGGAAGGCTTCCTTACAGACGACCAGGTGCTTGCATTAAAACAAGCCTACGTTGACACTCTTGCTTCAAAAAGCTCTTACGAGGGCACTCTCGAAAAGCTTGGCTATTCAACCTTTGATTCACCATCTATGGTTTGTTTCTACCCCAAAAACTTCGAAGCAAAGGAAAAACTTGCAGAGCTTATAGATTACTATAACAATAGGGTGAAGGAAGATGGACACGAAGAAATGCAGATTAAGGTGTCCGACTATATCGGCGTTTTAATGAGTAGCATTACAACCATCATTGACGTTGTTACTTACGTGCTTATTGCCTTCGTTGCAATTTCGCTTATTGTTTCTTCAATAATGATTGGTATTATTACCTACATTTCAGTTCTTGAAAGAACAAAGGAAATTGGTATTCTTCGTGCAATCGGTGCATCTAAAAAAGATATTGCACGTGTTTTCAATGCCGAAACTACGGTTGTTGGTCTCGGGGCAGGTATTATAGGTATCTTGTCTACCTTGGTGCTTGAAATACCAATAAATCTGCTGTTGAAGTATGCAGTTAAAATACCTGCACAGGCAGAGCTTCCTGTGGTAGGTGCAATAGCACTTATAGTGATCAGTGTTATTCTGACACTCATAGCAGGTCTTATTCCGTCAAAGCTTGCAGCAAAGAAAGACCCTGTAGAAGCATTAAGAACAGAATAATTTGAAATCCTCTTTCGTATGCCGAAAGAGGATTTTTTTATTTGACGATGTCAGAACATTATGGTATATTAAAATATGTATATGTATTGCCTTGAGGAGTGGTATTTTGAGTATAGAAGCAATGGTGCAAAAGCAACGTGAATACTTTCAGACGGGAGCGACTCTGCCTGTTAAATTCCGTATACAAATGCTTATTAAATTGTACAAGGGAATAAAAAAATACGAAAAAGAAATAACCGAAGCTCTTGAAAAGGATTTAGGTAAATGTCATTTTGATGCGTTTATGTGTGAAACCGGTCTTGTTCTTATGGAGCTTAACTATATGATTCGTCATACGCCCTTCTATGCGAGAAAACACGCAGTTTATGCACCTGTAGGTCAGGTTTTAGGTAGTGGCTATAAAAAAAGTGTTCCATATGGAAACGTTCTTGTAATGAGTCCGTGGAACTATCCGTTTCTTTTGACCATGACACCTATAAGTGATGCTATTGCAGCAGGTAATACAATCATTGTAAAACCAAGTGCATATGCACCTGCAACAAGTGAAATTATAAAAACAATTATCACAGAAAACTTTCCTGAAGAATATATTGCCGTTGTAACAGGTGGCAGGGAAGAGAACAAGGAGCTTCTTAAACAGAAGTTTGATATGATTTTCTTTACAGGTAGTCAGTCTGTTGGTAAAGAGGTTTTGCATCACGCAGCAGAAAATATAACTCCTGTTGTGCTTGAGTTGGGTGGCAAAAGCCCTTGCGTAGTAGATTCTTCTGCCAAAATCAAAATGGCAGCAAGAAGAATTGTTTTCGGTAAATTCCTGAACTGTGGTCAGACCTGCGTTGTACCTGATTACGTCATTTGCCACAGCTCTGTAAAGGACGAGCTTGTAAAAGAAATTATTAAACAAATAAAAGTGCAGTATGGTGATGATATACTTAATAATCCGGAGTACGGCAGAATTGTCAATGAAAAGCACTATAACAGAATTTGTAGTCTTATAGATAAAAATAAGGTTGTTTTCGGTGGTGAAGCCTCCGAAAAGGAGCTTAAAATAGCCCCGACAGTTATGGATAACGTAACCTGGGACGATGAAATAATGCAGGAGGAAATTTTTGGTCCTGTACTTCCTGTATTGACCTTCAATTCATACGAAGAGCTTTATAAGCTTTTTGCAAACAAGCCTAAGCCACTTGGCTTCTATATTTTTTCTGAAGATAATAAAAAAACAAATGCACTTATTGAGCGTTGTCAGTTTGGTGGTGGATGTGTTAACGATACCATTATGCAGATTGCAATCAATAGCTTTGGCTTCGGTGGCGTTGGTGAAAGTGGAATGGGCAGTTATCATGGCAGAGCAGGCTTTAACGCATTCTCACACGAAAAGAGTATACATACCAAAGCAAGCTGGTTCGATTTTCCGGTAAGGTATGCTCCTCACAATAAAATTTTTGAGGCAATTTCACATATTTATATGAGATAAGGGGTAGAGTACTATGATGAACAAAACAATAAAAAACATTTTAATCGGTGCTGGTGTAACAGCAGGCGCTGCTGTGGCATTTCACGTTATTAACAAAGAGCTTCACAAGGATGTGTGTATGATAGGTCACAGAGGCTATAGCTCTAAGCACCCTGACAATACAGAGGCGTCATTTTTAGGTGCAGTAGCAAACGGTTCAGGTGGTATAGAAACTGACGTGCGCATTACAAAGGATGGCGTTTTTGTTGTTAACCATAACGATGAAGCAAAATTTATTGATGGTACAGAGCTTATAGTAGCAGAATCTACTTATGAAGAGCTTTCTGCAAAACCACTTCTTAACAAGAAAAGTGACGAAGTAGTTTATATTTGCACCTTCCGGCGTTACCTTGAAATTTGCCGTGATGCACATATGGTTTGCTTTATAGAGCTTAAGGGTGATTTTAGCGATGAGCAGATTAACGAGCTTTTTACAATGGCAGATGAAATCTACGACCTTTCAATGTGCTCGTTGCAGTCCTTTGAGTTTGAAAATCTCGTTAAAGCGCACAAGGCATTTCCTAAACTTCAGATAATGCTTACCTGGAGTAAAGAGTGTGGCGATTATCACAAGTGCCTTGAATATGGATTTGATATAGATTCTTACTACAAATCGATAACTCCTAAAATGATTAAAGAGTTCCACGATAAAGGCTTGAAGGTAGGTCTTTGGACAGCTAATGATATAGTTTCCCTCAACTATTGCCGTGCCCTAGGTGTTGATTACATAGAATCCGACGTTTTCGGCTCTTGATTTTTAGTTGTAAAAGCTTCCGTGCAAATTATTGTACGGGAGTTTTCTTTATATTATTTTATAAAACTGTTGCTCACAGTATTTGTTGTATTGTTGCACAAATTAATACGGTTTAATTTGTGCAATCATACAAAAAACAAGAAAAAACAAAAAATTTTTCAAAAAATGTGAAGTAATTTGAAATTTTTGACATATATAGATGGAATGGTATAAAATAATTGATTGTAATGCTACCTCAATAATGGTTTAGTAAAATATTTGACAATTGATTATTAAAATACTATTATGAAAATGAAAGAATCAGTTTATGGAATGATTGTTTCTTTTTCTCCCAAAAACAAACGAATAAGTTTACATTTCAGGAGGATGTAAGTATGAAAAACGTAATTAAAAGAAGCTTATCATTTTTACTCGCAATCACGCTCGTTTTCAGCTCTGCATACGTAGGGCTTAGTGAGGTTGATTTTGACAGCATTTTTGCAGTTAAGGCAGAGGCTGCAAGTAGTGGTAAATGTGGTAAAAATCTTACATGGACACTAGATAATAACGGTACGCTTACCATAAGTGGTAAAGGGGAGATGTATGATTATTATCATCAAGAAGGCAAATATACACCATGGTGTGATATGGCATCATATATAGTGACGGTAGTTATTAAAAAAGGTGTTACAAGCATTGGCTGTTGTGCTTTCTCTAATTGTGGGAATCTTACATCAGTTTCAATTCCTGATGGCATTACAATAATTGGTGATTACGCTTTCAATGGTTGTGTGAGTCTTGCATCTGTTTCAATTCCTTATGGTGTAACGAGTATTGGTAGAGAAGCTTTCAATTATTGTCGAAGCATTACATCAATTACAATTCCTGATAGTGTAACATTTATAAATGGTTTTGCTTTCGGTAATTGCGCAAGTCTTGAATCAATCACAATTCCCGATAGTGTAACAGATATGATCGGTTTTACTTTCGTTGAGTGTACAAGTCTTACTTATGCTAAAATTGGTAAAGGGTTAAAAAGAATAGCAGGCTACGCGTTCAATGGTTGCAAAAATCTTAAATCAGTTGCAATTCCGGCAAGTGTAAAAGAAATAGAGGATAGTGCTTTCAATGCTTGCTCAAATCTTGAATTTGTTTTTTATGGTGGTACTCAAAAGCAATGGTCAAATGTAGGGATTGATATTAACAATACTTCAATTAGAAATGCAAATGTACATTTCAATGCAACAGGTCACACCAATAAAACCACAACTACCAAAGCAACACTCACAACCAATGGTAATGTGGTAACAAAGTGTTCTGTTTGTGGCAATGTTGAAAAAACAATTATTTACTATCCTAAAACAATCAAACTTTCTTCTTCAACAGTTACATATAATGGTAAAGTAAGAACACCATCTGTTATTGTTAAGGATAGCAAAGGCAAAACACTTGTTAAAGGCACAGACTACAAGGTAACCATACCTTCAGGTAGAAAGCTCCCTGGTATTTATAAATACACCATCACCTTTATGGGCAAATACTCCGGAACTAAAACCCTTACCTTTAAAATTCTTCCAGCTACAGTAAATGCCTCTAAAATGACTGCAGTATCAGCGACCTCGGCAATCAGATTGACATGGCCAAAGGTTGCAGGTGCTACAGGCTACAAGGTTTACCAGTACAACGCAAGCCAGAAAAAATACGTGCAGATTGCCACTGTTACAGATGCTACATATAAGAGAACAAATCTTACACCAGGAGCAACATACTATTTTAAGGTTAAAGCCTACAAAAGGCTTAGTAACGGCACAGTAATTGATGGTGCAGCCTCAAATACATACACAACAGCAACACAGTGTGCAGCAACAAAAATTACAAGTGCTGCCCAAACAACCTCTGCAATCAGAATATATTGGCAAAAGGTTGCGGGTGCATCAGGTTATAGAGTTTACCAGTACAGCGCAAGCCAAGGCAAATACGTACAGATTGCCGTTGTATCAGGTACAACATACAAGGTGACAAAAAACCTTAAAGCAGGTACAACGTACAAGTTTATAGTTAAACCATACAAAAAGCTCAGTAACGGAACAATAATTAATGGTGTTTCCTCGGCTGCATTTACAACAGCAACAAAATGCGCAGCACCAACAATCACAAGCCTTGTTGCTTCCTCCGGTCAGAAGGCAACCCTTAAATGGTCGGCTGTAACCGGTGCTACAGGTTATCAGGTGTACTACTCCACAAACAACTCCGACTATAAAAAAGTTGTTACCACTACATCAAGAGCTACAAGCAAAACCTTCTCTAAATCTGCAAAAGGTAAGAAAATATATTTCAAGGTTCGCGCCTACAAAAAGGTTAATGGCCAGACAATTTACGGTAACTGGAGCACAGTAAAGAGTGTAAAGCTTAAATGAAGTGAAATTTAATTGTAAAATAGTATGAATTCGGTTAATCAAATAAATCTTCGGAGATGATATCATGAAGTCAATTTTAAAAAGAAGCTTATCATTTTTACTTGCAATCACGCTCGTTTTCAGCTCTGCATACGTAGGGCTTAGTGAGGTTGATTTCAGTAGTCTGTTTGCTGTTAAGGCAGAGGCTGCAGGTGCAAGTGCTTTGCGTTTTGCATTGAATTCTGATAAGAACTCATATTCTGTAGATGACTGTGATATGTATGCGACAGGTAGTCTTACTATACCCTCAACCTATAAAGGCAAACCTGTAACACGTATAGGTGATCAAGCTTTTGAATATTGCACAGGTCTTACGTCAATTGTAATTCCTAATAGTGTTACAAGTATTGGTGCGCGCGTTTTTGGTGGTTGTGATAATATTAAAAAAGTTTCAATACCTGATAGTGTAACAATTATAGGTGATGGTGCTTTCGGTGGTTTAAACATTACATCAATCACCATCCCCAATAGTGTAAAAAGTATTGGTTACCGAGCTTTTGCTTATTGCGAAAGCCTTAAATCAATTACAATTCCTGACAGCGTAACAAAAATAGGTAGCGAAGCTTTCTATTGTTGCAGAGGACTTACAAATGTTAAAATTTCCAATAGTATAACAAGTATAAATGAAGCTACTTTCGGTCATTGCAGTAGTCTAAAATCAATTGTCATACCCAAGAGTATTACAAGTATAGGTTTTGGGGCTTTCACGCATTGTAAAAGTCTTGAACAAATCACAATTCCCGGTAGCGTAACAAGTATAGGTGATCAGGCTTTTCGCAACTGCACAAGACTTGCATCTATTACAGTGGATTCAGCAAACAAAAAATATTGTTCTGTTGATGGCGTTTTATTTAATAAAGGTAGAACTAAACTTATCCAATATCCTCAAGGAAAAACAAACACAACCTTTACAATTCCGTATGGTACCAAAAGTATAGAAAATTATGCTTTCTATAATTGTCCGAACCTTACTTCAATTTCGATTCCTAATAGTGTAACGAGTATAGGTGATAACGCTTTCTATAGCTGTACAGGGCTTACGTCAATGACAATTCCCGATAGTGTGACAAGTATAGGTTGTTGTGTTATATATGATTGTACAAGTCTTGAATCAATCACAATTCCGGATAGTGTAACAAATATAAATGTTGGTAATTTCTACGAATGTCCAAACATTAAGTTTGTATTCTACACCGGTTCAAAGAGCAAGTGGAACGCAATAAATATGCACGTTAGTTGCACTGAATCGCTTAAAAATGCCAAAATACACTACAACGCAACCGGTCATGTTTCTTCTACTTGGATTATAGATAAAAAAGCTACTGTAAATTCTACAGGCTTGAAGCATAAGGTGTGTAAAGTATGTGGTGCAAAGTTTGCTTCGACGGTAATTCCACAGCTCAAGCCTGCAACACCCAAGCTTTCAGCAGTAACAAACACTGTAAGTGGCGTTAAATTCACTTGGGGTAAGGTAACCGGTGCAGATAGCTACGTTGTTTACCGTAGAACCTATAACCCTTCAACAAAAAAGTGGGGTGGTTGGGTTAACCTTGCAAAGGGTATTAAAACAACCTATTACGTAGATAAAACTGCAAAGTCAGGCGTTTACTATATCTACACAGTAAAAGCTGCTAACGAAGCAGGCTACAGCGGCTTCAACACAACAGGACTTAAAACCTTCTTCCTCAGCACGCCTAAGCTTTCATCAGTTACAAATTCAAGCGCTGGTGTAACTGTTAAGTGGGGCAAGGTAGCAGGTGCAACAAACTACGTTGTTTACCGTAAAGCGTACAACCCTACCACAAAGAAGTGGGGTGACTGGGTGAATGTTGCTAAAGGGGTAAAAACAAATTCTTACATGGATAAAACTGCAAAGTCGGGCGTTTACTATATTTACACAGTAAGGGCTCTTGCAGGAACAAATATGGGCAGCTACAATACAACAGGCCTTAAAACATATTTTCTTTCAACACCTGTACTTTCAAAAGCTACCTCAACAACAAGTGGCGTAAAATTCACTTGGGGTAAGACAGCAGGAGCTAACGGATACATTGTTTACCGTAGAACGTACAATGCTTCAACTAAAAAGTGGAATGGTTGGTCAAAGCTTGCAACCGTATCAGGTAATTCGAAGGTAAGCTACGTTGATAAGTCAGCAAAAAAAGGGTGTATACTACATTTATACCACAAAAGCCTGCTGCGGCAGCTACACAAGCGCCTACAACACAACAGGCCTTAAGGTTAAAGATATTTACTAATATTTAAACAAAACAAAAACGCTGTTCACAAAATTGTGAACAGCGTTTGTTTATGGAATTAATTATTCACAAAGCGCCTTTGTGTCTCTTGCAATTGCAAGCTCTTCGTTTGTTGGAACAACAAATGCACGAACAGGGCAACCTGGCTTTGTAAGTTCAACCTCTTCGCCACGAACTTCGTTTGCTTTTTCATCAAGCTCAATTCCGAGATATGAAAGGTTCTTGAGGATATCTTCACGAAGGTCAATACAGTTTTCACCAATACCACCTGTGAATGCAATAACGTCAACACCATCCATTGCGGCAACGTATGAACCGATGTACTTACGAATCTGGTACCACTGAATGTCACGAGCAAGCTTTGCTCTTTCGTTGCCTTCAGCTGCTGCAGCCTTAACAGCTCTGTCGTCAGAGTGAACGCCTGAAACACCAAGAACACCACTCTGCTTGTTCATAATCTTATCCATTTCATCAGGTGAAATGTTATGCTTCTTCATAATGTAGGTAACGACAGATGGATCAATACCACCACAACGTGTACCCATTGCAAAACCGTCAAGTGGAGTAAGACCCATGCTTGTGTCAAGCACCTTACCATCTTTGATTGCTG
Source organism: Acutalibacteraceae bacterium (assembly GCA_045605085.1). Classification (GTDB taxonomy): domain Bacteria; phylum Bacillota; class Clostridia; order Oscillospirales; family Acutalibacteraceae; genus DTU089. Next base: position 73,490 of record JAZUPI010000021.1, read on the forward strand.
TAATTGAGCAACCATTACCTAAGTGGCAAGTGATAAGCTTGATGTCCTTAAGATCTTTGCCTACGATTTCTGCAGTTCTGTATGCAACAAAACGGTGAGAAGTACCATGTGCGCCGTAACGACGGATATGGTCTTCCTCATAGTATTTATAAGGAATCGGGAAAATATAGCTTGTTGCAGGCATTGTGCTGTGGAAAGCGTTGTCAAAAACTGCAACCTGAGGAACGTCTGCACCGAAAACTTCGTTGCAGCACTCAATACCTACAACGTGTGCAGGGTTGTGGAGTGGTGCAAGCGCACTCAGCTCGTCAATTTTCTTAAGAACGTCGTCATTAATAATAACGCTTTCTGTGAAAAGGTCGCCACCCTGAACAACTCTGTGACCGATAGCGCTGATTTCTGAAAGAGAATCAATAACCTTGCAGTCGCCAACAGTAAGAGCATCCTTAACAATGTTGAAAGCAACCTTGTGGTCAGGAATATCTACGTATTCGTCAAAGCTTCTGCCATCGAAAGTTGAACCTTTTGTGTGGCTCATATCTGTTGCGATAGATTCACAAATACCTTTTGCGAGAACCTTTTCACCATCCATATCAAAAAGCTGATACTTAAGTGAGGAGCTTCCGCAGTTGATTACGAGAATTTTCATCAATAAACCTCCAAATAAATGTTTATTTTTCCAAAATGGAAAATTAATTGTAGTGTAATTGTGTAAAATATTTACCAAAGTATAATTATATCACTATTATTATTTTTTTCAAGTATATTTATTAATTTACAAAGGAAGGAGAGATGTTATGAACTATGGTATTGTTGCTGAATTTAATCCGTTTCATAATGGTCATAAGTATATTGTAGATGCTTTAAAAGCCAATGGTCAGAATACTGTTACTGCAGTAATGTCCGGTAGCTTTGTGCAACGTGGCGAATGTGCATGTGTTTCTCCTTATGAACGCACCCTTATGGCGTTGAAGAATGGTGTAGATTTAGTACTATCTTTACCTGTACCGTATGCTACTGCTTCTGCAGAAAGGTTTGCAGGTGCAGGGGTGGACGTGCTGTGCGGTCTGGGTGTAATTGACTCACTTGGCTTTGGCTCGGAATGTGGGGATGCTGAACTCATCCAAGGGTGCGCCAATGCAATTCTCAACCCTGATATTGACAGTTATATAAATAAATACTTATGTGAAGGCATTTCTTTTCCGGAAGCACGTGAGAAAGCGCTTTTCCGTATGTGTGGTGAAGAGATTGCAAGCGTTGTTGCTACGCCTAATGATATTTTAGGCGTTGAGTATACGAAAGCAATAATAAAAAATGGTAGTGGTATATACATTAACCCCATTAAACGAATTGGTGTTGCACACGATTCTTTGGAGAGTACTCAGAACATATGCTCTGCAAGTGCGTTGCGAGAGCTTTTGAAAAACAACGAGGAATATAAAAAATTCCTTCCTGAAGCTACGTATGAAATTTTAAAAGAATGTGTAAACTCCGGTAAAGCACCGGCAGATTTCAAAAACACCGAAAATGCCGTTCTGTACAAGCTTCGCACAATGAGTGTTGAAGATTTTTCCTTTCTTCCTGATGTCAGCGAAGGATTGGAACACAGAATTTACTCAGCAGTAAGAAGTTCTTCTTCTCTTGATGAAATACTTGAAAAAATCAAGACAAAGAGGTATACTCATTCAAGGCTGAGAAGAATTATTCTTTGTGCTTTTTTAGATATAACAAAAGAAGATGTTTTGGCACCTGTGCCATATGTGAGGGTGCTTGGCTTCAACAAAAATGGCGCAGAGCTTCTGAAAAAAGCGAAGGAAAAAGCAACCTTACCTGTAGTTACTAAGTCTGCAGATATAAAGGCGCTTGGTAAATCGGCACAGCACGTTTTTGACCTTGAGTGTAAAGCGCGTGATTTGTTCTCGTTAGCGTTACCTGTGGCAGACATCTGTGGTAAGGAAATGACAGATAAAATAATAGTTTTATAAAGGATATATTCTATATGGATTTAATTGTAATCGGTGGTGGTGCAGCAGGACTTATGGCTGCAGGCACTGCAGCTCAGAATGGTTTTAAGGTAACACTTTTTGAGCGTAACGAAAAGCTTGCGAGAAAGGTTGCCATAACAGGTAAGGGCAGATGCAACGTAACGAATAATTGCCCACTTCTTAACGACCTTATTGCAAATGTGCCTGTAAACGGCAGGTTTCTCTATGGTGCATTTTCAAGGTTTACTACAGATGACACAATAGATTTTTTCGAAACCTTGGGCGTGCCCTTGAAAATCGAAAGAGGAAACCGTGTCTTTCCTGTTTCTGACAAAGCTCTTGATATTGTAGACGCGTTAAATAAATATATTACTCAGAATGGCGTTAAAAGAAAAACTGCAAGAGTTACTGAGCTTATAATCGAAGACGGTGCAGTAAAGGGCTGTAAAACAGATGATGGTACAGAGTACTTTGCCGATAACGTACTTATTGCAACGGGTGGTAAATCTTACCCTGTAACAGGCTCAACAGGTGATGGTTACGTGCTTGCAAAGCAAGCAGGCCACACAATTACAGATCTTAAACCATCTCTCGTACCTCTTGAGTGTCATGAGGGCTGGTGTACCGATGCGCAAGGGCTTTCACTTCGTAATGTGGAAATTCAGGTTGAAGACACAAAAACCTTCAAAACTGTTTACAAGGATTTCGGCGAAATGCTTTTTACACACTTTGGCGTGTCAGGTCCTATGATACTTTCTGCGTCATCACATATGCGAAATATGGAACGTGGAAGGTATGTAATTCACATAGATTTCAAACCCGCTCTTACACACGAGCAGCTTGACAAACGTCTGCAAAGAGATTTGCTTGAGTGCTCAAACAAAAATCTTTTCAATACTTTAGCACTTATGTTACCAAGAAAAATGATTCCAATAGTTGTTAAATTATCAGGATTAAACGGTAACATCAAGTCAAATCAGGTTACAAAGGAAATGCGTGAAACACTTGTGTATCTTCTTAAAGATATACGTCTTACGGTAACTGACTTCAGACCTATTGAAGAGGCTATTATAACCTCAGGTGGCGTAAGCGTTTCAGAAATTGATCCTAAAACTATGCAAAGTAAACTTGTAAATGGTCTTTATTTTGCAGGTGAAGTAATTGATGTGGATGCTTATACGGGTGGCTTTAATCTGCAAATTGCGTTTTCAACAGGTCATCTTGTAGGTGACAGTGTAAAATAAATTCAAAAATCTGCTTTTAAAAGGAGTTTTATTATGATTAACATCGCTATCGATGGCCCTGCAGGTGCAGGTAAAAGTACAATTGCAAAGGCAGCTTCTAAAGAGCTAGGCTACATATACGTTGACACAGGTGCTCTTTACCGTACAGTTGGACTTAATGCATTGAGATCAGGCAAAAACACAAAGAGTGAGGAAGAGGTTATTCCTACACTTGCAAATCTTCAGGTGTCATTGCGCTTCGTAAATGGTGAGCAGCGAGTTTTCCTTGGTGACGAGGACGTTTCTGCAGCGATCCGTCAGAACGAGGTTTCAATGGCTGCATCTAACGTATCTGCAATTCCTAAGGTAAGAGAGTTTTTGTTTGATTTGCAAAGAGATATTGCAAAGAATAACAACTGCATTATGGACGGCAGAGATATAGGTACAGTTGTACTTCCTGATGCACAGATTAAAATTTACCTTACTGCTTCTGCAGAGGCTCGTGCAGACAGACGTTATAAGGAGCTTGTGGAAAAAGGTCAGGAAGTTAATTACGACGATATCTTAAGAGAAATTGAACTCAGAGACTATCAGGATACACACAGAGAAATAGCACCTCTTAAAAAGGCTGAGGATGCAGTTCTTGTAGATACGACTGAGTTGGACTTACAAGGCTCAATAGATTATTTGCTTAAAGTAATAAAGGAGCGTATATAATGGCTTCTGTTACTCTGGCAGAAAAAGCGGGCTTTTGCTTTGGTGTTGACAGGGCAATAAAGCTTATAGAAGAGTTGACGTCACAAGGTAAAAAGGTAGCAACACTTGGTCCTATTATTCACAATCAGCAGGTAATAGATGACCTTGCCACAAAAGGCGTTAAGGTTGTGGAAACACCCGAAGAGGTTGATGATGACACTGTTCTTGTACTTAGGACGCACGGTGTCACGCGAGAGGTTTTGAATCGTGTTGCACAGACAGGCTGTGAGTTTATAGATGCTGCCTGTCCTTTTGTGAAGAAAATTCATAAAATTGTGCTTGATAATTCATCAGACGAGGTTGCCACACTCATAGCAGGGGATAGCAATCATCCTGAGGTTAAAGCTATAAAAAGCTGTGCAAAAGGCGAAAGTTACGTGGTTGGCAACGTGGAAGAGCTCGACGAATTGTTAGAAAAAAATCCACATTTATGCCAAAAGCCTGTTATTTTTGTTTCACAGACCACTTTTAGCGTAAAAGAATGGAAAAAAAACGTAAAAAAAGCAAAATTACTATGTACAAATATAAAAATATTTGATACAATATGTAGTGCGACCGAAGAAAGGCAAAACGAGGCAGCGGCCTTGTCACGCACCTGTGACGCAATGGTCATAGTGGGTGGCAGACACTCGTCAAACACACGAAAGCTTTTAAGTGTTTGCGAGAATAATTGCCCGTCCTTTCTCGTTGAAACTGCAAAAGAGTTAAGTGGTATCAAGCTCGACGGTTTCAGCTCAGTCGGTCTTACTGCGGGTGCATCTACTCCCGCCGGTATTATAAAGGAGGTACTTGAAACCATGTCCGAAATTCTCAAGGAAAACAATATGATTGAGGAGGAAAGAGTGCTTGACTCTGCATCAGCTGAAGATTTTGATTTTGCAGCTGCTTTAGAGGAATCTCTCAATAATATGAACAGCGACCAGAAGGTTGTTGGTACAGTATTGAGTATTTCTCCAACAGAGATACAGGTTGATATCGGCAGGAAGCAGACAGGCTATATCCCATATAGTGAATATAGCAATGACCCTAGTGCAGATCCAAAAGCTGAACTCAAGATTGGCGACACTCTTAACCTTATCATCATGAAAACAAACGATCAGGAAGGCGTTACAATGCTTTCCAAAAAACGTTATGATGCCATCGCAGCATGGGATGAAATTGTAAACGCAGAAGGAACAGATACCGTTCTTGAAGGCGTTGTTACAGAAGTAATCCGTGGTGGCGTAATCGTTGTAGCAAACAATGCACGTCTTTTCATTCCTGCATCTCTTGCAACAGCAAGCCGTAACGATAAGCTTGAAGATCTTCTTAAGAAGACAGTTAAGTTTAAAGTTATTGAGGTTAACAAGCAGAGAAGAAGAGCTGTTGGTTCAATCCGTGCAGTTCTTAAGGATGAAAGAAAAGAAGCAGAAGCAAAATTCTGGGCAGAGGCTCAGGAGGGTGAAGTTCGTAAGGGTGTAGTTAAATCTCTTATGAAGTTCGGTGCTTTTGTTGACATCGGTGGCGTTGATGGTATGATTCACGTTTCTGAACTTTCATGGAGCAGAATCAAAGATCCATCAGAAGTTGTTAACGTTGGCGACGAGGTTGAGGTTACTATTAAATCTCTTAACCCAGAAAAGAAGCAGATCGCACTCGGCTACAAGAAGCTTGAAGACAACCCATGGGAAATCTTTAAGAGCAAGTATGCAGTAGGCGACGAAGTTGAAGTTGAAATCGCAAACTTCACAGACTTCGGTGCATTTGCACACATTATTTCAGGCATTGATGGTCTTATCCACATTTCACAGATTGCAAACAAGCACGTTGCAAAGCCTGCAGACGTACTTAAAATTGGTGAAAAGGTAACTGTTAAGATTACTGAAGTTGACGAGGAAAGAAAGAGAGTTAGCCTTTCAATCCGTGCACTTCTTCCTGAAGAAGCTCCAGCAGAAGAGGCAGCTGAAGAAGCTGCGGAAGAAGCTGTGGAAGAAGCTCCAGCAGAGGAAGTAGCTGAATAATTAAAACGTTACGGTATAAACTGTAATTCATAAGCCGTAGAAAGATCGCTCTTTCTACGGCTTTTTATTGAAAAGAGGTGTAACTTTGTACTGTCCCAAGTGTCATAAGCAAAGTCCTGAGAACTTCGTTAACTGCGCTTACTGTGGTGCGAAGTTAGACTCGAGTAAAAAAAAGCATCCCTCTGCTTTTGTGAAAAAACAGAAAATCAAGTTTAACTTTTCTTTTAAAGCTCTTGTTGGTGGCTTAATGATTTTTGCCACAATTCTTACTGTGGTTGCTATTTTTACTGCAACGGTAACAGGCTCAAAACCCGAAAAAGTAATAAAGAATTTTACAAAATCAATTCAATCACAGGATGATAAGCTTTATTACTCACTTTATGACGAAGGTATAAAGGAGTACAAAAAAGAAAATCGCTACTACGGTGACGATGAAACCTTCAAAAACATCGTTTTACCAATGACTGAAAGCAATGAGTTTTATAAAAGCAAGTGTGGGGAAGACTACAAGCTTAGTTATACCGTTAATTCGTCATATACTTTAACCGAAGAGGAATTAGGCTCTTTTAAAAAAATGCTTGAAAGCAATTTTACGTATATTAAATTGCCATCAAGAGTAGATGTTCTTAACGTTGAGGTTACTGCACGTGGCGAAAAAGGTGAGTACAGAAGCATATATAACGATTTTTGGTGTATGAAAATCAAGGGTCGTTGGTATAAGGTAGACAAAATTATATATACAGAATATGAAAAAATAAAAACGGCGTCTTAAATTAGTGCGAAAAAGACGTCGTTTTTTGTGTTTTATGGCAATATTCTGTATTTTGTACAAAAAAACAATGTAAATGTCAAAAAATATTTGACATTTTAACAAAAATGTGATAACATGATATTTAAGAATAGGTAAATTTGTTTTTGGGGTGATATTTTGGTCGGTGCAAAGCAGTCAGATTACGTGAATCTTACTGACGACCAGCTTGCTTTATCAGCACAAAAAGGTGATGAGGTTGCGTTTAACACCTTAGCAGCCCGTTATCTTAGAATTAAAATCAAAAGAACCAATTCTTCATATTTAGATTCAGAGGATTTTATTCAAGAGGGTATGTTCGGCTTCCTTAATGCTGTAAGAACCTTCAATTCCTCTAAAGGTGTTTCTTTTAAATCATATGCATCTGTTTGTATGCGTAACAGTATGAATTCTGCCGCAGGTGGTCTTTCGAACGATTTACCTGTGGACAATGACATTGAGTCACTTCTTGACGTGCAAACTGATGAAGATCCACTTAACCGTATAATAGATGGTGAAAAATTAAGTGAAGTTTTAAGTCAATGCGAGGTGTGCTTGTCTGAGCTTGAAAAAACCGTTGTTTTCTTAAGAGCAAGTGGTATGAGCTATGCAGAAATAGGTGGTAGGCTTAATATGGAGCCAAAGTCTGTAG
>JAZUPI010000022.1:0-36239 GCA_045605085.1 Acutalibacteraceae bacterium
TCCGGGGGACTGTTTCGGTGCCCGTGTGCGTGCCGAAATGCGCAGAAGCATTTCGGGCGAACCTCGCCATCCCTGCCAAACAAAGAAGTATCCCAAAGGGGATGCTTCTTTGTTTTTGTGTATGTTGTACGAGGTTCGAAAAGGGCCAATTGCAGAGCAATAGAAACAGTCCGGGGGACTGTTTCGGTGCCCGTGTGCGTGCCGAAATGCGCAGAAGCATTTCGGGCGAACCTCGCCATCCCTGCCAAACAAAGAAGTATCCCAAAGGGGATGCTTCTTTGTTTTTGTAGATTTGCATTTCTGACATATCTATGATATACTTTCCTTGTAACCAAATCTTAAAAAATGGGGGATGCACCAATGAAACGAAGCCACAAAATAATCTTTGGTATTACGTCTGTATTTGTAGCTGTAGCTTTATTGTTTGTTGCTTTTTTCTTTTGGTATATCACACCACCAAAAATGGAAGAGGAAACCATTTCAAACGGTCAGTATACTATAAAAACCGAAATTTTTGAGGATGGTGATATGGATTTCTTGACGTTTTATATAGAGGATCCTAACGGAGAAGTGGTTTTTGATTGCGAAGAGAGTTGGCGATGTTGGGATTTTAAAGGAATTAAATTTATAGCTGATACAAATGATATATACGTTGATTCTGCTGACGTCGGAGCAACAATCTATAGGTATGATTTAAGTAAAAATAATGAACCGATATGGATACCTGGAGATTCAAATTGGTAACTAAAATCGAAATTAGAACCGAGATACACAATAATTTGTGTATCTCGGTTCTTTGTATATCTTTCAATTAAAAACTATCATAAAACACAGTTTCATTCATATCTCTGTAGGTAGAATGCATATCAAGTGGTTTTGCGTCGTCTGCGGGGTAACCCATCACAAGTAATGCAACAGGCTCAACATTTTTAGGTATGTTGAAGGTGTTTCTCATTGCCTCAGGGTTAAAGTGCATTACCCAACAGCTACCAACACCTTCGTTTTGTGCACAGAGCATCATATGTGTTGTTACAATTACTGCATCAACAGGTGAGGATAGGGCGCCATCATATACACGCTTCCAGCTTTCATCTTTATTGTGACACACAAGCATAGCAGTTGGCGCGTTAAAATGACACTTTGTACAATTCTTTAATTTCTCAATTGATTTATCTGTATTAAGCACAAGAATTTTTTGTGGCTGAAAGTTACAACCAGTAGGTGCAACGTGTCCTGCTTTAAGAATTTTATCAATAACGCTTTGTGGTAAATGTTCCTGCTTGAAGCTTCTTACGGAAAATCTTTCTGTAATTAATTTATCAAATTCCATATTATTCTATTTCTCCTAAACAAAAATCATTTTCTACGCCTGTAAGTTTAACACTTAATATTTTTTCGTGCAAGTCACAATCGCCATAAACTTTAACAGGTGTGTAGTTTTCGGTGTAGCCTTCGTTAAAACCATTTTTGTGTACTTCAAAAAGTACTGATACAGTTTTTCCGATTTGCTTCTTTAAAAAATCATCACGTATTTCATCTGTAACCATTGTAAGACGTGCTGCTCTGTCATCTTTTACAGCGTTAGTAAGCTGCTCCATTCTTGCGGCAACAGTATTTTCTCTTACAGAGTAGGGGAAAACGTGTGCTTTTTCAAAACCAACTCTTTTACAGAATTCAAGTGTTGTAATAAAGTCTTCCTCTGTTTCAGTAGGAAAGCCAACTAAAACGTCTGTTGTAATGGTAGCATCTGTGAAGGTTTTCCTTAATTTCTTTGCAAGCGCTTCGTATTCGTTTGCAGTATAGTGTCTATTCATTTTCTTTAGTACGTTGTCACATCCGCTTTGAACTGATATGTGGAATTGTGGGCAAAGCTTTTTAACCTTTGAAAGATCTTCAATCATTTTGTCTGTTATGTGGTCGGGCTCCAACGAGCCTAAACGTACTCTTTTGATACCGTCGTATTTTTCTGCAAGAAGCAAGGCATCAGGGAGGGTATAAGGTGTGTTTTTGCCATAGTCTGATAAATTTATACCTACAAATACAATCTCTTTATAGCCGTTTTCTGCAAGGCATTTAAGCTCATTATCAATTGCTTTAAGTGGTTTGGACCTTGAACGACCTCTTGCTGTTGGAATAAGGCAATAACTACAAAATCTGTCGCAGCCATCTTGTATTTTTAAAAATGCGCGTGTGTGGCCATCGAATCTATTGATACCCGTGCTTATTAATTTATCACCGGTTTTATGCTCTTCATACATATTAACACGTTTTTGTGTTTCTTGATATTTATTAAGAGCGTCAACTATTTTACTGTTGCTTTTGTTTCCAAGCAAAATATCAACCTCAGGTAAGTCGTTAATTATATGAGGCTCAGCTTGTGAAGCACAGCCGGTCAGTATTGTAATGCAATCAGGTTTTTGTTTTTTTAACCTTCTTATAGTCTGTCTTGTTTTGCGTACACTTTCTGACGTAACAGTGCATGAATTAATAACCATAACGTCTGCTTCAGAAGGTGTATATATAATAGTATGATTATTGCGTTCAAAAAGCTCAATCATTTCCTGGGTTTCATATTGATTAACCTTGCAACCTAAAGTGTAAAAGTATATGTTCATATTTACTCCTGAAAAAATCACTCCCGAATTCCTTCGGGAGTGAAATTATATCATATTAAAGCAATTAGTGCAAGTTATAACAACCTACTTATTTCTTGGCAATAATACCTTTTGTTGCGATTTCGGAGAAGCCGTATCCATGGCCGAATATTGCGGTAACAACGTCTTCGAGTGTTCCTGCAAGAGCTGTTAAAAGAACGTCCATTGAGTTATCTTCCTCAGGAAGTTCACCGTTATGACCAACTCTGTAAATAGCGTCTTCAATACGCTTTGTTGCAGCATCTGCAGCTGTTGGCTCACAGAATGCAGTATCATTGAGAAGTGCAAGACATTCTTTGTAAGCAGCCTTGAGTTCATCCATATCTGCCTTTGAACATTTTAATGTTTTGCCTTCAATGTCAACTGTAGTACCATTCTTGTAGTTCTTGATTAATGCTTCTGCATCTTCAAGTCTCCAACGACGGATGTTTCTTGTGTTACGGTTACCATTGAACTGAGGGAAGTCTTCACTGTCGTCAACAGATTTAATCTGACCGGTAATAAGTCTACCAATAAGAGAAATGACAACGTCGTTTCTACCAACCTCGTGGTACTGACCATGGAAGAACCATGTTGTTTTTGGGAATGCACAAGTTGATGCATCGATGCTTCCGTCAGGGGATATGATTCTGCTGTCGTCAAATACGATTTCATCAGGAAGAACTGAACCAGCCTTTGCGTATGTTGTGCCAAGTGTTGTTGAGTCGATATCGATAATACCATCACTGTTTGTAACGTCTGAAGATCTCATAGCGCCGAAGAAGTTGTAATCCTGCTCTGCGTAGCTGAGGTCGTAACACGCAACGTTGTGAACGAGCTTGCCCTTTGAAGCAAATGCCTTAAGGTTTTTAGTGAGGTTAACTCTTGCTGTCTGGAATCTGTCAAGCTTCTTAGCAAGAACCTTATATGATGGGTCTGTCCAGATTTCTTTGTATTTAGCCTTAACTTCGTCGTAACGGTCTGTAGGAATCATTGCCCAGAACTGAGGACAGTTGTGTAAAAGAGCTTCAACAATACCGTCTACAGCACCTGTAAGGATAGAGTAAACAACCTCTTTAGGCATAATCTTAAGTGCAACATTGATAATGTAACCTAATGCTGCTGAATCAGCGTTTGACTGCATTACCATAGGGAGGAAGTCGTTGAAGAAGAATTCTTCATATTCAGGGTGCTCAGGATCATTGATCTTGAATTTTCTAAGGAAGAAGTCACCCATAACGTCTGTACCCTGTAAGCAAGAAACAACGTTTACAATTCTGTTGATGTCCTTGTAGCCTGTGCTCTTGTATAAATCCATATAAGCTGTAAGGATTGTACCACCAAGAGAAATTGTAACAATGTTAACCTTGTCAACCTTCTGCTGTTTCTTAACGAACTGAATGTAGTCGTTAAGACCTCTTGCTGATTCAAGTGGGTCACCGATAAGAGGGAATGCGTATAAGTAAAGACTGTCGTCATTGAGGATTGCCTTTGATGAAACCTTACCTGTTGTAACGTCAACAATATCCTTGGTAAGTGTGTTCATAGGAATCATTCTGTAGAAATAATCTCTATCATCCTGGCTCATCTTTGCAACAGATGTCTTGTAAGATACTGTTTTAAGATTGTTAACAGGATTACCATTTTTGTCAGAAGACTGAATTGAGAAGATTTCTTTAACAGTTTTCTTAACTGCTTTCTGAAGTGCTTTGTCTTTGTCATTCTGATTGATTAAAGCTCTTGAAAGAGGTGCTGCAAGTCCGTTTGCAACTGTAGGAACAATAGTAGATGAGTCGAGAATTAAAAGACCACCTGAAAGCTCTTCGCCGTTTGCATTGTATGCAGGGTAACCATCTTCGTCTGCAAGGTAAGAAATTGACTGGCTGATACCCGGAATAATGATTGTTGGGTAAACCTTGCTATCTTTTTTACCTGATGAAATAGTACCTGATGACTTTGAGAAAAAGTCATAAGATTTATTCATCATGTCGATAGCTTCTTCAATGCTACCTGCATTAAGAACTTCTGATGCGTTTGCGTTTAAACTTGTAATACCAACCACACCTACAGAAAGTGTAAGAACCACTGCAAGTACGAAAGATATTAATCGTTTGCTTGTCTTTTTCATAGAAAAAGCTCCTCCTTAGGTTATAATACAGAGATAATATACCATAATGTGAAAAAAATTACAATATAAATATATATTTTTTTTACACAAAAAGAAGCAGTAATATTTGTTGACTTTGATGTTGATTGAATATATAATTAATTTATTAGTTACAAGGGGTGCATAACATGGTTTTCTTAACTGCATATATTGCTACAATAGTCTTTGTTTTCGGTGCTGTAATAGGTAGCTTTCTTAACGTGCTTATTTATAGATTACCTATTGGTATGGATTTTAAAAGGGGTAACTCCATTTGTCCTAATTGTAATCACCAGCTTAATTGGAAGGACCTTTTTCCACTTTTCAGCTGGATCTTTTTAGGTGGCAAATGCAGGTATTGTAAAGCACCTATTTCTAAACAATATCCAATAGTTGAAGCCCTTAATGGTGCAGCGTACGTTCTTACATATCTGTTTCTTTGTGGTGGTAATGCAATTGAAGGGCTTACGTTAAAGCTTGCCGGTTATATGATAGTAATGTCAGCACTAATCGTTGTTTCCTGGATAGATTTTAAGCATCAGATAATTCCTGACTCTATGTGGATAGCAATTTTCGTAGGTGGCTTGTTTATTGTGGGTGATGCACTTCTTACAGGTGAATTTACAAAATCCTGGATAATTTCAAAGATTATTGGCTTCTTTACAGTTTCCGGATTGTTTTTCCTTATAGCTCTTATTACTCAGGGCAGAGCAATGGGTGGTGGAGACATCAAGCTTATGGCAGCTGTTGGCTTTGTGCTTGGTTGGAAGGCTGTTATAATTTCACTTTTTATGAGTGCATTGTTGGGTGTTCTTTTCTCAATTGGCAGAAAAATCATAGCAAAGGAAGAGATGAAGGGTGTTATTCCATTTGGACCTTTCCTTGCAATGGCATCGGCAATATGTGCTTTTGTAGGTGAAGGCATTTTTAACGCTTATCTCAATATGTTCAATATTTACATCTGATTTTAAGAATTAAACTCCTTTGTTAAGCATATCCTTTTGTGAAAAGATGTTTACAAAGGAGTTATGTTATGTTTGTAGTTTCCTTATCCTCAAAAAAAATCAAAAAAATTTTAATACCTGTTGTGTGTGTAGCTGTAGTTTTTGTAACTGCTTTTGTTGTGCTTATGAAGTGCAACACACCAAAACCACAAAACACAGAACTTTTAGTCAATAACAATGCATCGGATATCAACCAGATACTTCGTTTTATTTCTGACTTTGGTTGGGAAGTGAAGACCGAACCCGACGAAATCAGGGAAGTAATAATTCCTTCAGAATTTGACGATGTGTACAATAAATATAATCAACTTCAAATTGCTCAAGGGTATGATTTGACCGAGTTTTCAGGTGAACGAGTGAAAAGCTGGACGTTTACCATACTCAATTATCCGGGATACGAAAACGAAGAGTACATAAAAACAAACATTTTAGTATATAACGGTAAAGTTATCGGTGGTGACGTGTGTTCAGTCAAACTTGATGGCTTTATGCACGGATTTGTAAAGGAATAAGTTATGGAGAAAAAAGAAAGAATTGACAAAATTATAGCATCACAGGGGCTTGTCTCGAGAAGCGAGGTTAAGCTTATGGTTAAACGAGGTGAGATATCACTTAATGGCGTTGTCGTTAACGACAGCGCAACAAAAGCAAGCTACAGTGACGAGATTTGCGTTAATGGTCAAAAACTTTTTCAAACGAAGTTTACATATATAATGCTTAATAAACCCAAAGGAGTTGTCAGTGCATCCAACGACAAAAGGGACAAAACAGTTGTTGATATTTTACCTGATGAGCTTAAAAGAAAAAATCTTTTTCCTGCAGGCAGGTTGGATAAAGATACAGTGGGTTTTTGTCTTATTACTGATGACGGAGATTTTGCTCACAAAATACTTTCACCTACAAATCATGTGACAAAAACATATATAGCAATGCTTTCAAACGATGTAAACTATGAGGAAGCTAAAAAAGGCTTTTGGAATGGCATTGTTCTTGCGGATGGAACTGTTTTACTTTCTGCTGTTCTTGAAAAACTTGAAACAGGGGACAAGCCTGTCTATAAGGTTGTAATCAAAGAAGGAAAATACCATCAGGTAAAGAGAATGTTTTTGTCATATGGTGCTGAAGTTGTTGAGTTAAAACGCGTGGCAATAGGTGGTTTACCTCTTGATAATTCACTAAAAGAAGGTGAAGCAAGGCTTATTACTGACAATGAGCTGAAAGCTATTGTTAAAAATGACGAAAAATTCTAACGAAAAAAAGTTTGTGTTTTTTGCATATAAACCAATAAAATTTGTCGAAAAAGTAACATTTTGCATAAAAAATTTTGAAAAATATAAAAAAAGCACTTGCAAAAACCTGTAATGTTGTGTATTATGTATAACAGTTTAATAGTCAATTTGTTAAATATTCGGAGGTCATAATATGTCCAATAGATTATTTCAAGGCGTAATTCATCAAATGAAGGACGTCGTTGACAGAACAATAGGTGTTATAGATGAATCCGGTGCCGTGATCGCATGTAGCGATCTTGGCAGAATCGGGGAGATCAGAACAAGTAATCTTGTTTCTATTTTTTCTTCTGCAACTCCTGTAGCAAATGAAGGTTACTTATATCAATCATTTGGTACACATATGCATCCTGAGTACGCTGTTTTTGTTGAAGGTGAAGATGGTGCAGCACAGAATTACATTGGTGTTCTTGGCGTTTCTCTTTCAAGTATTAAGCAGTTCTACGACGAGAAGTATGACAGAAGTAATTTTATCAAGAACATTATTCTCGATAACATTCTTCCTGGCGATATTTATCTCAAGGCTCGTGAGCTTCATTTCAATAACGAAGCATCAAGGGTTGTTCTTCTTATAAGACTTACTGAAAAGAATGACGTTTCTGTTTACGATGTTATTCAGAATCTCTTCCCGGACAAGTCCAAAGATTTTGTTATTAATATCAGCGAATCAGACATTGCTCTTGTTAAAGAGGTTAAGTCAGATATAGACAGCAAAGATCTTGAAAAGCTTGCTCGTTCAATTTCCGACTCACTTTCATCAGAGTTCTATACACATTCACTTGTTGGTATCGGTACTCCGATTGTTGGCGTTAAAGACCTTGCACGCTCATTCAAGGAAGCTCAGGTTGCACTTGAGGTTGGTAAGGTGTTTGATACAGAGCGCAATATTGTTAGCTATGACCATTTAGGTATTGCTCGTCTCATCTATCAGCTTCCAATTACTCTTTGCGAAATGTTCCTTAAAGAAATCTTTAAGGTTGGTTCAATTGAAACACTCGACCAGGAAACTCTTTTCACAATTCAGCGTTTCTTCGAAAACAATCTTAATGTTTCCGAAACCTCAAGAAAGCTTTTCGTTCACAGAAATACTCTTGTGTATCGTCTTGAAAAGATTAAAAAGCTTACAGGTCTTGATTTAAGAGAGTTTGACGACGCTATTGTATTTAAAGTAGCTCTTATGGTTAAGAAGTATCTTGATGCTAATCCGGTTAAATATTAATAAAAAGTAAATATTAAATTTATTAGCACATTTTTATTACAAAAGGGTTACATTTTGTAATTAAATGTGCTATTATTATATTCAGAAATAAATTAAATTAAGATTGGGTGTTTATTTTGATAAAATTTGAAAACGTAACTAAAGTTTACGCTGACACAAATACCAAAGCTCTCAATAATTTTAATCTTGAAATTGAAACAGGAGAGTTTGTTTTTATAGTAGGTTCTTCCGGTGCGGGTAAAAGTACTTTACTTAAGCTTATTATGCGTGAAGAGGTTCCTACAAGTGGTACAATCAATATTAACGGCTACAACCTCAATAGCATGAAAAAACGCGAAATTCCGTATTTCAGAAGAACTATGGGTATAGTTTTCCAGGATTTCAGACTTATTCAGTCTATGAATGTTTACGATAATATTGCTTACGCAATGCGCGTTATAGGTGCGCGTGAAAATGCCATAAGAAAGCGCGTTCCTTATCTTCTTGGTCTTGTTGGTCTTAACTCTAAGGCTCGTTCAAAGCCAACTCAGCTTTCCGGTGGTGAACAACAGCGTGTTGCACTTGCACGTGCTTTAGCAAACAATGCAAGTATGATTATCGCTGACGAGCCTACAGGTAACGTTGACCCTAAAATGTCATATGAAATTGTTGATCTTTTAAATCATATCAATGCCGATGGTACAACTGTTATTATGGTTACTCACGACCTTCACCTTGTCAAAACCTTTAACCACAGGGTTATTACTATCAAAAATGGTGTTATTGAATCTGACTGTCCAGATGCATCGCACATTGACGTTGAGCCATACAAGTTCGAAACACCTGAAGATTCTGTTGGGTCTTACTTCCTTGAAGAGGGTGGCGAGGACTTGAATTACCTTGTACAGAACTATGCAGTTGACGTAACTTTAGACGATGATGCCTCTGCTGAGGTTAATGGTGAGGAGGCGAACGTATAATGAAGGGTGCAAGCTTAGCTTATCTTACAAGGGAAGGCTTCAGAAATATCTGGATTAACAGGTTGCTTTCCCTCGCTACAATTGTTGTTCTTGTTTCATGTCTTATAATTGTTGGTAGTGGTACACTTATTTTCCTTAACATAAACTCAGTTCTTGATTTGATAGAAGATCAGAATGTTGTTATGGTTTACATTAAGGACGAAGCAACAGAGCAGGAAACAGATTCACTTAAGGTCCGGCTTCTTAATATGGAAAACGTTGAAAAAGATATCGTTTTTGTTTCAAGAGAAGAAGCTTTTGAGCGTCAGAAGGAATCATATGGTGATAAGGCAGTGCTTCTTGATGGTCTTTCACCAACAATTCTTCCTAACGCATACAAGGTTAAAGTTGCAGATTTAGAGCGCTTTGATGAAACTGTTAACGAAATCAAACAACTTCCGTCTGTTCTCCAGATTCATGAAAACAGCGAGTTGGCAAGTAAAATCTCAAGCATAAGAGATGCCGTTACCTACATCAGTGTTGGTATTATAGCAATTCTCTTCTTTGTTTCATTGTTTATTGTTTCGAATACAATCCGTATTACAATATTCAACCGACGTCTCGAAATCAGCATTATGAAGGCTGTTGGTGCTACAAACTCCTTTGTTCGTTGGCCGTTTATGGTTGAGGGTATTCTTCTTGGCTTGTTCTCAGCGTTACTTGCCTTAGGTCTTCAGTATGGTATATACAGCCTTGCATCGATATGGCTTGCTGACGTTATGTCTATGCTTGGTGGCAGTGTAATTAACTTTGTTGACCACATCGACTTGTTGTTGGGTATGTTTGCATTCGTTGGCATATTCATTGGTGCATTCGGTAGTATTATTTCACTTAACAAATATTTGAAGGAGCATAGTAATGTTGTTGAAAACGATATATAAAACTAAAAAAATCTTTAGCTTTATACTTGCTGTTGTTACTTTGCTTTCAGTTTTTTCAGTTGGTGCATTTGCTTTAACAGATGCAGAAAAGCAGGAGTATCAGAATCAGATAAACAGCATTAAAGAGCAGATTGCTGCTAACCAGGAAAAAATTGATGCCCTTGACAAAGAGGCTGCTCAGTACGACGGACAGATTTCTACACTTCAAAGCAAAATTGATGCTTTACAGCATCAGATAGATTTGTACAACGATCAAATTGCGTTGATTGATGCAGATATACGTAGGGTAGACGAGCAAATTTCGGGTATTGAAACAGAAATCAATGCTTTGAATGATCAGATAGATGCATTAGATTTGCAGGTTATTCAGCTTGAGCAGGAAAAAGCAGATACTTACGTGCTTTTAGGCGAAAGAATAAGGGCGTCATATATGTCCGGTGCAAGTACACCACTTGAATTTATTCTTACGTCTGATGATTTTCAATTCCAGGTATATCTTGAGAGAGTTGAACTCCTTCAAAGAATTGCCGAAAATGATAATAATATAATTAAGAAGCTTGAAGATAGCATTGTTGAAATCGGCAAAAAGCTTGCAGAAATTGAGGATGTTAAGAAACGCCTTAACACCAAGATTGCAGAGTTGGATGAAGCTAAAATCGAGTACGAGAGCAAGAAGCAGGAACAGGTAGATGCCCGTAAGGTTGTTGAAGATGCTGAAGCGCTTATTCAGCAGGATCTCGATAAGGTTATGTCTATAGTTAATAAGCTTAATGCTCAGAGTGCAGAGTATCAGGCTGCTATAGATATGCGCGAAGAAGCAATTCTTGACCTTGAAAGTAAGCTTGTAGAGAAGAACACTCATTATGGTTCAGGTGTTACAGGCGATATGGTTTGGCCGTTGCCTTATGACGACGCGTACGTTTCATCAAGCTTTAAAGAAAGATGGGGCAGACGTCACAATGGTATTGATACTTGTCGTTGGGCAGGTACTCACGGTGCAGACGTTATCTCAGTTAAAGCAGGTACAGTTGAAGTTGCATCCTGGGGCTGGGGTGGTGGCTACGGTAACTATGTTGTTGTTAACCACGGTGAAGGTGTTGTTACTTATTATGCCCACCTTTCTAACATAACTGTTGGTGTTGGTCAATCTGTAAGGCAGGGGGACGTTATCGGACAAGCAGGTAACACAGGCTACTCATTTGGTGCTCATCTTCACTTTGGTCTTATGATTAACGGTAGTTGGGTTAATCCAATGAATTATCTCACATGTTATACACCGGGTGGTAACAGTATTTCTGTAACTGACTGATTATGACAAAATTTTTACTCCCTTTTTCGTATAATCGGAAAAGGGAGTGTTTTTATGTTGATTTTAAATTTAAAGGAAGAAAAAAAGAAAAAAACTTTTTTCGGAAAGATCCAAAAATCATATACTTTAGATGTTTCAAGCTTCGTTTGTGAGAAGGTTGTGTTTAATGTTGTGAATTTATCCATAGAAGACCTGGGAAAATGCGAGGTTGTTTCACTATTGAATAGATATAAAGGCTTAGTTCTTGATACCAAAAACGCAGAAGTGAATAAGAAAATTTGCAATTATCTTTTCGACGGACAACTGTATTATAAAAGAGCTGTTGTTTCGTCCCTGGCTTCAAAACTTAGGTTTTATGAAAGTCCCTCTCTGTGTGTGCTTGATGACAATTTCAGATTTTCTTCCGAGTGGATTGAGGTTGCCCGAAAATGTAAAAACATTGTTATTAAAGGCAATATTAACATTGAAATTAATCGGTTTGTCGAGTTTTGTTTTAAAGAATATGGATTGAACGTTTTTGTTAATGAAAATGTTCCTGGTGATATGATTTTTATTGATTTTAATAGCTTGAATGGGGACAAGAGCGTGGATTTTACTTATAAAAACACAACAGAAAAGCTTTGTCCAGATCTGTTATATTTTAGACCTAATGATAGTGTGAATAGGCTTATTTCTTTAGGTGTTTCTAAGGAATTAGCTTGTGCAGCTTTAGAAAATATCCCATATAAAAGAATATACTGCTGAATATGTATCAACATATTAATGTATCAATACTGCTTGACTTTTACCTGTTTATTTATTATAATATTTGGGAATTAAATGCAGAATATCATTTCTTGAGAGGATGTATATTATCATGGCACAGGATATTGTTTTAACAAAAGAAGGTTACGAGGAGCTTAAAGAAAAGCTCAGCGTACTTAAATCAGGTCGTTCAGATATTGCAGAAAAGCTTAAGGTAGCTCGTTCTTTTGGTGACCTTTCTGAAAATAGCGAATATGACGAAGCTAAGTCAGAACAGGCAAAGCTTGAAGCTGAAATTAACGATATTGAAGCATTGCTTTTGAGAGCAACAATTATGGATGAGGAAAATGTTAACTCAGAAGTAGTTCACCTTGGCTCCGTTGTAACAATTAAGGGTACAGCAAAAGGCTCTGTTGAAAAAACTTATACAATTACAGGTTTTGCTCAGGCGGATTCAACAAAAGGCAAAATTTCTGATGAATCTCCTGTTGGTAGGGCGCTTTTAGGTCACAAGGTTGGCGACAAGGTTACAGTTGAAGCACCGCGTGGCGTTATGACATACAAAATTGTAAGCCTCGACAACAACAAATAATTAAAATATATAATTTTAAGCCTCACAATACTTAAATTGTGAGGCTTTTTATAATTTGCAGATATTATTCAATTTTGTCGTTTGTAACTGTTTCAATCATTTCGTTTTCTCTGAAAAGCAGTGAAATACACCAGATACCTGCAAGCGCAACAAGAACGTAAACAATTCTCGATAAAATTGCTGCCTGACCACCGAATAACCATGCAACAAGGTCAAATTTAAAAAGACCGATACCGCCCCAGTTGAGAGCACCAATAGTTACAAGTATCAATGCGATTCTGTCTAACATAAACATTCTCCTTTCACTAAATTTCTGTTTTTATTATTTGCGTCAATATTTTTTTTATTCAATTTATTTGTACCAATTATAGGTCATAGAAACGACGAAACAATCTTTCAATTTGATGATTTTTATGGTATAATAAAAATATAAAAATTCTTGGAGGTTTTTATGCTTTATTTAATAAAAGGACGAGCAGGTAGTGGAAAAACCCATCATCTTCACAATATTATATCCGAAAAATTAAATATTACAAATCCTCTTTTAATTGTTCCGGAGCAGTTTTCTTTTGAAACAGAGAGAAGTTTGCTTAAAACCTTTGGTGCTCAGGGATTTAAAAAAATAACATTATCAAGCTTTAGTCGTTTAGCCACATCTACGCTAAAAAACACACCGTATTGTTCAAAAAAAATTGTCACAGGTGGCGTAAGGGCAGTGCTTATGAGTGATGCACTTGCAGCACTTGAGGGTAGGTTGAACGTTTATTCAAAGCTGAAGCCTACGTTAACCTCGCTTATTCCTTTAGTTGAATTTTGCAAGGAGCTTAAATTTTGCAACATAACAGGTGACGAATTATACGAAAAAACACAGCTTTTACCTGACTGCTTTTTAAAAGAAAAATTGCAGGACGTTTTCTTGATTAATGAAGCATACGATGCGTTGGTTTCTCAAAGCTATTTTGACGATACAGATGCAATAAATATGCTTTGTGAATATGCAACAGAAAATAAAATATTTGCAGGAAAAACGGTTTTTCTTGATGGGTACAGAGCCCTTTCTAAACAGGAAATCGAATGCTTGAATATTATTATCTCTCAGGCCGAAGATGTGTATATTACTCTGTGTACAGACGTAAATTCAGGAAAAGACACACCTTTTTACTACATAAGAGAGTTCGAGAAAACTTTAAGAACAATTGCTGCTAAAAATAACGTCACTGTCAGTGAAACCTGGTGCAAGCAATCTGAGACTGCCTTTTCTTCGGATATTTTTCAGTTGGAAAAAAATATATTTACCGAAGATGTTACAGATAAAATCCCTACAGACAACAGTGTTGTGGTTGCTAAGTGTGTCGATAAAGACGACGAATGCAAATTCGTTGCAGCAACAATAAAAAAACTTCTTCGCTCAGGTGAGTACAGGTGCCGTGATATTGCTGTAATTGAGCGTGTTAATGGTACGTACAAGAATGAAATTGTTGATGAACTCAAAAATCTTGGTGTACCTGTTTTCAATGACAGCACGCGCTCTCTTAAGTATGAGGCATTGTTTGTTTACGTTGCGTCACTGCTTTCTTGCGTAACCTCAGGTGTATCTACTGAGTATATTTTCAATTATTTGAAATCAGGCTTAACGGGTTTGTCTGTTTCCGAAATTTCTATTCTTGAAAAATATGCACTTATATGGAACGTTAACTATTCTGAATGGTGCAACGGCTTTACTATGCATCCTGATGGTTTTGGCAGGGAAATAGATGAAGACGCGAAGAAAAGACTTGATTTAATAAACGAATTAAGACAAAAGGTTGTGGGACCACTTCTTAAATTAAAGAAGGATTGCGAGGACAAAACAGGAAAAGAAATTTCAGAAATAATATTCAAGTTCCTTGACAATCACGGTGTTCAGGACAAGCTTTATGATTTGTACGAATCACTTAATGATAGTGGTTTCCCTGTTGAAGCAGAAAGACAGTCTGTTTGCTGGGACGTACTTGTCAGCATCTTAGATGAAATGGCAACCTTGGGTGACGGTAAATATATGTCACTACAGAGATGGTTTGATATTTTCTGTGTTCTTGTTGATTCAGATGAAATTGGTGAAATTCCACAAGGACTTGATGAAATTAAAGTTGGTAGTGCAGACAGAATCCGTACAGAAAAATTAAAGGTGGTTTTCCTTGTCGGCGTTAATAAGGAAGAGTTTCCACTTGTTTCCGTTAAAGAGGGTGTCTTAACCGATGCAGACAGAACTACTCTTACAAAACTTGGTCTTGAAATACGTCCCCCTTATAAAGATAACATCTACGAAGAGTTTTTTATAGGGTACTGTGCAGTTACTGCTGCGTCACAAAAGCTTTATTTGTCATATAAAACAGTAGATGCAGATGGTGGTGAGCTTTTTCCGTCAGAGATTATTGACGTTGTTAATGATTCTATAGAAGATGTTATAGTTATTTCAACTGCTGAAGCAGAGCCCTTTGAGTTTGTAGAATCGGACGATAGTGCGTTTTCGTTATTCGCTAAAAACTATAACGAAAAAAACGAAATACACGCTACTTTGCTTGAATATTTTAAAAACAAACCGGAATATAAAGGCAGACTCGAAGCATTGTCAAACGTAGCAGGTAACAGAAATATCTGTTTTAATGATCCGACAATTTCAGAAAAATTATTTAAAGAAAATATATATCTTTCTGCAAGCAAGGTAGAAGCGTATTATAATTGTCCTTTTTCCTATTTTCTGCGCTATGGCTTAAAGGCAGAGCCCTTAAGACTTGCAGAGCTCGACCCGGCACAAAGTGGTACTATCGTACATCTTGTGATGGAATATATATTGCAAAAATATCCTAAAGGTGATTTTCTTTCTACACCTGATGACCTTTTGCGCTGTGACGTAGAAACTGTACTTGAAAGGTACATTAATGAAAAAATGGGTGGTACCGAAGATAAATCAAAGCGCTTTATCTTCCTTTATAACCATCTTGTAACAACCTGTATGGCTATAATTTCAAGACTTAAAGAAGAATTCTCCGTTGGTGCGTTTGAGCCTTGTGGCTTTGAGGTCGAAATTGGTGGTGATACCATTCCGTCATATGATCTTGAATTGGAAAAGGGAAAGGTTTCTGTTAAAGGCTCCGTTGACAGAATCGATATGATGGAAAAAGACGGCATAAAATATTTGCGTGTAATTGACTATAAAACAGGTAAAAAAGAGTTTAAATTATCTGAATTGTTCAGTGGCATAAATATTCAGATGGCGTTGTATCTTATGTCACTTGAAAAGAATGCTAAGTCAATTTATGGTGACTTTATTCCGTCAGGCATTTTATATTTGCCGTCACGAATTGGTATTGCAGATTACTTGAAAACAAGGTCACCAAAAGCAGAGGAAATAGAAAATCAGAAAATTGTTTCTGGTAAGCTTTCTGGAATGGTGCTTGAAAGTCTTTCTGTTTTAAAGGGTATGGGTGCAATAGATTCACCTAAATATTTCCCGGCAGGGTACGATGACGTAAAAGAGAAGTTTACAGGAAATACGTTCACACAAAAAGATTTTGCAAATCTATCGTCTATGATAGATAGAAAAATTATAGATATGGGCAATTCTTTACATAAAGGCCTTGTTCCAGCCATTCCTGCAGGTTCAAACAATGAAGGGAAGATGTGTAAATATTGTTCGTATAAATCAGTTTGTGGCTATGAATATGGTGATGAGATTAACGAAATTATAAACCTAAGCCACAAGGATGCTATTGATTTATTGGGAGGTGACAATGATGAGCAAGACTAATTGGACACCAAGTCAGCAGAACGCTATTGATGCACGTGGTATGCAAATTCTTGTTTCTGCTGCTGCAGGCTCAGGTAAAACTGCCGTTTTGACAGAGCGTGTAAAAAACATTGTTACCGACACCGAAAATCCTTGTGACGTTTCAGATATTCTTGTTGTTACCTTTACACGTGCTGCAGCAAGGGAAATGAAGGAAAGAATTCATAAAGCTCTTAAGGATTCATATGTGAAAGAGCATTCTGACCACATACGCGACCAGATATCATTGTTACCACTTGCTGATATTTGCACCATAGACTCTTTCTGCTCAAAAATAGTAAAGGATAATTTCAATAAGGCAAACGTATCTGTGGATTTCACTTTGCTTGACGAAAAAGAGTTGTCGGAAATGACAAGTGAGGCAATAAGCAGAGTTATAGATTTACTTTACGAGGAAAATTCTGAAGCATTTATAAGCCTTACCTCAATGTTTCTTAGTGAAAGAGATGATGTGAAGCTAGCAGAGGTTATAGGTGAATTGTACAAGTATTCACGCTCGTATCCCTCACCTGAAATATGGCTTGATAGCATAGCAGATTCATTTTCGCCTGACAAAACACCTAACGAAACTATATGGGCAGATATAATTTACAAGGACGTTGGTCTGCTTACAGATTTTCATGCAAAACGTTTGGCGCGTACAATAGCATTGCTTGAGGAGTCGGGTGGATTTAATCCTGTTTTTATTGAGCGTTTTACTGCTAGTAGGGATAAACTTCTGCAATTGAAAAAAATGGTTGATGACAAAAACTGGAACGGAATGGTAAATTATATCCGTGATGGTCTTGTTGTTGCGCCTAAGGCTGTTAATTCCAAGGTTGACAATTATGTAAAAGGTATTGCAAATGATGCTTTTTCTGCATTTAAGCAGGATGCTGAAGTCTTAGCAGGGCTCGATTTACCTCTTGAAGATGAGCACAGAAAAGATTGTGCCCTATTACGTCCTATGATCGAAAAGCTTTGTCAGGCAGTGAAAATGCTTGGTAAAGAGCTTGATTCAATGAAGATTGAGCGTAATGCATATTCTTTTGATGATATTCTTCATAAATGCATAGATTTACTTGTGAATTTTTCCGGTGACACCTGGACTCGTACACCAATTGCCGAAAATCTGCAAAGCAAATATAAAGAAATTTTTATTGACGAGTATCAGGATACTAACCATGCTCAAAACATAATTTTTGAAGCATTGTCACGAGATTGTGAAAACTTGTATTGTGTTGGTGATGTTAAACAGAGTATCTATAAATTCCGTTTAGCAAGTCCCGAGTTATTTATGAAGCTTAGAAGAAATCTGCCTGAATATAATGGTAATAAACAAGCGTCGCAAATTACACTTGACAGAAATTTCCGTAGCCGTGAGGGAATTACACAGGTAACGAACCATATTTTTGAGTCTGTTATGAGTGATGCTGTAGGTGAGATTGATTATAACGAGAAGGAAAGACTTGTTTACGGTGCCGATTACAGCAAGAAAGACACACCTGACGTGGAGCTTCTTTGTCTTGATTATTCAGAGTTCAATTCAGCTGAAGCAACCGAGCTTGAGGCAGAACAAATTGCCGAATATATAAAGAAGCTTCTTTCATCAGGAATTAAAATAAAAACAAAGCAGGGCGAAAGAAGTCTTGAAAGCTCGGATATTTGTATTTTGTTACGAAGTCTTAAAAGCAAGGCAGCAATATATTCCGAAGCGTTAAAAAACGTAGGTATTCCATCAAATACAGTGCTTGATGGTGACGTAAGCCAGTCAAAAGAGATTCAATTTTTAGTATCTCTTATTAAGGTTGTTAGTAATCCACTTATGGACGTTCCGTTAGTTTCTGTTTTATTTTCACCTGTCTTTGGCTTCAGTGCTGACGAGCTTGCTGAAATCAGAATGGTAGACTCAAAGGCAGATTTATACGTATGCTTAGAGAAATATGCAGAACAATCACCTAAAGCAAGGCGTTTCCTTGATAAAATACGTCTTTATAGAAACATTTCTTCATCATATCCAATCGATGAGTTTGTGAGATTTGTTGTTAAAGACACTGATGTTTTCAATATATATCTTGCAAGTAACGAGGGCGTACGTCGCAAAGCAAACATTCGTGGCTTTATTGACTTTGCAGAGAAATTTACAGATAGTGGCAGAACCGGATTAGGTCTTTTCGTGCGTAGCCTGGATAATGCAATTAATGCTGGTCATATGAAATCCTACAATGGTAACGTATCACCTGAGGGCGTACAAATTATGTCAATACATAAAAGTAAAGGTCTTGAATTTCCGTACGTTATTGTTGCAAATTGCTCTGCGGAATTCAATAGAAGTGATGCATATAAAACCTTGAAGATTTCAAGGGATACAGGTATCGGCTTGAAAATTCGTGACGACAAAAATTTTACTACCTATAATACTGTTTCTGCTGTTGCTACGGAAAAAGATATCCTTTACAGTGGCGCTTCGGAAGAGTTGCGAGTTTTGTACGTTGCAATGACTCGTGCAAAAGAGCATATAACATTTGTGTGTAGCTTTAAAAACCGTGATGGCTTGAAGAAAAAAATAAGACTTAATAATTATCTTAGCTTCAATTCCCAAGGCAAATTGCACCCATATGCAGTATATAAAGCAAAATCAATGTCAGAACTGCTCCTGACGTGCTTTTCTCAGCATAAGGATTGTGATATTGTATGTGATTTGTGTGAAATCAGAATCCCTGAGAATCGTGTAGCATCATACAATATGGATGTAAGTCCTATCGTTGAATATTGTTGTTGTGTGGATGATTACGAAAATGAAAAGGAAGCAGAGGTTAACTACGAAGTACTGAATGAGCTTAAAGACAGAGTTTTATATGAGTATAAGTTTGACAGCTCAGGCTTACTTGCAAAGCGTACCGCTTCTTTAATCGACAATCATAAGAAGGACAGAAGATTTTTTGCAAAGAAAAAACCACAATTTTTAAACGAAAGCTTTACAGGTGCCGATAAAGGTACTGCTATTCATAAGTTTTTTGAGTTATGCGACTTTAGGAAAGCTTTCATAAATCTTGATGAAGAAAAGCATTCGCTTTTGAACAGAGGTCTAATGACTGAAAAAGAGTTGAATGTTTTGGATGTTTCTTCCGTTGAAGCTTTCTTGAATTCTCACATAGGTCAAAGACTTCTCGGCTCACAAGAAGTTCTCAAGGAATATGAGTTTGCGTTTATAAAAAAAGCAGGGGAATTGTATTACAATGTTTCCGACGCCATTAAGGATGAAGAAATAGTTATACAAGGTAAGCTTGACTGTGCTTTTATAGAGAATGACAAAGCTGTTTTAATCGACTACAAAAGCGACAATGTTACAGATGAAGATTCTTACAGAAACCTGTATTCTTCACAGCTTTCGCTCTATGCCGAGGCTTTGGAAAGGTGCACGGGTTATAAGGTGGAGGAACGCTACGTTTACTCCTTCAAGCTTAAGCGATTCATAGAAATTTAATTTTCAACGTAAAAACGAGATTCATCTGGATGATGAATCTCGTTTTACTTTGTAATATTATTCAATATTAGAAACAAATATTGTATCTGTAGGATGTTTACCCCTACGACTTCTGTACCTTTCGGCACCTGATTCGAAAATAAGGTGAATTCCGTCGTTGTTTGTTGCCATGCCTTCGGACATTGGTGGCGCAACAATTTCTTTTTCTAAATACTTACTGCTACAGGCGTACAGATCAACCTCTTTACCGTCAATTATTTTAGTGCCTGATTTTTCGTTCATGAAAATATCTTCGTATATATATAGCTTGGAGTTGTTTTTTCTGCCGTAGCTTGTACTGAAAATAATCTTATTCGTTTTTGTGAATGCCATACCTTGAACCTGGTCGGGAATAGCAAGAACATAGTCGGGGACGTATCCCGAAGAATCGCTGTTGATTTGTTTAATGCTTGGTAAGCCGTCAACCAACACGTAGCCTTCACAATATGCGTAAAAGGTTTCGCCATTTTCCAGTGTGGTAATGTCTTTTACGTCGTTTTTTACTTTATCATTGTTTTCAATGAAGTTACCAATCCAAAGTGTGTTTGCGTTAATACACGCAAATGAACCTGCCGTATTAAGCTTGAATTTGCTTTGAAATTGAAGTGTATCACCATTTTCAAGCGTTTTTAAAAGTGTTGAAGGAAAGGTGTAGCATTGTCCTTCAGAGGTAAGGTAAACAGTGTTTTGCGATGCTGCAATTCCACCTGCGTGTCCGCGATAATCGGCACCGTTTGTTGTTTTTAGTGGGTAGGCACCTACGAAATCACCATTTTTTGCGTCGATTGCCATAATAACTGAAGGGAATTTCTCTTTTTCATAATAACCACTTATTAAAAAATATCCTGTTGTTTCGTCATAGCAAAAGCCTTGAGGTATTACACCTTCTAAAAGACCGGGAATTACATACGAGCTTTTAAAATCGTTGAGAAATTCGACAAAGTCAGGCTGTTCTGTCAATACACTTTCAAGAATGACGGGGGTTTGTGTTATTTCATTGGTAATTTTCTTCGTTCTGGCAGTTTTGTAGCCGTCACAGGACGTGAGAGTAACAATTGCAAGGAGAAGAGAAAAAATACCTAATAATCTCTTTTTCATTCAATCACCAAAAGTATTTTATCATTGAAAAAACAGGGTGTCAAGATTGATTGAGTGTATTGAAAAGTGAATTTACATAAAGTATAATATTGTTAATGTCATTGTTTACCTAAAGGAGATAATTATGAAAGAAAGTTTTTTTGACCATATAATTCACGGTGGTGACTACAACCCTGACCAGTGGATAAATACACCTGAAATTTGGGATGAGGATATGCGGCTTATGAAGCTTGCGCATATAAATAGTGCAACTGTAGGCATTTTCTCTTGGTCTATGCTAGAACCTGAAGAGGGTGTGTATAACTTCGAATTTCTCGATAACATATTAGACAAATTACATAAGAATGGCATTTCGGTTATTCTTTCCACACCTTCGGGTGCAAGACCTGCCTGGCTTTCCAAAAAATACCCTGAGGTTTTAAGGGTTGAGGAAACTGGCATCAGAAACGAGTATGGTGTACGTCATAACCATTGCCTTACTTCACCTGTGTATCGTGAAAAGGTACGTAACATCAATACAAAGCTTGCCCAAAGGTACAAAAATCACCCTGCAGTTAAAATGTGGCATATTTCCAATGAATATTGTGGTGAGTGTCATTGTGACCTTTGTCAGAATGCGTTTAGAGAATGGTTAAAGGAATACTATCATAATGATTTAGAAGAATTGAATTTTAAATGGTGGAATGGATTTTGGAGTCACAAAATGACAGATTGGTCACAAATTAATTCACCAAAATTCAGGGGCGAAAACCATGTTTCTGCAATGAAACTTTGTTGGAATCGTTTTGTTTCCGATAGCCACATTTCTTTCTTTGAAAATGAAATAGCTCCTCTTCGTGAAATTACACCTGATATTCCAATTACAACAAACTTTATGAAGATGTATGATGGTATTGATTACCAGAAATTTGCAAAGCATCTTGATTTGGTTTCATGGGATAATTATCCTGCATGGGATAAGGGCAGAAATGAAGCTGAAGCCTGTGACACTGCTTTTGTGCACGACGCCTTCCGTTCAATGCGAGATGGTCAACCATTCTTTATGATGGAAAGTACAACCTCGCTTGTCAACTGGCACGATGTTAATAAGCTTCCTCGTCCTCGTTTACAATCGCTTTCAGCTATTCAGGCGGTAGCCCATGGTGCTGATAGTGTACAGTATTTTCAGTGGCGAAAAAGCCGTGGTGGACACGAGAAATATCATGGTGCTGTGGTTGACCATTGTGGACACGAAAATACACGTGTTTTCAAAGAGGTATCGCAGCTTGGTGCAGAGCTGGAAAAGCTCAGCGACGTTGTTGGTGAAAAATCAAATAGCAGGGTAGCCGTTATCTATGACTGGGAAAACAGCTGGGCAGTTAAGCATTTTTGTGGCTTCAACAACCTTAAAAGAGACTACTATGCTGAATGCGTTAAATGGTATGCACCATTCTGGAAAAAAGGTATATCTGTCGATATTATCCCAATGGACGCAGACTTCTCAAAGTATGATTTAGTAATAGCACCATTCTTATATATGCTAAAACCGGGCACAATTGACAAAATAGAGTCTTACGTGAAAAATGGTGGTAACTTTGTAACAACATACTTATCTTGCCTTGTTGACGAAAACGATCTTTGTTTTTTAGGTGGTTTTCCTGCAGAAAATCTCAAAGATGTTTTCGGCATCTGGTGTGAAGAAACAGACTCATTACCTGAGGGGGTGAAAAACTCTGTTGTGTACAAGGGCAAAGACTATGACGTTGTACATGTTTGTGATATTATTCATTCGAATTCTGCTGAGGTGTTAGGTAACTACCGTCAGGACTTCTATGCTGATATGCCATCTGTTACCAAAAATAAGTACGGAAAGGGTAATGCTTACTACGTTGCATTCAGAAATGATGATGATTTTGCAACAGATTTCTGTGGTGAACTTATAAAGGATATTTGCATTGGTTCCGATACAAATCTTCAAGCAGAGTGTGGTGCAATTATAAGAAAACGTGGTGACATTGTTTTCATAATGAACTTTTCAGATGCAGTTAAATCTGTAATACTTGACAGAGAATATAATGATTTAATTAACGAAAGCATTATATCGGGTGAAGTAAAGCTTAATCCATGTAGCTATTTGATTATAAAGTAAGGTGTTTTTTATGAAAAAAGTTTTATCAGCTTTTTTGTGTATTTGTTTAGTGATGCTATCAACTGTTGCATTTAATATAAGTGCTTTTGCAGTTGGAAACGCAGATATTGTTTTGTATGTTTCACCAAATGGTACTGATACTGCAGAGGGTACAATTGAGTCACCATTATCACTTGCTTCTGCTAAGAATATTCTCAAAAAGAATAAGGATAGTGGAAAACAAGCAGTTGTATATCTTTTAGGTGGTACGTACGAGTTTGATGGAATGTTAACCTTTGATTCAACAGATATGCCAAATGTCACTTACAAGGCGTACAAAAATCAGTTGGTTGAATTTTCAGGTGCAAAAGCTATTAAGGGCTTTACCGAAAGTGAAGTGAACGGCGTTAAAGTTTTTACTAAAAAGCTTGATACTTCAAATGAAAATTGGTATTTTAAATCACTCTTTAGTGATACAAATACACTTTCTGTTACACGCTATCCTGAAGTAGGCTATTTCACAGTAAAAGGAACGGTCCCTGAAGAAGATTTGTGGAATTCTGAAACAGCAATATGGGAATATTGCCTCGGACAGAAATCATTTTATTTCGATAAAAATGATGTTAAAGTTGATTTTAAGAATCCGGAGGATGTAAATGTTCGTATCCTTCACTATTGGCACGATGAGATGGCAAGTATAACTAATATCGATAAAGACAATGGCAAACTAACAATGTCAAGACCATCGGCAATGAATATCAGGGATATTGACCGTTACTATTTCGAAAATGTATTTGAAGCACTTAATAAACCGGGCGAGTACTATGTGGATAGGGAAGCGGCAGTACTCTACTACGTGCCGTTTGAAAACGAAAGGGCAGCAGATTTGATCCTATATGGCTCAAACGTTGATAAACTTATTGATGTTAAAGGTGTTAATGGTATATCCTTTGAGGGCGTAAGATTCACCCGTACTGATTGGGTTTACCCTGAAGCAGATTGGATACACGCAGGCTCGTGGTACGAGGAGTATAATATAGATTTCCCTCAGGCAGCACTCTTTGTCGATGGTGTTGTTACAGTTGAATATGCCGAGAATATTCACTTTGAAAATTGTGAGTTTACTCATTTAGGTGGCACTGCACTTAAAATGAGAAACGGTGTAAAGAACGCTTCTGTAGAAAATTGCTATTTCAACGAAATTGCTGCTACTGCTATATATGCAGGTGGTAACAATTGCCTTCCTGAAGAAGCAGATTATACATCTAACATCACAATAAAAAACAATGAAATCTATAAATATGGAAGAAAGTTTTTCTGTGGTATAGGTGTACATATTACATACTGTGATACTGCAGAAATCGTAAATAACGAAATTCACGATGGCTACTATACAGGTATATCTGTTGGCTGGGTTTGGGGCTATGCATATCACGCCACGAAAAATATAAACATTAGCCGGAATCTTATATACAACATTGGTCAAGGTTGGCTTTCCGATATGGGTGGCATTTATATGCTTGGTAAACAACCCGGTACAATTCTTAGTGAAAATGTCATTCACAATGTTGCAGCAGACCCTGGCGAAGGTGGTTATGGTGGATGGGGTATATACCTTGATGAAGGCTCATCATATATGCAGGTTTTTAAGAATCTTGTGTATTCTTGCGGTAACCAAAGCTTCAACGTCCACTACGGAGAGGGTAACGTTATAAGAAATAACATTGCAGCTTTCAGTGGTGAAGGTCTTGCAAGTCCCGGCATTGACAGGGGAGAAACACACGCAACTGCACTGTATTATAACAATATTTTCCTTACTAAAGATAAGGCTCCGATATATATCGAAATGCAGACACCATCACATTTTTACGACAACGGAAACCTTATGTGGAGTCTTACAGAGGGGGATGATTTATATTTCGATACAGGTAGACTTACGTATTCTCTAAAAAAAGCTCAGGACGAAGGCTTTATCCATTTCCCGACAGTTGCCGACCCTCTTTTCAAGGATGCAGAAAACTTCGATTTCACTCTTTCTGAAGAAAGTCCTGCAATGCCACTTAATTTTGAGCCTTGGGATTACGCCTTAGCAGGTACTCTTAAGGATACGGTTATCGGCCTTTCAAAGCAAGGTGGTCAGACACCATACAACGCTTCATCACGCCACGTTCCATTTAACGTCGACGAGCCAAATGTGTTCGAAGTGTACGTGGAATATCTTTCGATAATTATTCCTCTTGTACTTCTTGTTGTGTGGTTTGCTATTCTTTTAAAAAAGACGGATAAAACATTCGCTTTACCATTTATTGCGATTATTCTCGCAATTCCTGTATTTTATTTGTCATATAAAACCTATATTGAATGGATAGAAATACCATATTACGTCATCGCAGCAGTTCTTGGCGCACTTGCTACGGTGTTGCCTGTAAGAATAGCAATCGAAAATGGTAAAGCTAAAAAGAAGGTAATTATATCCACTATAATTCACTTCGTTTTGACTACAGGACTTTATTTAGGTCTTGCAGGCGTAATGAATCTTATTCTCGGCTCAGACAATCCACCGGTTATACTTACTGCAATAAGCGCTATGGTTGTTTATATGACAGTACAGACAATAAGATTAATGAAAACTTATAAGAAATAAAAAAAGCACCGAAGATTAATCTTTTAATCTTTCGGTGCTTATCTTTTAATGTTCTATTTGTTAATTTAATTTGTTGTTGTCTTTGTCATAAATCATTTCTTCGGAAGAAAATTCAATGAAGTTTTCATCTTTTTGGGATATAATATGCGTATCAACAAGACATTTGTGAATAAAGCCGTATGAATCTTCTACAATAGCGAAAAACTCAATACTATCATTAAGCTTTACATTTAACGTTTCGGTAAGGCTTACGTCTCCAATCAGATTTTCTTCGCTAAGAACTAGTTTATCGGTCACGTCGTAGCGTTTTACTTCTTTGTTGTTTACTTCAATAGCTATAAATGCTTTTTTTATAGTATTTAATGAATTATTTTCCGCATTTTTCCAATAATCAAAATATACGGAGCCGTTATAAGATATTGTTTTATTGTTTGCCGGCTTTGATATATTGTATTTATTATATACACTATTGAGGGTAGAGTGTGCGTTAAGTGAGCCTAAGTGATTTGTATATAAATACTCAACGTACACATCTTCAAGAACCTCTGTTTGTATTTCGCTTCCTGATTTTATGTTCAGTACAGGTGATTCATCGTAGTATTTAAAGGCATCAACAGTAATAACAGCAGTGTATTTGTTTTTGTTTTTTATACATGGAGTTTCTTTTCCGTCAAAGGTTATGTATAAGGATGTGTCATTTGTAATAACCTTGGGTACCATTTCAATTATAAGCTCTGCCGTTTTGTCTTCGGGATAGAATTTTCCACTTTCGTACGTAAACTCTGAAAGTAAGCTCACTTGTTTATTTAACTTATTGTCCACGTTTTCGTAAATTGAATTAATCTGTGAATTTATCAATTCTGTTTGTTGATTTAAGTTTTTTTCTAAATTATTTACCTGGTTTTTCAGACTGTTTATCATAATAAAAGATATTGCAAGTGAAATAACAAGCACAACAATAAGAAAAAAGGAGAATTTTGATTTTTTGTTTT
This sequence comes from Acutalibacteraceae bacterium, assembly GCA_045605085.1. Classification (GTDB taxonomy): domain Bacteria; phylum Bacillota; class Clostridia; order Oscillospirales; family Acutalibacteraceae; genus DTU089. The sequence goes on from JAZUPI010000022.1 coordinate 26,991, forward strand.
CTTCCATCTGACCCACTCCTTCAAATTCGTTTTACGATTTGAATATAGCACACATGGGACGATTTATCAAGTTACAAAAGCACTGTTATTGTAACCATAATGTAATGTGTTAAAATAGTTCGATTTATTGACATTATAGAAAAAATGTAGTACAATATGATGACAAAAGTATGTGTAGAATTATGCGCAAATTTTGATTTGAGGAAAGATTTATGGCTCATTATGATTATTTAATTGTCGGTAGTGGTCTTTTTGGTGCAGTGTTTGCACACGAGGCAACAAAACGTGGCAAAAAATGCCTTGTTGTTGAAAAACGTGACCACATTGGTGGCAATGTTTATTGTGAAACCGTTGAAGGTGTCACAGTTCATAAATATGGTGCACACATTTTTCACACAAGCAACAAAAGGGTGTGGGACTATGTTAATGGTCTTTGCGAATTCAATCGTTTTACAAACTCACCTGTAGCAAACTATAATGGGGAGATTTATAATCTTCCGTTTAATATGAACACCTTTTCAAAGCTTTGGGGTGTTGTCACTCCTGACGAGGCACAACAGAAAATTGCTGAACAGCGTAGTAAGATAACAGGGGAACCACAAAACCTCGAAGAACAGGCAATCAGCCTTGTTGGTGAGGATATTTACAACAAACTCATCAAGGGCTACACCGAGAAGCAGTGGGGTAGAGATTGCAAGGATTTACCTGCATTCATCATCAAACGTCTTCCTGTTCGCTATACTTACGATAACAACTATTTCAACGATTTGTATCAGGGTATTGCAATTGGTGGCTATAACGTGCTTGTTGAAAAGCTTCTTGAAGGCATTGAGGTTCGTCTTGGTGTTGATTACATTGAAGACAGAGAAACCCTTAACGCCCTTGCAGATAAAGTCCTTTACACAGGTACTGTAGATTTGTTTTACAATTATAAATTCGGTAAGCTTGAGTACAGAAGCCTTAAGTTTGAAACCGAGGTTATAGATAAACCTAACTATCAGGGTGTTGCTGTCGTGAATTACACAGACAGAGAAACACCATACACACGTATAATTGAACACAAGCACTTCGAGTTCGGTACACAGGACAAGACTGTTATTACAAAAGAGTATCCGTCTGATTGGCAGGAGGGTATGGAAGCGTACTATCCTGTTAATGACGCTAAAAATCAAAATCTTTATTCACAATACAAAGCTCTTGCAGATACTGAAGAAAATATAATTTTCGGTGGCAGACTTGCAGAGTATAAGTATTACGATATGGATAAAGTAATCGAGTCAGCACTTAATAAGGTTGACGAGGTATTCGCTTAAAGCGTTTAGGGGAAAATGATATGATTAATGATATTAAAATATCAGTAATTATGCCTGTTTACGGCGTGGAAAAGTTTGTAGGCAAGGCGATTGAAAGTATCCAGGCACAGACACTTAAAGAGTGGGAATTTCTCATTGTAGATGACGGCACTAAGGATAATAGTGGTATTATTTGCGATGAGTACGCCAAGAACGATTCTCGTATTACTGTTATTCACAAAGAAAATGGAGGCGCACCATCTGCAAGAAATGCTGCTATTCCTTTAGCAAAGGGTAAGTATATGTATTTTATGGACTCTGATGACTGGGCGGAGACTACAATGCTTGAGGATATGTATAACCTTGCTGAAGAAAATAACGCTCAGTACGTCGTTACAGGTTATTATATTGATACCTATTATTCAGATACAGAGTACGTTTCTCAGGAACAATTTGTAGCAGATGCAGTATTTACGTCTCAGCAGGCTTTCAGAGAAAATGCATATCGGCTTTTTGACCAAAATCTTTTGTACACCCCATGGAACAAGCTTTATCTTTCATCCTATATCCTTGAAAAAGGACTTCGTTTTCCTAATCTTTTCTGGGACGATTTCCCATTCAACCTTAGCGTAATTAAGGATGTTGAAAGGGTAGCAGTTTCAAGCAAGAAATATTATCACTTTATGCGAGCAAGGGCAGAGAGCGAAACGGCGAAATATCGCCCGGATATGTACGAAAAGCGCGAGGAAGAAAATCAGTGGCTTGTTGACCTTTATAAATATTGGGGCGTTGACAGTGCCGGGGCAAAAGAAATGCTCGCTCGTAGATATATTGAACGCTTCATCGGTTGCGTCGAAAACATTACAAACCCTGATTGTAAGCTTAAAACAAAAGAAAAAGTAGCTACAATTAAACAAATGCTTAAAAATCCGAATGTTAAGAAAAGCCTTAACGGAACACAGCCAAACTCATTATATATGAAGGTTATGCTCATTCCTTACAGGCTCAATTCAGCCGTTCTTATTTATATTGAAAGTCAGGTAATAACCTATATTAAACGTAATTTTGTTAAGGTTTTTGCACAGTTGAAAGCTAAAAGATAATAGAAATAAAAAATTAAGCCTCACTAAGATTTTTCTTAGTGAGGCTTTCGTTGTTATATATATTATTTTGCTTTGTTTAAAAATCCGGTAACAAAACCAAGACCAAATTTAATAAGTCCTATGATGTCTTTACAGAATATTCCGAGAAGTGCAACGAATGATGCTGCTGAAATCACGTAGGTAATAATATCGTTAATTCCCAGGGTCACAACAATAGATTGAGCTAAAAGAATAGCTACTGCAAGAATCATCTTTTTCTTTTTGTAGTTGATAGGTACAATTTTGTTTGTTGTAACTATACGTGAATACCAAAGTACAAGGTACGTACAAATTGAAGCAATTGCAGAGCCTACAATACCGATTTTTAAGCCTGCAACAAGAAGAAGGTTAACTGTAAGGCTCACACAAACACCAATAAGGTTTGTTACAAGCGCCATTGTGGTTTTCTTGTTTGCAGTATAAATTGAGCCAAGGAATTGCGCGAACGAGAAGAAGCTTGTTGAAACCAATAAGAAGGGCATTACCTTCCATGCATCGTAATATTCGGCACCAAGGAAAATTGACGTAATTGGCTTACATAATAAAATAATAAATGATGATATAAGTGTTATTACGGAGAATATCTGATCGTGTATTTCCGTGTAGAAGTCAGCAATGTCGTTTTTCTTGAATTCCTGGTTTGCAGACATCTGCCAAGCCTGGAAGAAGATTGTGACAACAACAGTAAGTAAACTGGGTATTTTGTGACCGGCAGCGTAAATACCGTTTGCTGCTTCACCCTCAACACCCGTAACAATTACACGGTCAATAAAGCTTGAAATCCACCAACATACACCGTTGGGTATAAGTGGAATAGAAAATCTCATCATTTCTTTTACTATAGGTTTAGAAATTGATTTGAATGAGAATTTTCTGTGTTTACCAAGGAACGCATAAAGGAATACGCAGGAAATAAGGTTGGCAAGAATGTAACCAAGCATATATCCGTTTATGCCCCACTTAAACACAATAATAAATATAATGTTAAGAATTAAAACGCATACCGTAATAAGGACACTGTCTATTGTGTAAAGAACAGTTTTGTCAACGGCTTTCGAGTACTGGGAAAGCATACTTCTTACAAAGCCGAAGAATGTGTTTGCAACAACTAACCATACAAACACCTTATCAACAAATAATGTTGCAACACAGCCACAAAGACAAAGTAAAATTCCGCCAATTCCACAAACAATAATTCCTGTTGAGAAGACGGCTTTCTTGTCGTAGTCCTTTTCCATTGCGTACCTGAAAACTGCCTCGTAAATGGTGAAGGAGAATATAGGTATAAGCAACGAAACAATTGCCTGCATAATGTCTACTGTTCCGTACTCTGCACTTGTCATAACACGTGTGTAAAGAGGAACAAGTATGATTTGTAAAAGCTTTGAGCCAATGTTACCTATGGCAAAAAGTATAACATTTTTAATAAGATTTTCGTTACGAGAACTCATAATTTCTCACCTAAGAATCACATAGTAATTTCAGTAAACAGCTAAAAAGTTTTTAATCCTTATAAAAAGCTGTCAATAAACTCTATAGAGAACTTTCTGTCTTCTTTTAAGCGCTTTTTTGCTGTTGTGAAATCAGGCACTTCAGTTGTAGGAACAAAACCTTCACCGGATATGTTTCTGTCCATAAGGGCATAACGCTCTGTTATGTCTGAAAGTCTTGAACCAACACCTAACTTCTCTGACGGCAAATCAAAGAAAAAGTTCTTTTCAAAGTTGATTGAGAAGGCAAGTCCATGGAATGAGTTTGTAACAATATAGTCAGCGTTCATCATATAACTTAACCATCGGTCGGGACCGGCAGTAAAGTCATAGTCTGCGTTTTGCTTATGAAGCTTTGAATAACTGATCGTCTTAACAGGAAGACCTGTCATTTCTGAAAGCTTGTGGGCATATTCCCATACCTTATCACTGTAATGGATAGTGTATACAAATATGTAACCGGCTTTGGTGTAGCTCTGGTCACTATATTTCTTCCATTCATCCTTGTTCAAAAGAAGTGTTGGGTCCAGAACCACTGCAGGTGCATTGCCTGTAAGCGATTTGATTATTGAAGAAGCAGTCTTTTCGCGTACTGATAAGTAATCAAAGTCGTTGAAGAGCTCCGTCATTTTATTTTTTAGTGAGTCATCAACCTTTGAAAGACCGAAGCTTGCTGCATACGCAACCTTTTTTGTGTCTTCTTTTTTGAAATCAAAGAAATAAAACCAGTCGTTATTTGTTAATGTGTAGTTCCATACCTGGTCGCTACCTGTAATTACAATGTCGTATTGGTTAACGTCAGTTGTACCGAAAGAAAGGTGAGTGGACCAGAATTTTTTGAAGTTGTTTACACGTTTGACAGCCTCGGGAAGATTGTATAAATGCGCAATTGTGTATTTCAAAGAAAACGCTTCCTTGAAATCGAAAATCTTTGATGTTGATTGTATAGCAGCGTTTTTGTAAGAAAGAAAGTCAACGGATGCATCTGAACGATCCAATAAAGTCTTTCTTAAAGCAGTTGCTTGCAAGGTTGCGCCATAATTAATAGCTTCCGGAAATGTCAGAATTCCTATTTTCATGATTGTTTACCCATTAATTTCAAATAAGTTTTATTTGCTTCTGTATATATCTCGAAATTGTTGTTGATAACATTTTCTTTACCATTTGAAAGCTTGATTTTTGCTTGCTCAAGAATAATTTTTGCCCATTCTTCAGCAGATTTATCAAGAGAAACGTATTTTGTTGTTCCTGTAATATCAGTTTCTGTTGGGACGATATCAGAGCAAACGCAAGGTACGTTACATGCCTGTGCTTCAATTACACATATTCCGAAGCCTTCTGCTACAGATGGTAAAACGAACACATCCATTGCATTTAACAGGGCGCAAACGTCATCTCTTTTACCTGTGAAAATAACGTTATCTTTTAAATTTAGCTCGTCAGCAACGCTGTGTATTTGTTCTCTTAACTCACCGTCACCAACAAAAAGAAGCTTTGCATTTGGTTGAAATTTTAAAATTTCTGTAAAGGTCTTAAGCAAAAACGCTTGGTTTTTGGCTTCACATATTCTTGCAACGTGACCCACAACAACAGTTTCGTCATCAAAACCAAAATCTTTACGTACGTTCTCTCTTAACTCTGCTGACGGATAAAAAATGTCTGTATCCACAGAATTGTTTATCATAAGGATTTCGTTGTGTACTGCTTTTGGGAACATGAATTTACCTGCTTCAATTGAGCAACCCCAGTAATCTGTAGCAAAGCGAGGTAAGATAATTTTATTGAAGCTGTGTAAAAACGGACCAATAAGGGCTGTGATAAGGTTACCCCAGTATAGCTTTGTTACATGGCTGTGAGCTATTCTTACAGGAATATTACGTTTTTTGGCAAGCTTAAGTAAGTCAATATTTGTTAAGCCACAATAGTTTCCCCAAACAGCGCCATAATCATTGTCGTCAAATAATTTGTATAAAGCTGTTTTGTATGCATTGTAATCGTCTTTGCGTGAAGGGAGATATACAACGTTACAACCTATTGCCTTTATATCCTTTTCCAATGAAAAAGAATCAGCGTGAAACATAAAGTCAAATGTAATATCGTTGTGCGTTTTCATAATGCAACGCACGTATTCAAAAATAACTCTTTCAACGCCGCCAATGGGGTCCTTTAAGCCATAAACTAAAACCTTTGTCATTTTTTTACACCTTTTACCGAATCATAGAATGTGTCGATATTGTTAATTAGACCCAAAAGTAGCCAGAAGGTGAAACCACCAAACGTAAGGTTAAAGAAAAGGTCTGATTGTAAGCCTGCTGCGCCTGCAAGTAAAAGTACCAAACTGCTGAGAACAAGGAACTTTGAGTCGTATCTCTTCTTGAAGGTGTTGAAAATAATTGTAAGTGCTGTCTTAGCAATAATCAAAAGAATTACAAGAGCACCGATAATACCGGTTTCAACAAGAATTTCAAGGTAAACATTTGAAATACTGTACTTGTATTTTGCCATTGTTGTTTCAGGATTGTGTACTTGTGCGAACTCAAATATTCCTCGTGGGGAAGCACCGAAAATAGGTGCAGATTTAAATATATCAATAGCATCGCCCCAACGCTCTAATCTACCGTTTGAAAAGTCTTGTTTATCCAGGTCTGTACGTTCGAGCTCAACAATTTCATTGGGATCGCCTGGCATCTGTGGAGGAAGAAACTGAACCCTAAGTCCTGACTCATCAAAAGCACTGTATCCAGTTTTACACGCTGCTTTTACAGTGTAGATATAATATTTACCGAATTCTACGGTTTCGTCTACTATAGACGTTGCTTTTACGTGTCTATTAATAGCTTCCCATTCGTCCCAGGCTTTCGCTTTGGAGTTGTAAATTCTGCGGTAGACAACGTAGCGTTCAGCGCCGTTAACCGGGTGCCATGAAAAAACAACGCCTTTTTCAGTGCACGATATACTCTTAAGCTTTGGTATATCAAGCACGCTTTCATCGTAACTCGTTTTTGTTGTAATGTTTCTAGCTTTCGATGTAGGCTTGATAGCTGTATCGGACTTCTTGCTGCGAGATTTTGGTTCTTCTGTATTTTGATTTTTGGTAACTGTTACCTTATCTTCTTGGGTAGTGGTATTTTCGTTTGAAGTAGCCTCATCAGTTGAATCAGATTTCTTGCCGTACGGATTTATATCATCTGTATAATAACCTCTTAGAACATTAACGTCGCCGTTTTTGTACCAGTTGTCGTAGCTTAAGTGAATTTTTTCGTACTCCTCGAATGTTGTATTTTTTCTTATGGCAAGCTTGACGTAGGGGAGGACGTTTTTAACTGCAGCAAAAACACCAACGTAAATCAAAACTGATAACAGGCATGATATAACAGAAAGTGCAACCTGTTTTGCATTATACTTTTTTGCTTTGCTGAAAGAAATATAGAATGCCATCCACGCGCTGATTACAATTGTAACAAGCTGTGTAGTTCTTGAACCTGAAAGCACTATAAAGCACATAAACATGGAGCTTGCAAGTGCAAGTAATATACGAGGGAAAACTTTTTTTGTTTTAAGGAAAAGGTATAAAGAAAGAAGAATACCTGCTGCAGAGTATATTCCACCATAGTTAGCTTCCTGGAATACACCCCAAAGACGAATGTACTTGTTGCTGAATCCCTGGTTAGTAAATGCGCCCGTTGTTTTATAGAAGTCGTAATCTACGTCATAAATGTACATCAGAAGGGATACAAGCATCAATGCAGTAAGTGTAACAACGATTACAGAGAATAATATTGTGATGTACTTAGGCCTTCTTGACATAAGATGGTAGCCTGTAGGGTATAGGTAGAAGAAGAAAACAAGCATCCAGAGAATTGCTTTTACGTTATCGGAGAAGCAATAATCCTTGTTGATGAGTGTTGTAATGCCCATAACAACAATAAATGCTGCAAACAAGAAAACGTTAGGTACCTTAAGATACTTTCTGTTAGAAAGGAAGTTAAGGAACATAAACCCAAAGCAACCTGCAAAAATAACTGCTGATAACAATCCGCTACCTATATAGAGTTTAACCGGAATTACTTCACGTAAAATTGTGTATACAGCAAAGAAACACAAGAAAATAAAGTTTGCGAAATCAATTAAATTTTTTTGCTTTCGGAAAAATTCAATCATCACTATCACCTTAATCTAATATTTAAAAAATAAAACTTGCAATACATGTTAAAATATAACAAATTGTTGTATTTTGGGTTTTGAGTATTTTTGAAACAATAGTCAAAATGAATTCATCAGGAATATATTTGTTTAAAACTTCAATAGTGAGCTCATCTTTTAATGCTGCTTCCATTTGATTGAGCTGTTCTTTAAACGAAAGATTTGCATTTGATTTTTTGTTTTTTATGAAGAAAGAAAACAAGTGTTTTACGTATGAAGCGTAAACAATCTGCTGATTTTCTTCTTTTGTTGAACCGGTAGTAGCCAAAAACTCTTTTTCTAATAAATACTTTCTTTTGCAAAGGTTGAAGAAATCAGGATTGTATGCACTGGCAAGTGTTTCGTGTTGAGGTTTTCTGTAGTGATATAGCTCGTCTGGAATAACATTAATATTCGTTGCTTTTGAAAAAACATATATGTTAAACAAGAAATCTTCAATGGTTTTTGTTTTTTCAAATCTTGCACCGATTTCTCTTAAAAACGATGTTTTATATAACTTGTTCCATGCAAAAGGGAACACCTTAGCTTTGTTGAGAGAAACAAAAAGGTCTGCGACTTCAGTTGATGATGAGGTGGAAGCCTTCAAAGGTGAAAGTAACTCGTGTTTTTTTACATCACCATTTTTGTTCTCATAGAATCGGTTGATTCCGTAAACAAGTACCTCGGTTGTATCCGTGAGATTGCTTGTCGACTTGCTTAGGGTTTCAGCATCAATATAGTCATCAGAGTCAATAAAGAGTATATATTGACCTTTGGCAGCATCCAGACCGGTGTTTCTTGCAAACCCAAGACCTTCATTTTGTGGCTTGTGTATAACCTGAACGCGCTTGTCCAACTGAACAAACTTATCGCACATTTCAGGTGAACTGTCCGTTGCTTTATCGTCAACCAAAATCAACTCAAAGTTTTCATAGGTTTGATTTAAAACACTCTTTACCGATTGCTCAAGGTATTTTTCAACATTGTACACAGGCATAATAACACTTATTAAAGGGTTAGCCAAAAAATCACATCCAATGCTTAAGTTTATAATCCCAAAAATTATATCATATATAGCTTTATATGTCAATTATAATAACATTATATATAGTACCAAAATACATATAGAAAATATAAAAAACA